>JOHN01000011.1 GCA_000719695.1 Streptomyces sp. NRRL F-6131
GGCACTGGAGCGGAACCGCCAGATCACCCCCTCGAACTGCTCCCGCAGCCGCTCGGGGTACGGCCCGAACCTGCCGACCGGCAGATACGGCTCGATCAAATTCCACTGATCATCAGCGAGTTGCCTACGCGTCACAGCCACAGTCCTACAGGGTTCCCCCCTCAGAAGAGGGCAGAACCCGAAAACTGATCACAACCTCACACAGGCCCTAGGCCCTGTCCGGTCGATCATGTGCGGAGCCAGGCCCGCTTGTCGTATCTCGTCGCGACGGCGCGGTAGTTCTTCAGTTTGCTGATGGCTCGCTCGACGGTGTCGCGCTTCCTGTACCGGACCTGATCGAACCCGGGTGGTCGGCCGCCGGCTTGCCCGCGCATGCGGCGGTTGGCCGCCTGGTCGCTCTTCTCGGGGATGCTGTGGCGTATCCCGCGTCGCCGCAGGTACTGGCGTATTGCCAGGCTGCTGTACGTCCTGTCCGCGCTGACGCTCGACGGGGTGCTCCGAGGCCGGCCGACACCGATGCGGGGAACCCGGATGCCGCTCATCACCGCCTTGAACAACTGTGTATAGTCCGCGCGCTGGCCCTGCATCAGTACCAGGGGCAGCACCCGGCACCGGCCGTCGGCACTTAGGTGGATCTTGGTCGTGAAGCCGCCTCGCGAGCGGCCCAGGGCATCACCCTCGCAGACCCAGGCTGCGGCCTGCCCGGAACCTGGCCAGATCCCGCTGGCGGAGCAGCGCCTGGACCGCAGAAGGATCGGCACCGTACGGCGGGCACCAGCCGCGTGCTGGTGGGCGCGCACCGAGGTGGAGTCGACCGCGATCTCCCAGTCGATGTCACCCTCCGCGTCGGCCTCGGCCTGGAGCCGACGGAGTACCAGAGCCCAGGTACCGTCCGCCGACCACCGCCGATGCCGGCCGGCAACAGTCTTCGACGGCCGATGCCGGCCGGCAACAGTCTTCGACGGCCGGTGGCGGTTGGGCACGTTACGCCACGGCGCACCGGTCCGAATCCGGTGCAGCACCCCGTTGATCACCTGCCGGTGGTCGCGCCACCTGTCGCACTGCCCAGTGCCCACCGGCAGGTACGGCCGAAGCCGCTCCCACTGCTCGTCCGTGAGATCGCCCTGCCCATGTCCTCCACGGCCGGGTCAACGACCACTCCGCCAAACGGAAACCGAGCAGGCTCCTGCGGCGCGCCGTGCTCAAGGAAGGTCCGCAGACGGACGATGCATCAGGTGACCGTCGTGTGCGGGGCTGCCCCTGCCCCGGGCGGTCCCCCTTTCTCGTGAACGGAGACCTGATGCGACTGTCCGCGCGCTGCGCGTCCGCCGCCCTCATCCTGATGATTCCCCTGGCCGCCGCGCAGGGAGCGGCAGCCGACGGCCCGTCCGGACGAGCCGTCGCGGCTCCCCTGCACAGGATGGCCGCAGCTGTTCCCGGCGAGTACATCGTCACGGTGGACAAGGGCCTGGACCCGGCCCGGGTGGCGGCCAGGGTCGGGGGCGTCGAGCCGCTGCACACCTACCGCCACGTCCTGAACGGGTTCTCCGCCCGCCTGGACGCAGCCCAGTTGGAGCGAGTGCGTGCCCTGCCGGGGGTGGACGCCGTCGAGGAGAACGGCCGTGCCGGCGCCCATGGGGCCACCGCCTCGCCCGCCCGGGACAAGCGGGCAGTGGCCGCCAGCTGGGGCCTGGACCGTATCGACCAGCACGACTGGGACAAGACCGCAGGTACCGGTGACGGGGAGTTCAACGTCGAGGGCAACGGAGCCGGCGTCACCGCCTACATGATCGGCACCGGCATCGACTTCGGCCACGACGAGTTCGAGGACCGCGCCACCCTGGGCACCGACACTGTCGGCGACGGGAAGAACGGTGCCGACTGCAGCGGCGTCGGGACCAACGTCGCGGGCATCGTCGGCGGCAAGACTTACGGCGTTGCCCGCAAGGTGAACCTGGTCAGCGTCCGCGTCGTCGGCTGCGACGGCCAGGGCACTACCGAGCAGCTCATCGCCGGCCTCGACTGGGTGGCGGCCAACGCCAAGAAGCCCGCTGTCGCCAACATCTCCGTCGGTGGCGACAAGAGCGACGCGCTCAACGACGCCGCCGACGCGCTCTCCACCGCGGGCATCCTGCCCGTCGTCTCCGGCGGCAACGGCGCCCGCGACGCCTGCACCGCCTCACCTGCCTCCGCCACGCGGGTCATCACCGTCGGCTCGACCAACAAGTACGACGAGGAGACCGACTTCAGCAACTACGGCACGTGTGTCTCGCTGTACGCGCCCGGCCAGGACATCACCTCCGCCAAGCTCGGCGGCGGCAGCGTCTCCAACTCCGGCACCGCCATGGCCGCCCCGCACGTCACCGGCACCGTAGCCCTCTACCTCGCCGGTCACACCGACGCGACCCCTGAGGACCTCGCGCTGTGGCTCGCCACCGAAAGCACGAAGGACGCCCTGACCGTCAGCAAGAGCAGTCCCAACGAGCTGCTGTACGCCGGCGGCCTCTGACCACCTCCGCGCCACCCCACTGCCCCGCCACGCCCAACGGGCCGGCGGGGCAGTCCCACATCAAGACCGACCCAGACCTCACCAGGCCCCACAAAGAACCAGTACGGCCACCCCCCAAGATGGGCCGGACAGGGCCCAGGGCCGCTCGGAAGGCCCGTACCACCAAGGTGCAGTTCGGCCAAGCAGCCCGGCCCCGCGACACTCGCCTCTCCCGCCGATCGGTGGGTGGGGTCGGCAGTCGAGGGGAAGTTTGTCATGCCTGAGCAGTTCATGACCGTCAAGCAGACCGCTGCCTATCTGAATATGTCCGTCGCCTGGGTCTATCGGGAAGCCCCGCGAAGCGGGCTTGTCCCGTACCGGTTCGGGTGCGGGCGGAATGCCAAGCTTCAGTTCGAAGTGTCCGAGGTTCAGGCGTGGGTGAAGCAGCAGCGGCTGTCCGGCGGATGAGTTGACGCGATCGCCGCATGGTGGCCTTGCCCCGCGCGCCGGGGCAGGGCCACCACGTGTTCAGGCAGCGAGTCCGAGGTCGAGGAGCTGGGCGGCGCGGCCGATGGAGCCTGGCATGAGGTGGCGGTAGATCTTGAAGGTGATGTCGATGCTCCTGTGGCCCATCCATTCGGCCACGTCGGTGATGGGGAGGTTGTGGTTGAGGCAGTTCGAGGCGAAGAAGTGGCGCAGGCCGTAGACGACCATGCCCTCGGGGATCTCGACGAGGCCGCCGTTCTTGATCCGCTTCCACTGGTTCGCGATGTAGTGGTCGGGCAGGGGCTTGGCCAGGTCGCGCGGGTGCCGGAGGAGGTAGCCGTCGACGGTGCCGTAGGTGTCGGCGTACGACTCGATGGAGTGCCTGACCCGGGCGGCGAGCGGGACGTCGCGGTAGTCGTCGGCCTTGCGGTGCTTGAGGGGCGCGTAGGCCTTCGTGGTCTGGTTCACCTGCTCGGTGATCCGGTAGACGTCGTCGGCGACGATGTTGTTGATGTTGACGGCCAGGGCCTCGCCGTTGCGCATGCCGCAGCCGCTCATGAGGTCGGCGACGAGGCGGAAGGTGTCGTCGCCGGCGGTGCGTATGTCCCGGACCTGGGCGGGGGAGGGGATGACGGCGCGCTGGGGGTCGTACTGCGGGGGCTTGACGCCGTCGAGCGGGTTGTCGTCGTAGAGGCCGAGCCGGTGGGCGTCCAGCAGGATCGACTTGAGCTTGTCGAAGGCGTTGGACTGGGTGGCCAGGCCGACGCCATTGCGCTCCATGGTCTGGATGAACGCCTCGACGACCTTGTGGTCGAAGGTGCCCATCCGTCGGCTGCGGAAGGCGGGGTGGAGGTGGTGGACGAGCAGTGAGTCGAGGTGCCGCAGCGAGCTGGGGCTGAGGTGGCGCTGGCCGGCCTTCCACTCGGCGACGTACTCGTGGAACTGCATCGGGCTGTACTGCTGGACCCGTGCCGCCTTGTGCTGGCTCTGCGGGTTGTTCTTCCGGGCCTGGAAGACCTCGGCGAGGCGGGACTTCGCCTTGTCCTGGGTGGCGAACCCGGACTCCTCGGTCTGCTGCCCGGCCGCGTTGCGGTAGCGGATCCTGTACTCGTGCGGGCACCTCGGCCACCGGCTCTCGGGGTGCTCGCACTCCTTGAAGAAGCTGCCCATGCCGCGGACGAGGTTGATGGTGGCCATGGTGTCGACTCCCGGGCGTCTTGCTGACCTTTTGCTGACCCCGGATGGTCGATCAAGCCCCTGACCTGGGACGAAACGGCAGAGCCGTGGTATGTGGTGGAACTTCATCGGTCGATCCGGTGAGGAGATCCTCCAGGCCCGCAACGACTGGGAAACCGGCACCCGCTTCGGCGAGGTCCACGGCTACGACGGCGCCCGCCTCCACGCCCCGGCCCTCCCCGACATCCCCCTCAAGGCCCGCGGCCGGGTGCGCTGACCTGCGAGGGTAGAGGCGAGGTCGAGCCTGCGGGACCGGGTTGCCTCCTGGGCTGCGACGGCCCGGCGGCCCGGGCAGCGGCCCCTCAATTCTCACGTGTGGGCGTCTGTGTCAGCGTTTGATCGGATCGATGCTGACCAATCGCTGACTACCCTGGCGCATCGGCACTTCATAGGTCTAAGAGGAGCTAACACAAGGCTCGGATGCGTCGGTAGGTGATAACGCAACAGGCCAGTTTGAGGAAGGCCTCGTGGATGTCGTCACGGCTGTCCCAGCGGATCCGCAGGCGCCGGAAGCCGTGGATCCAGGCGTTGGTCCGCTCGACGACCCACCGCACGGCTCCGAGCCCGGAGCCGTGCGGCACTCCTCGACGGGCGATGACCGGCTTGATGCCCCGCTTCCACGACAGCCGGCGGTACTTGTCGAAGTCGTAGCCGCGGTCGGCGAACAACTGCCGCGGCCGGTGGCGTGGCCGGCCGCTCTTCCCATGGATGCGCGGGATGGCGTCCAGGAGCGGTAGGAGTTGGGTGACGTCGTGGCGGTTGCCGCCGGTCAGGGTGACGGCGAGCGGGGTGCCGTGCCCGTCGGTGATCACATGGCGCTTGGAGCCCGGTCGGGCGCGGTCGACCGGGCTCGGTCCCGTTTGGGGCCGCCGCGACGGGCCTCGTGGTGCGAGCCGTCGATCATCGCCCGCGACCAGTCCAGCTCTCCGGCGCGGTGCAGTTCGGTCAGCGGTACCTGGTGCAGCCGCTCCCACGCCCCGGCCTCGTGCCGGCCCCACAGATCGTCCGACACCAACCACGGCGCTCTCTTCCCCACGCCCAATTCAGCGAGCCGACGGACGTACAGACATGGGTGCCACGACGTTCTGTTAGCTCCTCCAAGCCCCTTAACGGATCAAGCTCAAGCGGCCCCCCCGGATACGTAGAGGCATAGCGGGGAGAACGAGGCCCGAGGACACAGCCTCCTCTCAGGCGGCGGTGCGGTGCTGGTTCTCCTCGATGGCGTCGTAGAGGTAGGTGCCGTGGGCCCAGCTTGTGAGGATGTGCCGGTCGATGAGGATGAGGTCGTGGCGGGCGGCGAACGCGGTGTCGTCCCGGGTGAAGCCGTTGAGTCCGATCATGATGGGCACGTCGGCGCCGTGTTCGGGCCGGGCCGTGCCGTTGAACGTCTGGACGTCACGGGAGCCGACCGGTCTGCGGTAGTGCTTGCACTGGAGGACGACCTTGCGGCGGAGGTGGTCGCTGGCGGTGACGTCCCGGTGACGTGGACGTGGGCGCCGTGGCGGGCGAGTGCCTTGGTGGTGGCGAGGCCGACGCCCTGTGCACCGCCGGTGACGAGGCACACCTTTCCCTTCAGGGTGGGGGCGGGGCCACGCCGATGGTTGTTCATCACGCACGTCCTTCCTTTCGGTTCTTCGTCGGGCGGATCTTCGCCGGGCAGGTCGCTGGTCAACAGGTCGACCTGCCAGGGACTCACTGCCACGGGTGCTGCCGGACGTCGATGACGGGCATGCCTGCCGCGGTGGCGGCGGTGATGCCTTCGTCGGTGTCCTCGTGGGCGAGGCACCGGGTGGGGGCGATGTTCAGGAGGCGGGCGGCGTGCAGGTAGGCGTCGGGGGCGGGTTTGGGGTGGGGGACGTGGTCGCGGCCGACGATGGTCCAGGGCAGGTCGTCGAGTCCGACGAGTGCGAGGCCGTGGCGGACGATGTCGCTGTAGTTGGCGGAGACCACGGCGACGGCGGCGTGTTCGGCGGCGGCGCGGGCGGCGGCCGCGGCGGCGGGGATCGGACGGATGCGGTCGGTGTGGGCGAACCAGTGCGCGCGGGCCGCCTCGGCGAAGGTGCGCTGGGGCAGGGAGGCCGGGGGGATACCGAGGCGGCGGCGCAACTGCCGGGCGGTGAAGACGGGTTCGGCGGCCAGCCACTGGGGGGTGACGGTGATGCCGTGGGCGGCGAGCGCGGTGAGGACGCAGGCGTGGTTGAGCTCGGTCGTGTCGGCGAGGGTGCCGTCGAAGTCGAAGGCGTAGGCGGCGTACCCGAGGCCGTCTTCTGCTGGGGCCGGCTGGTTCACGGGGTGAAGTCCACGAGGAGCTCGGCCGGGCCGTGGACGACCCGGTGGCGGTGGGTGGGGGTCTGGTCCGGGGCACCGACCAGGCGCAGGTCGGGGAAGCGGCGCAGCATCGTGGTCAGCAGGGTGCGCAGTTCGATGCGGGCGAGTCGGTCGCCGAGGCAGTAGTGGGGGCCGTGGCCGAAGCTGAGGTGTTTGGCGGCGTCGGGGCGGCCCGGGTCGAAGGTGTCAGGGTCGGCGAACCGGTCGGGGTCGCGGTTGGCGGCGGGCAGGTGCAGGACGATCCGGTCACCGGGGGCGATGGGCTGTCCGGCGATGGCGAGCGCTTCGCGGGCGACGCGGAGCAGGCCGAACTGCAGGACGGTGGCGTAGCGCAGGGTCTCCTCGATGACGCCGTCGATCAGTTCGGGCCGTCGGCGGACGGTGTCCCACAGGCGGGGCGGGCGGAGCAGGAGGAGGACGGCGAGGCCGGTGACGTTGGCGGTGGTCTGGGCGTCGGTGGAGCCGTCGTCCACGACCACGATGTCGATGTCGGGGCAGCCGCCCGCCAGCAGGGCGCGGATACAGGCGGCGATCGTCTCCTGCTCGTTGTGGGCCGGGACGACGGCGGACGCGCGCAGTTGCGGCTCCTGGGCCGAAGGAGTCCGCTTGGCGCTGCGCCGCTGGTGCACGGCCGCTGCCACCGCGAGCAGGAGCAGGCGGGCGGCGGTGAGCAGGGCCACCCCCGTCAGCAGCCAGCCGATGACGGGTGGCGTTACGGCGGCCGTGCGGATGACGGCGATCAGCGCGGTGCCGTACCAGCGGTCGAAGGTGCTCGCCGGCGCGCTCTGCGGGGGTAGACCGACTGCGTCGGAGAGGGTGGTGAAGTGGTAGCCGCGGGCCTTGAGGGTGTCGATCACCGCGCCCAGGGCCGCGACGGTGCGGGAGCGGTCGCCGCCGCCGTCGTGGAACAGGATCACGGCTCCTTGGCCTTGCTCAGGCAGGGCTGCGCGCACGGGACTGCCAGTCGAGGCCGTCCTGGGTGGACAGGGCGGCCAGATAGCCGAGTTCGCCGGTGTGCTGGGCTGCTCGCCAGTCGTTGTTGCTGAGGGCGTCCGGGGTGGAGGAATAGGGCGGGCGCAGGAGGGTGGTGGCCTGCCCGGTGGCGCCGGCGAGCACGGCCCGGCTCGCGGCGAGTTCGAGATCGGTGCGCCAGCCGGGGGCGGTGGCGAGGTCGGTGTGGGTGAAGGTGTGCAGACCGACCTCGTGTCCGGCTGCCGTCTCGGCCCGGACCAGCTCCGGGTGCCGGGCGACGTGCTGGCCGACGGCGAAGAAGGTGGCGGGTACCTGCTTGGCGGCCAGGGCCTGGAGGATCCGCGGGGTTCAGGTGGGGTCGGGGCCGTCGTCGAAGGTCAGGGCGACGGTGCCCGGGCGGACGGCCAGGGCGGCCGGGGTGGCGGTGCGGGTGTCCAGGACGGGCCCGCCGTGGGCGACGGCTTCGGGGACGAGGTCGTCGGGGCCCCGATCCTGAGCGATGCCGGCGTCGCCGCCGCCGCGCAGGACGACGGTGGCCAGGAACAGGGCCGCCGACAGCGCGGTCAGGATGCCGGCCAGGACCCACCAGTGCCCCCGGGGTGCGGCCCGCCTCACCGCGGCGTGCTCGCGGTGACGGAGCGCGTGGGCGCGTGCGGATCGGCGGCCAGGACGCTGCCGGCCAGTGCGAGGGCGAGCAGGCAGCCGGCGAACACCAGGGCGCCTGCGGTCGCCATGAGCCGGCGGCGGCCCAGTGGATCGTCGAAGACGGGCGGGGCGTGCGGGGTGCTGTTCACGCCCCGGATGCTAGGAAGCCGGGCCAAGATCCGCGGCGTGGACGCGCTTGCCGTCCCCCGGATGAATCAGTGCCATACCCGCAGGTCAGTGAAGTGATGAGGCGAACGGGCCAACTCCCGTGACCTGATTCGCGCCGTCGGCTGACGTCCCGGTGGCTCGTGTCACGGTGTCGAACGGGCGTCGGCCCGAATCCCCCAGAAACACAAGGACATCCATTGCGCATCCGGACCTGTCTCACCGCCGCGGCGCTGGCTGCGGGCACCGCGCCGGGTACCGGGTGGCGCACCTGACCCCGCACAGCAACGGCATCGGCGAGATCGACTTCGACTTCCCCGGGGCCGGGGCACCCGCCCCGGCCCCACCGGCCGTCACACCCGGAAGTGCCACCCGCGCGCGGCGAGCAGCCGCGCGAGCGGTGCGTAGAACAGCACCAGCCACAGCAGCGCCCACACCGCACTGGCCAGCGGTCCGGGCAGCCAGGACGCGAGGGTGACCTGGGCGCCGACGCTCCACAGCGTGCCCTCCTCGCCGTGGTACCGGGCCGGGATGCAGTTCAGCGTGTCGGTGACGAGCTCGGACAGGACGTAGAAGAAGAGCGGGTTGCGCCCGAGCGCCACGAGCGTGCCACCGCACACCGGCGCGGCGGGCCGCAGGCCGCCGTCGAAGGCCAGCATGACCACGCCGAAGCCGACGGTCATGATCCCGGTGGTCACGAGGGCGTACGAGGGTGTCCACAGCTGTTTGCCGATCGGGATCACCAGGCCCAGCGCGAGGCCGGCCACGACGCAGAGCGCGCCGACGGCGATCAGCGCGAAGGCCCGGCCGCGCACGCCGCCGGCCGTCCGGTAGCGCTGCTCGTGGCGGACGATGTCCATGCCGAGAACAAGGCCCGCCCAGCAGTTGACCACCGCCACCAGGGTCGACAGCGGGCCTTCGGGGTCGAACTTGGCGCCGTTGAAGTTGTGCTGGACGCCCCACAGGCCGGTGTCCAGGTAGGCCTCCAGTGAGCAGTCTCGGACCAGGCCGTGGATGTCGGCGCATTCGGGCCACGGGCTGTGGAAGGTGTACGTGGCCACCGTCCAGAGGGCGATGCACCCGAAGGGGAACCCGCCGAGCAGGAACGCCCGCGCCAGGAGCCGGCCGGCCCGGCGGCCGGGCTGCATCGACCAGGCGCAGGTGACGTACAGCAGCGCCACCACCAGGTAGACGAGGCCCAGTCGCTGAAGGACACCGGTGAACCGCCACTGCTCCAGGGTCCCGGCCGGGAACGGGTACGCGGTGAGGAAGGTACCGATCGCGTACAGCAGAAGGGCTCGGCGCATGATGCGCAGCAGCTGGGCGCGGCGGCCGCGTGGCTGCTACTTGCGGCCGGTGCGGTGGGTGAAGATCAGCGCGACCAGGGCCAGGCCCACTGCCCCGCCGACCAGCTGCATGCCGATGAATCCGGGCAGCGAGCCCGGGGCGATGCCGGCGAAGGTGTCGGTGAACGCCCGCCCGATGGAGACCGCCGGGTTGGCGAAGGAGGTGGAGGAGGTGAACCAGTACGCGGCGCCGATGTAGCTCGCGACCGCGACGGGGGCGAAGCGCAGGTGGTCGGTCTTGGCGAGGCCGAAGATCAGCAGGATGAGGCCCGCGGTGGCGACGGTCTCGCCGAGCAGCAGGTGGCCGGCGCTGCGCTCGTGCGTCGACCACTCCACCAGCGCCTTACCGAACATGGCGTCGGCGAGGAGCGCGCCGCCGATGGCGCCCGCGATCTGCGCCGGGATGTATGTGGCGAGCTCGCGCACGCCGAGGCCCTCGGGATCCTTGCGGGCGGTCCACCACTCGGCGAGCGTCACGACCGGGTTGAAGTGCGCGCCGGAGACCGGACCGAGCAGCAGGATCAGCACGCCGAGGCCGAACACGGTGGCCAGGGAGTTGGCCAGCAGCTGCAGGCCGACGTCCTGGGTCAGCTCGGTGGCCTGGATGCCGGAGCCGACCACGACCGCGACCAGGGCGGCGGTGCCGACGAGCTCGGCCGCCACCCGGTTCGGCAGCGGTACGGCGGAGGGCTCGGCAGCGAGAGGCTCGGCCTCGGTGATCGAAAGTCTGGCCTCGTCTGTGGCGCTCATGGGGGAGGGCACTCCTGGTGCAGGGGCGGTGCGGGCCGCCGGGATGGGGCTGGGTGGTTCAGCAGGACCGCTTGCGGTGGCCCTCGGCGGTTTCGCGGGCCGTGGTGGCCAGCCCGGCGAGCTCGTCCGCGACGGCCTGGAGGGCGTCGGGGCGGAGGAAGTAATAGGTGAAACGTCCGCACGGCTCGGTTTCCACCAGACCGGCATCGCGGAGGATCTTGAGGTGGTTCGACAGATTGGTCTGTCTGGCGCCCGTCTCCGCCACCAGATGGGTCGTGCACAGCGCCTCGCGGGCGAGGAGTTGCACGATCCGCATCCGCAGCGGGTCGGCCAGCGCCTTCAGCATGTCACTATCGACTGACGTCACCATGGGCTGATACGTTACTGGCTGTGAGCCCGCTTGGCGAGCCCGCAGCCCGGCCGGGACGACGGCGTTCCCGGTGCCTTCGCGTACGGCCTGCCGCCGCACCTCGTACTCCTCGCTGCTCCCCCCGGAGCCTTGGCCGGTGGTAACCGCCGTGGCCCACGGAACGCGCGAGGCCGCGGCATCTCCCCCCAGTAAAGGAACCACCTGTGATGACCGCCGCGCCGATCGCCTCCGTGTTGTTCGTCTGCATCCACAACGCCGGCCGCTCCCAGATGGCCGCAGGCTTCCTCACCCACCTCGCGGGCGACCGTGTCGAGGTCCGTTCCGCCGGCTCCATGCCCGGTGACCAGGTCAACCCCTCCGCCGTCGCGGCGATGGCCGAGCTGGGCATCGACATCTCCGACCAGCGGCCGAAGGTCCTCACGACGGAGGCCGTCCAGGCGTCCGACTACGTGATCACCATGGGCTGCGGCGACGCCTGCCCGTACTTCCCCGGCAAGAAGTACCTGGACTGGAAGCTGGACGACCCGGCCGGGCAGGGCGTCGAGGCGGTCCGGCCCATCCGCGATGAGATCAAGGGCCTGATCGAGGGCCTGATCGCCGAGATCGACGCCAAGACCGCTTCGAGCCAGGAGAGCTGAGCACCTTCACGACCGCCAGCGGAAGCGCCGACGACGTGCGCGAGGTCGTCATCATCGGCTCCGGTCCCGCCGGGTGCACCGCCGCCCTCCACAACGCCCGTGCCCAGCTCAAGCCGCTGCTCTTCGGCAGCTCGATCTTCGTCGGCGGCTCGCTCACCACCACGACCGAGGTCGAGAACTTCCCCGGCTTTTCGAACGGTGTCGACGGCCCCGCCCTCATGGCCAACATGCGGGCCCAGGCCGAGGAGTTCGGCGCCGAGATGATCGACGACGACATCGTCGAGGTCGACCTGAGCGGCGACGTCAAGCTGCTGACGGACTCCGCCGGCACCGTGCACCGCGCCAGGACCGTGATCGTCGCGACCGGCTCCGGTTACCGCAAGCTCGGCATCGAGCGCGAGGACGAACTCTCCGGCCGGGGCGTGTCCTGGTGCGCGACCTGCGACGGCTTCTTCTTCCGCGGCAAGGACGTCATCGTGGTCGGTGGTGGTGACACGGTTCTCGAAGAGGCCACCTTCCTCACCCGGTTCGCCGCCTCGGTGACCGTCGTCCACCGCCGCGACACCCTCCGCGCGTCGAAGGCGATGCAGAACCGGGCGTTCGCCGACCCGAAGATCACCTTCGCCTGGAACAGCGAGATCGCCGCCGTCCAGGGCGAGAAGCTCGTCTCCGGCGCCACCCTGCGCCACACCGCCACCGGCGAGACGCGCCAACTCGACGCCTCGGGTGTGTTCATCGCGATCGGTCACGACCCGCGTACCGAACTGTTCGCCGGTCAGCTGGAGTTGGACGACGCCCGGTACCTGAAGGTCGCCTCCCCGTCGACCCGCACGAACATCCCCGGCGTCTTCGGTGCCGGCGATGTCGTCGACCACACGTACCGCCAGGCCACCCTCGCGACGGCCTCGGTCTTCATCCCCTGAGTGGACCGCTCGGCCGCCTGAAGCCGCACCTGCTCCCGCTTCCTGGAGGGACCGTTCGTATCGATGCCGAATCGGGGCCGGTTCCTCCGATCCGGTGTCAGCTCCGTTTCGGCTCGCGGGAAGTCCACGAGGTCCAGGAATCCGGCTGTGCGGGTGCCAGGACACGGGTTCCGTCCGCCGCCCGTCGGTCGAGCTCGGGCCGAGGACCCGTCGTCGCGTGAGGCGGCCGGCACCGGCTTTGTCCGGTGCCGGCCGCTGTCGTGCCCGTCGTGGCGGGTGTGCCGCGACTGCGGCCGGTCAGCCGGTCAGCCGGTCAGCCGGTCAGCCGGTCGTCCGGGATGTCCTGGTTCGCGGTTTCCCCGGCCGGCGCGGGGTCAGGGTGCGTCGACGAGGAGGCGGCCGTCCGCCGGGGCCGGGGTGGCGGTGCGGCCGGCGTAGGCGGAATCGACCCGGGCTCGTTCGGTGGCGTTGGGGACGGCGTTCTTGCAGCTGGTGCCGGCGCTGGAGCCCGACATCAGCTGGGAGCAGGGTCCGGGCTTGGTGTCCGGAAGGCCGAGGGTGTGGCCGATCTCGTGGGCCGCGATGCGGGTCCTGTCGTGGCCTTCGGTGACGGCTTGGCTTCCGAGTTCCACCCTGGCCTGGCCGCCCGGGCGGACCGGGCCCAGCGTGGCCTGCGGCCAGCCGCTGGTGGCGATGATCTGGATCTCGGCCCGGGTGCCGGGCTGAGCCGCTATCAGCTTGACGTTGCGGGCGTTCGCGTTCCAGGAGGCGACTCCGGCCGCGACGGCGGCCTCCCAGCCGGGGGCCCGGGTGGCGTCGTAGCGGAGGGTGGTCACGGCGGAGACGCCTGTCGGTGCGACAGCTTCCTGCGGGGACACGGCCTGCGCCGTGGGTGCCATGAGCAGGGTGACGGCCGCGGCGGTCCCGGCTGCTGCGAACCACTTCGAGTGGAGCATGGCTGTCCTTTCGTGGGGGCCGGTCTCCCGTGGGGTGGGGGAGACGGTGGTGCGGGCGCTGGGCATCGCCGTCCGCGCGAGGAGGCGAGCCTCGAAAATGACGGTGAACTGTCAAGTCAATCGACAGGAGGCGCACGGGCGTTACGTCCGATTTCGTCAACGGTGCCGGGCCGTGATTGCCGCAGACAAACCCGAGTGTTGGTGCGGGGCGGGGTTTGGGCCTAACCTGCCCGCCATGTCTCAGAACACGAACACGCCCGGCGCCCCCGGGGTGCCGGCCGCTCCGGTCGGCGACTCCGCCAAGGTACAACGTCAGGTGCAGCGTCAGGCGGGTGTCGGACCGGTCTCCGGTGGCGGCGGAACCCTCTTCTCCGAGCCGGTCCTGGTGGTGAACCAGAAGGCGAAGCTCGTCGAGCTGACCAACGAGTACGCCGTCTTCGACCAGCAGGGCGCCACACTCGGCTCGGTGGTCCAGGTCGGCCAGAGCGCTCTGCGCAAGGCGATACGACTCCTCACCTCCCTCGACCAGTATCTGACCCACAAGCTGGAGATCCGGGACCCGCAGGGCGTCCCGGTGCTGCTGCTGACCCGCCCGGCGAAGTTCATCAAGTCACGGGTGGTCGTGCAGCGTCCGAACGGCGAGGAGGTCGGCCAGATCGTTCAGCAGAACGCGATCGGGAAGATCAACTTCGCGCTGGAGGTCGGCGGGCAGAAGGTCGGCGCCGTCAAGGCCGAGAACTGGCGGGCCTGGAACTTCTCCATCGTCGACGCGACGGACACCGAGGTCGCCCGGATCACCAAGACCTGGGAAGGCCTGGCGAAGACGATGTTCACCACGGCCGACAACTACGTGCTCCAGATCCACCGCCCGCTCGCCGACCCGATGCTCAGCCTCGTCGTGGCGACCGCGCTGACCGTGGACACCGCCCTGAAGCAGGACGCCCGCGGCCTCGGCTAGCCGGACGGGCACCCGCCGCCCGGCACCGGGATCCAGGTGAGCGCGTGTCCGGCCGGGCCCGTCGTCACGCGACAAGCGCGCAGGTTGATCAGCGGGGGCCCGACCGCCGTACCCGGCCGGTCGGTGACCTCGGTCGCGCCGGGTCGGGACTGCCTCTGTGCCGCCGCCGCGTCGCGTGGCGGCGGCGGCACAGAGGCAGTCGGGGAGTCAGCCGGTCTTGGTGACCCGGGCCGCCCAGCGCTGCTCGACGTTGCTGAAGCGCCAGTAGGCGAGCGCGCACGCCCAGACGACGACGAACATGCCGACGAGGACGTAGCCGACGTTGTCGAGGCTGATGTCGGCGATCCAGCCGGTGACGGGGTCGGTGAGGTCGAGCTTCTCGTGCAGGACGTTGACCAGCTCGATGGTGCCGATGAAGAAGGCGACGGCGATGGAGAGGCCGGTGACGGTGAGGTTGTAGTACACCTTGCGGACCGGGTTGGAGAACGCCCAGTGGTAGGCGAAGTTCATGAACGTGCCGTCGAGGGTGTCGAACAGGCTCATGCCGCAGGCGAAGAGCAGCGGCAGGCAGAGGATCGCGTACCAGGGCAGGCCGGAGGCGGCGCCGGAGCCGGCCATCACCATCAGGGCGACCTCGGTGGCGGTGTCGAAGCCGAGGCCGAACAGCACGCCGAGCGGGTACATCTGGCCCGGGCGGCGGATGGACTTGGTGAGGCGGCCGAGGATGCGGTTCATGAAGCCGCGCTCGTCGAGGTGCTTCTCCAACTGCTTCTCGTCGAACTGGCCGGCCCGCATCGACGTGTAGACGCGGTAGATGCCGGCCAGGGCGAAGAGGTTGAGGGCGGCGATCAGGTAGAGGAAGGTGCCGGAGACGCTGGTGCCGATGACGCCCAGCCACTGGTGGGCGGTCGACTCGTCGTCGACCAGGGTGCCGGCGAACTGCGCGCCGCCGGCGACGAGGGCGGCCATCGCCATGACGATGCTGGAGTGGCCGAGCGCGAACCAGAACCCGACCGAGATGGGGCGCTGGCCGTCGGCCATGAGCTTGCGGGTGGTGTTGTCGATGGCGGCGATGTGGTCCGCGTCGAAGGCGTGCCGCATGCCGAGGGTGTAGGCGGTGACGCCCAGTCCCACGCCGAAGACCTGGTTCTCGACGGTGTAGTGGTTCGGTGCGACGAGCAGGAGGAGAGTGCCGAACGCCACCACGTGCATGGCGGCGATCACACCCAGCAGGCCGGCGGTGCGGACGGTGTCCTTGCGCTGCCACCGCGGCGGCAGCGGCAAGGTGGATGACGGGGCGTCGTCGGTGAGGGTCATGTCGGCAGGCCTCTCCAGCTCCTCGATGGGGGCACCCCCGGGGGACTCGGGGGTCGTGCGCGCCGTGGCCGGTCTCCTGGCTCCGGGCAGGCCGTCCTTCCCGTGTCCGGGCAGGGCGGAGCGCGCCCCCGTCTCGTCTTCCCGTGCGCCCAGCGGCGCCGGTGACTGCGCCGCGTCGCTGCGGGCACGTCAGGGGTACTTCCCGTTCACAGTGGCGAGGGCCGCGCCGGAATCCGCTCCTCGAGGAGCGTCACCGGACTTCCCGTGCACCACGGCGGGGAACACCGTATGGGCGTGAGAGCGTTATCGACAAGCCTGCGCAGCTGCGCATATGTTGCAATAACGCAAAGTGATGACGAGGGCATGGCGGGGGAAGGGGACTGCACGTGCCGGGGGCAATCGACTCCACCGCCGTCGAGGCGGCTGCGGCGGCGGTCTCCGACCGCGATCAACTGCGGGGCGCCGCAGAGAGGTTCGCGCTTCTTGCCGATCCGGGACGGCTGGCCGTGCTGGTCGCCGTGCGGGCGGCGGGGGCGATCCCGGTGTCCGACCTGGCGCTCGCGTGCGGGATGAACCCGCCGGCCGTCTCACAGGTCCTGCGCCTCCTGCGGGCCTCGGGCGTCGTCAGGCCGAGCCGTTCGGGTCGGATCGTCCGGTACGCACTGTGCGACGAGGACGTGGCGCGCCTGCTGGACGACGCGGGGCTGACACGCGGCTGAACCGTCGAGCAGGAACGGTTCGGAGTACGAGGGTTCGCGGTGGAGGACGGCCAGCACGGGGGAGGCCAGGACGGGGGAGCCGTGTCCGCGGTGCCGGTGCGGTGCGGGTGTTGCGCCCGACTGCCGGGGCGCGGACGCCTGCCGACAGTCGGGCGTCCGCGCCCGTGTCAGGCGCTCTCGGCCGCCGTGAAGCGGGCCGAAACATCCGGGTTCCTGGGCGGAGTCACCGGCAAGGCGCCCACGTGGTCCCGTGCCCCGGCGGAGACTTGTCCTCGACGACGCTCAGGGTCAGTGCGGAGCCGGGCATGCGGCCGATGGGCTGGTCGGTCGATCCCAGGGACTGGGCGGAACCCATCGCGCCGCCCGGGTGACGGCAGGGCGGTCGCCGACCGCTCACCCGGTCACTGCGCGGCCGGCCGGACTCCCAGCTCCTCGGCACGGGCGACGCGCCGGGCGAGGACGTCGTGGCGCTGCTCGGCGGCCTCGGTGAGCACGGCGCGCCGGTCCCGGGCGGGCAGACGGTCGATGTAGAGCATGCCGTCGAGGTGGTCGGTCTCGTGCTGCAGGCAGCGGGCGAAGTAGCCGGTGCCTTCGATCACCAGGGGGTTGCCGTCCTTGTCCTGGCCACGGACGACGGCCCGGTCGGCGCGGCCGAGTTCTCGGCGGGGGCCGGGCACGGACAGGCAGCCCTCGCTCGCGTCGACGAGGCGGCGAGGTTCGGCGGGTTCGTCGAGCACCGGGTTGACGATGTGTCCGACGTGCCGGGTTCCGTCGCCGTCGGGGCAGTCGTAGACGAAGACGCGCAGGTCGACGTCGATCTGGTTGGCGGCGAGGCCGACTCCCCGGGCGACGTACATGGTGAGGAACATGTCGTCGACCAGCCCGGAGAGTTCGGCCGTTCCGAACGCGGTCACGGGGCGGCAGGGGCGGTGGAGGACCGGCTCGCCGGCCTCGGTGATCCGCCGGACCCGGCCGCGGTCGGCCTCGGGTGCGGTGGCGGGGTAGGTGTCGACGGGACGGCCGAGGACACGGACGGGGTGGTCCGTGGGGCTCCCGGGTTGCGCGGGCGTGGGCATGGCCGGGCCCTACTCTCTTGTCGGGGGTTCGAACCGGTCACTCGTAAGGTCGGTGGGACCCAGGGGCTCGGGGGCTCCGGGTACGGCTGTAGGGCGGGTCGCCGTCCGACGGCTGGACGCAGGGATGCCGGGGTGACGGGGGCCGAGCATGACCAGGACACCGGCCGGGTGCGGACCGGGGCGGGTGACCGGGCGCCAGCCGAGCCGGAGGTAGAACTCCACCACCCCGCCCGCGGCCGGGGTGGTGAACAGCCAGCACCGTCCACCGGGTGCGTCCGTGCTCACCTCTCCAGCAGCGCCGCTCCGACACCCCGGCCGAGGTGGTCGGGGTGGACCGCGAGTTCGTCGATCTCGCGGGCTCCGCAGAGGAGTTCGCGAGCACCGAGGTCACCCAGGCTGTCGAGCGCGTTCGGGTAGCAGCGGTCGGAGGGGAACGGCTCCGGTGTCGTCCACCCGGTGGCGAAGCCGATGAGACGGCCGTCGGCATGGAGAGCGGCCGCCGCGGTGAACCCCGGGCGGGCCACGTCACGACGCAGGCGGACGAGGTACGTGTCGGCCGTGTGGTCGGGCTCCGACCACGGCGGACGGCCGAAGGCCGCCGCGTACACGGCGCGGACGTCCGCCGCCAGACCGAGCAGCTCGGCCGGCCCGACGTGACGGACCTCGACCGTGGTCACGCGACGCGGGCCGCGGCGCGCGGGCTGAGCGCGGCGTACTCCAGCGGAGCCGACGGGTCGATGGAGAGGTCCATGGGGGAGGGGTCGGCGCCGGAGCGGACGAGCAGGTCGCCGATGGCCGCGACCATGGCGCCGTTGTCGGTGCACAGCCGCAGGGCCGGGACCCGCAGGGTGATGCCGGCGGCGGCGCAGCGCTGCTCGGTGAGGGCGCGGATGCGGGAGTTGGCGGCGACGCCGCCGACCACGACGAGGGTGTCGATGCCGTGGTCGGTGCAGGCGCGGACGGCCTTGCGGGTGAGGGTGTCGGCGATGGCCTCCTGGAGGGAGGCGGCCGCGTCGGGGACGTGCGGCTCGGTGCCGGCGGCGCGCTGGGCCTCGACCCAGCGGGCGGCGGCGGTCTTGAGGCCGGAGAAGGAGAAGGCGTACGGGGGGTCGTTGGGGCCGCTGAGGGGGCGGGGGAGCCGGACGGCCTTCGGTTCGCCGTCGCGGGCGGCGCGGTCGATGGCCGGGCCGCCGGGGTAGGGCAGGCGCAGGATGCGGGCGACCTTGTCGAAGCACTCGCCGGCGGCGTCGTCCAGGGTGTCGCCGAGGTGGACGATCGGGTCACGGGCGAGGTCGCGCACGAGCAGCAGCGAGGTGTGCCCGCCGGAGACGATGAGGACGATGCTGGGGTTCGGCAGCGGCCCGCCGTCGAGGGTCGCGGCGGCGACGTGGCCGGCGAGGTGGTGCACGCCGTAGAGCGGGACGCCCAGGGAGAAGGCGTAGGACTTCGCGGCCGCCACACCGACCTGCAGCGCACCGGAGAGGCCCGGGCCGGCGGTCACCGCGACGGCGCCGACGTCGGCGAGGGTGAGCCCGGCCCGGTCGAGCGCCTCGCGGACCACCGGCGCCATCGCGTGCACGTGGGCCCGGGCGGCGATCTCGGGCACCACGCCGCCGAAGCGCGCGTGTTCGTCCATGGACGAGGCGACGGCCTGCCCGAGCAGTACGCCGTCGCGCACCAGCCCGGCGCCGGTTTCGTCGCAGGACGACTCGATGCCCAGCACCACTGGCGATCCCGTCATCGCTCACAGCTCCTTATTGCTCCTCATACGCAACTGCAGTGTATGTGCAACAAGGACCCGGGGTGGCGCCTCCGATCCGCGCGCAGGCCGGTCGCGGCCGCGGACCCGTGCTCGCGGCCCGCTCCCGGCCGGGCCGTGGACGGCGGTGCGTCGTCGCGGATTGCGACGTGGGGCGGCGCCTTCGACCGTCAACGGCCCCGATTGTCCGCGCGATCTCGTCGCGCCGAGAGCCTGCCGCTGCCCGCTGCGGAACCATTCCGAAATATACCGTGCCCAGGTATTCGGAAAGCATGATCGGGGTGGGGGCAGCCTTGCGCTGATGCCCCACCCGGGTATTCCGAGCCGATTTCCCGATACGCGGCGGAGGTATCCCCAGCTGGGCCTGAATGTCAGTCAACTTGCCTGCGTGCCAAAGTGTTTGACGGCTCGGAAAGGAGGGAATTTTTTCGCTCGGCGGTATCCTGCCGCACCCCTGGGAGTGAGGAGAAGGTCATGGATGCGCCCGAAGGAATCGAGCCCGTCGCGACGTTCTGTGGAAACTGCAACTGTGGTTGCCCCGAGCTTTTTCTGGACCCCGGCGCACCGGAGGACCGGCGCGTGCGCATCACTGACGACTTCGGTCAGGAGATCCGCATGAGTGTGGACCAGTTCGGTGACCTGGTGCGCCAGGCGAAGGCCGGGCTGCTGGACCTCGCTGCGGTCGCGGCGCCGGTCGACTGAACGAGAGGCAGGGCTGGTCGGGCAGCCGCGGTACGGGAAGGAGCGAGGGCCGCCGCGCGGCCGTGGGGCCCCGCGCCCTCCTGCCCCTGCTCGTTGCCGCGGCGTGGGGGGCGCTGTCCGCCGGTGCTCACGTGGCGGTGGCTCCGGCCGGGACGGTGCTGCCGGAGCCGGCCCTGGTCTCGGCCTTCACCGGGACGGGGGTGATCGGCTGGATCCTGGCGGAACGACGCCCTGCGCTGCGGGTGGTCGTGGGCTGGTCTGTTCGGCCTCTCCGCCACCGGCCTGACCTGGTCGCACTACGCCGGTGACCGCTTCGGCGTCCTGCTCGAGGCCGTCAAGGGACACGCCCCGGAGCTGGACACCAGCCTGCCCGGCGCCCAGCCGGCCGCCGGGGCGGCGGACGCCGGCGAGCACTCCGGCCACGCCGGGCACGGCGGCGCGGCGGCCCAGCCGGCGGACCCGGACCCGGGCGCCTTCGACGCGGCCCTGGCCGCTGCCCGGGGTGCCGGACTGGGCGGTACCGTCACCGTGAGCCCCGCCGAGGACCCGGCCTCCGCCTGGACCGTCGCGCAGACCGACAACACCTGGCCCGTCCACTACGACCGCGTCGCCGTCGACCCGGCTTCCGGTGCCGTCACCGCGCACACCCGCTGGGCCGACCACCCGCTCCTGGCCAAGCTCTCCAAGCTCGGCGTGCAGGGCCACCTGGGCAACCTGTTCGGCCTCGCCAACCAGCTCGCCCTCGCCGCCCTCGCCAACCAGCTCGCCCTCGCCGCCCTCGCCCTCGGTCTGAGCTTCGTCACCGTCCTCGGCTACCGGATGTGGTGGCAGCGCCGCCCCACCCGCGACGACCGCGCGGCCCGCCTCGGCCGGGCCCCCGCCCGCGGCGCCTGGCGACGGCTGCGACTGTCCGCCCTCGCTCTCGGCATCGTCCTGACGATCGCGATCGGCTGGGCCCTGCCCGTCCTGGGCATCACCCTTCTCGCCTTCCTCGCGGCAGATGCCCTGGTCGGCCTGGCCCGCCGCGCCACCACCGTCTGACGGCACCACGGCCAGGGAGGGCCACCGCACGCGGTGCCCCTCCCACCAGCCACGGCTTCGGCCCGAACCGAGGCCGTGGTGCGACGATGGCCCCGGCCCGGGAAGGCGTCGAGAATCAAGAACCTGGAAGCGCACCCGTCGGTCAGACGCTGACCGGCAGCGGTAGCCGGCCCCGGGTGCGCTCGTCGATCAGGCGACGGCGGGTCGAGAGCCCGTGGCCGTGTGAGGCGGTCGGCACCGGCTTCGTCCGGTGCCGGCCGCTGTCGTGCCCGTCATGGCGGGTGTCCTGCGGCTTCGGCCGGCCAGTCGATCATCCGGTCGTGCGGGAGGTCCTGGGTCTCCGCATTCCGGGCTGCCGCGCGGTCCGCTGTCCACCGCGGCACCTCGTGGGTGCGCCCGGACGGGTGCCGCCAGGCGCGGGAAGAATGCGGGCACCCGGGGTCCTCGGCGGTCCCGGGCCGTTTGCCCACCCGCCGAAGGGGTTACCCGCGAGGGACAGTCTTCGTGGACAGGGAGTCAGCCCGATGGAAGAGTCCGGACCGGTGAAGAAGATCGTGGACAAGGTGGCCGACGCGCTGGAGAGCGCCCTGCCCGCCGGGCGCCCCGAGGTCCCCGGCGTGCCGGGCGCCGCGCCGCCCGGCGTCGACGAACCGGTCGATCCCGCCGGTCCGCTCCCGCCCAAACCCGATCAGGGCGCACCGCGCGCGGTGAGCGTTACCGGCCGCGACACCGGCGCCCCCGCCGGGACCAGGGCGCAGGACGGCGCGTTCCTGACCACCGCGCAGGGCAACCGGCTGCCCGACAGCGATCACTCGCTCAAGGCCGGGCCGCGCGGCCCGGTGCTGCTCCAGGACCACCACCTGCGGGAGAAGATCACCCACTTCGACCACGAGCGGATCCCGGAGCGGGTGGTGCACGCCCGCGGGGCCGCCGCTCACGGAACGTTCCGCGGCTACGGCGCCGCCGGCGCCGTCTGCCGGGCCGCGTTCCTCGAGGAGGACGTCGAGACGCCGGTGTTCGTCCGGTTCTCCACCGTCCTCGGGTCCCGCGGCTCGGCGGACACCGTGCGCGACACCCGCGGTTTCGCGACGAAGTTCTACACCTCCGAGGGGGTGTTCGACCTCGTCGGCAACAACATCCCGGTGTTCTTCATCCAGGACGCCGTCAAGTTCCCCGACGTCGTCCACGCCGCCAAGCCGCACCCCGACCGGGAGATCCCCCAGGCGCAGTCCGCCCACGACACCTTCTGGGACTTCGTCACCCTGCACACCGAAGCCACCCACCACACCCTGTGGAACATGTCCGACCGGGGCATCCCCCGTTCGTTCCGGACCATGGAGGGCTTCGGCGTCCACACCTTCCGGCTCGTGAACGCCGACGGGACGAGCACCCTGGCCAAGTGGCACTGGAAGCCCAGGCTCGGCGTGCACTCCCTCGTCTGGGAGGAGGCGCAGCTGATCGCGGGGGCGGACCCCGACTTCCACCGCCGTGACCTCGCGGACGCGATCGAGGCGGGCGCGTTCCCGCAGTGGGAACTCGGGATCCAGACCTTCCCGGACACGCCGGAGCAGACCTTCGAGGGCATCGACCTGCTGGACCCGACGAAGATCGTCCCGGAGGAGCTCGCACCGGTGCGCCCGGTCGGGCTGCTCACCCTGAACGCCAACCCCACGAACTTCTTCGCGGAGACCGAGCAGGTCGCCTTCCACCCGGGCCATCTCGTGCCCGGCATCGACCTCACCGACGACCCGCTGCTGGCCGGACGGCTGTTCTCGTACCTGGACACGCAGATCACCCGCCTCGGCGGGCCGAACTTCGCGCAGATCCCGATCAACCGCACCCACGCGCCGGTGAACGACATGCTGCGCGACGGCCTCCACCAGCACGCCGTGCACACGGGGGTCGCCCCCTACAAGCCGAACTCCCTCGACGGCGGCTGCCCGTTCTTCGCCGCACCCGGTGATCGCGCGTACATCGAGTACCCCACCCCGGTGGAGGCCGCGTCGAAGGTCCGGGAGGCGCCGGCGTCGTTCGCCGACCACTTCAGCCAGCCCCGGCTGTTCTGGTCCAGCCTGAGCGCGGTGGAACGTGAACACGTGATCGCCGCCTACACCTTCGAGCTCGGCAAGTGCTACGAGCAGGCGATCAAGGAGCGGGGCCTGCGGGTGCTGGCCAACATCGACGGCTACCTGTGCGAGCAGGTCGCCGCCGGCCTCGGCCTTCCGGCCCCGGAGCCGACCGAGGCCCCCGGCCCGGTCGAGCCGAGCCCCGCGCTGTCCCAGCTCGGCCGGACGTGGCCGGTCGACGGCCGGGTCGTCGGCCTCGTCGCGGGCGACGACCCGAGCAAGGTCGCCACCGTGCGACGCGACGTGCTCGCCGCGGGCATGGTCCCGCTGGTGATCGCCCCTTCCGGAGGATTCCTCGAGGCCGAGGGCGACGGGGAGCCGGTCGGTGTCCAGCGCACCTTCGTGACCGCCCGCTCGGTGGAGTTCGACGCACTCGTCCTGATCGGGACGCCCGGCGTCGCCCCCGACGCCACCGGCTCCCGAGACGCCAAGGCCGGGAACCCCGCCGCCGCGGCCCCGGGCGTCGATCCCCGCCTGGTCCTGATGCTCACCGAGATCTACCGCCACTCCAAGGCGATCATCGCCCTGGAGGACGGCGGGCCTGCCCTGGAGGCCGCGGGCATCGCCGCGGACGCCCCCGGAATCCTCCCGGCCGTGCCGGCCGCGGACGTCGCCGAACGACTGGGCGAACTGCTCGCCGCCCACCGGGCATGGGACCGGTTCCCGCCCCCGCCCGCCCCCGCCGCCCAGTAACGGCCCCGCGGCGTCCCGTCACAGCGCCCCCCGGGCGCCTCCCGGAGACAGGGCGCCGTCACACCCCACCCATCACTACGGACACAGGGACACCCACGTGGACGCGATCGTGCTGCTCAAGGAAGACCACAAGACGGTGGAGAAGCTGTTCAAGGAGTTCGAGAAGGCCGGGGACGAGGCGCACGCGGAGAAGCGGCGCATCGCCGACCGGGTGATCGAGGAACTGACCGTGCACGCCGTCATCGAGGAGAAGGTCTTCTACCCGGCCGCCCGCGAGGCCGCCCCGGACACCAAGGACCACGTCCTGGAAAGCGTGGAGGAGCACCACGTGGTGGTGTGGATGCTCTCCGAACTGGCCGGCCTGGACCCCGAGGACGAGCGTTTCGACGCCAAGATGAGCGTCCTGATGGAGAACGTGCGCCACCACGTCGAGGAGGAGGAGAAGGAGTGGTTCCCCGAGGTCCGCAAGGCCATGGGCCGTAACCGGCTGGTCGAGCTCGGGGAACGACTGGAGGAGGCGAAGAAGACCGCCACCCGCGACCCGCTCCAGGTGCCTTCCGCCACCGCGTAGCCGGGGCCCGCGAACACCGGGGCTGCCGCTGGTCGGCCTTCCGACGGCGGCAGCCCCGCAGTCGCCACCAGGGCGGCCGGGCACGAGAGCCACCGTTCGCGGCCGGCACGCGGACCGCGGCGTGCCGCTGGTCCTCGTGGCGCTCCGGGCCCGACCCCGGGCGATGCGTCCGCGGGCGTCGACTGCCGCCCGCTACGCTGCGGTTGTGGACATGCGGACGACGGTGGCGAGCCTGGTCGAGGAAGCCGAGGAGCAGATCCGTGACCGGGTGTGGCAGCCCTTGGCCGAGGAACGGGCGCTGGCCGCGCAGGCTGCCTCGGAGCTGTCCACCGCCGTCACCGCGCCGGACGTCCAGCAGGCGCTGGAGCCGATCGACCGCCTGGAGCGCCTGCGTGAAGCCCTCGCCGTGCTGGCCGTGGCGCTGGCCCGGGTGCACGGTCGCATGGCCTGGTTCCTCGCCGCCGCCAGTACGGCTCTGATCCCTGTGCTGCACTGGCGGGCCCTGCCCGCCGAAGGCGGCCGCACCTTCGGCGCCGTCGAGCCCACCGCCGAACAGTACGCCGACGCCGAGGACGCCGTCCGTGGCATCCGCGACACCCTTCTGCACGTCGCCTCAGTCTGACGGCCGGCTGTCGCACCCCCACGGCGTACGTCCGATGCCCGGTTCGCCGGACGCCGACCGGAGCCGCGTCCACCGGGCGCCCCCGGCACGGGGCGTCGGGAGCCTCCGGGCGCACCTCGCGGTCAGTCCGGTCGGCCGGGCCCGCGGTCCGGTGGAAGTCGTTCAGTGCAGGGCGCTGACGGCGCGGGCGATCACGAGGACCGAGGTGAGCAGGGCGGCGACGCTCTCGATACTCATCAGCAGTTTGGCGCGGGTGGTGAGGGGCATGGTGTCGGTCGGGCTGAACGCGGTGGAGTTGGTCACCGAGACGTACAGGTAGTCGACCAGGGCAGGGGTCCAGTCGCTGGAGCGGCTCGCGCCGTCGGCGACCTCCTCGACGGCGTCGTGGTTCTCGTCCTGGGAGAACCGGAAGTCGGCGAGGGGCAGCTCGGAGCGGGGAGCCTGGGTACGTACCACGGGCCCGCCGCGGTCGAGTTCCCAGAAGGCGAGACCGAAGACGATGATGTCGGTCGCCCACACTTGCAGCGCCGCGAGCAGCAGCGATCCGCCGTCGTCGACCTCGGTCGCCACGAGGGTCCGGACGAGCAGACCGAGCACGACGAGGTTGCTGACGCCGATGACGCAGACCAGGGTCAGTGAGAGGCCCCGGGAGAAGCGGTTCTGCCGAGTGAGGCGGCGCGGGTTGACCGCGACCAGGGGGATCAGCAACAGCACTTCCAGCGCGGGCAGGACGAAGCGGGGGCCGACGAGCAGGCCCTCGGGCAGTGCGAGGTAGAGCAGCACGGCGACCAGGGTGGCGATCACCCCGGGCAGCCGCGCCTCGCCCCGGCGCTCGTGGCGCGGGTGGCGCCCGGGCGCGCCGGGTCTGCGGTCGTGCCCGCTCGGGCGGTCTGGGGTCATGGCGTCCGGTCCTCCTCGGCGAGAGCCCTCCCGAACGGGTTGCCGGGCACGGGACTCGGTGGGCGTCGTACCGTCTGCCCCGCGGCCGCGTCGGTATGTGGGCGGCCCGCCGCGGACGGACGCGGACCGGGACCGACCCGCCCACCGGAGGAAGCGCCCGGCCGCCGTTCGGCCGGGACGTTTTGCGGCGGGCCCCCGGGCAGGCGCGTCGGCGACACCGTCCGAGCCGGCTCGTGGATTCGACCGCCCGGTGCGGGAGTTGCCGAGGCCGGTACGGCAGGCCCGGCACAGTTGGGGCCGCATCCCCGAGGTACGCAGCAGCCCGGAGGTGACAGCGATGGAGGTCCAACCGTTCGAGGCCGCCCCGATGGTCGGCCCGAAGCGGAACGCGGGCACCGGGTCGCAGGTCCTGAGGGTCGCCTCGGTCCCGGCCGGGCACGTCTACGTCCAGCACCTCGCGTCCCCGGGCGGCCGCTGGCCCGTGCTCCGGCTCACCGACCCGCGACCCTGCGGCGCCCCGAGCCGGTCCCAGCGCTGGTGGCCCCCGGTGATGCTCGACCCGGCCTGGGTGGGCGAGCACGCCGATGACTTCGACGTCTTCCACCTGCACTTCGGATTCGACGCCCAGACCCCGCAGCGCCTGGCCGAACTGGTCGACGAACTCCGCCGCCGGGGCAAGCCGCTGGTCTACACGGTCCACGACCTGGAGAACCCGCACCACCGGGACCCGGCCCTGCACCGGAGCCAGCTGGACGTGCTCGTCCCCGCCGCCGCGCGACTGATCACCCTGACTCCCGGCGCGGCCGCGGCCATCTCCGACCGCTGGCACCGGACCGCCGTCGTCCTGCCCCATCCCCACGTCGTCGAGCCGCCCCTGCTCGTGCGCGCACGCCCCCGGCGCGAGGGCTTCACGGTCGGGGTCCACGCCAAGAGCATGCGGGCGAACATGGCCGTCCTCCCGGTGGTCGAAGTCCTGGCCGAGGTCGTCGCCGGTCTCGACGGCGCCCGCCTCCGGGTGGACGTCCACCCGGACGTCGACGACCCGGCCGCCCACGCCTTCACCCCCGAGGTCCTGCCCAGGCTGCGGGCACTCGCCGAGGAGGGGCGGGTGGACCTGCGGGTGCACGACTACTTCGACGACGACGCACTCTGGGACTACCTCCAGGACCTGGACCTGTCCGTGCTGCCCTACCGCTTCGGCACCCACTCCGGTTGGCTGGAAGCCTGCTACGACCTGGGCACGCCGGTCTGCGCGCCCAGCTGCGGCTTCTACGCGCAGCAGCGGCCGTGCCTGGAGTACCGCCACGACCGCGACGGCCTGGACGTGAGCTCGCTGCGCCGGGCGGTGCACACCGCCTACCGGCGCCGGCCCTCGTGGCGGGCGGACCCGCGCGGACGGGCCGCCGAGCGGGAGGCGCTCGCCCGGGCGCACGACCGGATCTACCGTGCCGTGCTGCCATGAGGAGGCTGCGCGTCGCGTTGATCGCCTCGATCCGGTTCCCGATCCGGGAGCCGTTCGCGGGCGGCCTGGAGGCGCAAACCTGGGCCCTGGCCAGGGGGCTGACGGCCCGAGGACACGAGGTCACCCTGTTCGCGGCACCGGGATCGGACCCCGCGCTGGGCGTGGCGGAGTTGCCGGTCCACCGGCCCGAGCTGAGCGCGGCCGCCCTGGCGGAGCAGAGCATGCCCTCGCCCCGGTGGATGGCCGAGCACCACGCCTACCTGCGGTTGATGCTCCGTCTGGCCCACGGCGGGGACGGCTTCGACCTGGTGCACAACAACAGCCTGCACTACCTGCCGGTCGCGATGGCCGCCGCGCTGCCCGTGCCGGTGGTGACCACCCTGCACACGCCGCCCACTCCGTGGCTGGAGTCGGCGCTCCAGGCGCCGGAGCGGTGCCCGGTCGTCTTCACCGCCGTCAGCCGGCACACCGCGCGCGCCTGGGAACACGTCGTACCGCGGGCGGTGGTGGTGCCCAACGGCATCGACACCGCGCGGTGGACTCCCGGGCCCGGCGGCGGCCCACTGGTGTGGTCGGGGCGGATCGCTCCGGAGAAGGGCCCGCACCTGGCCGTGGACGCCGCCCGCGAGGCCCGGCGCACCGTCCTGCTCGCAGGACCGGTGAGCGATCCCGGCTACTTCGAGCGGAGCGTCCGGCCGCGCCTGGGGGAGCGGGCCCGGTACGTCGGCCACCTGCCGCAGCGCGCGCTGGCCCGCCTGGTCGGCCGGGCGAGCGCCACCCTGATCACCCCCTGCTGGGAGGAGCCCTACGGGCTGGTGGTGGCGGAGTCGCTGGCCTGCGGCACCCCGGTGTGCGGCTTCGACCGCGGGGCGCTGCCGGAACTGCTCACCCCCGCGTGCGGGCGCCTCGTGCCGGCCGACGACACCGCGGCCCTCGCCGACGCCCTCACGGCCGTGACCGGCCTCCGGCGCGCCGACGCCAGGAGGCGGGCGGAACGGCACTGCTCCAACACGGCCATGATCGACCAGTACGAGCGCCTGTACCTGGACCTCGTCCCGGCACAGCGGAACGGACGCATCGGATGATCGGCTACTACGTCCACCACCAGGGCCGCGGCCATCTGCACCGGGCCCTCGCCGTGGCCGCCCAGTGCGAGGTCCCGGTCACCGGCCTGTCCTCGCTCGGGCGTCCCGCCGCATGGCGCGGGGCCTGGATCCAGCTGCCGCGGGACGACGACGGCCGGGCGACCGACGACCCCACGGCCCACGGGAGGCTGCACTGGGCGCCCGTCCACCACCGGGGGCTGGGGGAGCGCATGGCGACGATCGCCGGCTGGCTGGCGGAGCAGCAACCCGCCCTGCTGGTCAGTGACGTGTCCGTCGAAGTCACGCTGCTGGCCCGACTGCTGGGCACGCCCGTCGTCGTGGCGGCCATGCGCGGCGACCGCCGGGACGCGGCCCACCAACTCGGCTACGACGTCGCCGACACCCTCCTCGCGCCCTGGCCCGCCGCGCTGCCCGAACCCGGCTGGCCCGACCGATGGCTGGCCAAGACCGTGTGGACCGGTGGCTTCTCCCGCTTCGACAACCGGCCCCGTACCGGAGTTCCCCGCCCCGGGACCGTGCTGCTGATGCTGGGCGCCGGCGGCCACGAGATCACCGGCCGCCAGGTCGACGCAGCCCGCCGGGCCACCCCCGGCTGGCGCTGGGAGCTCCTCGGGCAGGACGGAAACTGGACGGCCGACCCGTGGCCGCAGCTCACCTCGGCCGAAGTGGTCGTCACCCACGGAGGACAGAACGCGGTCGCCGAGTGCGCCGCCGCCCGCCGACCCGCCGTCATCGTGCCCCAGCCCCGCCCCTTCGGCGAGCAGCACGCCACCGCCCGCGCCCTGGACCGCGCGGGCCTGGCCGTGGCCGCCCCCGACGGCTGGCCGGCGTCCGAACGGTGGCCGACCCTGCTCAGCCGGGCCGCCGCCATCGACGGGCAACGCTGGAGCCGGTACGCACCCGGCGACGGCGCCCGACGCGCCGCACGCACCCTCGACGCGCTCGCCCGGAACCACCGGGACCGGCCCGTCCGCACCGAAGGTCCGGCATGACCGGACCCACAGCGGTCATCACCCTCGTGCACGGGCGGCACGGCCACCTGCGCCGCCAGCACGAGGCGCTCGCCCGCGGCACCCTGCGGCCCGAGCCGTACGTGGTGGTCACCATGAACGATCCGACGGCCACCGCGGGCCTGCGGGAGCCGACACCCGCCCCGCACGCGGTCGAGCTGCGGGCCGGCCCGAAAGGCCTGCCGCTCGCCGAAGCCCGCAACCGGGGCGCCCGGCACGCCCTGCTGGCAGGCGCCGACACGCTCGTCTTCCTCGACGTCGACTGCATCCCCGGCCCCGCCCTCGTCCACCGCTACACCCGGTCCCTCGCGCGGACCGGACACGAGGGAGTGCACTGCGGACCGGTCGCCTACCTCCCACCGCCCCCGGCCGGCGGCTACCCCCGCACCGGCCTCGACGCCCTCGCCGCGCCCCACACCGCGAGGCCGAACCCGCCACCCGGGCAGCTGGTCCGCGCCCCGGACCAGGACTACCGGCTGTTCTGGTCGCTCTCCTTCGCCCTGGCCGCCCGCACCTGGCAGCAGGTCGGCGGATTCTGCGAGGACTACACCGGCTACGGCGGCGAGGACACCGACTTCGGACAGCTGCTGCGCGCGAACCGCGTCCCGCTGTACTGGACGGGCGGTGCGACGGCCTTCCACCAGTACCACCCGGTCCAGGACCCGCCGGTGCAGCACCTCGACGACATCCTGCGCAACGCGCGCGTCTTCCGGCGGCGATGGGGGTGGTGGCCGATGGAAGGATGGCTGCACGCCTTCGAACGGCTGGGCCTCGCCCACCTCGACGTCCGGACCGGTGACTGGGCCCGGTCCGATCGACCCGGGACCGGCCCGGCGGTGATCCCTCCGGGCGGATCCGGGTAGACGTGGTGGGCGTGCCGAGCCCCGTCGGCACCGGGAGCGGGCAGGTGAGGACCATGGAACCCGTGGTGGACCGGATCGCCCAGCCCTGGGGCGGCCGAACCCCCTACCGTCGCGCGGACGCCTGGCCCACGCGGGTCGACACCTTCCTGGCCGACGGCCTCGCGCCCCGGGACGTCGAGCGATGGGTGCCCACCGCCTCGCTGCTGCACTCCAACGGCGACGCGATGGACATCGCCGTCCGCGGGGGCCGGATCGTCGGAGTCCGCGGACGGGCCGAGGACCGGGTCAACCGCGGCCGCCTCGGCCCCAAGGACCTGTTCGGCTGGCAGGCCAACCACGCGGCCGACCGCCTCACCACCCCGCTCGTCCGCGAGAACGGCCGCCTGGTCGAGACCGACTGGAACACCGCGATGAACCGCGTCACCGCTCGCAGCAAGGAGTTGCTCGGCCAGCACGGGCCCGAGGCGATCGGCTTCTACACCTCGGGCCAGCTGTTCCTGGAGGAGTACTACACCCTGGCCGTGATCGCCCGAGCCGGCATCAGCACCCCCCACATCGACGGCAACACACGGCTGTGCACCGCCACCGCCGCCGAAGCCCTGAAGCAGACCTTCGGCTGCGACGGCCAGCCCGCCTCCTGCACCGACGTCGACCATGCCGACACCATCGGCCTGTTCGGCCACAACGTGGCCGAGACCCAGCCCGTCCTGTGGATGCGCATCCTCGACCGGCTCGACGGCGCCGATCCGCCCCGACTGCTGTGCGTCGACCCGCGGCGCACCAAGGTCGCCGAACACGCCACCGTCCACCTCGCCCCCAGGCTCGGCACCAACCTGGCGCTGATGAACGCCCTCCTCCACGAGACCGTCCGGACCGGCCGCACCGACCACGACTTCCTCGCGGCGCACACGGTCGGCTTCGACCGGCTCGCCGCCCAGGTCGCCGACTGCACCCCGGCCCGGGCGGCCCGGATCTGCGACGTCCCCGCCGCCCGGATCGAGGAGGCCGCCGAACTCCTCGGCCGGGCTGACCGGTTGCTGTGCACCGTGCTGCAGGGCTTCTACCAGTCCCACCAGGCCACCGCCGCCGCCGTCCAGGTCAACAACCTCGCCCTGCTGCGCGGCATGCTCGGCCGGCCCGGCTGCGGCGTGCTGCAGATGAACGGACAGCCCACCGCGCAGAACACCCGTGAATGCGGCGCCAACGGCGACCTGCCGGGCTTCCGGAACTGGGCCAACGAGCGGCACGTCGCCGACCTCGCGAAGGTGTGGAACGTCGAACCCGACCGGATCCCGCACGACGGCCCCTCCACCCATGCCATGGAGATCTTCCGCCTCGCCGAGCAGGGCGACATCCGCATGCTGTGGATCAGCGCCACCAACCCCGCCGTCTCCCTGCCGGAACTGGCCCGCATCCGCGCCGTCCTCCGGCAGGAGCGGCTCTTCACCGTCGTGCAGGACCTGTTCCTCACCGAGACCGCGCAGCTCGCCGATGTCGTCCTCCCCGCCGCGACCTGGGGCGAGAAGACCGGTACCTTCACCAACGCCGACCGCACCGTCCACCTCTCGGACAAGGCGGTCGAACCGCCCGGCCGGGCCCGCGCCGACCTCGACATCCTCCTCGACTACGCCCGACGCATGGACTTCCGCGACCAGGCCGGGCATCCGCTCGTCCACTGGCACGACGCGGCATCGGCCTTCGAGGCGTGGAAGCGGTGCAGCGCCGGACGGCCCTGCGACTACACCGGGCTGAGCCACACCCTGCTGCGCACCGCGCCCAGCGGCATCCAGTGGCCCTGCCACGACCGGGCCCCCGGCGGGACCGAGCGCCTCTACACCGACGGCATCACCTGGGCCGACCCCGACACCTGCGAGTCCTACGGCAAGGACCTGGCCACCGGCGAACCCGAAGGCGAGGACGCCTACCGCGCGCTCAATCCCGACGGGAAGGCCGTGCTGCGCCCGGCCGCGTTCGAACCGCTGCCCGAGGACACGAGCGAGGACTTCCCGATGCAGCTGACCACCGGCCGCACCCTCTACCACTTCCACACCCGTACCAAGACGGCCCGCGCACCCCAGCTCGACGGTGCCGCCCCCGAGGTGTGGGTCGAACTCTCCCCGGCCGAGGCCGCCGCCCACGGCCTGGCCGAGGGCGACCTCGTCCAGGTGGCCACCGCCCGCGGATCCCTCCGGGGCCGGTTGCGGGTCACCGCGATGCGCGACGGCACGGTCTTCGTGCCGTTCCACTACGGCTACTTCGACACGGCGGCCGGCACGGGCCCGGCCGACGACGGAACCGGGCGGGCGGCCAACGAGACCACCCCGACCCGGTGGGACCCCTGCTCCAAGCAGCCCCTGTACAAGACCGCGGCCGCCCGGGTCACCCTGATCGAACCCGCGCACGGGGCCGTCGCACCCGCGCCCACCACCACCGCCTCGGCCCCCGTCGGCCCCGCGGACGTGCCGGCCACCACCGGCGGGCCCGCCGCCCGCGCCACCCAGGTCTGAGACCGGGGCGGCCGACCTCGCGGGGCGCCGTCCCCGCCGCGGTCCCACGCCGCGGGGGGACCGGCCCGGTGACCCGCGTGTCACCCGGCCGCGGCGGGGCAGACGATGGGCGGCAGGTCCGATTCGTCCGGAAGGAAACGCGATGAGCACGGTGCAGGAGAGCAGCGGGACCGACGTCCCGCGGAGCGCCGCCCGCGGCCCACGGCGCCGCCTGGCGCGCCGGCGACCGGCCGCGCTTCCCCCACCGGCCGTCGACGGTGCCGGCCCCGCCCTCGACACCGTGCGTCTCGCCGCCGAGGCCCGACCGTCCCGCTGACCGCGATGCGGCGCCGGCCCGATCCAGAAGCGCCCGCCGACCCGTCCGGCCGGCGGTCGCCGGGTGCCCCCGGGCACTCGGGACCGGACTCCGTCGGGGTCCTGGCCCGGCAGATCACGGCAGCCCTGGCAGCCGCCGGGCACACCGTCGCCGTGGCGGAATCGCTCACCGCAGGGCGGCTGGCCGTCGTGCTCGCGGACGCGCCCGGCGCCGGACAGACGTTCCTCGGCGCGATCGTGGCCTACGACACCGGGCTCAAGGCAGACCTGCTGGACGTCGACGGCGCACTCCTCGCCGAGCACGGAGCCGTGCACCCCGACGTCGTCGCCCAGATGGCCGAGGGCGTCCGCGCCGCCACCGGCGCCACCTACGCTCTCGCCACCACCGGCGTCGCCGGCCCGGCTCCGCAGGACGGCCGACCGGTCGGCACCGTCTACATCGCCGCCGCCACGCCCGACACCACCGTCACAGCCGCGCCGCCGCAGCACCACGCGTCCCGTGAGGAGATCCAGGACCTCACCGTCCTGGCGGCCCTCCGCCTGCTGCACGGTCTCCTGCGGCCCCCGGACGCGGCCCCGACGCCGTGACCTGCGGCCGCCCCGGACGGCGCCGTGCCATCCGCATGTCGAACCCGCCCGCGGGCATCGCCGCGGGCGGGGGGGGATCAGAGGGCGTCGTTCGGCGTGCGGCGAGGTCCTCGGCGTGCGGAACCGGTGTGCGGGGTGCGGTGGGGCCTGTTGCGGGCGCCGGTGGCGGCGGCGCAGGCGAGGAGGAGGGCGACGGCGCCGGTGACGAGGTTGCTGGTGATGGAGCGGGTGTGGGCGGCATCGCCGGCGACCACCCAGGGGGCGATCATGGTCCACAGGCCGATGGCGGCGGCGGCCCAGGCCATGGAGTGGGTGCGTTCGTAGGAGGTGCCGAGGCCGCCGAGCAGCAGCATGTAGGCGATGCCGGTGAGCAGGTTGCTGACGGCGAGGGTGGTGTAGCCGTTGAACCCGCAGATCCAGGGGGAGGCGGCGAGGTAGAGGCCGGTGAGCAGGGCGAGGGCTTCGACCGTCTGGCCGCGCGGGCTCACGACGACGCGGTCGTGGCGGTCGCGGAGCTCGGCGAGGTCGGGGGTGTTCCTCGATGGGTGGGCGTTGGGCGTACGTCATGGTGTTTTTCAACATGCGCGTCGGTCAGGTCCTGCTCGATGTCCGCTCGCCCGACCGGGGTCACCCCCGGGGCGGGAACCGCACCGGCCAGCCGGACGCGGGACATGGTGAACGGGGTCAGCGACACCCACGCCCGCCCCGCCCACCGGTCGGCGGTCAGGCCCGGGGGCAACAGCCGCTGCACGGCCTCCGGAGGACAGGGCCAGTGGACGAACGCGAGGCGGAGCCAGTCGACCCGCAGGGCCGGTGCCGTGATGTGGTGCTCCGCCGTCCTCGCCGCCATGGCCCGCGCCTACCCGTTCGCCGGCCCTCCCCAACCGACCGGCGGCCGCGAAGCGGCCCGGGCGGTCAGGTGAGCTGCTTCTCCCTGAGCCAGGCCAGGGCGGTGTCCGCGACGCCGGGCCAACCGCTGTCGACGATCAGGGAGTGTCCGCGGTCGTCGAAGCGCCGGTACTCCGTCGCGGCGCCGGACTTGCGGTACTGCTTGAAGGTGGAACGCGTCAGGACGTCCGGCACGGTGTGGTCGAGTTTGCCCGACAGGAGCAGCAGCGGCCCCCGGTTGCCGTTGTGGGTGTTGACCCGGGCGGGCGAGCTCCGGGCGAAGTTCGCCAGCGCCAGCTGGAACAGCGGCCGGGCGGGACTGGGAATGGTCCACCGCTCGAAGAGCTCGTCGGACTCCTCGGGGGTGACGGCGTTCGCGAACGCGTAGCGGAACTGGTCGGCGTCCAGCGAGACGGAGCGCTTGGTGTTGCCAGGGTGGCTGAGGAACGCGAACGTCGACTTGGCCTGGGCCGGACCGACCGCTTTGACCCCGCGGATCTGGCCGGGGCAGATCGCGACGGCTCCCGCCCCCAGGCCCTGGCCGAGGAGGTGCTGGGCGATGAAGCCGCCGACCGAGTGGCCGACCAGGACCGGTTTGGTGCCCAGCTCGCGGATGATCCGGGCATGGTGCTGGGAGATCTCCGCGAGCCCGGTGCCGGCCTGGCTCTCCGGGTTCGCGCGGGCCTCGGCGACCGTGGTCGGGACACCGGGCCACTCCGGGGTCAGGGGGTCGTATCCGGCTTGGGCGAACATGTCCGCCCAGGGCTGCCAGCTCGTGGAATGCAGCCACAGTCCGTGGATGAACATGACCGGTGTGGGGGAGGAGCAGGTCATGGTGCGGCTCCTGACCTGGCAGGTGATCGTCGGTCCCCGCCCTGAAGTGCACTACCACCCATTGCACCAATGATCGGCGGTCCCCGCCTTCCGGGGCCGCCCCGCAGACGTGGCCGCGACGTCAGGTGCGGGGCTGTCCGGCTCCGTCCTGCCAGCGGTGGAGGTCGCGCAGCAGGGCGATCTCGGCGCCGTGGTGGATCAGTTCCTTGTTGACGTGCAGGACGATGCCCTCCATGGGGAACCGCTCGGGACCCACCGCGGGCGGATTCTCCAGGTCGGTGTCCGAGAGCTTGCGGACCCCGGCGTTCCAGAGCCCGTACACGTCGTCGAGCTGTCGCAGCGCCTCGTCGGCGGTCCCGGCGTAGGCGAACGTCGCGGAGTCGACGTCCTGGCCGCCGAAGTGCCAGCCGACCCGGTAGCCCAGGCAGGAGACGATGACGTGCGCCAGCCGCCAGGCGATCGTGGTCACCGGCGCCGGTACCGGGTCGGGGGACGCGAAGTCCATCGTCCAGGCCCCGGCACCTGTGGACATCGGTGCGGCCGAGGTGCCGCGCGGGCGGATGCTCCAGCAGCCGCGGACCGGCTCCCAGAAGTACTCCTCGTCGGTGAGGCCGTGCAGTCGCGGCCGCAGGTTGTTGTGCCAGTGCCGGTCCAGCTGGTCCGCGATGCGTGCGCTTCTTGCTGTGGCCATGTCCGCACCCTTCGTTCGTTCGACGGAGACCGGTTCGGGCATCCCTGGGATCTCGTTCGGCGCCGCACCGCCGCACCGCCGCACCGCCGCAGCGGCGCAGCGGCGTGTGCTGCGGCGGTGCGGCGGGCGGTTACGGGGCCTTGACGTCGGGGAGGCGGACTCCCTCGCCGAGGCAGTCGCGGAACTCGTACCAGGGGGTGGGTCCGGTCCAGCGCAGGGCGGTGGCGGCGGTGGTCATGTCGGCGAAGCGGCAGCCGTCGTAGAGCACCTTGCCGGCCGTGGTGGCGGTGGCCGTCGTGATGTGGTGGGAGCCGAGCAGGGCGCAGTCCTGGTAGCGGATCATCGGCCCGCGCGAGGGGTTGACCGCGTTGAAGCGGTAGACGTGCGGGGTGGCCTCGGCGGCGAAGGACTTGAAGGAGTTCGCGGTGTCGTCGCAGGAGACGAAAGTGATGGTGCCCTTGTACCAGGCCGAGTCGATCACCTTGTGGTCCTTGCCGCGGACCTCGAAGCGGATGCCCTGCGCGTACAGCCGCATCACCGAGTCGTTGCGCGGGTTGTTGGCGTTGAGCTTGAAGAAGGTGCCGGTCGAGTTCTCGTCCACGAGGATGTACGAGCCGCCGATGAAGTTCATCGACCCGCCGCGCTCGTTGCGCACGAAGACGCCGGACTGGAACTCGACCTTGCAGTCCCGGAACCAGTAGTTGAGGAACTGGTCCTGCTGGTTCTCGGTCGGCTTGCCGCCCATCACCAGGAACGCGTCGGCGTAGGAGCCGCTGATCTGACAGTGGTCCCAGCCCATCTCGCTGTTGAGGTTGGAGGTCCCGGCCGGTCCGTCCAGGACGATGCCGGACTTCCAGGTGCCGTGCCACTCGACGTCGGTGTACCAGGTGTCCTGGACGCCCTTGCCGACGCCGGAGATCGCGAGGTTGAAGGTGGCGGTGGCGTCGCGGCTCTCGAAGGTCAGGCCGCTGAGGCGGATGTTCTTGTAGCGGCCGTCGTTGGTCCAGAGGACGGTGTTCGGGGTGGTCGGCGCGTAGACGATGCGGGAGAGCCGCTTGCCGTACCCGCTGATGGAGATGCCGTCGATCACGCCCGGGTTGTCGGTGCCGTGGGTGATCGGCAGCAGCGTGTCGGGCTGGGTCAGCAGGTAGGTGCCCGGCGGGACGAGCAGGACCTTCTTGGGCGAGTAGCCGGTCTTGGGGGCGCCGCCGAGCAGCTCCAGGGCGGCCTTGCGGAACGCGTCGTCGCTGGGCGTGCGGCCGGTCGCGTCGGCGCCCTTGGCGATGACGTCGACCACGTAGTCGGCCGGGCCGGCGGTGACCGCCGCGGGCGCCGCCGAGGCGCTGTGGGTGCCGAGGGCGATGCTGCCCGCGAGCGCCCCCGCCCCGGTCATGCCGGCGAGCAGCGCCCGGCGGCCGGGCCGGCGCCCGGTCTCCTCGGTGCCGTCGTCGTGCCGGCGGTCTGCGTGCGTGGTCATCGGTGCCCCCGTGTGAAGAGATGCGGTCGGCCGCCGTGGCCGAGCAGAAGTCGATCATGGCGGGTCGGCCCGATCCTCTGTCATGCCCACCCTTCACCGCAAGGCTCGGCCGCGGGGCGCAAGTCGAGTGCACGTGTCGACCGCGCGGGTCAGCCAGACCGTGCGCGAGCCCGAACGCCGGGTGGGCGCACCGCTGTTCGCCCGGACGAGCCGCCGGGTCGAACCGACGGCGATCGGTCGGCGGCCGGAAACCGTCGCTCAAGATCTTGTTCCGAGTTCCGACGATCACAGCCCTGGACCCCACCGGAGACGGCGAAGTACGGTGAGCGCGCCGCTGGGAGCCCACCCCGAACGCCTTCGGGCCGACCTGCTCGGGGTGCCCGCCCGCACGCACCGGCGACGGGAACGGCTGACCAGCGCTCAGAAGCCTTTTGCACCGGAACACCGGAAGCACCTGGCTCCGGTGTCGCGGCAGGTTCACGAGGGGGGACCGACAATGACGTCGGCGAGCACGTTCAGGATCGGCCAGGTTCACCGGGCGTTCGAGGAGAGGGCGAGACGGGCGCCGGACGACATCGCCGTGGTGGCGGGGTCGGTCCGGACGACGTACGCGGAACTCGACCGCCGGGCAGGCGCCGTGGCCCGCGCGTTACGCGGCCGGGGGGTCGGGCGGGGTTCGCTGGTGGGCGTCTGCCTGGACCGCGACGCGTGGCTGCTCCCCGCGCTGCTGGGGGTCTGGAAGTCCGGTGCGGCCTATGTGCCGCTCGATCCGGCCTACCCGGCGGACCGCTCGGAGTTCATCGCCCGGGACGCCGGGATCTCCCACCTGGTCTCCTCCGAGGCCGTCCTCCGCCGCCGCGGCGACGTCCTCGGGGCCACCGGCGTCGACCTGCTGCTCGTCGACACGGTGGGCCGGGGTACCGGCGACGGTAGTGACCCCCACATCGTCGGCGAGCCGACGGACGCCGCGTACGTGATGTACACCTCGGGCTCCACCGGCCGGCCCAAGGGCGTGGTGGTCGAGCACCGCAACGTCACGGCCCTGCTGCGCTGGGAGTCGACCGTCTACTCGGCCGACGAACTCGGCGGCATGCTGGCCGCGACGTCGGTCTGCTTCGACCCGTCGGTGACCCAGCTGTTCCTCCCGCTGCTCCGCGGCGGGACGGTGATCCTGGCCGAGAACCTGCTCGCGCTGGCCTCGCTCCCCGCGCGGGACCGGGTCACCATGGTCTACGGGACGCCGTCCGTGCTGGCCGCGCTGGTACGCGAGCCGCTGCCGCCGGGCGTGCGCACCGTCCGCGCGGGCGGCGAACCGCTCACCCGGGCCCTGGCGGACCGGATCTACGCCAACCCCGGAGTGCGGCGGGTCGTCCAGAGCTACGGCCCGACCGAGTGCACCGTGAGCTGCGTGACGCACGAGGTGTCCGCGGCCGACCGGGCGGAGCCGCCGATCGGACGGCCCTACGCGGAGAGCGGGCTCTCGGTGCGCGACCGTGCCGGGAACCCGCTGGGCGACGGCGAGACCGGGGAACTCTGGGTGTCGGGTCCGCTGGTCGGCCGGGGCTACCTGGGCAGGCCGGAGCTTACGGCGGAACGGTTCGTCACGGACGCCGCCGGGGTCCGGCACTACCGGACCGGCGACCTGGTGCGACGGGTCGACGGGCTGCACCACTTCGCCGGCCGGAGCGACGACCAGGTGAAGGTCCGCGGCTTCCGGATCGAGCTGGGCGAGGTCGAAGCCTCGCTCGCGGCGCATCCGGCCGTCCGGCACGCGGTCGTCCTCGCGCCGGCCGACCAGGACGGCACCCGCCTGCTGGTGGCCCACGCGGAGTCGGCCGACCGGACGCTCACCGGGGCGCGGCTGCGCGCGTGGCTGCGGGACAGGCTGCCGGAGCACCTGGTCCCCTCCCGGATCGCCGTCCTCGACCGGCTGCCCCTCGGACCGACCGGCAAGGCCGACCGCACCGCGCTGGCCGCGGTGGAGTTCGGCCGCGCGGTCGACACCGCGTACGCCGCCCCGCGCACCGACACCGAGCAGCGGATCGCGGAGGTCGTCGCCGGTGTCCTCGGTCTGGCGGAGGTCGGCATCCACGACGACTTCGGGGCGCTCGGCGGGCATTCGCTGGCGGCCGCCCGCGTCTGCGCCGTCCTGGGCCGCGAGTTCGGGACGGCCGTGCCCCTGGCGGACTTCCTCGCCGCGCCCACCGTCGCCGGACTCGCCTCGCTGCTGCGGGCCGGGTCGGCCGGCCGGCCGGGCACCGCGCCGGAGCCCGCGCTGGTCCGTCATGCCGGACGGGACAGCTACCCGCTGACGTCCGCGCAGCAGGGGATGTGGCTGCTGCGGCAGATCGGTTCCGGCGACACCGCCACCACCATCGCCTTCCGGCTGCGGCTGCGCGGACTGCCGAGCACGGCGCGGCTGCGGGCCGCATTGGACGCGGTGGTCGAGCGGCACGAGGTGTTGCGCAGCGTCGTGCTGGCCGGTGTCGGGGTGCCCGGTGTCGTGGTGGAGGACTCCGGTCGGGCGGGCGGCTCCGGGCAGGCGGTCGACGGCGAACCGGTCGCCTCGGTCCGTCCGCCGGCCCCGGTGCCCTTCGAGGAGCACGATCTCCGGGGAGTGCCCGAGGCGGAGCGGGTGAGCCGGGCGACCGAGCTGACGCGCGCGGCCGCGAGCCACGTGTTCGACCTCGCCGCCGAGACCCCGCTGCTCAGGGCCACGCTGCTCCGACACGGCGAGGACGACGCCGAACTGGTGGTCGTGACCGACCACGTGGCGTTCGACGGTTGGTCGATCGGTCTCCTGATGTCGGAGCTCGTCGACGGCCTGGGTGGCGGGACGGACCCCCGGTCCGGTGAGGGCGCGGACCTCGCGCCGCCGCCCGTCCAGGTCGGCGACGTCGCGCTGCACGAGCGCGCCCTGGCCGCCGGGCCCGACCGGGTGGCGGAGTTGCGGGCCTTCTGGGCCCGGGAGCTGGCGGACGCCGTCCCGCCGCAGGAGCTCTTCTCCACCGTGCCGGCTGTTCCCGCCCCACCGGCTGGTCCCGGTCGACCGGTCGGCGAACGGCTCGTCCGTCCCCTCGACGCCGCGACGGCCGCCCTGCTGCGCGATCTCGCGACCGACTGCGGGTCCACTCCGTTCTCGACCTTCCTGACCGCGCTCGGTGTGCTGGTCGCCGGTCTCACCGGACGGTCCGACGTCCTCCTGGGCGCGGCCGTGGCGCACCGGGCGCACCCCGAGCTGGAGTCGGTCGTCGGGCCACTGGTCGACATCCGGCCGATCAGGCTGAGGCTGGCGGAAGAGGAGTCCTTCCGCAGCGCCGTCGGCCGTGCCGCCGCCACGACCGCCCGCGTCCTGGACCGACCGGGGTTCACCGTGCAGGACGCCTTCGACGCGGCCGGCGTCGAACACCCCCGGGGCACGTTGGGCACCCCGGTCGTGCTCTCGCTCCAGCCGGCCGGCCTCCCGGTGGCGGTGGAGCGGCACGGTGTTCGCGCGGAACTGCTCGGTGAGGCGACCGGGGCTGGGACGCAGGCGGCGCTGACCGTCTTCGTCAACGAGACGGTGCGCGGTCCCGAGCTCCAACTCGCCTACGACGTGGACCGGTTCGGCCCGGCCGACGCCGAGGCGTTCGCCGACCGGCTGCTCCGCGTCCTGCGCGCCGCGGCGGCCGACCCGGACCGTCCGCTGTCGGCCCTCGCCTTGGTGAGCGCGGAGGAGCGGGCCGCCCTGCTCGCCGCCGGCACCGGGGTCCCGCTTCCGGCCGGCGGTCCGCGGACCGTGGTGGCGGCCGTGCTCGAACAGGCCGCCCGGCGGCCGACCGCGGTGGCCACCTGCGACGCGGTCGGCGAACTCAGCTACGCGGAACTGGCCGAACGGTCCCGGCGGGTGGCAGCGGCCCTGCTCGCGACGGGAGCGTACGCGCCCACGGCGGCCTGCACCGTCGGGGTCTGCCTTCCCCGGGACCGGTACCTGCCCGCGGCCCTGCTCGGTGTCCTGCGGGCCGGAGCGGCCTACGTTCCCCTGGAACCGGACCAGCCCGCCGACCGGCTGCGCTCCCAACTCGTCGACTCCGGGGCGACCGTGGTCCTCGCCGCCGGGGAGACCGTCGCGCTCGCCGCCGCGCTGGGCGCGACGGCCGGCGCCGTTGTCCTCGATCTGAGCAGCCCGACCGACCCCGGACCCACCGAGCTGCCCGAGACCGGGCCGGAGGACCTCGCCTACGTGCTCTACACCTCCGGGTCGACCGGTGTGCCCAAGGGCGTCGAGGTCACCCACGCGAACCTGGCGGCCTTCGTGGCCGCGATGCGGATCACGCCGGGCGTCCGGCCCGACGATGTGATGCTGAGCCTCACGTCACCGGCCTTCGACGTGTTCGGGTTCGAGGTCTGGGTCGCTCTGAGCTGCGGGCTCCGGCTGGCGGTGCTGGACCGCGAGGCCGCGGTGGACGGGCACGCCGTCGCGCGGTTCGCCGACCGGGCCGGGGTGACCCTGATGACCGCCACGCCGACCACGCTGCGGATGCTGGTCGCCGCCACGTGGTCCGCACCGGGGGTGCGCGTGGTGAGCATCGGCGAGTCGATGGATTCCGGTTTGGCGAGCGAACTCGTCCCACGGACGGGTGAGTTGTGGAACGCCTACGGGCCCACCGAGAGCACGGTCTACTCGACCGTGGCGCGGGTGACGGCTCCCGTCGGCGAGACGGTACCGATCGGCCGCCCGTTGGCGGGGGAGACGGCCTATGTGCTGGACGCCATGGGCCGGTTGGTCCCGGCGGGAGTGACCGGCGAACTGTGGATCGGCGGTGCGGGCGTCGCCCGCGGCTACCGGAACCGGCCCGAGGCGACCGCGGCGGCGTTCACCGCGGATCCGTTCGCACCGGGTGGACGGCTCTACCGGACCGGTGACCTCGCCCGCTGGCGGCCGGACAACACCCTCGACTTCCGGGGCCGCCGCGACCAGCAGGTGAAGCTGCGCGGCCACCGGATCGAGCTCGGCGAGATCGAGACCGTCCTGCGTGCGGAACCGGCGGTCGCGGACGCGGCCGTCGTGGTCCTCGGCGACGGGCCGGACGCCCATCTGGTCGGCTACCTCGCCGTCGAGGAGCGCTCCGCGGGCGCCCTCGCCACGCCCGCCGTGGAGGAGCGCCTGCGCAGCCGCCTCCCGGACCACATGGTGCCGCGCCGGTGGGTCGTGCTCGACGCCCTGCCCCGGACGGCCTCGGGCAAGGTGAACCGGGGCGCCCTCCCGGCGCCCGGTCGCGAACCCGTACGCGAGCGGATCGCCCCGCGCACCGATGCCGAGCTGCTGGCGGCCGAGGTGTGGGAGACCGTGCTGGGCGTCACCGACGTCGGCGCCCACGACGACTTCTTCGCACTCGGCGGGCATTCGCTGGCGGCCACCCGGGTGACGGGACGACTGATGACGGCGCTGGACCTCGCGGTCCCGGTGCGCCTGCTGTTCGAGCACCCGGTCCTCGCCGACTTCGCCGCCGGGCTGGAGGCGCTACTGCTGGCGGACCTCGCCGACCTCGCCGACCCGGCCGACCCGGCCGACCCCGCCGACCCCGCCGACCCCGCCGACCTGGCCACCCCCTCCGCACCGGCCGACCCGACCGAAGCCGACCCGACCGAAGCCGACCGGGCCGCACTCGCCGTCCCGGCTCCCGAGACCACCGGCGGTGCCGCATGACCGAGGTGTCCGCCGAGCGGCGGGATCCCCAGCTCGCCGACGCGCTGCGGGCCCGGCTGGCCTCGGCCCGCCGCACCGCGGCCCGCAGCACCCCGGCGATACCGGCCCGACCGGACGGGGACGCTCCGGCCCCGCTGTCGGCCGCACAGGCACGGCTGTGGTTCCTCACCCAGCTGGATCCGGGGAGCACCGCCTACCACATCCCGGTCGCCCTGCGGCTGGACGGGCCACTGGACCGGGCCGCCCTGCTGGGGGCGGTGCGGGACCTCGCCGAGCGGCACGAGGTGCTGCGGAGCCTGATCGTCGAGCACGACGGCGAGCCCGTGGCCGTGGCGGGCCCGGCGGACGCGGTGCCGCTGGCCGAGGTCGACCTGACCGGCCCGGGCGAGCGGGAGTCGCTGGACCACCGCCTGTCGGCCGACCAGCACCGGCCGTTCGACCTGGCGGCCGAACCGCCCCTGCGGGCGACGCTGTTCCGGCTCGGCGCCGACGAGCACGTCCTGGCGCTGACGGTCCACCACATCGCCTTCGACGCCTGGTCGAGAACGGTGGCGGTGGCGGAACTGGCGGCGCTCTACTCCGCACGGCTCGGCCTGGCCGAGCCTCCCGCACCGCCACCGGTCCAGTACGCGGACTACGCGCACTGGCTCTCCCGGCGGCCGGCGGACGGGGACCGCGCGGAGACCGACCTGGCCTGGTGGGTCCGTACGCTGTCCGGTCTGGAGCCGGTCCTGGGCCTGCCCACCGACCTGCCCCGCCCGCCGGTCGCGGACCGGACCGGCGCGGAACTGCCGGTGACCCTGCCGGCCGCGTTGACCGCCAAGGTGCGCGGGCGGGCCGCCGAGACCGGCTGCACGCCGTTCATGGTGCTGCTCGCGGTCTGGCAGGAGCTGCTGGCCCGGCTGTCCGGCGTCGACGACGTGCCGGTCGGCGTGCCGGAGGCGGGGCGACGGCACCCCGACACCGAGCGCACGATCGGCTTCTTCATCAACACACTGACCATGCGGACCGACCTGTCGGGCGGGCCGAGCGGCCGGGAACTGCTGACCCGGGTGCGCGACGTGGCGCTGGAGGCCTTCGCCCGCACCGAGGTCCCGTTCGAGCGGGTCGTGGATCGGCTGCGCCCGGCCCGCGACCTCTCCACCACGCCGATCTTCCAGGTGCTCCTCAACGTGATCGACACCCCGGCGGTGGCGCCGCGCTTCCCGGGCCTGGCCGCGAGGGTCTTCGCACCGCCGGCGACCACGGCCAAGTTCGACCTGAACCTGGCGTTCACGGCCACCGCTCCGAGCGGCGCGGGCGAGACGTACGAGGGGTCGCTGATCTACCGCACCGACCTCTTCGAGCAGCACACCGCGCAGCGGATCACCGCGTGGTACGCGGCCCTGCTGGACGGCGTGCTGTCCGATCTCGACCGCCCCGTGCGCGAGGTGGCGCTGGAACCGGTGGACGGACCCCTGCTGTCCGGGCCGCGCCGACAGTTCGACCTCACCCGGCCGCTGCACGCCCAGGTCGAGCGGTGGGCGGCCGAACGGCCCCGGGCGACGGCCGTCGTGGGCCCCGACGGCGAACTGACCTACGGGCAGCTGGACCGGCGGGCGAACCGGCTCGCGCACCGGCTGCTCGCGGCCGGGGTCGGACCGCAGGAGCCGGTCGCCGTCCTGGCCGACCGCCGGACGCCGCTGGTGGTCGCCCTGCTCGCCACCCTCAAGGCCGGCGCGATCTACCTGCCGCTCGACCCGGCGTACCCGGACGACCGGCTGGGCGACATCCTGGCGACGGCGGGCGCGCGAGTCGTCCTCGCGGAGCGGGAGTTCGCCGAGCGGGAGTTCGCCGAGCACCTCCCGGGTTCCGGTCCGGACCCGGCGGCCGCCCGTCCGCAGCTGCTGATCCTCGACGAGCGGTCCGCTCCGGACCTGCCGTCCGACCAGCCCGCCGGGGCACCGGACGTGGCCGTCGACCCGGCCGCACCGGCCTACCTGATCTTCACCTCGGGCTCGACCGGCCGCCCCAAGGGCGTCACCGTCGAGCACCGGCAGATCGTGCACTACCTGCACGCGGTGACGGAGCGGCTGACCGGCCCCGGCTCCGGCCCCGGTGTCGCGGGGGGCTCGTTCGCCCTGGTGTCGACCCACGCGGCGGACCTCGGCCTGACCAACGTGTTCGGCGCGCTGACCACCGGCGGCACGGTGCACCTGGTGGACCGCGAGGTGGCCACCGACCCCGAGGCGTACGGGAGGTACCTGGAGGCGCACCCCGTCGACACGGTCAAGATGGTGCCGAGCCACCTGGAACTCCTCGCCGCCCACGGGGACCTCGGCCGCGTGCTGCCCCGCACGCTGCTCGTCCTCGCGGGCGAGGCCTGCTCCTGGGACCTGGTGGCCAGGATCCGGACCGCGCGGCCCGAGCTGGCCGTGCAGGTGCACTACGGTCCGACCGAGACCACGGTGTCCGTGCTCGGCTGCGCCGTCGAGGAGACTCCGCCGGCCCGCCGTTCGGGCACGGTCCCGATCGGTCGGCCGCTGGCCGACGTGGACTGCTGGGTCGTCGACCGCGACGGCCGTCCGCTGCCCGCCGGAGTGCCCGGCGAGCTGTGGATCGGCGGGCCGAGCGTGGCCCGCGGCTACTTCGGCAGACCCGACCTGACCGAGGAGCGCTTCGTCCCCGATCCGGTGACCGGCACCGCGCGGTGCTACCGATCCGGGGACCGGGTCCGGCTGACCGCGGCCGGCCTGTTCGAGTTCCTCGGCCGGATCGACGACCAGGTCAAGATCCGCGGCTTCCGGGTGGAGCCGGGCGAGGTGGCCACCGCGCTGCGCGACCTGCCCGAGCTCGCCGAGGCCGTGGTGCTGCCGGTCGGCGAGGCGCACGCCGGACGGCTCGTCGCCTGGGTGACCCCCGCGGTGCCGGGGGCCGCCGTGGACGTCGTCCGCGTGCGGACGGCCCTGCGCCGGCGGCTGCCCGACCACATGGTGCCCTCGGCGGTGGTCGTGCTCGCCGCGCTGCCGCTCAACCCCAACGGCAAGGTGGACAGGTCGGCCCTGCCCGCACCCGAGCCGACGCCGAGCACCGGGCGGATCGCCCCGAGCACCCCGACCGAGCTGCGCGTCGCCCGCGCCTGGGCCCAGGTCCTCGAACCGGGCGCGGCCGACGGCCTCGGCATCGACGACGACTTCTTCGCCCTGGGCGGCGACTCGTTCCGGGCGGTGCGCGCCGTCCGGGCGATCGACCCGACGCTCCGGGCGATCGACCTGTTCACCCGGCCGACCGTCCGCGAGCTGGCCGAGTTCCTCGACGCGGCCGAGGCGGGCGGGCCCGAGGGCGAGCGCCGCCTGCTGCACCGTCTGGTGGGTCCGCCGCCCGGCCGTACCCCCACCGTCACCGTGGTCTGCCTCCCCTACGGCGGCGGCTCGGCGGCCTCCTACGGCCCGCTCGCCACGGAACTCGCCGCGGCGGTCCCCGGTGCGGCCGTGCTGGCCGTGGAACTGCCGGGACACGATCCGGCCCGGCCGGACGAGCCCCTGCTCCCGCTGACCGTACTGATCGACCGCGTCGTCGCCGAACTGGCCGAACCGGCCGACCAGAAGGCAGGGACGGGAACGGGTGGCCGGGTCGGTCCGGTGGCGGTGTACGGCCACTGCGTCGGCTCGGCCGCGGCCACCGAACTGGCGCTGCGCCTGGAGGCCGAGGGCGTCCCGGTGACGGGCCTGCTGGTCGGCGGGAGCTTCCCCGGCGCGCGGCTGCCGGGGCGCCTGTCGACCTGGCTGCGCGACAGGTTCCCGGCCACCCGCTGGACGTCGGACCGGGCCTACCGCGACTTCCTCCGCACCCTCGGCGGCCTGGACGACGAGGTCGACGGGGCCAACGGGGACACGGCGGAAGCGGCGGAAGCGGCCGAGGCCGCGCAGCGGACCGTGCTGCGCGCCCTGCGGCACGACGTGGACCAGGCCCAGGGCTGGTTCACCCGTGAACTGACCAGACCGGACGCGCGCCGGCTGCGGGCCCCGGTGCTCTGCGTGATCGGCGAACGCGACCGGTCCACGGAGCTCTACGAGGAGCGGTTCGCGGAGTGGGGTGCCTTCGCCGACCGGGTGGAGCTGGCCACCGTCCCCCGGGCGGGCCACTACTTCCTCAAGCACCAGGCCGACCGCCTCGCCGCGCTGGTGGGCGAGCGGCTGGGTGCCTGGGCCGACGGCCGGCTGCCGGAGCCGCTCGCCGACGTCACGGTCGTCGGCCGGGGCGCGCGGCGCGACCTCAGGGCGTTCTACGTCCTCGCGACGGGCCAGACCGTCTCCCTGATCGGCAGTGCGCTGACCTCGTTCGCCCTCGGTGTCTGGGCCTACCGGCGCAGCGGGGAGGTCCTCGACTACGCGCTGATCAGCATGCTCGCGATGCTCCCGGCGATCGTCGCGGCGCCGCTGGGCGGCGCGGTGGCGGACCGGGTCGACCGCCGCCGGGTGATGCTCGCCTGTGATGCCGTCTCCGCGGCCGCCACGGTGTCCCTGGTGGCCGCCCTGGGGAACGGCGGACCGGCGCTCTGGCAGGTCGGTCTGATCGTGGGCCTGATGTCGGCGGTGACCGCGTTCCGGCGACCGGCCTACCTGGCGGCCGTCGCCCAACTCGTCCCCAAGCCGTACCTGGTGCAGGCCAACGGGCTGGCCAACCTCGGTGCCGGCCTGGGGACGCTGATCGCCCCGCTGGCCGGCAGTGCGCTGATCGGGCTGGTCGGCCTGCCCTGGGTGGTGGCCGTGGACGTCGCGTCGTTCCTCGTCGGCCTGGCCGCGCTGCTGTGGGTGCGTTTCCCCGACCGGCTCTTCCGCCGGCGGGAGGAGTCCTTCGCCCGGACCGTCGTCGGCGGCTGGCGGTTCCTGGTCCGGCGCCGTCCGCTGATGGTCATGATCGTGTTCTTCATGGTGGAGAACTACCTGGGCACGCTCGCGGCGACGCTGACCGTCCCGAGCGTGCTCTCCTACAGCGGTACCACGGCGGTGGGCGTGGTCACCGCGGTCGGTGGTGCGGGTGCGGTGGCGGGCAGCCTGATCGTGGCCCTCTGGGGAGGCACCGCGCGGCGGGCGACCGGCATGGTGGGGTTCGTGAGCGGTGTGGGCCTGGGCGCCGTCCTGGTCGGCCTGCGCCCGTCGGTGCCCCTGGCGGCCGTGGGCGCACTCCTCTGGTGGGCGTCGATGAGCATCCTGAACGCGCACTGGCTGGCCATCATCCAGCTCAAGGTCGGCCCGGACCTCCAGGGCCGGGTGCTCGCCACCAACCAGATGCTCGCCGTCGCCATGACCCCGCTGGCCTTCCTCACCGCCCCACCGCTCGCCGAGACCTTCGCCGGCCTGCTGAACCCGGGCGGGGCGCTGGCCGGCACCGTGGGACGGGTGGTCGGTGTCGGACCCGGCCGGGGGACCGGCCTCCTCCTCGTCACCTGCGGGGTGCTGCTGATCCTCTGGGCCGTCCTGGGCCTCAACCACCGCCCCCTGCGGTACATGGAGGACGAACTGCCGGACGCCGTCGCCGGTGCGGAGATCGCCGAGGACCTCGACGCCGTCCAGGCCGCGGCCGACCGCGCCCTGCCCGGTCGGGCGGTGGTGACCGGATCGGCCGCGACGGGGTCGTGATCCCGCGGCCGGACGACGTGCGCGGGCCGGGCCCGACCCTCCTCGGTCCGACATCCGTCCACGGTCTGTTGTGCCGCCCGCGCGCACCTGCTGTGATGAGTGTCGATCACCGTGGGCGTGCATCACATCGGGGGTGGGGAGTGGAGATCGTCGACGTTGCCGTGATCGGCGGCGGGCAGTCGGGCCTGGCTTCCGCGCAGGCACTGCGCGCACAGGGGCTCACGCCGGTGGTCCTGGAGGCATCCGATCGGGCCGTGGGGTCGTGGCCGCACTACTACGACAGCCTCACCCTGTTCTCGCCCGCGCGCTACTCCGCCCTGCCGGGCCTTCCCTTCGGCGGCGACGGCGATCGCTATCCGCATCGCGACGAGGTCGTCGCCTACCTGGAGCGCTGTGCCCAACGCCTGGACGCCGACATCAGACTGGGTGCCCGGGTCGAGCGAGTGGTGTCGAACGACCAGGGGTTCACCCTCTTCCTCGCCGACGGCGCGGCGCTCGGCGCGCGGGCGGTGGTGGCCGCGAGCGGAGGTTTCGGGCGCCCGCACCGCCCGCACCTGGCCGGCCTCGACGGCTACACCGGGCTCGTCCTGCACACCGCCGACTACCGCCGGCCGGAGCCGTTCGCCGGTCGACGCGTGGTGGTGGTCGGCGCCGGCAACTCCGCCGTGCAGATCGCGGCCGAACTCGCCCGCCACACTCCGACCGTGCTGGCCTCGCGCGGGCCCGTGCGGTTCGCCCCCCAGCGCCCGCTCGGGCGGGACTTCCAGTTCTGGCTCACCGTTTCGGGGCTGCACGCCGCCCCGTTCGGCCGCTTGCTGCGGCACCCGCCCGCCGTCCCGGTCTTCGACACCGGGACGTACCGCGCGGCCCTGGCCGCCCGCGCCCCGGAGCGCCGACCGATGTTCACCGCCGCGCACGGCACCACGCTCACCTGGCCGGGCGGCGAGCGGGAGAGCGCCGACGTCGTCGTGCTCGCCACCGGATACCGCCCGGAAGTGTCGTACCTGGAACCGCTCGAAGCCCTCGACCCCGACGGGCTGCCGATCCATCGCGGCGGCATCTCCCGCGTCCACCCCGGGCTCGGCCACGTCGGGCTGGAGTGGCAGCGGAGCCTCACCTCCGCCTCCCTCCGGGGGGTCGGTCGCGACGCCGCCCACGTCGCCCGGCACCTGGCGCGGCACCTGCGCCGTGGGGGCGCGCTTTCTGGCTGATTCGACGCGTACCCGGAAACCCCTGCCCGCTCCGGTTCTCACCCTCCGGCATCAAACCTTCTACGACTCCGAATGGTGGATAGTCGCCCGGGCTCGGGATGTCCAGAGGTGCACGAAGAGAACGTCCGATCGGGTGACCATTTCTGTCGCCGCGTCAGAGCGATCCCTAAGCTCGCCCGGCGGGTCGCATCGGCGCCCGCGTTCTGCTGTCTTCCCATGCGGTCAAGGAGTCGGAATGCAGAGTGGGGTTCGCATCATCGTGGGTACAGGGACGTCCACGGCGGCGTTCGTGGCACCGCTCAAGAGCGGAGCGGCGGAGCCGAGGCGTGTGCGCGGCTGGCGGGAGTTCGTTCAGCTGTACTCGGTCGGTGCGGAGGGCGGTGGTGATGCCGGGACGAACCTCGCCGAGGCCGTCCACGGGTTCTTCGCCAACGGTGGGACCGACTGCTACGTGGTCGGCACGGCGGGCGACACACTGGCGGACTGCGCCGTCGGCCTGGCGGCCCTGGAGACGGTCGCGGACGTGAACATCGTGGTGGCTCCCGACCTCTGGCGGGCCGAGAGCGAGGCGCCGGCGATCGCGAAGGCGATCGCCGGGCACTGTGCGCGGTCGGGCAACCGGATGGCGCTGCTGCACACCGGGCAGGGGGCCTCGGTCGCGGACGCGGTCAAGACGCCGGCGCTGTTCGGACTGGACGACACCGAGGCGCAGTTCACCACCGTCTACTACCCCTGGGTCGAGGTGCCGGGTGTGGAGGGTACGGCCCGCACGGTTCCCTCCTGCGGTCACCTCGCCGGGGTCTGGGCCCGCACCGACGCCGAACGCGGGGTGTTCAAGGCCCCGGCGAACCAGAACGTCCGGGGGGCGAGCGCGCTCGACAGGACGCTGACCGATGACGAGAACGGCGAGCTGAACGCGGTCGGGGTGAACTGTCTGCGGGTCTTCCCCGAACGCGGGCTGCTGGTGTGGGGGGCCCGTACGCTGTCCACCGGCCGTGACTGGAAGTACGTGAACGTCCGGCGGCTGGTGAACCACCTCACCGACTCGATCCGGACCAGCACGACATGGGCCGCCTTCGAGCCGAACGACGAGCGCCTCTGGGCGAGCCTCGACTCGGTGGTCACCTTGTTCCTGAACGACCAGTGGCGCCAGGGAGCGCTCATGGGCAGGACGCCGCAGGAGGCGTTCTACGTGCTCTGCGACCGGACCAACAACTCGGCCGAGACGGTGAAGGCCGGCCGGGTGGTCATCGACGTCGGCATCGCCCCCGTCCGTCCCGCAGAATTCATCACCTTCCGGATCGTCCAGGACGCCGGCGCGGGCGAGTAGCGCCTTCCGCCGGTCGTGAGCCCGGTAGCGGGGCCCCGCCGCCTCGGGGCGCGTTCCGGGGGCGTCGCCACGCGTGGTCGTGGTGATCAGGCTGCGAACAGTCGGTGCGGGCGCTCGGCCGGGGCTTTCCCGGTCGAGCGTTCTGCGTGGTCGGCCGTAGGGCTCGCCGGCGACGGCGTCGAGGTGTTCGCGGGGTGCTACCCGAGCACGTGCACGATCCCGCCCAGCAGGTGTTCGAGGACCGACCGCAGCGGCAGGACGAGTGGTCCCGCGACCACGGCCACGGTCAGGGCGAGGGGCAGCCGCGGGGTCTCCCGCCGGTGCGGGAGGACGCCGAGGAGGAGCACCAGCGCGGCGATCACCAGGGGCGGGCCCAGGGCCACCAGCCAGGCCGGCAGCGGACCGAGGGTCACCGGGGAGTTCCAGGAGCCGGACAGGCCCAGCCAGCCGACCGAGAGCAGCAGGCTGAGGTCGATCAGCCGGGGGACCGCCGGGGACACCCGGATCCGGCCGTCGAGGTTGCGCCGGAAGGAGAACACCATCATCAGCACCAGGACGGACAGGACGGCCAGTTCGACGCGCAGGACGCCCCGGAGGTCGGGCGGGGGGAAGTGGCCGGTGCTGAAGATCCAGGTGACGGCCGCGGCGGGCACACCGAGCAGCGCCGCCCAGAGCAGGCACAGCCGTAGGACCAGGGCCGGAGCGGGTCGCCAGATGCTGCCCCCCGACGGCCCGGGCCGGTTCTGCGAGCGGGCGAGCAGCGCGGCGATCAACGCGTCCTCGGGCCGGGGCTCCGGGCCGTGCGCCGGTGCCCCGTCGCGCCTGCGGAAGCTGTGGTCCAGAGCCTCGCGGCGGCGGCGTGCGACGTGCGGCCGCTGCTCGTGTCCGCGGCTGACGGCGCCGAGGTAGCCGAACAGGAGGAGGACGGCGACGACCGCGGCCGCCGAGGGCAGCCGGCCGGCGGGTCCGTCGCCGCTGGGCGGCGCCATCCAGGCGGCGGTGAACGCCACGACGAGGACCGCGATCAGGGCCGTGCCGCGGACGGCGTCGAAGGGGGCGGTCAGATCCGAACGGCCGACTCCGGCGGACGCGCCCACCACCAGCCAGAGCACGGAGAGCAGCAACCACTGGGTCGCGACGGCCATCGGCAGCAGGTCCGGCAGCTGCCCGGAGAGGAGGTCCCCGACGGCGGCGCCGAACGAACGGTGCTGCCCTCCCGCCCCGAACGCGTGGGCCAGCACGAGCAACAGCAACTGTGCCACGCCGAGCAGACGGCCGGTGTCGTCCCAGAAGTCCCGGGAGGTGACGGCCCGGGCGATCGCCCCGGCCTGGAGGCCCAGGAGGACGAGCGCCAGCAGGACCGGCACGGCGATCACGCCGAAGGCGTTGTCCGGGTCCATGGTGGTCAGGTGGGCGGGGATGCCGAGTGCGTCGGCGACGTGCTGCCCGCCCCGGATCACCGCCCCCATCCACGCGGGTCGGGCTTCGTCCGGTGCCGTGGCGGCGCCGATGACCGTGACCGCTCCCATCCGTCCCCCTACGGTCGCGCCCGGACGGTCCCGTTCCCCGCTGCACGGGCCCCGGGCCGGCGTTCGGCCTTCGTCCGGACGGGTCGTGACGTCCGGGCGTCAGCCCAAGAATGCCGCTGCGAAACGGAGTTGGGAACGGCGATGGGCTTCCGTTCACCGATCGGGGACCGTCCTGTGACAGTGCGGCGGCGCCCGGGAGCGCGCCGGACGGCGGGCCGGCGCGGCCGGATCACTCGCCCGCGGGGTCCGCGGCCTCCCAGCGCAGGAGGTCGCCCGGCTGGCACTCGAGGACCTCGCAGAGTGCGGCGAGCGTGGTGAAGCGAACCGCTTTGGCACGGCCGTTCTTGAGCACCGCCAGGTTGGCGGGCGTGATCCCTATGCGGTCCGCGAGTTCGCCCACGGACATCTTCCGCCTGGCCAGCATCACGTCGATGTCGACCGTGATCGGCATCAGATCACCTCGTTGAGCTCGGCCCGCATCCGCGTCGCCTCGACGTCCCGGTCGACGGCCTGGCTGAGCAGCATCCGCAGGACGAGCACGATGAGCGCGACCCCCAGGACGGCCACGCCGACCCCGCCCATGATCAGGGTGACCCCCGGGTCGTCGTGCTGGCCGGGCGCGTTCAGGGCCGTGACCGTGAACCACACGAGCGCGGCCGCGACGATCGCGCCGATGATGCCGTCCACGTACCGGAAGGCGGCGTGGGAGAACACGGTGCCGCGTCGCACCATCGTCACCAGGCGCCAGACGCAGACCAGGGCGGTCTGGGCCGTCCCGATCCCCAGGATCGTGACCACGCGCAGCGCGGTCAGCGGGAGGGAGCCGTCCTCCGGATCGTTCCCGCTGATCAGCATCCACGCCATCAGCGCCTGTACGAACACGGTGCCGGTGAGCACCACCACGAGCACGGCGCGCAACGCGCGCACTGTCAGCTTTCCCATGACCCGTCCTTGCATCGATCGTCGATGAGAATCTATCGAATATCGATAGGTCGGGCAAGTGTGTGCCCCGAGCCTCGGCCGTGCGGCGTCGAGGCGGGCTCCGGCGTCACCACTCCGGCGTCGCTGCTCCGGCGTCACCACTCCGGGTCACGCGTTGCGTCGCGTGCGAGGGCCAGGTTGGCGTGCACGGCCAGTGTGGTGGGGTGGGTGTCGCCGAGGATCTGCTCGCACTGGACGAGGGCGGTCTCGAACAGGGCGAGGGCGCGGTGCGGGTCGCCTGCCGCCAGGTAGGTCAGTGCGACGTTGTTGCGGCTCTTCAGGGTGTCGGGGTGGTCGTCGCCGAGGACCTGTTCGCGCTGGCTGAGGACGGTCCTGTGCAGGGGGGCGCCGCGGTCCGGGGCGCCCGCCGCCTGGTAGGCGCCGGCGAGGTTCTCCCGGTAGTTCAGGGTGAGGGGGTGGGAGTCGCCGAGGGCCCGCTCGAAGTGGGCGAGCACGTTCTCGTGCAGGGGGACGGCCCGGTCGAGGTCGCCCGCCGCCTGGTAGGCGGCCGCCAGGTTGCCCAGACTGATGAGGGTGTCGGGGTGGTCGGTGCCGAGGAGCCGCTCGCGCTGGACGAGGGTGGTTTCGTACAGGGGGACGGCGCGCTCCAGGTCGCCCGCCGCGTGGTAGGCGAGCGCGAGGTTGGCGCGACTGTTCAGGGTGTCGGGGTGGGTGTCGCCGAGGAGCCGCTCGAACTGGCCGAGGACGGTCCTGTGCAGGGGGATGGCGCGGTCCGGGTCGCCCGCCGCCTGGTAGGCGTGCGCGAGGTTGGCGCGGCACTTCAGGGTGTCGGGGTGGGTGTCGCCGAGGGTCTGCTCGAAGTGGGCGAGCGCGTTCTCGTGCAGGGGGACGGCCCGGTTGGGGTGGCCCGCCGCCTGGTAGGCGGCCGCGAGGTTGTCCAGGTTGACGAGGGTGTCGGGGTGGTTGGTGCCGAGGACCCGCTCGTGCTGGACGAGGACGGTCTCGAACAGGGGGACGGCGCGGCCCAGGTCGCCCACCGCCTGGTAGGCGGAAGCGAGGTTGGCCCGGCCGGTCAAGGTGTGGGGGTGGGTGTCGCCGAGGACCTGCTCGAACCGGGCGAGGGTGGTCTCCAGGAGGGAGACCGCCCGGTCGAGGCCACCCGCCGCCAGGTAGGCGAGCGCGAGGTTGTTGCGGTTGTCCAGGGTGTCGGGGTGGGTGTCGCCGGGACCTGCTCGGACCGGGCGAGGGCGGCCTGGAGGAGCGGGACGGTGTCGGAGGCGGTGGCCGTCGCGTCCACGGCGGGGGGAGCGGACAGGAGGGCGGCGACCTCGGCCCGCAGGTCGGAATCCTTGCGCAGGGCTCGCTTCAGCACCTCCTGCACCGCGGCCGGAGCAGCTGCGTCCTCGGGGCGCTCCGCGAGGTCCTGGGTCGCTGCCGCCAGCGCGGCCCCTTCGCGGTCGGACCGGCGGCGCGACACGGCTTGGAGGATGCGGCGGCCGAGGTCGGCGGCGGCGTCCGCGTCGGGATTCTCCGCCGGGGCCAGGACAGCCCCGCCGTAGGCCCGGGCCGCAGCGGTCAGGAACGGGTCGGCCTGCTCCACCAACCGGACGATCTCCGCACGCATCCGTGTCCCCCTCGGGTTGACCACAAGTGTGATGAACGTTCTCTGACGGAGCGTAGAGGAGTGGGCGAACCAGTTCTGGTGTTCGGATCAAACCGCTTGCCGGTCCGCGGTCCTGCTCAGTCCCCCGCCGGCATCCAGTGCCCCGCCGGGCGGGTGGTGGTGCGGTGGGCGGTGGTGGTGAGGGTCGCCGCGAGAAGGGCGACTGCCGCGAGGAGGACGGCGTAGTCGGTGAGGGAGCGGGCCGGGGTGGCGAGCATGGCGGGGCTCTGGAGGCGGGGGAGGGCCAGGACGGTGTCCAGGGCGGCCGCGAGGGTGGCGGCGGCCAGGACGGGGAGTCCCAGGAGGTGGCGGGCGGCGGACCGGACCAGGCGGCCGTCGCCGCCGAGGGGGGCGAGTGGTGCGACCGCGGCGGCGAACCGGTGGGCCTGCGCCAGGGCGCCGAATCCGATCGCGAGCAGCAGCACCAGGGCTCCCGCGTCGCCGAGGAACGTCACCCAGCGGGCCTGGTGGGCGGCGGCCGCGGAGGTGCCGCGTTCGCCGGGGAGGTCGACGTTGGCCGTCACTCCGAGGTGCCGGTACGCGGCGGCCTTCACGGCGGGGACGTCGAGCCGCTCGCCGGGGCCGACCACGACCAGCCCGTACGAGCCGTCGTCCCGCAGGCCGGTGAGCGCCCCGGTGCGCACGTGGACGACGGTGGCCCGGGTGCCGTCGTCGTCCAGGACGGCTCCGCGCAGTCGCCGGTCGAGGCGCCCGGCGGGGACGCTGGCGATCGCGTGGTCTGCGGGGCACGGCAGGGCGAGCGCCGTGAGTCCGGGGGAGGCGGCACCGGGTGCGAGGCTCTCGTTGCGCCACGTCGTCGTGGGGTGCGGGTGGGGGTCGGCTGGGCCGTGCGGGTGAATGGCGGGCGCGTGGGGCGGTGGTGGCGGGGCGCGCCGCGTCGGCCCGATAGAAACGGGTCGTGAGCGATCGATGGGGGCGTGGTGCGCCCGGGAAGGGTGGCGGGGAGTGATCGTCGAGGACGTCAGACGTGAATCGACCGCGCGGGGCTGGCGGTTGTCGGCAGCGGTGCGGGCGGGGGCGGGGTCGGGGCGCGCGTCGGAGCGGGTCCACTTCACCGTGCACGGGGCCGACGCCGATTGGCTGCCCGAGCGCGGCGACGCCTTCCTCGCCGGGCTGCTGATGCCGGCCATGAGCATCGGCGAGGAGTTGGTGGTCGACGCCCCGGTCTCCGGCCGGCTGCTGCGGTCGGCGCGGACCGTGATGGAGATCTACGCGGCGTGGTGGGAGCACCTGCGGGCCGTCGGGGTGACGGTCGGCGAGGTCGCGGAGGCACGGCGGGGGCGCGAGGCGGTGGGGTTGTTCTTCACCCTGGGCGTGGACTGCTTCTACAGCCTGCTCAGGGACGGCCGGCGCCGTACGGAGCCCGACCACCGGCCGGTCACCGATCTGCTGTTCGTGAACTTCGAGCAGCACGCCGGACCCGACCACGACCGACTCCTCGACCGGATCCGTCTGGTGGCCGAACGGAGCGACTGCCGGGCCGTCCTGGTGGAGACCGATCTGCGCGCCTTCACGGCCCCGCTGGTCCGCTGGGAGGAGTTCCACGGCGCGGCGCTCGGCGGTACCGCGCTGGCGTTGCAGGGTCTGCTCGGCCGCTGCCTGATCGCGGCCGGCTTCGAGTACCGCCGGCTGCCGCCGTACGGCTCGCATCCGGTGCTGGACCACCTGTGGTCCACGGAGGCGCTGGAGGTCGTCCACGACGGTGCCGATGCCACCCGGACCGAGAAGGTCGCGCGCCAACTCGCCTTCTCCGAGCTTGCGTTGCAGAACCTGGCGGTGTGCTGGCGCGGTCGGCCCGGGCGCAACTGCGGGGCGTGCGAGAAGTGCCTGCGGACCATGGTCGCCCTCGAACTGGCCGGTGTGCTCCGGCGTTGCGGGACGCTGCCCGACGTGCTCGACCTCGACGTGCTCCGCAACGTCCCGATGGGGTCGGCGGACAACCGCGACGCCATGCGGGAGGTCGGGCTCGACGCCGGTGCCCGCGGACGCCCGGACCTCGCGGAGGCGGCCGCGCTGGCGGCGAACCGCTACGGCCCGGTGCCACGGACGGAGCAGCCACGGTGAGCGGGCTCGGCCGATGGGCCGGTGTGCGAGGCCGACTCCGGGAGATCCTCGGTGCACTGCTCGAACCGGCAAGTCCCTGCGCGCTGCTGGGGTTCCCCGGCTACGGCAACGTCGGTGACAGTGCGATCTGGCTGGGCGCACGCGCGCTGCTGGGCGAGCTGGGCGCCGAGATCGTCTACACCGCCGACCACCACGACTTCTGCGCGGAGGCCCTCGCCGCGCGGCTGCCGAGCGGAACCATCCTGTTCACCGGCGGCGGCAACCTGGGCGACCTGTGGCCGAGCCACCAACGGACGCGCGAACACGTGATCAGCGCCTTCCCCGGGCACCGGATCATCCAGTTGCCGCAGTCCGTCCACTTCGGCGACCTGTCCGGTCTCGACCGGGCCCGGGCCGTCTTCGACGCACACCCCGACCTGGTCCTGCTCCTGCGGGACGAGCCGAGCCTGCGCGCGGCGCGCCGGGCCTTCCGCGCGCCCTCCGTGCTCGCCCCGGACTGCGCCTTCGCGTTGAACAGCCTGCCCCGCCTGGCGCGACCGGAGCGGCGGATTCTCTGGCTGCGCCGAGGGGACCACGAGTCGGCTGCGGACGGCGAGCCGGCGCATGCCGGACCGGACCCGGCCAAGGATGTGCACCGGACGGACTGGACGGACTGGACCGGGCAGGAGGGCGCCGACGCCGCGTGGACCGCCTCGGCACGCGCCGTCCGCGAACGGATCGCGGCGGCCTCGGCCGAGGTCCGGAGCACGGTGGGCGGCGGGGCGGCCGCCGAACTCGTCGCCGCCCAGGACCGCCATGCCGAGCTTCAGCTCCAGCGTGGCTGCCGCCTGCTCGGAAGCGCCGAGGCCGTGGTCACCGACCGGCTGCACGGCCACCTGCTGAGCCTGCTGCTCGGTCTGCCGCACGTCGTGGTCGACGACCGGCACGGCAAGATCAGCGGCTACTGGCAGACCTGGGAGCACGATCGCTACCGGGCCGTCGCACGGCGTGCGCCGGACGCCGACCGGGCGCTCCGGACGGCGGCCGCGCTGCTCGCCGCCCGGAGCACGCCGCGGCCGGTCCGCGACGGTTGAGTGCGACGGCCGACCGTCAACGGATGGTCAGCGTCACCGTGAACGGTCGACCGCCAGCAGCGCCGCGCCGACCGCGCCGGCGTCGTTGGCGAAGCGTGCCGTGAGCACGGGCACGGGCGGGCGGTCGTCGGGCGCGTACAGCCGGCGGGCGAACGAGGCGCGCGCCGGTGCGATCAGCGGTTCGCCCGCGGTGACGGCCCCTCCGCCGACGATCACCACGGCGGGGTCGAAGAGGTTGGCGAGCGCGGCCAGGCCGATGCCGGTGAGCGTGCCCACCCGGCCCAGGATCTCCAGCGCCTGGCGGTCGCCGGCGCGGGCCGCCTCGGTGACGGCCGCTCCGGCATCGGGCGAGCCCCGGTCGATCAGACGGGCCAGCGGGGACTCCGGGTCGGCCGCCGCGGCCCGCCGCCCGAGCCGGGCGACGGCGGCACCGGACGCGGCGACGCCCCAGCACCCGCGGTTGCCGCACTCGCACAGCGGGCCCTGCGGCTCGACGATCAGATGGCTGGCCTCGGCGGCGAAGCCGTGCGAGCCGTGCAGCAGGCGCCCGGCGACGACGACCCCGCACCCCAGCCCCGTGCCCAGCGTCACCAGGACCAGGTGGTCGTGCCCGCGTCCCGCACCGACCCGGTACTCGGCCCACGCGGCGGCGTTCGCGTCGTTGTCCGTCACCACCGGCAGCCCCACGGCGTCCGCGAGCAGCGCTCCCAGCGGAGCCCGCGCGAACTCCAGACCGGGCGCGAAGGCCAGTGCCCCGGTCCCGGCGTCGACCATCCCCGGCAGCCCGACGCCGACCGCGGTGACCCGCTCGCCCCGCACCCGTGCCACCAGGCCGGCGACGGCACCGACCAGCTCGTCCGCCGTACGACGCGGCGTGGCGCAGCGGGCCCGCGCCAGCACCGCGCCGTCGGCCGTCACCCGCACCGCCGCGATCTTGGTGGCGCCGACATCGACGCCGACCGCCTCGACCGGGGCCAGAAACGGGGACAGCGGCAGGGACGGGCGCGGGGACGGGGGCGGGGGCGGGGACGGGGACGTCATGACACCTCCGGGAGGACGATCCGGGCTTCGCCCCGCACTGCGGCGGTGCGGACCTCGAAACCGTTCGGGCCGCGGAACGCGGACAGGTCGCAGGGCCGGTCGGTGCGCAGCAGCTCGCTTCCCACCTGGACCCGGACCGGCACCCGGGCGCCGGTCCGCTCGTTCAGCCCCTTCACGTAGCACGCCCCGAGCCGGCCCTGCGACACTTCGACGACGGCGCATCCGCCCTCGACCAGGTCGGCCGTGACGAGGTGCTCCCCGCAGGCGGTGCGGGCCCGCAGCGGTCCGTCCGAGCGGTTGAAGAGGAAGACGAGCACGTCCTGCGGGTCGGTGGCGGTCCTGCGCAGTTCGAGCCACGCCCCGGGCCTGGCCGGCACGGGGGTGGTACAGCTCGCCAGCCAGCTCTCCACGGCCGTTCCCACGGACTCGGCGCCGAGGGGAACGACTTGCGTGCCGCACCGCGCCACCGCCTCGGCCAGCTCGGCGCAGGGGTCCAACTGCTCGTCCAGCAGCGGCAGTTCCCCCACCAGGAGCAGCGACCCGCCGCGCTCCGCGAACCCCGCCAGTCGCTTTTGCAGGGCCCGCTCCATGAAGCGGCCCGAGACGGCGACCAGTGGCCCGGCCGCCGGATCGAGGGCGCGGTGGCCGGTGAGTTCCGTCAGTCGGAAGGGCAGGTTGCGCCGCAGGCAGTGGGCGACGAAGGGCACCAGGGTGCGGTCGGCCGAGGGCGCCGGCCGGTCGCCGTTCCGCGCCCAGTCCCAGGCGGCGACCGCCGCGTACGGCGGATGGACGCCCCACCGCACGCCCGGCTCCGGGCGGGACGTGGCGAGCACGTCCTGCCGCCCGGCCAGGAAGTGGGTCAGCACCCGCAGCGCGGCGAAGGCCGGGCCGGGGCTCGCGTCGAGCTGGACCGGGGCGGCGTCCCCGTACGGCGGATCGAGGTACGGAGGATCGACCTGCGGCGGATCCACCTGCGGGACGCCGGCCTCCGCGCTCCCCGCCGGCCCGGGCCGGTCCACCGTGAGGTGCGGGCCCCAGCCCGCCGTGGCACAGGCCGGGTAGACGCTGATGCCGGTCGCCCCGCAGGCCACGCCGAGCAGCGTGTGATGGATCGGCACCACCGGGAAGGCGCAGCTCGGATCCGCCCAGCGGAGCCCCCAGTTCTCCTCGATGTTGGGGCCCCGCCCGCCCTTGGCGGCGAGGACGTAGTTGACCAGCGCCTCGTCGTCGGCGAGCACGTTGCCCGTCCAGCTGGTGTAGGCGCGCGGCAGCGCGGCGGCCGCGCCGACCCGGTTCCTGGCCAGCCAGGCGTCGTGGCGCCCGGCCGCCCGGTCGGGGAGCCGGTCGGTCCTGGCCGGCGGCGCGTACGTGGTGAAGACGGGGACGCCCGGCCCGAGCGCTTCGGCCAGTCCCGCCAGTCCGGCGGCGAGCACCTCGGCCGACCACCGGCCCCAATCGACCAGGGGGAGCGGCCCCGTGGACAGCCGCGCCCCGGTGGGCGGGGCCGGGCCGGGCGCGAAGCGGGCGAAACCGTCGGTGCCCGGCCGGGAGTAGTCGAGCGCGTCGATCGGGAGGGCGGTCTCCCCGTAGTGGCCCTCGTTGCCGATCTGGACGGCGACGACCGGCCCGTGCGGATGCGCGTACGGCCGCAGGAAGCGGCCGACGGCGCGGAGCCAGTCGGTCGCGTCGGCGAGGAACACCGGGTCCAGGGGCGAGGGGAGCGTGAAACGCTGGTACGGCAGCGGTCGGCCGTCGGCGGACAGGGCGGCGTGCCGGACCGGGTCGAGCGTGGGGTCGACCCGGTCGGGGAGTCCGCCGAACGGCAGTTCCGCGTGGACGAAGGGGCCCGGCTTCAGGACGGCGAGCAGTCCGGTCGAGGCGATCAGTTCGAGGAAGCCGGCCAGGTCGCGGTTGCCGTCCCCGTGGAAGCGCAGTCGGCCCGGGGCGGTCTCGTGGTGGCGCCAGGGGACGTAGCAGGTCACCACGGTGAGTCCGGCCTCGCGGAGGGCGCCCAGCTTGGCCGCCCAGCGCGCGGGTTCGTCCCGGTAGTAGGGGTACTCGCCGGTGACGAGGAACCGGGGGCGCCCGTCCAGCCAGAGCGCTCCGTCCTCGAAGCGGGGCGTCCGGTCGTCCCGGCGGGCCGGACTCACGGAGCGAGTCCGTCGTCCGTGGCGAGCAGCACCTTCATCGCGCTGTACCCCGCCGCGCCGTCCGACCGGCCGGGACCGGCCGGGGTGACGGCGAGCATCGCGAGGGCCTCGGCGTACCGTTCGAGCGGCAGCACGTGCGTCACCAGCCCTTCGAGCGGCAGGTCCCGCGCGAGGTCCACCGCCAGCTCGAAGTCGGCCGGCCGGTACGGCCCCGCGCCGACCAGACGGATCCCTCCGGTCACCAGCGCCCTCAGCGGCAGGGTGGCGACGCCCGCCTCCTTCTCGCCCATCACCACGACGGTGCCCCCGGGCGCCACCGCGCCGAGGACGTCGCCCGGGAGCGTGCCGGTGGTGTCGATGACCGCGTCGGCCCGGCCCGCCCCGGTCACCTCCTCCGCGGCCAGCACCTGGACGGCCCGCGGCAGCAGCAGCCGGGCGAGGGCCAGTCGGCCCTGGTCGCGCTCGGCCAGCGTGACCCTGGCGCCGCGCCGGGCCAGGACGAGCGCGCACAGGGCGCCGATCGGGCCGGCGCCGAGCACGAGCACCCGGTCGTCCCACCGCAGCCGCGCCGCCCGCAGGTTGTTCAGCACGCAGGCGAGCGGCTCCACCAGGGTCCCGCGCCGGTAGGGGACCGCGGCGGGCAGCCGGTGGACGAAGCGTTCGGGCGCGACGGCGAACTCGGCCATCGTCCCGTCCCGGTCGACGCCGATCTCCCGGCCCGCCTTCGCCCCGCAGTGGGCCGGCATCCCCCGGCGGCAGGGGCGGCACCGGTCGCAGTGGTACGTCGGGTTGATCACCACCCGGTCGCCCGGTGCCACCGAGCGGACGCCGGCCCCGACCGCGGTCACCGCGCCGACCGCCTCGTGCCCCAGGACGACACCCCGCCGGGCCGGGAACTCGCCCAGCAGGATCGCCCGGTCGGTACCGCAGATCCCGGTGGCCACCACCTGCACCAGGACCTCGTCGGCGCCGACGGCGGGGACCGTCCGGTCCTGGATGCCGGGCCGGCCCACGTCCTCGAACACGACGGCCCTCATCGCGGCCTCCCAGTCGATCGTTCACCAACCATGTCATAGAACATGTCATAGAGTGGGCGGTATGGACCCCTGTCGACGACCGAGTGGGTGTGAAGCACCGTCGGATTCCCCGGCGTCCCGCCTGAGGATCCTGCTGCTCGGCGCGTCGGGGTTCGTGGGGGGCGGCCTCTGGACCCATCTGGCGCCCCGTCACGAGCTCGTGGGCACGTACGCCACCCGGCCCGCCCCGGGGCCGGCCGGACTGGTCCGGCTGGACCTGCGGGACGAGCACCGACTGGCGGCGCTCGCGGCCGACGGCTTCGACCTCGTCGTCCACGCGGCCGGGCTGGTCCCCCTGGAGGCCGCCGAGGCCGACCCCGCCCTGGCCCACCGGCTCAACGTCCGCCCCGTCGAGGTCCTGCTGGACGCCGTGCGGGGCTCGGGGACGAAGCTCCTCCTGCTGTCCAGCGACAACGTCTTCGACGGCACCCGCCGGCAGTACGAGGAGGCCGATCCGCGCTCCCCGGTCAACGTCTACGGGCGGACCAAGACGGCGGCGGAGGACCTGCTGCTCGCCGAGGGCGGGCACCTGATCGTGCGGATCCCCCTCGTCTACGGGCGCGGCCCCTGGGCGAACACCTTCCTGGCCCGCCTGGCCGGGCCGACCACCGTCGCCCGCACGGATCTGGTCTGCGCCCCCGTCTACCTCCCCAGCCTCGGCCCGGCGTTGGCCCGGTTGTGGCACCGCACGGGTGTCGTGCACTACGGCGGCAGCGACGTGGTGACCAGGTTCGAGCTGATGTCGAGGGTCCAGCGGGCGCTGGACCTGCCGACCCGGGTGGTGGCGGCCCGGGGGGACGAGGCCGGCACGACGTGCCGGCGCCCGCCGCGGCTGGTCCTGCGCAGCACCCGCCACCCCCTGCTGGGCCCCGACCTGGACTCCGCGCTCGCCCACCTGTCGGGCCGGAGAATCTAGGACCCGGCCGGGAGGTGGTCGGTCACCAGCGCCAGGTGTGCGGTGGCGTCCACCTGTCCGGTGCGGTCGAGCTGGGTGGCGAGGTCGTTGATCAGCAGGGTGCCGAGCAGGTAGTGGCCGAGCGCGAGTTCCTCGGGGGTGGAGCGGTTCCCCCGCAGGTCGGGTTTGGGCTTGCGGTCGGAGAGCCGGCACGGTGCCTCCGCCAGGACGTGCAGGTCGTGGGTGAGCAGCAGGCGTTCCAGCCAGCCCGGATCGTCGCGGAACAGGTCCGACAGGCCTTCGTGGGAGGCCAGGTGGGGCAGGAAGCGGTGGATCGCCGCGCGGTGGCCCGGGAACACCGGGTGGCGGAACCCCACCGCGTAGCCGTGCTCCGACCGCCGCACCGAGAAGCCCGTCCGGAGCGCCGGATCCCAGACGCTGAGGCTGAACAGCGTCTTCGCCAGGTCGTAGACCGGGTCCCACGGTTCGACGGAGCCGCGCGGATCGATGAGCCGGAACTCCGCCGCCGCCTGCTGGTCCGGCGCGGCCCCCGCCGGCCCGGAGCGGGCGGACCACAGGACGTTGCGGGTGTTGGCGTCCCCGTGGGCCGGGGCCATCAACCGGGCGGGCGCGAGCGGGGCCAGCCGGCCCGCCAGCCGTCCCAGGACCAGGTGCGGGGCCGCGCACGGCACGCCGTTGACGGTGAGGCGCTCGGCGGTGGTCACGTCCTCCGGCAGGGCCCGGCGCAGGCCGGGCAGCCGCCGCAGGAACCGGCCCAGCACGACCTCCTCCAGGTGGCCGACCGGGGTGGGGTGGGACCGCACGGCGTACCCGTCCAGGACCAGGGCCCGGACGAGTGCCGTGTGCCGGCGGAAGAACTCCGGGACGCGCGGCGGGGACTCCCGCAGGGGCGCCGCCAGGTCCACGGAGTCGTAGTACGGCGTGGTGCAGGCCGCCCACCCGTCACCGTCGAGGAAGTGCACGACCGGGAGGTAGTGCGCCGCCAGTCGCGGGGCCAGGGTGTGCAGCAGGTCGATCTGGCGCAGCTTGTGCCGGAACGAGGCCAGGTCGTGGCCGTCCACGGCGCCCGGCCCGGGGACCAGGACCTTGAGGACCAGGTCGTCCCCGGCCGGGCCGGTGGTCCGGTGGACCCGGGCGGGGGAGCCGCCGTCCAGGATCTCGTGCCCGACCGTGAGGCCGAGGGTGTCGGCGGCGGCCGCCAGGGCCGCCTCCTCGGTCCAGCGCCCGGCCGTCGGGGCGGGCGTGACGCGTCGACGGTCGGTGTCCACGGCCGCCTCCTACCAGCGGATCGAGTCGATCAGCGCCGCGTGCAGCTGCGGTGTGCAGGCGGCGATGCAGGAGCGCTGGTTCAGCGGGCCGATGTCCAGCAGCAGGGTGTCGTGCAGCGGCTTGCCGTAGGCGTCGGTGATGGTGACGCCGGCGCGTTCCGCCAGGTACACCGAGGCCGCGATGTCGTACGGGAAGAGGTGGAGGATGCTCCCGTGGCCGACCCGGCGGAAGTCCGCCTCGGTGTCGGGGCGGTCGCGCAGCAGCCGGTTCCCGATGTCGACGTAGGCGTCCATCTGTCCGGTGATGATCCGCGAGATGGAGAAGGAGGCGCTGTTGAACACGTACACGCCGCCGGTGTTGGCCGAGGCGTCGATCAGGTGGCCGTAGGCGCCGGTCATCAACTCCGCCGGGTGGCCGTTGAACTCCAGCGACCAGAACATCCGCCCGGGATCGGTGGTGGCGGCGAGGTGCGGGACCGGCACGGGGAAGCCGGCGGATTCGATCCCGGTCCCGTGGGCGTCGGCGTACAGCCAGTTGCCGCTCTTGATCTCCTGGAGCATCGCGTACCGGATGTCGCCGATGGTGGGCGACTCGCCGAAGGGGGCGGCGGCGATCGAGACGCAGGCCATCTCCAGGTCGGCGGCGGCGCCGCGGGTGCCGTCGATGGGGTCGATGATCAGCACGTGCTCGGGCGCGCGGCCGATCGTGCGCAGGCCCTCGCTCTCGGTGTAGACGGCGACGGGCTCGCCGCGCTCCCGCAGGAAGGCCCAGGCGGCCCGCTCCGCGAGCACGTCGACGGGGAACTCCGCGTCCCCGCCCTTCGCCGTCCCCGCCACGTAGCGGCTGCCGACCTCGTGCAGTCCGTCGCGCACGGCCGTCCGGATCCGCTCGGACAGCTCCTGGACGAGGCCCCTCATGAGACGGAGAGGAAGAGTCGTTCCAACAGGTCGCACATCTCGTCCGCCTCCTGACGGGTGATGATCAGGGCCGGGCGGACCTTCAGCACGTTGCCGTGCCCGTAGAGCGAGGTCCGCAGCAGCAGTCCGTGGTCCAGGCCGCGTTCGGCGAGGTGGTTGGTGAGCGCGGGGTCCGGGCGGCCGTCGCGGTCCACGATGTCGATGCCGATCATCAGCCCGACGCCGCGGACCTCCCGGACGAAGGTCACCTTGCCGGCCAGGTCGCGCAGGCGGTCGAGCACGTACGCGCCGACGTCCCGGACGTTCTCCAGGAAGCCGGGGCGGCCGATGACCTCCAGGGTCTTCAGCGCGGCCGCGGCGGCCAGCACGTTGCCGCCGAAGGTCGAGTTGATGTGGTGGCCCTCCACCCCGGTCAGCCGCTCCTCGGTCAGGATGCCGGCGACGGGCATCCCCGCGCCGCCGAGGCCCTTGCCGAAGGTCATCATGTGCGGGCTGACGCCGAAGTGGTCGGCGGCGAACATCCGGCCGGTGCGTCCGAACCCGGTCTGGATCTCGTCGAAGACCAGCACGATGCCGCGCTCCTCGCAGAGGTCCTTGAGCGCCTGCAGGTAGCCGTCCGGCGGGACGACGTTGCCGCCGTTTCCGCTGATCGGCTCCAGCACCACGCAGGCCACCCGGCCGGTGCTGGCGTAGTCGATGAAGTCGTTGATCCGCTCGACGCAGAGCAGTCCGCAGGTGGCCCGCTCCTGGCGGTAGAAGCAGCGCAGGCAGTGCGGGTCGGGGACGTGCACCACGCCGGGAAGGTGGGAGGGGAAGGGGGCGCGCCGGAAGGCGGCGCCGGAGGCACCGATCATGCCGAGGGTCTGGCCGAGGTGCCCGCGGAACAGCGTGACCACGTCGGACTTGCCGGTGTGCACCTGGGCGATCTTGACGGCGCTCTCGTTGGCGTCGGAGCCGCTCGCCGACTTCAGGTGCACCCGGGTGAGGTTCGCCGGGGAGACCTCGGCGAGCTTCGCCACCAGCGCGTTCAGCGGCTCGGTCTGGAACTTGGAGGTCACGTGGATCAGCCGCCCGGCCTGTTCGCGGACCACCTCCACGATCTCGGGGTGGGCGTAGCCGAGGCTCAGGTTGAACGTCCCCGAGGAGCAGTCGACATAGCGCCGGCCGTCCTCGGCGTAGAGGTGGACGCCCTCGCCCCCGACCGCTCGGAGCTTGTCGGGCAGGTAGTAGTAGTGCTGGAGCGCGGTTGCGACGTCCGCTCCCGCACCGGTTCCCGCCACCGCTCCGGGCGGGGGCGCGGGCGCGGCGGTGGACACCGCGGGACCGGTCTGTTCCATCGATTCTCCTCCGATGATGTCCGACAGATCGATGTGCTCGAACGATGCGAAGCACAGGTCCGCCTCGTGCAGATCCAGTGCGGCGGTCATCGAGTTCGGTACGGCGACGCACCGGATCCCGGCCCGCTTCGCGGCGCGCACGCCGCTCGGTGAGTCCTCGAACGCCACCGCCCGCTCGGCGGGGATCCCGAGCGAGGCCAGTGCCGCGACGTAGAGGTTCGGTTCCGGTTTGGCGCTGGCCCGGTCGCCGTCGGCGCACTGCACCGTGCTCCACCCCTCGGCGAGGCCGCACTGCCGCGCGTACCTGGTGACCCATTCCCGGGTCGAGTTGCTGACGATCCCCCGGGAGATCCCCAGGGTGTCGACCGCCGCCAGGACCCGGTGCACCCCCGGCCTGCCGCACAGCCCGCCGAGCAGTTCCTGCTGCCGACGGCGGACCCGCTCCTGGAGTTCCGCACGGTCCACCGTGCACCCGGTGACCTGTTCGAGCTGCGTCCACAGGTCGCAGCCGATGGTGCCGACGAGCGACGACCACGTGTCGACCGGCAGCCGGTGACCGAATTCTCCGAAGACCTCCGCATGGGCGCGGAAGATCTCGGCCTCCGGATCCCACAGCGTGCCGTCGAAATCGAAGAAAATCGCATCCACGTCCTTCACGCACACCTCCGTCGAGCGGCGGACGGCCGCGCGGCCGTGGCTTTCGCCGCCGGGGTCGGTCGCCGCCGGGGCCGGGGTGGCCGGGGTGTCCGGGGTCGTCGCCCGGAGCCGAGGCGCCTGGTGGCCCATCATGGCGGAGCCCGACCGGGCCCGCCATTCCTGGTCGCCCCATGGTTCGTTGACGTACACACGGTCGGCGCACTGGGCAGTGCGTGTACGTGCGGATGGTGGTCGGCTGGGTGGCGAGGTCGGCGACGGGTCGGCGCGAGAGTCCGCGAGAGAGTCCGCGAGACAATCCGGGAGAGTCGAGGAGCCATGGACGAACACACCCGCCCCGCCGGTGCGGCGGCTCCCCCGGGAGGCCCCCGGGCCGCCGTGGTGGGGCACGTCGAATGGACGACGATCGCTGGCCTCGACGAGGTGCCCGCCGCCGGTGAGGTGATCCACGCGGACCGGCTCTGGCAGGGCCCGGCCGGGGGCGGCGCGGTCGCGGCCGTCCGGCTGGCCGAACTGACCGGCGACTGCACCTTCTTCACCGCCCTCGGCGACGACCACGCCGGGCGGCGCTCACGTGTCGAACTCGAACGCCGCGGCGTCCGGGTGCTCGCCGCACCCCGGCCCGGCCCCACCCGCACGGCGGTGAGCCTGGTCGACCGCCGCGGTGAACGCACCACCGTCACCCTGGGCGAGCGCCTGCAACCCGCTTCGGCCGACCCCTTCGACTGGACGGAACTCGCCTCCTTCGACGCGGTGTTCTTCACCGCCGGGGACGCGGCCCTGCTGCGCGAGGCCCGGCGGGCCGGCACGCTCGTCGTGACGGCACGGGAGTTCACCACCGTGCTGGAGTCCGAGGTCCGGGTCGACGCGCTGGTCGGCAGCGGCTGCGACCCGGCCGAGCGCTGCGACCCGGCGCTGCTGCGGAGGCTGCCCGGCCTGGTGGTCAGCACCGAGGGCCGGCACGGCGGAGTGTTCACCACCGGCGGCCTGCCCCCTCGGCGCTACCGGCCCGCCCGGGCGCCCGGCCCGCTGGTGGACACCTACGGGGTCGGCGACAACTTCGCGGCCGTCCTCACCTACGCGCTCGCCACCGGCTCGACCACGGCCGACGCCCTGGCCCTCGCCGCGGAGCACGGCGCGGCCTGCACCGTGCGGCGCGGCCCGTTCCCGGCCGCGCCCGCCCCGGCGAGACGGGCGGCCGGGGTGTGAAGCCGCTCCTCCTGCTCTGGGACATCGACGGCACGCTGATCGACGACGACCACGTCTGCGAGGCGGTGTACCCGCGAGCCTTCGAACGCCTCACCGGCCGGCCGGCGCTCCACCGCGTCACCACCGCCGGCCGCACCGAACTGGACATCATGGACGAGCTGTTCCACCGGCACGGCCTCGACGCCCTCGCACCGGACCGGGTCACCGCCGAACTGGCGCGGCAACTGCGTCGGCGCAGCACCGTGCTCCGGGCCGCCGGACGTCCCCTCCCGGGCGCCGTCGAGGCCCTGCGGGCGATGGAAGCGCAGCGCCACGTCGCCCAGTCGGTGCTGACGGGGAACCTGTGGGTCAACGCCCTGCTGAAGCTGCGGCTGTTCGGACTGGCGGAGCACCTGGACCTCGCGATCGGCGCGTACGGCGGTGACGCGCGCGAACGGGCCGCGCTCGTCCCGGTGGCCCGACTCCGCGCGGCCGCCGCGTACGGTCGCGCGTTCGACGCCGACAGCACCGTCCTGATCGGCGACACCCCGCGGGACGTCCACGCGGCACGTGTCGGCGGGGCCCGGGTGATCGCCGTGGCCACCGGCGCGAGCAGCGCCGCCGCCCTGCGGGAGGCGGGGGCTGACACCGTGCTGACGGACCTGCGCGACACCGACGCGGTGGTCCACGCCGTCCACTCCCCGGGGCCGGCCGCGCGGAGGCCGGGATGAACGGGAGCGGGGTGAACGGGAGCGGGATGAACGGGAGCGGGGTGAACGGGAGGGGGATGAACGGGAGCCGTCCGCCGCTGGGCCCGGTCTCGGTCGTCGTGCCCGCGCGCAACGCCGAGCGGACCATCGCCGCACAGTTGGAGGCCCTCGCCCGGCAGACGTACCCGGACCCGTGGGAGGTGATCGTCGTCGAGAACGGATCGAGCGACGGCACCCGCGCGCTGCTGCACCGCTGGGAGCGGCGCATGCCGCAGCTGCGGGTGGTGGACTGCGCCGGGGACCGCGGCGTCAACGGCGCGCGCAACACGGGGTGCGAGCAGGCGCTCGGTGACCTCGTGCTCTGCTGCGACGCCGACGACGTGGTGGCGCCCGGATGGATGGCCGGCCTGGTCGACGCCCTGCGGACGGACCCGGCGGCCGGGGGCGCGCTCGAACGCCGCCTGCTCAACGGGCCGGCGGCCCTGGCGGCGCGGCCGCCGAAGACGTACGACGCACTCCTCGACACCTTCGGCTTCCTGCCCTATCCGGCAGGTGCCAACTGCGGGTTCCGCAAGGAGGTCTGGAAACACCTGGGCGGCTTCGACGAGAGCTACCGCAACGGCGGCGACGACACCGAGTTCTTCTGGCGCGCCCAACTGGCCGGCTACCGACTGGCCTTCGTGCCCGACGCCGTCGTGCACTACCGGCTCCGCGCCGACGCGTGGGCCGTCGCACGCCAGCTCTACGGCTACGGCCGCTCGCACCCCAAGCTCTACCGGGACTTCGCCGGCCGCGGCATGCCCGCCTCCCGCCCCGGCGACGCGGCCCGGGCGTGGTGGACGCTGCTCGTCCACCTGCCCCACCTCGTCGGCCCCGCGGACCGGCGCGCCACCTTCGTCGCCCAGCTCGCGCTGCGCACCGGCCGGATCGTCAGCAGCGCCCGGTACCTGAGGTGCTACCTGTAGGGGCTGTCCGGTTCGACCGTCAGCACGGCTCGCCCTCGGGCGGGATCAGGTCGCTCGCACTGACGGTGTAGGTCAGCGGGGGGTAGCTGAAGTCCGTTTCGGTGTTCTCCCGGCGGCGCAGCCGGTAGAACTCGCTCCGCTGCTCCTCGTCGGCCAGGAGGAGGCGCGGACCCTCCGGAAGGTGGGCCTGTCCGCCGGTGAAGCGCAGGAGCGTCCTGGACGTCCGGAAGGTCACGCCCAGCCATTCGTCGTCCGCGGCCCGGGCGGGCGCGTCCAGGACGATCTTGTGCCTGAGGCGCCGGTTCGAGGCGACGGAGAACACGACGACACCGTGGTGGAGGAGGGGGATCTCGAACGTCTCGCCGTCGGACTCCTTGGACGCGAAGACCAGCTTCCTCGGCGGGCCGGCCTCCGGGTGCCGGTAGCAGGAGAAGACGGCGATGAACGACCCGTCGGCCAGGTCGAGGGCCTGGTCGGAGTGGCTGCCCATGGTGGTGTAGGCGTTGGTGTAGGCCTCGACCAGGGCGTTGTTGAAGTCCACCGGGAGCGCGGCGCGTTCCCGGATCCGTCGCGCCAGCCGCGCGTGCACGGGCCGGAAACGCTGCGCCGGGTTGCCGTAGCGGGTGGTGGTGCGGACGAGGGGCACGCCGCCCGCACCGTCGACCTCCGTGAGCACGGCGCCGCGTCGGCCCTTTCCGACGTCCTCCCAGCGGGTCGAGGCGGACAGCTCGGCGAAGAGGTCCTCCTCGGTCGGCAGGGCGTACGTGAGGACCTCGTCGGAGAGCCTAGGCGTGCGGGGCAAGGTAGTCTCCCGTGTTCATGCTGAAGAGGAAGTCGTCGCCGTAGTCGACGAAGGCCGTGGACCTGTTCTCCTCGGCGTAGCGCCGGCGCAGCTCGTCCATGCCGTCCGGAGTCGGCGGCTCCAGCTCCACCAGCTCCCCGGCCCTCTTGAGGAAGGTCCGGCCGCCTTTGTGGACGGCTTCGGTGCCGGAACAGCGCACCACGTACCCCAGACGGGTCGGGAGCAGCCCGGCGTCCAGTGCCGAGGGCCGGATCTCGTGGGTGTAGAGGCGGTTGGTGGACAGCGGCACGAAGAACACGGAGCCGGGGTGGAGGGTCACCGTGAACCGCGGGGGGAGCGACGCGGCCCCGTCGCGTCCTCGGGCCGACTCCTTGAGGCGGAAGTGCAGCCTGGTCAGCCCGCTGGTGCCCTTCACGCCGTGGTCGTAGGCGTCCTCGGCGAGGGGCTCCAGCTTGTCCAGCCCGTCGTAGAAGGTGCAGAAGGCCATGATGCCGTTGGAAGGCATGTCCTTGGTCTTGTCGGCGTGGGCCGAGATCCTGGCCTTGGACTGCTTGCGCCCGGTCGTGGCAGAGGTGTTGTGGTAGATCTGGGCGAGGACGTGGTTCAGCGGGGCGTGGCCGCGGAAGGTGGCGGCCGCCTCGCGGTTCAGGGCCTCCACGATCCGGGTGTCGGTCGGGCCGAAACCCTCGGTCGGGCCCGAGAGGTTGGTGGAGCAGCGGAGCAGCCGGAAGTGCAGCTCGTCACCGTCCCGGACGACGGGCGTCAGGTAGATGCCGCTGCGGTGGGCGGTGCCGGGCTTGGTGGACTCGGTCAGGGACTGGAAGGTGTGCTCCGCGCGGATCCGGCCGAAGTGATCGGCGTCGGGTTCGAAGAAGCGGCGGTAGTACACGCCGACGCCGTGCACGCGGACGGGGACCCGGCCGAGGCCGATGGCCGTCCAGGAGCCGTCGGCGTCCTCGTGGTGGCCGTGCGACAGCTCCCGGACGACGAACACCCGGTCGGCCGTGCGGAGTTGACTCCGGTCGATCGCGGACAGATCGCCGCACAGGTAGACGGTCCGCCCCGCGAGGTCGGGCGCGATCGTGGTGAGCTCCTCCGGTGTGACGACGGATCCGAAGAACTCCCCGGCCACCTCGTGGCCGTGCAGCGCCGACGGCGCGACCAGGAGGTTGCTCCCCCCGTCGATGCGGGCCTCCGCCCGGTCCGGTCCTGGAGTGTGCGTCAAGCTGTCCTGCCCTTCATCGGTCGTGGAGAGGTCTCGGTGGGCGACGACGAGTTCGGCCTCGTAGCCGTCGGCGTTCTTCGGACGGGCGGCGCAGGTGTCCGGGCCGCCCGTGCGGCGGGCGGGGTGCGGAGGTCGGCGAGCAGGGTGACGGCGGCTTCGCCCTCCTCGTCGCGGTGCGGCCGGAAGCCGTGGCGCTCGTAGAGCCGACGGGCGGGGTTGTCGCGTTCGACGCTCAGCGAGACGCGTTCGACGCCGGACTCGGTGGCGAGCCGGAGCAGCCGGGTGAGCAGGACGGCGCCGAGGCCCCGGCCGCGTTCGGTGGGGTTGACGGCGATGCTCAGTTCGGGGACGTCGTCGGCGACGAAGCCGTACCCGGGGTCGTCGGCGGTGAACTGCCGCAGCCAGGCCGCGCCGACGGCGAACGGCTCGTTGCGCCGGCTGCCCCAGGTGGTTTCGGCGACCAGCCCGAGGTCGTCGGGGCGGGGCCAGCCGTCGACGTAGTGGGCGTTGCGCGGGTCGGCGAGGACGTCCGCGCGGGAGAGCTCGCGGCCGGGCGCCCAGTTGACCGCCTCCACCAGCATGTCGACGAGGACGTCGGCGTCCACGGCGAGCGCGAAGCGGATGTCGACGTCGGAGGGGGCGGCGGACGCCGGGAGTTCGTCGTCCGGGCGCTCGGGGAGGAGCTGGCGCAGCCGCGGACCGTGGAACATCCAGACCCGGAACCAGTCGTCCTCCTGGTCCATCAGGAAGAGCTGGACGAGTTCGGGGCGCCGCCAGCGGAGCCGCTCGACGTGCGCCAGCAGCCCGGCCAGGTCGGCGTGGTCGAGCGCCCCGGCGTACACCTCGCACTCCGGGTACTTGCTGCCGCCCCAGAGCGTGTTCCGCCCGGTGGTCTCCGCGAGCGCGCCGACGAACCCCGCCGCTCCCGCGCCGAACCCGCGCTTCGGGGCGGCGGTCCGCAGCCACTGGCTGAACGCTTCGACGGTCGGGCGGTCGTCCGGGTGGACGGAGACCATGAGGTTGGCGACGTGGCTCATCCGAGCATTCAACCCGATGCCGCCGTCCGTGGGCGCCCGGGGGTCCGGGGGCAGCTCCAGGGGTTGGCGGGCTGGTCGTCGACGGCGGTCCAGAAGCGCTCACGACGGTCGTGAGGCCCGCTCAGGAGACGACAGGGCCCCACCACCTGGGGGGATTGGTGGCGGGGCCCTGCCGGGTTCGGGGTGGTGCGGTCGGGGTCAGCCGCGCGGGACGGCCTTGGTCCACCAGTAGCCCCAGTTGCCGCCGGCGTCCCGGTCGCGGAAGAAGTCGGCGCCGATGGTGAAGGACCGCGCGCCGATGCTGAACGCGTTCCCCTTCCGGTTCACGATCTTGACCTTGTTGGCGAAGTCGTGGTCGCCGCCCAGGGACATCCACGCGGCCTGGGAGCCCTTCGGCGGCAACCAGGTCGTCCAGACGTTGAAGTCGGTGCCGATCACGAACAGCTGCTTGGTGCCGTCGGAGAGGGTGACCCAGGTCTTGCCGTCGCCGTAGTCGCCGCCGCAGAAGAACGTGCCGCCGTTCGCGCTGCAGGACTTGGGCTTGGGAGCCGGCTGCGCCTGGCCCCGGTCGTCGCCCTGGCCCTGCGCGAGGGCCGGGGACGAGCCCAGACCGATGGCGGTCATGGCGGCGAGGGCCACGGCGGCGGTCTTGATCCTGTTCATCACTGCTCCTGGGAGGTGCCGGCGTAACTCGGGGGGCGCGGGCCGATCGGTGGCCCCGCCGACAGCTTCGGCCGACGGCTGAGCGAGCGTCAACGAATCGACGGGCGGCTGCCCTTGGCGCGGACCGTCGCTGCCTCTACGGGCACGAATCGCCGCGACGGTGAACCGTTCCGCCCGGCGGGACGACCCGGATCGTCGCTCGCTCCGCACGCCGACGCGCACCGGGGTGGCGGGTGGTCGGCCGGTCGCTGACGCGGTCGCCGGTGCTTCCGCGGTCGCGGGGAGCATGCGGGCCCGCCGTGCGGAGAGGACGACGCCGCTCGCCACGACGGGCCCGCGCCCGAGCGTGGCCGGGCGGCCCACCGGGGTTCCGGCGGGCCGCCCGCGCGTCACGACCGGACGGGTCAGACGTAGATCTCGTTGGTGCAGTCGGTCCACCACGGCCTGGGGGGAGCCCAGCCGAGGTACTTGGTGCCGCAGATGCGGATGCTCTTGACCTGCTGGTACTTGTTCGCGGTGGACTTGCCGCGGTCCGCCCGCTGTTCCCCCCGGTCGTGGCCGAAGCTGTCCGTGACGCGGACGCTTCCCGTGTAGTAGGTGCCGTCGCCGGTGTAGATCCAGACCCAGCCGTCCGAGCAGTTGTCCACCTGGACCTGGACGTTGTCGAGCTTGTAGTACTTCGTGCAGCCGGCCGTGGCGGAGGCGCTCGCCGCGGCCGGGGAGGCCGACGCGGCGGTCAGCGCGGCCACGGTGAGGCCCAGGACCCCGGCCGTACTCGCCAGCTTGCCAGGCAGTTTCTTCATGGTGACAGTCCTCGTGGTGTGGTTCCGACGTTTCTGCTCGCGGAGCGGACTCCACTCTCCCGTCACCGTCGGGACCGCGGCATCAGTCATCTGACTGTCCGTGAGGCGGGCGGTCCGCACCTGCTCCCCGCCGTCACGGCGTCGGGCTCCCGGTCGTCCGGCGCGGGCCGCCGGTTCCCGGACGTCGCCCCCTGGCCAGGTGGGCGGCGACCATACGGGGGCGCCCGGGGTGTGGGCCGCCGCCATGGGAGCGGCGTGCCGGCGGCCCTAGCCTGGCGCGCACCGGGCCGGACCGGACCCCGGGACGAAGGAGCGTGGAGGCGGTATGCGGAGGAACGGACTCGGCAGGCGGAGGGGTTGGGGCGGGCTGCTCGCGGGCGTACTGGTGCTGATCGGCGCCGTCGTCCCCGCGGGGCGGGCCGCGGCGGCGGTGCCGGCCCAGCTCACCCTGGAAGCGAGCTACAGCAGTGTCGCCAACGGCTGGGACCGCGTCGAGCGGTACCTGGACACCACCCCCGGATTCCACCAGGAGCAGTACCCGCCGGACGGCCGCGGCGACCAGGACGGCCAGCGGCTCACCTTCTTCGGCGGGGTGAGGCAGCCCTACTCGGGCCGGTTCCTGCTCTACTCGGCCCCGGGCTGGAACACCGGCGCGCACCAGGTCCCGGTGCTGCTGGTGCACGGAGCCAACGACAACCCGGACCGGGCCTGGGCCAATCCCGGGGAGTCCGGCGGCTACGGGTGCGGGAGCGTCTCCTGCCCGAAGACCGGGCTGATGCAGTACCTGTCCGGCCGGGGCTACCGGGTCTTCGCGGTCGGCTTCGCCCACAAGCAGGGCGACAACCTGATGCAGGCCCAGGAGGTCGGTGACGCCGTCGCGCTGATCCGCGCCAAGCTCGGCGTCCCCCAGGTGGACGTCGTCGGCTGGAGCAAGGGCGAGATGTCGGCACGGTCCTACGTCTCCTCGGTCAAGCCGTCCTGGGGCCGCCCCTACGCGGGGGACGTGCGCAAGCTGATCACCCTCGGCGGACCGAACGGCGGCTACGACTACCCGTTCGCCCACGGCTGGGCGCACGACTTCTCGATCTGGCCCCAGTGCGGCGGCGCCGTCAACGCCCCCGCGCCGCACCTGCGGATGACCTGCTACGGCACCTACACCGCGCATCCCGAGTTCTCCTTCGCCCCCAGCGGCGGCTACGACGTCTACCCCGGGCAGCGGCAGATGCTGGCCCGCTGGGACTCCGCCGTCGGCATCGACCAGTCCCAGCAGGACTGGTACACCACCTACCACGGCGGACAGGGCTTCTACACCGACGGCGGCGGCATCCAGGCCGCGATCGACGCCGGCTCGCTGATCGCCCCGCTGCACCGGGCCGGGGTGCCCGCCCAGGTGAGGACCTACCTGCTGGCGGGCGGTGCGCCCAGCGTCGTCGGCATCTTCAACGAGAACCGCGGCCCGAGCGACGGCGTGGTCCTGGTGGCCAGCGCACTGGACACCACCGGCATCGCCACCGTCGGCGGCACCGCCCTGATCGCCCTCGCCAACCACCTGCAACTCGGCTGGGACGGCGCGGCGAACGCGCAGGTCGCCGGCTGGCTGAACTGAGGAGCCGCCGGATGATCGTCGAGCGACCGGTCGTCACCGACCGACTGACGGTGAACCACGCCGAGATCGAGGGCCGTACCGGGGAGCCGGTGGTCCTGGTGCACGGCAACGTCTCCTCCAGCGCCTTCTGGCACCCGACCATGGCCGAACTCCCGGCCCGCTACCGCCCGCTGGCGCCCGACCTGCGCGGCTTCGGCGGCACCGAACCGCTGCCGGTGGACGCCACCCGGGGCCTGCGCGACCACAGCGAGGACCTGCTCTCCTGGTTCCGGGCGCTGGCCCTCGGCCCGGTGCACCTGGTCGGCTGGAGCATGGGCGGCGGGGTGGTGCTGCAACTGCTGCGCGACCACCCGGAGCTGGTCCGCACGCTCACCCTGGTCAACCCGGTCTCCCCGTACGGCTTCGGCGGCACCCACGGGGTCGACGGGCGGCTCAACTCGCCCGACGGCGCGGGCTCCGGCGCCGGCACCGCGGCGGCCGAGTTCGTCCGACTGCTGGGCGAGGGCGAAGCCGGCGCCGGGTCGCCGTTCGCACCCCGCTCGGTGCTGGACACCGCCTACGTCAGCGAGCCGCTGGCCGAACCGGACCGCTACGTGGCCGCGATGCTGACCACCCGGACCGGGGAGGACCACTTCCCCGGCGACAGCCGCCCGGCCGCCGCCTGGCCGGGCTTCCGCCCCGGCGGACGCGGCGTGCTCAACTCGATGGCACCGACCCACTTCCGGATCGACGACCTGGACGCGGTCGAGCCGAAGCCGCCGGTCCTGTGGATCCGGGGGTCGGCCGACGTGATCGTCTCCGACACCTCGCTGTTCGACGTGGCCCACCTGGGAGCCCTCGGCGTCGTTCCGGACTGGCCCGGCGCGCAGACCCGCCCGGCCCAGCCGATGGTCGCCCAGACGCGCGGCGCGCTGGAGCGCTACGCCGCCGCGGGCGGCCGGGTGCGGGAGGTGGTGGTCGACGGAGCCGGGCACAGCGTGCACCTGGAGCGCCCGAAGGAGTTCCTGGCGGCGCTGGTCGCGACCCTGGACGGCGCGCCGGTAGGGGAGTCGGACGGGGCGCCGATCGAGGCGGAGAACGGGGCCTGACGGCGGGACGGCCCTGGAGGTGCCGGCGGGCACCTCCAGGGCTGCGCCGTTCGCTACCGGACCGTGGTGCCGGCCCAGGCGCGGTTGCCGAGGAGCGTCTTGACGTCCGAGGCGAAGCCGTTGTCGGGGTTCACCTGGTACCCGAGCTCGTAGAGGGTGTCCTTGTCCCAGCCGGTGGTCAGCAGCCGGACCGGGACGTCGCCGGGGTGGGCCTGGAGGGCGAGCTTGAGCTCGGCGACGATCTCGGGGGTGATCCGGGCGGCCGGGACGCTGATCTGGACCGGGGGCTTGGTGCCGAGCTCGGCGGAGGAGACGTCGAGGGTGGTGAGCTCCTGCCCGAAGATGCTCAGCGAGCCGTCGCGCTCGTTGAGGCGGCCGCGCACCGAGACGACGTTGTCCTCCACCATCTGCTCGGCCATCAGGTTGTACGTGGCGGGGAAGAAGAGCACCTCGACCGAGCCGTCGCGGTCGGCGACGGTGATGATCGCCCACGCGTTGCCGGCCTTGTTGATCCGGCGGTCCACCGCGGTGATCAGGCCGGAGAGGCGCACCTCGCCCTCGGTCCGGCCGGAGCCGAGGAGGTCGGCGATCGAGGTGTCGCGGTTCTGGGCCAGGATGTGCTCGGCGCCGTCCAGCGGGTGGCTGGAGACGTAGAGGCCGAGCATCTCGCGTTCCAGGGAGAGGAGTTGGCGGCGCGGCCACTCGCGGTCGGTGAGCTGGAAGTCCAGGCCGATGCCGCCGCCCTCCTCGGCGTCGAGCGCGCCGAAGAGGTCGTCCTGGCCGATCGCCTGCTGCTTCTTCACCCCGGTGACGGCGTCGATCGCGCTCTCGTGGACGGTGCTCAGCGAGAGCCGGGTGTGCCCGAGCGAGTCGAACGCGCCCGCCTTGACCAGGGAGTCGACGGTGCGCTTGTTGCACACCACCAGCTCGACCTTGTCCAGGAAGTCCGGGAAGGAGGTGTACTTGCCCTTCTCGGCGCGGGTGGCGACCAGCGACTCGATGACCGGGACGCCGACGTTGCGCACCGCCTTGAGGCCGAAGCGGACGTCGCTGCCGACGGCGGTGAAGTCGACCACCGACTCGTTGACGTCGGGGGAGAGGATCCGGATGCCCATCTGCCGGCACTCGGCCAGGTAGACCGCCATCTTGTCCTTGTCGTCGGCGACCGAGGTGAGCAGGGCGGCCATGTACTCGGCGGGGTAGTTGGCCTTGAGGTAGGCGGTCTGGTACGAGACCAGTCCGTAGGCGGCGGAGTGCGATTTGTTGAAGGCGTAGCCGGCGAACGGGACCAGGACGTCCCAGACGGCCTGGATGGCCTCGTCGGAGTAGCCGCGCTCCTTGCAGCCGGCGTGGAAGGGGACGAACTCCTTCTCCAGGACCTCCTTCTTCTTCTTGCCCATCGCCCGGCGGAGCAGGTCGGCCTGGCCGAGCGAGTAGCCGGCGAGCACCTGCGCCGCTCGCTGCACCTGCTCCTGGTAGACGATCAGTCCGTAGGTCGGGCCGAGGACGTCCTTGAGCGGCTCCTCCAGCTCGGGGTGGATCGGGATGATCTCCTGCTGGGCGTTCTTGCGGAGCGCGTAGTTGGTGTGCGAGTTCATGCCCATCGGGCCGGGCCGGTACAGCGCGGAGACGGCGGAGATGTCGGCGAACTCGGTGGGCTTCATCAGCTTGAGCAGGGCGCGCATGGGGCCGCCGTCGAGCTGGAAGACGCCGAGGGTGTCGCCGCGGGCGAGCAGCTGGTAGGTGGTGGGGTCGTCGATCGGGATCTTCTCGATGTCGACGTCGACGCCCCGGTTGGCCTTCACGATCTTGATGCAGTGGTCGATGATGCCCAGGTTCCGCAGACCCAGGAAGTCCATCTTGATCAGGCCCATGGCTTCGCACGACGGGTAGTCGAAGCCGGTGATGATCACGCCGTCCTTGTCCCGCATGTGCAGCGGGATCAGGTCGAGCAGCGGTGTCGAGGAGAGGATGACGGCGGCGGCGTGCACTCCGGTGCCGCGGATCAGGCCCTCGATGCCGAGCCCGGTGTCGATGATCTTCTTGACGTCGGACTCGTTCTCGTACAGCGAGCGGATCTCGGTGCCCTCGTTGTACCGGGGGTGCTTGTCGTTGAAGAGGTCGGCCAGCGGGACGCCCTTGCCCATGACGTCCGGCGGCATCGCCTTGGTGATTCGGTCGCCCATCGCGAAGGGGTAGCCGAGGATGCGGTTGGCGTCCTTGACGGCGGCCTTGGCCTTGATCGTGCCGAAGGTGTTGACCTGGGCGGTGTAGGCGGAGCCGTACTTCTCGGTGACGTAGCGCACCATCTGGTCGCGCTGGCGGTCGTCGAAGTCGATGTCGACGTCCGGGGGGTTGATGCGCTCGGGGTTGAGGAACCGCTCGAACAGCAGGTCGTGCTCCAGCGGGTCCAGCTCGGTGATCCGGGTCAGGTAGGAGACCATCGAGCCGGCCGCCGAGCCTCGGCCCGGGCCGACCGGGATGCCGTTGTCCCGGGCGTACTGGCAGATGTCGGCGACCACGAGGAAGTAGGCGTCGAAGCCCATCGGGGAGATGACGCCCATCTCCAGCTCGACCCGGTCCAGCACCTCCTGGCTCGGGTTGTCGCCGTAGCGGTGCTGGAGCCCGGCGGCGATCTTCTGGCGCAGGAACGAGGCCTGGGTCTCGCCCTCGGGCACGTCGAACTGCGGCATCCGGTCGACGTACGTGAACACCTCGTCGTACGACTCGACCCGCTCCGCGATGGCCAGCGTGTTGTCGCAGGCCTCGGGCAGCTCGCGGAAGAGCTCGCGCATCTCCTCGGCGGTCTTGACGTAGTAACCGGTGCCCTGGAACTTGAACCGGTTCGGGTCGTCCTTGTTCTTGCCCACGCCGACACAGAGCAGGCTGTCGTGGGCGTCCGCCTGGTCGGCGGTGACGTAGTGCGAGTCGTTGGTGGCCAGCAGCGGGATGTTCAGCTGCTTGGCGAGGCGCAGCAGGTCCTCGCGCACGTCCTGCTCGATGGAGAGGCCGTGGTCCATCAGCTCCAGGAAGTAGTTCTCCTTGCCGAAGATGTCCTGGTAGGCGCCGGCGGCCTTGACGGCCTCCTCGTACTGCCCGAGCCGCAGCCGGGTCTGCACCTCGCCCGAGGGGCAGCCGGTGGTGGCGATGATCCCGGTGGCGTTGGCGGCGATCAGCTCGCGGTCCATCCGGGGCTTCATGTAGTAGCCCTCCATCGACGCGAGCGAGGAGAGCTTGAAGAGGTTCCGCAGGCCGGCGGCGTTCTGCGCCCACATGGTCATGTGGGTGTAGCGGCCGCCGCCGGAGACGTCCTTGCCGCCCTCGCCGTCCGCGCTGGCCGGCCGCTGGCCGCCGGGCGACCAGAACACCTGCTTCTTGTGGAAGCGCGAGGACGGGGCGACGTACGCCTCGATGCCGATGATCGGCTTGACGCCGGTCTTGGCGGCGGCGTGGAAGAACTCGTAGGCACCGAACATGTTGCCGTGGTCGCTCATCGCGATGGCGGGCATGCCCTGTCTCTCCGCCTCGGCGAAGAGCTTCCCGTTCTTCGCGGCCCCGTCCAGCATCGAGTACTCGGTGTGGACGTGCAGGTGCGCGAAGCTGTCGGACACGGCGCTGGACTCCTCGGCAGGACGACGGTACGGGCAAGCGGTCAAGGCTAGTCGGTCGGCGTCCCCGACACGCCGCCCAGGGGTACCGGGCGCGTGACCTCGACCACCCCGGCCGGCTCCTCGGGGGTGTCCGGCCGGCCGGTCGCGCCGCGCTGCCCCGACGGTTCCGTGACCTTGATCCCTTTCGTGACCTTGATCCAACCCGCGGACGGGCCCGGGACCGATACGGTCGGCTCCGGGGGGCGTGAGGCGTGGACGTCGCGCCGGGGTCGAGGGGAGTGTGGGGCGATGCAGCCGCTGGCAGCGGACGATCCGCGGCAGGTGGGCGAGTACCGGCTGCTGCGGCGGCTCGGCGCGGGCGGGATGGGCCGGGTCTACCTGGGCCGGACGGCGGGCGGGCGGGTCGTGGCCGTCAAGGTGGTCCGGCCGGACCTGGTGGGCGACGCCGACTTCCGGGCCCGGTTCCGGCAGGAGGTCGCGGCGGCCCGCCGGGTCGGCGGGGCCTGGACGGCGCCGGTCCTGGACGCCGACACCGAGGGCGCCCACCCCTGGGTGGCCACCGGCTACGTCGCCGGGCCCGCGCTCATCGCCGCGGTGCGGGACTTCGGGCCGCTGCCCGAGCCGGCCGTGCGGACGCTGGGCGTCGGTCTGGCCGAGGCGCTCGCCCAGGTGCACGGGCTCGGCCTGGTGCACCGGGACGTCAAGCCGTCGAACGTGCTGCTGACCCTGGACGGCCCCCGGCTGATCGACTTCGGCATCGCCCGCGCGCTGGACGCCACCACCGTGCTCACCCAGTCCGGCCAGGTGGTCGGCTCGCCGGGGTTCATGTCGCCGGAGCAGGCGAACGGACGGTCGGCCGGGCCGGCCAGTGACGTCTTCTCGCTCGGTGCGGTGCTCGCGTACGCGGCGACCGGCGCGATGCCGTTCGGCTCCGGGGTGAGCACGCCCGTCCTGCTCTACCGGGTGGTGCACGAGGAGCCGGACCTCTCCGGGCTGGCCCCCGGACCGCTGCGCTCGATCGTGCTCGACTGCCTGGCCAAGGACCCGGCCGTCCGTCCGACGCCCGACCGGCTGCGGGAGTGGCTGGACGACGACGGCGCGGCCGCTGCCCGGCTGGGGCGCGGGGACTGGCTGCCGCAGGGGCTGGCGGCGGCGGTCGGGCGCAGCGCCGTGCAGCTGCTGGAGCTGGAGGAGGAGCGGGAGGCGCGGGACGGGCGGGAGGCGGCGGCCCCGGTGACGGCGGCGCCCGGGTTCGATCCGCTGGCGCCGTCGGTCCCGCCAGGCTCGTCGGTCCCGCCGGGCTTCGGGCCGCCGCCGGCCTTCGGCCCGCCGCCCGGAGGCCCGTACGCGTCGACCCCGCCCCCGATCCCGGCCCCACCGCCGGCGGTACCGGTCACGAGGACGGTCCACGGGCCGGTCCCGACGCCGCGGCGCGGCCGGGGGGCGTACGGCGCGGTGGCGTCCGTGCTGGCCGTCGCGCTGCTGGCGGGCGGGGGGTACCTGCTGTTCCAGAACCTGCGGAACGACGACGACGGGCGGACCGACGGTGCCGCCGCCGCGGCGAAGCCGAGCGCGAGCAGCACCCCGCCGAAGCCGCCCGCGACCACCCCGGCCGCCGACCCGACCCGCCCCACCGGCCCGGCGTCCTCCCCGACCGCCGGCGCGACGGCGCCCGACGGCCCGGCCTCGGAGAGCCCCGAACCCACCGACGAAGGCTCCGAGCCCTCCCCGTCCCCGACCGACCCGGGGCCGGGCGTCATCCCGGCGAAGTACCTCGGGACCTGGGTCGGCGAGACCAGGTCCGCCGACGGGGACGTCCTCACCCTCACCCTCACGCTCGCCCAGTCGGCGCCGAGCGAGCGGACGAGCAGGATCCGCTCGGAGTCGGCGAAGACCGGCGCCTGGTGCGAGAGCGACTGGACGCTCAGCAGCGCCGACGACACCAAGGTCGTCTACGCCTCCCGGTTGAGGGGCTCCTCGCCCGGGGAGGGCTGCGCCTCGGAGCGTTCGACGTACCGCTCGGTGACGGTGACGCCGGAGGACGCCCTCCGGTACAGCGTGGACTTCAGCAAGCCGCAGAACTACGTGGTGCTGCGGAAGAAGGGCTGATCCGTACCAGCGAGGAGGTGCGCGCGGCCTGCCGCAGCAACTGGGAGTACCGGGGCGTCGACGCGGTCCCGATGCGCGACATGCCCGACGAGCTCGCCGCCCACCTGGAGGACGCCGAGGCCGCCGGACGCACCCCCGAGGACGTCGTCGGCCGCGACGTCCGGTCCTTCGCCGCCGACCGGGCCCGGGCCCGCACCCCGCTCTCCCGCCGGCGCCCCGGATCGCCGCGATGGCCTCCTTCGTCCTCGGCGGCCTGCTGCTGCTCACCCTCCTGGTGCGGCGCAGCACCGAACTGGACGTGACCGCCGACCGGATCGCCTTCTTCGCGGCCGTCGCGGCGGTCACCGTCGCCGCGACCGGGGACCCCGCAGGGCGGGAATCCGCCGCCGACGTCCACCGTCAACCGGCCGTCGGCGGCCTTCGCCAGGCTCCGCAGTACCTCCGCCCAGGACACCAGCGCCTCCCGGTACGCCTCCGGCCCGGACAGCGTCGCCACCCCGACGTGCACGCTCCGCACCGGCAGTCCGGCCCGGCCCAGCAGCTCCCTGGCCCGCTCCACCTCGGCCGGCAGCAGCCCGAGCCGCGACCACGCGCCGTCACCACCCCGGGTCGCGAGCCGCAGCCCCACCGGCGGCCACCCGCCGGGCAGTTCGGGCAGGTGGAGCAGCTCGCGCAGCTCGGTCAGCGAGTCGACGTGGACCAGCACGCCGAGCCGCGCCGCCCGGGTCAGCTCCGCCGGGCTCTTCACCGGCCCGTCGAAGAAGATCCGCTCCGGAGCGAAGCCGGCCGCCAGCGCCGGCGGTGCAGCACCTCCCGGCTCGGTTCGTTCGTACGGCCGCGCAGCACGATAGGCGAGCCCGACCGGCTTGTCAGTGCCGCCCCGCCGGGGCGCACCGGTCGCGGGGGTCGTCGTCGACCGCCGCGACCGGCCCGCCGAGGCGTCGCGGGTGCTGCGGTGGTGTCAGGCGGGACGCGCGCCCACCGGCTCGTCGGCGGCGAGGAGGTACGGGCGCAGCCGCTCCCAGCCCCGCGACTCGTACCAGGTCCGGTCGAAGCCGGCGACCGGCGGGACGTGCAGGGCGCCGCCCTGCAGGCCGTGGGCGAGGGTGCGCCACAGCTCGTCGACCAGGGAGCAGTGGCGCACCGCCTCGGCCAGTTCGGCGGTGGTGAACGGCGGGCCCTCCATCCGGACCAGCCGGATGTCGTAGCAGCCGCGGTAGCCGTGGCCGAAGACGGTGAACGGCGGGTGCCAGACCTGCGCGCCGGGCGCGCGGATCGTGTACCGCACCCGGGAGGCGACATGGCCGCCGTGGTGGTGCTCGGCGTGCTCCGCGATGTCGGGCACCTGCGGCGGGAAGAAGTAGTGCCGCTTCTCGGGGATCTCCGCCCGGTCGTACTCGCCCGGTGCGAAGTGCCAGCGGTTGTACATCATCCGCTGGGCGGCCCGCCACAGGATCGGCGCGGTCTCGTCGCCGACCTCGGCCATCCGGGTCGGGTGCGGGAGGCAGCAGCAGAAGAAGTCGCCCTTCTTCAGCGCCAGCACACCGTCCGGGCTGCCGGGGCGGGCGCCGCGCAGTCCGGACAGGTCGCGCACCGAGCTGCTCATGCCGTAGTCGGCGTCGGTGGCCACGATCGACGACAGCACGATCGCGCCGAGCAGTTCGCCGACCGCGCCGCCCCGGTCACCGAACGCCGAGCCGACCGAGCCGGCCGGGTCGGCCGGGTCGGTCGGCTCGGACCGTGCCTCGGCGGTCGCGTCGAGGGCGACGGCGGCCAGGGTCATCGCCCGCAGGTCCGCCCGGACGTCGCCGGTGGGGGAGACCCCGAGGTTCAGCCGGCCGTGCCGGTCGACCAGTTCGGGCATGGTCCGGGGGTCGCGAGGCAGCGGGAAGTCCAGCAGGCGCTCGTTCTTCACGAAGGTCAGCCCGTTGATCCGCCGGTAGCGCATCAGCTCCGAGCGGTCGACGTCGTGCATCAACTCCCTGACCAGTTCGGCGAGTTCCAGCAACGGGAGGCCCGCGGCGCTGCCCGGGCCGCGGTCCAGCGCGCCGCAGTACTGGGCGTGCCGGTCGAGCAGGAACGCCCGCAGGCCGGTGGCGGAGAGCTGGAGGCCGTTGAACTCCTCGAAGCGCACCGAACGACCGCTGACGAAGAGGCAGTAGGCGAGGACGACGAACAGCCGGTCGGCCGGCCGCCAGTCGTCGACCGGGGCCTCCCGCAGGCCGGCCAGCAGACCCTGCCGGGTCAGGGTGTTGGTGCCCGCGTCGGACTTGGAGAAGACGTCGCGGCCGATCAGGATGTAGACGCTCTCGACCCGTTCGACCCAGTCGGCGAGCCGGGCGAGCCGTTCGTCCAGCTCGCCGTTCTTCTCCCAGGTGCGCAGCAGGGTGTCGGCCTCCTGCCGGTCGGCGCTCTCCCGGGCCTCGATCACCCGGGCCTCCTCGGCCACGGCGTCGAGCACCTCCGCCGGGACCGACAGGGCGCCGAGGTGCTCGACGCCCGGTTCGGGCGGTTCGCCGGGCGCCCAGAGCGACAGTCCGGCCAGCGGTGACCGGGTGACCGGCACCAGGCCGGCGGCGGGACGTCCGGCCGTCGGCACGAACGCGACGTCGGGGCGGCCGAGGACGTGCTGCACCAGCAGCGACTCCCAGGGGGTGAGCCGGGAGCAGACCAGCCGCAGGGGTATCCGGCCGTTCCTGGTGAGCTCCGTGAGCAGGAGGGTGGTGGCGTCGGCTCCGGCGGCGGTCGGGCCGTCGGGGACCGCGGGGGTCATGACCGCGCTCCCGGCCCGGAGGGCCCGGCGTGGCGGTCGGTGGAAGGGGGTTCGGTCCTGCTGCGATCGGCGGGGCTGCCGAGGCCGCGGGAACGCGCGAGGATCGAGCAGATGACTCCAAGTGTCGCCATGGTCCTGACTTTCCATCGGAAGTGACAGATCGAAAGGTGCGAAGCGGAACGCGGTTGCGGGGCGGAACGAGGTGCGGAGGCGCGGCGGTTACTGGACGGCCGGGGACTCGGCCGCTCTGCGGGCCGGTCCGTCGGCCGGTCCGTCGGCAGGTCCGCCGGCAGGTCCGCCGGCAGGGGCGCCGGTCGGCGCGGGCCCGAGGGAAGCCGTCGGCAGCCGGACGCAGAGCGCCAGCGAGAGCAGCACGCAACCGAGGGCGACCCCGGTCTGGGTGCCCAGGCCGAGACCCGCCACCAGGCCGCCGACCATGGCTCCCGCCGGATACCCGGCCATGTTGAGGCTGGCGGAGACGGCGAGCGTCGCCGTCGCCCCGCTCTCCGGCAGCACCCGCTGCCGGAGGCTGAGCAGGCCCACGTCCATCGGCCCCACGGCCAGCCCGAGCAGCACGAACATCGCGGCCAGCCAGACCACCGCGGAGTGCAGGAACAGGCCCGCGACGCCCACGGCCGTCAGCGCGGCCCCGAAGGTCAGGTACCGGCGCTCCGCACCCGCGGAGATCCGGTGCCCGGCGGCCAGCGAGGACGCGATGCCCAGCGCCCCCGCGATCGACCAGCTCGTGCCCGTCCAGGACGGGGCCGCCCCGAACCCGTCCGAGACCAGCTGGGGCAGCGCGACGACGAGGACGCCGACCGCCACCTGGTACAGGAAGTACACCCCCGTCAGGCCGCGCAGCGCCGGGTGGACCAGGATCCCGCGCACGGCGCCCACCGCGCCGCGCAGGCCGACCTCGCCGCCGGCCTCCGGCGTGGTGCGCCCGGAGGCGGCCGCGACCAGCGCCGCGACCAGGTAGGCCGCGCCGACGACCGCCACGCCGTGCCGGCCGCCGAGGACCGTGACCGCGATCCCGGCCAGGGCCGGGCCGACCATGGCGGCCAGGCCCGAGACCATCGAGTCGAGCCCGTTGGCGGCCCCGCGCAGCTGCGCGGGCAGCGAGAGCGCGACGTAGCTGCGGAAGGCGACGTTGCCGAAGGCGCTGGTCAGCGAGGACAGCAGGGCCAGGGCCCAGAGCGTCCAGATGCCTCCGCCGCCCGCCGACGCGCCGAAGGCGATGCCCAGGGTGGCCGCCGCCTTGATCAGGTAGTCGGCCGCCATCCACCCGGTGACGTTGCGGCCCTGGAGGAAGCTGCCGCTCAGCGGGCTGAGCAGCAGACCGGGCAGGGTGGCGAGCAGCACGGCCAGGCCGGCGGCCGCGGGGCGGTGCAGGTCCCGCACCACGAAGATCACCACGGTCACGTCGAACATGACCTGGGCGAACCGGCCGACCGCGGTCGACAGCGCGAGTTGGGCGCAGATCCGGTCCGTCAGGACCTTGCGGTAGCTCATGTCGGCGCCGTCTCCTCCACCGTCCGGGTCGGGCCCGCTCGTTCGGACCTCGCCCGGCGTCGCGCGCCCGGCAGGCTCCGGAAGAGAGGTCCCAGCAGACGGCCCACCGTCCGCGGGTCGTCGAGCCACGGCACGTGCCCGGCTCCGGGGACGGTGCGGGCCGTCCCGTCCGGCACCGCCCCGGCCAGGGCGCGGGCCGACGGGGCGCCGGCCCACGGGTCCCGCTCGCCGTTGATCACGAGGACCGGTGCGCCGATCCGCCGCGCGGTCGCCGTCAGGTCGTCCTCGGGGACCCGCCCGGAGAGGACGGCGCGGACGGCGTGGAGGTTCCAGCTCCGGGCGCAGGCGGCAAGGAAGGCGTGCTGGGCCGGTCCGAGGCCGGGCAGGGTGAGCGCGAGGTCGGCGATCAGGAGTTCGCGCAGTTCGCCGTCGTCGGCGGGCGCCCGGTCGGGCGGGGTCGCCCGGGCCCGGCGCGCGGTCTCCCGCAGCGGGCCGTCGAGTGCGTCCAGGTGCCGCTCCAGCAACTCCGGGTGGTCGGTGCCGTCCCGGAGCTGAGCGGCGATCAGGACGATCGCGTCGACCCGGGCGGGGCTCCGCACGGCCGCGTGCAGGGCCGACCGGACGCCCGCGGAGTGGGCGACGAGGACGACCGGACCCTCGGTGTCGGCCGCGTCGAGCAGCCGGAGCAGCCGGTCGCCCTGGTGGGCGAACGGGTCGTCGCCCGGGCCGCCGTCGCTCGCCCCGACCAGGCGCCGGCAGCCGGGCGGCAGCGGGAGTCCGGCGAGCGTCTCGCCGCCGAGACCGGGGCCGCCCGGCGCGAGCACGACCGTCGGCGGGTTCACGCGCTCCTCCCCGGCCGCGTCCGGTCCTCGGCGCCGTCACCGGGGACGTCGGCGGTGTCGTCGGCGGTGCCGTCGGGGGTGTTGTCGGCCCTGTTGTCGGCAGGGCGCGGGGCGGCGGCCTCGGCGGACAGTTCGGCGACCAGCCGCTCCGCCCGCGGGTCCAGGCCCCGGATCCACAGGGCCTGCCGGTGGGCGACGCACCCCCGGAGGTTCTTCGCCTCGTCCGCGGCCGGCCCGTACTCCACCGCGTGGAAGCCGTGCGCGGCGGCGTGCTCGACCAGGTGGTAGTAGGCGAGTTCGAAGTAGACGGGCAGCCCGGTGATCCGCGCGTAGTCGAAGCCCGGGAACAGCGCGTACACCCGCCCGGCGTAGGTGCTGGACACCACGCAGCCGAGGATCCGCCCGTCCCGCTCGGCCAGGTGGGCCTCGGCCCGGCCGTCCTCGATCCCGGTCAGCGCGGCCACCCACTCCGCGTAGCGGTCCAGGTCGACCCGGCCGCCGTGCCGGGTCACGTTCTCCTCGGCCAGCTCCACCAGAGGGCGGGCCAGCTCCCGGGTGAGCGGCACGGTCCGGCAGGTGATGCCCGCCTCCCGGACCCGGCGCCGCTCGCCGCGCACCGAGATCCGGCGCTTGCTGGACATCCGGCCGAGGTAGTCGTCGAAGCCGGTCCACGGCCCCTCCAGCGCCCAGCGCGGCGTCAGCGGGAAACGCCGGTAGCCGCGGTCGGCCAGCACGGCGACCAGCTCCCGTTCGCGGTCGTCCACGCTGGGCCAGCAGGCCGAGCCGGCGCCCTCGGCCGCCCCCCAGTCCTCCAACGCGTCGACCACGGCCGCCAGTTCGGCGGGCGCGCCGTCGCCGGGCCGGTGCGCGACCCGGCTGTCGTACCAGCCGCCCGCCAGCACGGTCGGGAACAGCGGTGCGCCGCGTCGCGCGGGTATCTCCAGGAGGACGTCCGGACGGCACAGGTCCTCGGTGCAGGCCTGCCCGAAGAGCCAGCCGGCGGTGCCCGCGACCGCGGTGCCGTCGCGTTCGACGAGGGCGGCCCGGGCGTCGTGCAGGCCGCCGCCGTAGGTGCCGGGGCCGACCGCCATCCACCCGGGCAGCAGGAAGAGGTCCCGCTCGCCGAGCAGCGGGAGCCAGGACGACGGGGGGACGTCCTCGATCCTCAACAGCCGTGCCCGGTCGGCGGGTTCGGAAGGGAAGGAGTCGGAGCGGTGGTCGGGGCGCAGGTCGGTCACGACACCTCCTCCGGGGCGCGCCGGTCGAGCGGAGCGCCGTCCACCCGGCCGGCCCGCAGCGGGAGTTCCTGCGGCACCGTGGCGGCGACGGCCAGGGCCGGCGCCATCCGCCGCTGCCACCCGCCGGCCAGGCCGGTCGGCGGTGCGCCGCCCGTGGACCGGACGGTCCCCGCACAACCCGCCGACCCGCAATGGCAGTCGAACTCCCACGGGGTGTCGTACCGGAACGTGCGGTAGTCCCCGGTCACCTCCTCGCCGGCCCGGATGTCGCGGACGGCGAGGCCCCCCGCGAGGCCGTGGTCCAGGACCGTGGCCTCGCAGGAGTGGTTGAGCAGATGGGCGCCCCGGCACGGCAGCAGCAGGCTCCGGTCCGCCAGCCGGTAGCCGAACTCGTCCAGCCAGTCGACCACTGCGGGTACGAGGGTGCGCTGTTCGGCGACGTCCCAGGTCCGGCAGCCCGGGCACGGTCCCCAGAGGACCGTGCCCATCGGGATGTCGCGCAGCGCGACGATGCCGGTCCCCGCGACCGCGCTGAACCCGGGGTGGAGGGCGGAGTGGAGCATCAGCCGATCCCCAGGATCTGCTCCAGCTGCCCCTCGGCCTCGGCCACGGCCGCGTCGTCCCGGCCGACCACCAGGTAGCGCCACTTGCCGTCCACGGCGCGGGTGTCCGCCGTCAGCACGGCCCGCGCCTCGGCCGCCGGATCGGCGAGCCCGGCGGGGGCCACCTTGGCGACCGCGCTCGCGAAGTCCAGCCCGCCCGCGCCGAGCCGGACGTCCGCCCGCCAGTGCACCGGGGAGTCCCCGGGGCGCAGCCGGCGCGCCAGCTCCTCGAGGTAGGTGCCGCCGGTGCGGCGGACGTTCGCCTCGGTGACGACGTAACCGCCGTCGTACACCCCGCAGTCGACGTCGTAGATGCCCCGGTAGCCCTGCCCGTGCAGCCAGCCGCCGACGGCCGCGGCCGCCCCGCGCAGCTCCTCGTGGTGGGGGCCCTCGGCGGCGGGCGTCACCATGCCGGTCCAGGCGTTGTTCACCGTGCGCTGGTCGCAGCTGTAGAACTCGGTGGCGCCGTCGTCGTCGACCGACAGCTCCATGCTCGGCGTGGCGGTGAACGGCAGGAAGTCCTCGTACACCCAGCCGCAGTCGCGGGCGGGCTGCCCGGCGACGGCGTCCCGGACCTGCTGCTCGACCGACCGCGCCGCGTCCGGCCGGATCACCGTGTTGCCGAAGCCGTTGGAGCCCCGGTTGGTCTTGATGATGGCGGCCGGATGGGTGGCGAGGAACTCCACGATCCTGTGCTCCAGTTCGGCGGCGGTCGGCGCGAACCCGCCGTCCGCGACCGGGAGCCCCAGACCGGCGGCGGTCCGGCGGAAGCCGTCCTTGGTGTTGATCAGGCGCAGCGCGTCGAGCGTGGCGTCCTCCGGCAGCCGGGTGTACGGCAGGACCCGCACCCCGGTGCGGCGGCCGAACTCCAGCACCGGTCCGTCCAGTACGAAGGGCTTCAACTCGGGCCGCTCGGCGATCCGTTCGAGCGCCCCGAGGTCGGCGGCGACCTCCAGCGCGTGCACCCCGCGGACCTCGGGCGGCGCGACGACGTCGACCCGGTCCACGTCCAGGCCGACGACCTCGGCGACGTAGTCGCGGAAGGCCGGCGTGCACGGGGCCAGCATGACCACGCAGTCGCCGGGCCGCGCCTGCCACAGCTTGCGCGGGGTCGCGGCGGCCATCGCCCGGCGGTAGGCGTCGGTCGGCTGCTCGGCCATGACGTCGCTGACGATGTTGGCCAGAATCGTGCGACTCGGTTGCTCGCTCACTCAGTTCGCCTTCCGCTTCGCTGTGAACAGGGCGTGGCCCGCGTACATCCAGACCAGGTCGACCTCGACGAAACCGGCCTCGCGCAGCCAGTCCAGGTGCTCGGTGACCGAGGACGGCTTGTCGACCGGGTCCGGGCCGGGCAGCCGGTAGTAGTTCCACTCGGTCTTCTCGAAGGTGACGGCCGCCTCGTCGCCGCCGAACTGCTCCTCGGAGGCGCGCCGCACCGACGCGTCCCAGTGGTCGGCCGCGAGCGCGCGGGCCCGGACGCCGGTGGGCTCCACCAGGTCGGCCATCACGAAGACGCCGCCCGGCGCGAGCATCGCGTGGACGTCCCGGTAGAGCAGCCGCTTGCCCTCGCCGTCCAGGTGGTGCACGGCGAGCGAGGTCATCACACCGCCGTAGGTCACGCCGGTGCGCCAGGCGCGGTCCTCGATGTCGGCCCGGACCAGGTCGAACCGGTCGCCGAACGGTGCGAGCCGCTCGCTGGTCATGGCCAGCATCTCGGCGGAGCGGTCGAGCACCGTCACCCGGGCGGCCGCGTGGCGGCGCAGGTACTCCTCGGAGAGGCGCCCCTCCCCGCAGCACAGGTCGAGGACGTGCGGGACGGGGACGTCGGCCAGCAGGTCGCAGACGGCGGCGGTCTGCTCGGCCCGGCGCGGGACGAAGGCGTCGCCGTACTTGCTGAACACCTCGGTGTCGGAAAGCTGCCAGGTGTCCAGCGGGGATGCGTCGGTCATGGTGTCTCCATCGGTTCGAGAATCTGTTGTGCGCACAGCCAGTGGGCGAGCCGCCCGCACTCCTGCGGGACATCGTGCGGTGCGGTGCGGTCCTCGAGCGCGGCTTCCAGCCATCCGCGCAGGCCGGGCCCGTCGGCGAACTCCGCGGTGTGGCCCAGCGTCGCCACGGTGAGCCGCCCCGGCCCGGCGGGGGACCACACCACGGGGGCCGTGGACACGCGGCGGACGGACCGCGGCGTGCCGGACGCCGTGCCGGACGGTTCGTCAGGACCGGCGCCGGGTGGCCCGTCCGGCGGGGCCGGCCGCATGCCGAGCGCGGTGAGCCGCGCGAGCAGGGCCCCGGGCCCGCCCGTGAACGCGACATGGTCCCGGTAGTCGGCCAGCCAGGCGGCCGGCACCTCGCCGTGCAGTCGCCCGCTCCAGGGGGCGAGGAGCTCCGCCTCGACGTCCAGGGTCCGGGTGTACGAGGCGATGTTCAGCGCGACCGACGGTTCGTGGGTCTCGCCCACGTGCCAGATGCCGCTGCGCCAGAAGAAGCCCCCGCCGGTGGTGGCGGTGAGGACGTGACCGTGCTCCAGCACCGACCGCCGGTCCAGCTCCGGCAGGTACTCCTCCGGCAGTTCGGCCTCGGGCTCCACGTCCTCCCGCAGCCCGGTGCCCTCCGGCACCCAGTCCGTGCCCCGCCAGAAGTGCATGCTCTTGCGGCCCGCCAGGACCAGGTGCAGATTGGTGCACCCCTCCCGGTGGATCCCGCCCGGGGTGTTCCGGTAGGCACCGTGGAACACCTCCACCTCCACATGGCCGGGCGGCAGCCCGAGGCGCGGCGCGTGCGGCGCGAGCAGCTCGACGACGGCGCGGAACAGCGTCCGGTCGTGCTCCTGCACGGCGCGCGCGTAGACGAAGAGGTCGTCGTCCGGGCCGACGGTGTTCCGGCGGGCCAGCCAGGACGCCGGGCTCACGCCGTCCGCGCCGGTGGTCGGCCAGTGCCGCGGATCCCGGAGCAGTTCCCCGTTGACGAGCAGCTTCACCTGCTCGCTGCGCCGGCCGTCCGCCTCCGCGGCGAAGGTCCTGGTCAGCGCCGACCACGCCCGGCCGGCGGTCAGCTCGGGGACGGACCAGGTGAGCGCCGAGGTGACGCCCTCGGGATCGGCGAAGGCGACGGCGCCGGGGGCGCGTACCGGCGCGGCGAGGGCGGCGCGGTGGTCAGCCACGGTCGGTGTCCTCCCGCGGGCCCGTGCCTGTGCCCGCGCCCGCGGCCGTGCCCGCGCCCGTGCTGCCGGTCGTCCCCGCGGTGCGCGGCGGATAGGGGTGGCGCTCGCCCCAGGGGTCGGTGACCTGGTGGGTCCCGTCGCCGCCGTCCGCCAGGTACGTGGGGCCGATCGGCACCTTCCCGTGCCCGCCGGGGATGTCGAGGACGTAGGTGGGCTGGCAGGTGCCGGAGACTCTCCCGCGCAGCCGGCGGACCAGCTCCTGGCCCTCGCCGATGGTGGTGCGGAAGTGGCCGGTGCCCTGGGCGAGATCGCCGTGGTGGAGGTAGTAGGGCTTCACCCGGTTGGCCACCAGGGTCCGGAACAGGCTCTCCAGCGCCTCCGGGGTGTCGTTCACCCCGCGCAGCAGCACGGTCTGGCTGAGCAGCGGGATGCCGCCCCGGTTGAGCCGTTTCAGCGCGCCGCGCGCCGCCGCGCCGATCTCCTGGCTGTGGTTGGTGTGGACGACCACCCAGACGGGGGTCTCCGTCCCGAGGGCGTCCACCAGTTCGTCCGTGACGCGCTCGGGATCGACCACCGGGACGCGGGTGTGGAACCGGATCACCTTCACGTGCTCGATCCCGTCCAGCGCCGCCATGATCGGGCGGAGCTTGGTGGGCGCGATGATGAGCGGATCGCCGCCGGTGAGGATGACCTCCCACACCTCGGGGTGCGCCCGGATGTAGTCCAGGGCCGCCGTCAGCTCCGCCTGGCCGAGCATTCCCTCCCCGGGGCCCACCACCTCGCGGCGGAAGCAGAAGCGGCAGTAGACCGGGCACAGGTGCATGGGCTTGAGCAGCAGCCGGTCGGGATAGCGGTGGGTGATGCCCTTGACCGGGGTGAAGGGGTCGTCGCCGATCGGGTCGGCGCGTTCCTCGGCGGTGATCAGGAGCTCGGCGCCGGTCGGCACGAACTGCCGGGCGACGGGATCGTCGGGATCGTCCGGATGGGCGATCTGCTCCTGCATCACCCCGGTGATGCTCACGGCGTAGCGCTTCGCCACATCGCGGATCTCCGGGACGCTCTCCTCGTCGATGAGGCCGTTCTCCAGCAGGGACTCGGTAGTCCGGATTGTGCGGGGACGATGACGCATGGCTCCGCCTGTCCTGTGCGGTTTCATGGATTCGATGCAAGCGCCCGTATCAATGACCGGCCGTTTTCAATGACGTGTTCTTCGCGACGCACATTTCGGTGCGCTGTTCCCGTGCACGTGCGTTGTTCCCGAGCATTGTTCCCGTGCGTTGTTCCCGTGCGCCGATTCCGTCCGGTGTTTCACCGGACCGCGCGGACCAGCTCCCGGCCGAGGGTGAGCCGTTCGTCCGGATCGTCGGGCTGTCCGGTCACCGTGGTGGCGACCGCGAGATCGCGATCGGGCCGGTAGGCCATGACGACGCCCCAGACGCCGCAGTGGCCCCACCATCGGCCCGGCCCCAGCGGAACCTCGTAGATCCCCATGCCGCGCCCCGCCGCGCCCCGTGCCTCGACGGGCGCCAGCATGGTCGCGAGCGTGGCGGGCCGTGCGAAGACCCGACCCCGGAACAGCGCCCGGACGAAGCCGGTGAGGTCGGACATCGTCGAGACCAGCCCGCCGCCGCCCCAGAGGTCGCAGGACGGATCGACGGTCAGCAGGTCGGTGCCCGCCACGTACTGGTGCGCGCGGTCCGCCCCCGCCCCGGGCGTGGGCTCCAGCGACTCCAGGTGGATCGAGTCGAGGCCCAGCTCCCCGAGCGGCAGCAGGGTCCGGTACGCGGCGGCCAGCGACCGCCCGGTGACCAGCTCCAGGACCTCGCCGAGGATCACGTAGCCGGTGTCGGAGTAGTGGAACTCCTCGCCCGGTGGAGCCAGCGGGCGGCCGTGCTCGACCGCCCAGCGCACCTGGTCCAGGCGGCTCCACCGGCGCGCGGGATCGGCGAACGCCTCCGCGTCGTAGTCGGGGTCGCCGCCCCAGTCGTACAGCCCGGCGGTGTGCTGGAGGAGGTGGCGCAGGGTCGTCCGCGCCGGCTCGTAACCGCCCCCCGGTCAGTACGTCGAGGACGGCCTCGGAGGCCAGTGCGGAGACCGGTGCGCCCAGCCGCAGTTCACCGCGCTCGACCAGTCGCAGCACCGCGGCCGCCGTGAAGGTCTTGGTGACCGAGGCCACCCGGACGGCGGCCGTCGGGCGCAGTTCGCGCCCGGTGGCGGCCTCGGCGACACCGCTCGCACCGGCCCACTGCCGGTCCTCGTGGCGCACCGCGGCCAGCACGCCGGGTTGGGCGCGGTGCGCGCGGTGGTAGGCGCGAAGCGCGTCCGAGAGTCGTGCGGAACCGTCATTTCCGCTTAATCGCACACACGTCACCCCCAGCGTCCGATCCGAAAGGCCTGCTCCGCAGGCCGGTTCGTCAATTCGACACCCCCGAGCAACGGTGACCCGAAGCTCGACGCTCCGTGTCCGGATCACCCAGGCGTAATACTCGCATCCCCGACTCTGTCATGACAATGGTTCGGGGAGATCCATTCCACCACTGCCTTCCGGCTCCCGCCCGCCAAGGTATGACGGAGGTAAAGCGCTCCTTTGTTCTTCCTGATTGTGGGAGCCGCTCATGATCGGAAATGGGCGCCGGCGGGACCGCGCTCCGCGGCCCGCCGGCGCGCGCGTCAGGGACGCCCGTGGCGGAAGCGGGCGGTCAGGGTGTCGGGGTCGACGATCGGGGCCGGGTAGTCGTCGGTGAACAGCCAGGGGCGGTGGACGGAGGGGCCCGGGAGGTGGGCGAGTTCGGGGACCCAGCGGCGGACGTAGGCGCCGTCGGGGTCGTAACGGTCCGCCTGGCGCAGCGGGTTGAGGACCCGGTTCGGCCGGGTGTCGGTGCCCGTGCCGGCGACCCACTGCCAGTTGAGCTGGTTGTTGGCCACGTCGCCGTCGACCAGCAGGGAGAGGAAGTGGGCGGCGCCGATCCGCCAGTCCAGGTAGAGGTTCTTGGCGAGGAAGCTCGCGGTCACCAGCCGGGCGCGGTTGTGCATCCAGCCCTCGTGGGCGAGTTGGCGCATCCCCGCGTCGACGATCGGGTAGCCGGTGCGACCCTGCCGCCAGGCCTCGGCCTCCGCCTCGTCGTGGTGCCAACGGTCGTCCCGGTCGCGGTAGTTGCGGCGCGCGGCGTCCGGTCGGGCGGCGAGCACCTGGTGGTGGAAGTCGCGCCAGACGAGCTGTCGGACGAAGGCCTGCGCGCCCGGGCCGTCGTGCCAAAGGGCGCGGGTGACCAGCTCCGTGGGGGAGAGGCAGCCGAAGTGCAGGTAGGGGGAGAGCCGGGAGGTGTCGTCCGCCGCGAGGTCGTCGTGGATGTCCGCGTAGGCGTCGACGTCCCACCGCCGCCACCGCGCCCTGGCCGCGCTCTCGCCTCCGGGCGGCAGGGCCGGGGAGGTCGCGCCGTCGACGAACAGGGTGTCGCTGCGCAGGCCGTCCGGGGTGCGGAGCTCGGCGGGAGCGCGCAGGAGGGTGCGCCGGGGCGTCTCCTGCCAGGCGCGCAGGTACGGGGTGAAGACCGCGTAGTGGTCGCGGCCGGCCGGGGTGATCCGGCCGGGCGGGACCACGGTCACGGAGGCGTCGTGGACGTGCAGGCGGTCGCCGAGGACCTTGCGCAGCAGGGCTTCGCGCCGGCGGGCGAAGGCGCTCGCCCCGGCCGCGACGTGCACCGTGGCGGCGCCGGTCTCGGCGGCGATCCGCGCCGTCTGCTCGGCGGCGTCGCCCCGGCGCACGGTCAGCCGGGAGCCGATCGCGCGCAGCGAGGCGTCCAGGTCGGCGAGGCAGTCCGCCAGGAACGCCTGCCGGTTGGGGGCGGCGAAGCCGGCGGCCTCGACGGCGGGGTCGGAGACGAACAGGGGGACGACCTGCTCGGCCGAGGTGCGCGCGGCGTGCAGCACGGGGTTGTCGTGCAGGCGCAGGTCCTGGGTGAACAGGGCGATCGATACGGTCACGGGTCGGGCCTCGCAGGTGGTGCGGTCGGGGATGTCGGAGCTGTCGGGGACGTCGGGGACGTCGGGCGGGTGGGTGGTGCCGGGCGGCGGCGCGGCGGGAGGGGCAGGAAGCCGCTGGTGCGGGCCGCGTAGTCGGCCCAGCCGGGCCGGCGCGCGCCCAGGTGCCGCTCCAGCATCGGCTTGCCGCTGCCGAACGCCAGCAGCCAGGTCATCAGGAGCGGGCTGAGCACGAACGCCCAGCCGAGGGCGGTGTCGGCGACGAGCAGGAACAGGCCCCACCACACACAGGCGTCGCCGAAGTAGTTGGGGTGGCGGGTGTACCGCCACAGACCGCGGTCCATGATCCGGCCCCGGTTGGCGGGGTCGGCCTTGAACCGGGCGAGCTGGTGGTCCCCGACCGCCTCGAAGAACAGGCCGACCGCCCACAGTCCGGTGCCCGCCACGGCGAGCGCCCCGGGCGGGCCGGGAAGGTACTGGGCGGCCTGGACGGGCAGCGAGACGAACCACACCAGGCCCGCCTGGAGCAGGTAGACGATCCGCAGCGCGTACCGGGTGCGGGCCGCGCCCTCGGGAGCGCGGGCGAGCATCCGGGCGTACCGCGGATCCTCGGGGGCACCGCGGGAGCGCCACCAGATGTGCGCGGACAGCCGCAGGCCCCAGACCGTGACCAGCACGGTCGCCGGCAGCCGCCGGCCCGGATCGCCGTGGCCGGCCGAGAGGGCGAGACCGACGAGCGCCACGGCGGTGAACGCCAGCCCCCAGGCGACGTCCACGCCGCGGTGGCGCCCGGTCCGCACCCCGACGGCGAACGCGGCGAGCAGGACGGCCAGGGCGACGGCGGCGGTGACCGCGAGGTTGAGGCCGAAGGCGCCGGCGTTCACGGTCGCGTCCGGTTCCGGGCCGCCGGGCCGGCCAGGCGCACCGGGTCCGCCGGGCCCGGGATGTCGGAAGCGGCCCGGCCCTCGCCCTCCCGGGTCAGCAGCACCTGCCGGACGTCCAGGTACCCGGAGCGGAATCCGGCCTCGGAGTAGGCGAGGTACAGCTCCCAGGTGCGCCGGAACACCTCGTCGAAGCCGAGGGCCGCGACCTGCGCCGACCGTTCGGTGAAGCGCTCGCGCCACAGCCGCAGGGTCTCGGCGTAGTGCGGCCCGAACGCGTCGACGCGGGCCACCCGCAGGCGGGTGTGCCGGGCGGCGGTCTCCGCGACGGCCCGCACGGAGGGGATGAGCCCGCCGGGGAAGATGTACTTGAGGATCCAGGTGTAGGTGCGGCTGGCGGCGAGCATCCGGTCGTGCGGCATGGTGATCGCCTGCAGGGCGACCCGGCCGCCGGGGACCAGTACGCGGTCCAGGGTCGCGAAGTACTCCGGCCAGAACGGCCGGCCCACCGCCTCGATCATCTCCACGCTGACCACGGCGTCGTACGCGCCCTCGACGGCGCGGTAGTCGCACAGCCGCACCTCGGCCCGGCCGTCCAGCCCGGCGTCGGCGATCCGGCGGCGGGCGAGGGCGAGTTGCTCCGCGGAGAGGGTGAGGCTGACCACGTGGGCGCCGCGGGCGGCGGCCCGTACCGCGAGTTCGCCCCAGCCGGTGCCGATCTCCAGCAGCCGGGTGCCGGCGCGGACCCGGGCCAGGTCCAGCAGGCGGTCGATCTTGCGGTGCTGGGCGGCCGGCAGCTCCGCCGGGCTCGCCACCGGCGTCCGCCCCGGACCCGTCGGGAAGAGCGCCGATGAGTACGTCATCGTCGGGTCGAGGAACAGCGCGAACAGCTCGTTGGACAGGTCGTAGTGGCGGCGGATGTTGCGCCGCGCGTTGGCGGCGGTGGACAGCTCCTCCGCCGGCGGGCGCCGGACGTAGAACGGCCGCAGCCACCGGGTGCCGGCCGGCACCAGCGTCCCGGGGGCGGTGGCCAGTTCGGTGAGCAGCGGGACCAGGTCGGGACTGTCCCAGTCACCGGCCTGGTAGGCCTCGCCGAAGCCGATCAGACCGCCCTCGCCGACCCGGTGCAGGAAGTGCTCGGGCCGACGCAGCCGCAGGACGGGCGCGCCGGGCGGCGCCGGCCGCAGCGCGCGGCCGCCGGGGAGTTCGACGCGCAGGCCGCGCCGGGCGGCCACCCGGTGCAGCAGCCGCCCGGCAACGGCGGCGCGCAGCGGTGCGTGCGGCACCCGGGCGACGTCCGGCCAGCGGGCGGGGTCGACGCCGGGCACCGGCCGGGCCCCCGGGGAGGCCGTGGTCGTCATGGGGTGGGCACCTCTTCCGTGGGCTCTTCCGTGGGCGCGGGGCGGTCCGTCGGCCCGGCGGCGCGGTCGGCGCGCCCGGGCGGGCCGGCGGCCGGGTGGCGGACCGGCCGGTCGGCGGGGCGGGGGTGGACGGGCAAGCCGCCGAGCCACAGGCGTATCCCCCGGTAGCGGATGTGCAAACTGACCGCCCAGGTCGCGAACGGGTGGGTGAGGGCGGCGCGCAGCAGGGCGGCGGGGCCGGCCGGTCGCGCGGTGCCGCGAACGGTGGCGGTGAAGGCCCGGCCGCCCGGGCGGTCCAGGTGGACGGCCAGGCGGAGCCGCTCGTCCGGCTCCGGCAGCACCATCCGGTAGTGGCCGTCGACCGGGAAGAACGGTGAGACGTAGAAGTCCTTGGGCGTCTCGCCGCGCCCCCCGGGACCGGGTGGCAGCAGGTAGCGGTGCCGGCCGCCGTAGGTGTTGTGCACCTCGGCGACGGTGCACAGCGGACGACCGGCCGCGTCGCGGCACCAGTACACGGTCAGCGGGTTGAACACGTGCCCGAGCGAGCGGGCCTGGGTCAGCATCAGCACCCGCCCGTCGCCGAGCCGGACGCCGCGGTCGGCGAGGAAGCGCTCCAGGGACCGCCGGATCGTCGAGGCCTCGCCGGCGGGCCCCGTGCCGTGGTCGGCGGCCCGGAACCGGGCCAGCGGCCGCAGCGGCCGCGGCACGGGCGGGAGGTGGTCGAGGTCGACCAGCCACAGGTAGCCGCGGTGCTGGAAGGCGCGCCGCCGGGGCGCGGTGCGCACATGGGTGGTGCGGGTGTCGTAGAGGACCGCGCCCCAGGGCCCGGGCAGGGTGCTGCGCCCGGGCGGGGTGGTGGTCACGGGCGGGGTGGTGGTCACGGTGCTCCCACCCCCAGCAGGGAGTGCGCCGCCTGGACGCCGGAGCGGCAGCCGTCCTCGTGGAAGCCCCAGCCGTGGTAGGCGCCGGCGAACGCCGTCCGCCCGGTGGTGAGTTCGGGCAGCCGGCGCTGCGCGGCGACCGTGCGCGCCGTGTAGATCGGGTGCTCGTAGACGGTGCGGGAGAGGACGAGGCGGTCGGGGACCGGGTGCTGGCGGTCCTCGTTGAGGGTGACCAGGTAGTCCTCGGCGGTGTCCAGGCGCAGCAGCCGGTTGAGGTGGTAGCTGACCCCCACCCGGTCCGAGGACGCGGTGCAGTGCGGCATCCGGTAGTTCCAGGAGCCGCGGGCCCGGCGGGCGACGGGCAGCACGGAGGGATCGCGGTGCAGCACGGTCGGGTTGCGCGAGTAGGCGAACGCGCCGAGCACCTCCAGCTCGGTGTCGGTCGGGTCGGCCAGCAGTTGCAGCGCCTGGTCGGCGTGGGTGGCGATGACCACCGCGTCCGCCCGGCTGTGCAGGCCGTTCCCGGAGACCACGGTGACGCCGTTCCGGTGCCGGCGCACCGAACGGACGGGGGCGGAGCGGCGGACGGCGGTGAGCCGCTCGGCGATCCGCTCGACGTAGGTGCGCGAGCCGCCGACGACGGTGCGCCAGGTCGGCGAACCGGTCACCGAGAGCATGCCGTGGTTGTCCAGGAACGCGAACAGGTAGCGCGCCGGGTAGTCGCCCGCCAGATCGGGGGCGCAGGACCACACGGCGGAGACCATCGGCGTCATGAAGTGGCTGACGAAGTAAGGCGAGAAGCCCTCGGCGGCGAGGAAGTCGCGCAGCCCGGGGTCGCCCGCCGCCGGATCGGCGAGCAGACGGCGGGCGCGCCGGTGGAAGCGGGGCACCTCGGCGAGCATCCGCAGGTACCGGCCGCGGGCCAGGGTGCCGGGCCGGGCGAACAGTCCGGCGGGTCCCCGCGCGCCCGCGTACTCCAGACCGCACCCGTCGCACCGCACCGACAGGCTCATCGCGCAGGCCCGGGTGCGGATGCCCAGCTCCTCGAACAGCCGGACCAGGTGCGGGTAGGTCCGCTCGTTGTGGACCAGGAACCCGGTGTCCAGGGCCAGCATCCGGCCGTCGGCCCCGGTGGCGTCCTGGGTGTGGGCGTGGCCGCCGAGCCGGGCGTCGGCCTCGAACAGTTCTACCTCCGCCCCGGCCCGGGACAGCTCGTGGGCCGCGGTGAGACCGGCCACTCCGGCGCCCACCACCGCGACCCGGCGCACCCGGGCGCCGCCGGGGATCCGGACGACCGGCCTGGTGGACACGGACATCGACACTGAGGCCCCTCCTCACAGGGCCGCACCGCGGCCCGCTCTCTCGCTGCACCGACCCTTCGGAGCCGCAGGGGATCCGGATTGGGCCGGCGGCCGACGGTGTCCCGGTGGCTCTCCGGCGGGCGGGCTGTCGGGCGGGCTGTCGACGCCGCGAGGGGCGGGCGTCAGCCCGTGACCGCCTGCTCCAGCAGGTCGACCGCGGAGGCGAGGGTGCGCGGTGTCGCGGCCTCGGCCGGCGGCCGGGTCCGACCCCAGCCGGGACCGGCGGCGACCACCGTCGCCCCGCGGCGGGAGCCGCGCGGACCCCACAGGCCGGCGCCCACCTGCCGCACCAGCGCGCGGTCCGCCGTCTGCTGGTCCTGCGACCAGATCATCACGGCGCCCGGCCCCAGCCGGTGGACGGCGTCGAGCAGCGCCCGGGGCGGGACGGCCGCGCCCAGCATCCGGAACGGCAGGCCGCGTTCGGTCAGCGCCGCCGCGGTGGCCTCCAGCGGCAGGGTGTGCTGCTCCCCGGGCGTCGCCGCCAGGAGGACGGTCCGTACCGGCCGGGTCCGGACGGTCGTCACGGCCACACTGCGCAGCACGCTGGAGACGTGCCAGGACAGCATGTGCTCGACCTCGACGTACTGTTCGCCGTCCACCGCCCACTTGCGTCCCGCGGCCCGCAGGGCGGGCATCATGACCTCCGTCCAGGCCTCGATCACGCCGAGCCGTTCGACGGCCTCGCGCAGGATCCCGGTGACCTCCGGGGCGTCCAGCCGCACCGCGGCCCGGGCCAGGCCGCGGCACTCGGGGCGCACCGCGCCGACCCGCAGGGTCCGGCTGCCGCCCGGGCCGCGCCCCGCCGCGCCGGCGTCCTGCCCGGCGTCCTGCTCGTCGCCCTCGGGACCGTCGTCCTCGGGACCGTCGCCCTCGGGACCTTCGTCCTGGCCGTCGTCCGTCGCGCGGCGGTGCGCGGGCGGCAGGCCGGCCCGGTCCTCCGCCCGGCGCCCGGCCAGCGCCGCGCGGGCGGCCTCGCCCGGCGGCACACCGCGCGCCGTCAGCCGGCACATCGCCTCCAGGACGGCGATGTCCTGCGGACTCCACCGGCGGTGCCGCCCGGCGCGGCGGTCGGCGGGGCCGATGCCGTAACGGCGTTCCCACGAACGGACCGTCGTCGGCGACACCCCCAGACGCCGGGCGACGCCCCCGGTGGGCAGACCCACGTCCTCGACGGTGTCCGGCGTCACCATCCCCCGATCCTCGCGATGGCGAAGCCCACACAGCCCACCACCAGGACGGCGATCACGAGCAGGGGGACCCAGCCGGGCCAGGCCGTGTGCAGTTCGGGCGCCTCCGGCGTCGAGATCCCGGCGCAGGTCGACGCCTCGCACTCGGGCGTCTCGGTGGGCGGGTACGCGGGCACTGGTCGCTCGGGCGGGGCGAGCGGTCGGTCGAGAGCCATGATGTCCTCCCGCGGATCGGGGATGGTCCGGGCGTGTTCCCGGCTGGGTGGTCAGGCCTGTTGCTGGGCGCCGGAGCTGCCGACGCCGTTCCCGACGCCGATCGGCGCTCCCATGATCGCGGCCGCCGCGCCGGGTTCGGGCGCGAACGCGGTCCGCAGGCGACGCAGGCCGTCGCGGATCCGCGTCTTGACGGTGCCGAGCGGTACGCCCAGCCGACGCGCGATCTCCTGGTGGGTATACCCGCCGTAGTAGGCCAGCACCACGGCCTCGCGCTGCGCCGCGCTCAGGCCCGTGAGCGCGGACCGCACCCGCGAGCGGTCCAGCGCCCGCACCACCTGCTCGTCCGGCGGGTCGTCCAGCGGGTCGCGCGCCGCCGGCTCCAGTGCGGCGGTGCGCCGCTCCCGTTCGGCGGCCGCCCGGGCGGAGCGCACCCGGTCCACGGCGCGGTGGTGCGCGATGGTCAGCACCCAGGTCATCACCGTGCCGCGCTCGGGCCGGTAGGCCGCGGCGGTGCGCCACACCTCCAGCAGGACCTCCTGGGCGACCTCCTCGGCGTGCACCGGGCTCTGCAGGGTCCGCAGCGCGATGCCGTACACGGGCCCGGCCAGCGTGCGGTACAGCAGCTCGAACGCTGCGTCGTCGCCCCCGGCCGAGCGGGTCAGCAGACGGCGCAGCTCCTCGGCCGTCGCCCCGGCGGGCGATGGCACCTCGGCAAGCTCGGCGTCCTGCACCTCGGCACGCTCGGCGTCCCGCACCTCGTCACGCACGGCGTCATCACGTGTCTGCGTTCGCGAAGTCACCAGCCCACGGTGCGGCGATTCGACCCGGTCGGCCCAGTCGCACCGTTTGTGCAGCGGTTTCGTCGAAGCGGTCCGGGCCGTCCGCGCCGTCCGGGGTCCCGCACCCGGTCAGCGCGCCGCGTCGGTCACGCCCCGTTCCGGCCGCCGGCCAGATCCGCCGCCACCTCCCGGGCCGCCCGCGCCCCCGAGGCCAGCGCCCCCTGGACCGAGGCCGTCGCCCGGTGGTCCCCGCACGCGTAGCGGCCCGGCCCGAAGCGCGTCGTCCGGCCGAGCGCGAGCGGTACCGGCCCGGCCGGCAGCGCCTCGGCGATCCGGTAGGCGTCGAGCAGCTGCCAGTCCGACACGTCCACGCCGTACAGCTCGCCCGCCCGCCGCCGGGCCGCGCCCTCCTCCGCCTCCGTGCCCAGCACGGAGGTCGACACCAGCGCCCGGCCGTCCGGCGCGCAGCCCGGTACCACCTCCGACAGCACGACCGTGTTCAGCACCCGCCGCCCGGCGTCCACGACCAGCGTCGGCTCGCCCAACGGGCTGGCCGGCGCCACGTGGTAGAAGGTCGTCACCGCCCGCGCCGCCGGTACCTCCAGGCCCGGCAGCAGCCGGGCCGCCGCACCCGGCCCGGTCGCCACCACCACCGCCCGCGCGCGCACCGCCGCACCGTCGGCGAGCACCACCCCCGCCGCCGTCAGCCGGTCCACCGGCGCCCCGCACACCAGCCGCCCCGGCGGCAGCCGGGCGGCCAACTGCCGCGGCACGGCGCCGATGCCCTCCTCCGGCAGGCAGAGGCTCCCGCGCACCAGGCTGCGCCACACCAGGTGGAACATCCGGCTCGACGTCTCCAGCTCGTCCTCCAGGAACACCCCGGCCAGGAACGGCCGCAGCACGCCCTCGACGGCGCCCCGGGACAGCCCGGCCCCGCGCAGCGCCCGCGCGGTGCTCGTCTCCGGCAGCCGCTTGAGCAGGGCGGCGGGCAGCGCCGCGGCGCCCAGCCCCAGCAGCCCGAGCGCCACCAGGTCGCGCGGCGACAGCGGCGGCGGCCGGTCGGCCAGCAGGCCGAGGGCCTGGGCCGGGCGGCGGGTCGGGTCCACCAGCCGGTGGGCCCGCTGCCCGTCGGCGAGCAGGAAGCCGGGCGTGAACGGGTGCAGCCGCAGCGCGGCGAGGTCGAAGCGGCGCCGGACCTGCGGGTAGGAGGTGTTGAACACCTGGAAGCCGCGGTCGAGGCGGAACCCCCGGACGACGTCGGTGCGCATCCGCCCGCCCACGTCCTCGGCGGCCTCCAGGACCAGCACCTCGTGGCCCGCCGCGGTGAGGTCCAGCGCACAGGCCAGCCCGGCCGCGCCCGCCCCCACCACGATCACCTCCGCCGCTGCCGGCACGTTCGTGGTCGGCCCGCTGTGGTCCGTCATCGGTCTTCCTCCCGTGCCGTCCGACGCTCAGGAGCCATTCGGAGGCCTGCGGCGGATCGGATGGGATCCGGCGCGCGGTTCATCCGTCCGCACCGTTCATCCATCGCAGCGTTCGTTCGTCCGTGTCATTCATTCGTCCGTACCGTTCGTCCGTTCGCACGGTTCATCCGGCGAGGTCGACGGTGAGCACGTCGTCCTCGCGGGAGAGGTGGTCGATGGTGATCGAGCCGGAGGCGCCGAGGTAGTCGGCGGTGCCCCCGGTGACCGCGAACAGGTGGGACCACCGGCGGGGGTTGACGGCGACCTCGGTCAGCGACGGCAGTGGACGCCGGTAGGCGGTCGAGGCGGTGATCATGCCGTTGCCGAGGAGCAGCACCAGGGACGCGACGACGAAGGCCCCGTCGAGTCCCACGGTCACCGGCGTGCACTGGGCGCTCTCGGTGCCGGCCGGGTTGCCGTCCGCGTCCCGCAGTTCGTAGTGGACGAAGTACGGCGTGCCCGGCACCAGCACGTCCGGGATGTCGGTGGCCGTCCGCTTCCCGGACAGGACGAGCTGCCGCGCCCGGCGGTCGGCCCGGGCGGCCCCGGCCAGCCCGGTGGTGATCCCCGCCCCGGCGGCGGCCAGCGAGGTGAGCCGGAGTGCGTTCCTGCGGTCGATGGTCATGCCGGACTCCCGTGCGCTCGTCGTGCGGCGGCCGCGGAGGTGCGCCGCCCTTCGCACGGATCTCCGGGCGGCGCCGTCTACCACCGCTCCGCGGCCCGTGTTCGCCGGAATGGGCCACGCCGGCGAACACGGGGGTGCGGGTCCGGACGGCCGGTCGGATCAGTCGACGTGCAGGGTGAGCGCGACGGTGTGCAGCTGACCGGCGGTCTGGAACTGGAGGAAGACCCGCCAGTTGCCCGGCTCCGCGAACAGCGCCTGGAAGGTCAGGGTCGGTCCGCCGTGGTCGCCGTCCACCGCGTTCGCCGGATGGAGGTGGGCCAGGGCCAGATCGCCCTCGTGGAAGGCGCTGAGGTGGGCGTAGGCGTCCAGGTAGGGCTGGAGGTCGGTGACGGGTCGGCCGTCCCGCTCGACGGTCGCGGTCAGCCGGTGGGCGCCCGCCATCGGCCGGGCGGTCAGGGTGACGGTGTAGCCGTCGCCGGTGGCGCTGTCGCTCGGAGCGGGCAGCGGCACCGGCGCGGCCTCGCCGGGAACCGTGACGGTCCGGCTGAGGACGAGCTCACGGGGGTGGGCGCCGACGTTCGGCACGAAGTCGGCGTACATCCGCCAGGTGCCGGGGGCGAGGGCGGCGAGATCGGCGGTCCAGGTGCCGTCCCCGGCCATCGCCGGGTGCAGGTGCTGGAAGCCGGTGAGGTCGGTGCGGATCGCGTAGAAGTGCAGCTTCTTGGTCTGGTGGACGGCGAAGTCGGTGACGGGGGAGCGGTCCGGGCCGGTGACGGCGAACCGGAACGCCGTCGGCCGCCCGCTCGGCGGACCGGCGGTCACGACGTCCAGCCGGTAGCCGTCCTGCTCGGCGCTCAGACCGCCGCCGTCCAGGAGCTGGGCGGACCCCGCCGGCCCGCCGGTCGCGGGCATGCCCGGCATCCCGGGCATGTCCGCCACGCCGGCCCGCGCGGGTTCGGCGGGAGCGGGCGGGACGGTCAGCGCCATCCCGAGCACGAGCAGCACCGGTACGCAGGAAGCGAGCAGCCAGCGTCGGGCGAGCAGGCGGGCGGAGGGAGCGTTCATCGGCAGGTCTTTCCCGTAGCGGTCACGGTGCGGCGGGCGCCGTCCGCAGCAGAGGGGATGCGGACGGCGCCCGATCAGGAGACCGCCGACGGGCCGTGCGATAACGGAAAGTCCCGGAGGAACCGTCGGAGCCCGGTGGTCACCCGGTCCGCGACCCCGTACGGCCGACGGGCCGCGGGCCCGCCACCGCGGACGGCTTCCGGAGCCGTACCGGGCGCAGCACCCCCGCGGCTTCGCGCTGCCGGGCGTCCAGGAGCTCCGCCTGGCGCTCCGCCCGGGTCTCCAGCCGCCGCAGCTCGGCGTCGAGCGACCCGCTGCTCGACCCGCCGCTCGACCCGCTGCTCGCCCCGCCGAGCGGCTCCTCGGCGGTCGCCGCCCGCAGCGCCCGCCAGAGCGCCCGCTTGCCCTGGACGCCCGCCCGCAGGGCCTCCAGCTCCAGCAGGTCACTGAGCGGCGAACGGCGGACCAGCCGCCCGTTGAGCTTCAGCCGGCCCGTCTTCTCGGCGGCGGCGCCCAGCACCCTCCGGTGCCACCGGGGCCGGACGCCGAGTGCCCGCATCAGGTGGACGAGTTCGTCGCGGTCCTCGGTGATCTCCCGTGCCAGCGTGCGGAGTTCGGCCGCCGCGGGGCCCTCCGGGTGGGCGCGGGCGATCCGGCGGGCCAGGGCCGCGCCCCCGTGGGCGCCGGTCAGGTGGTCGTTGAGGTAGAGCGCGAGGAGGCGCTCGTCGTCGTGGTCCCTCATGTCGTCGCTCCTTCGCGGTGCGGGCCGCCCGCTCGGGCGGTCGGGGCGGTCGGTCGCAGCAGGGCCTTCGTCCAGCCGTCGTCGCGGCGGTCGAAGCAGCGGTAGCCCCGCGGGGCGTCCGCGCCTGTGCGCCACTGCCTTCACACCGACCTCCCGCTCCGCCCTCGTCGGGGTTCCGAAGGTCGCGGCTGCCCGGCACGGCCGCCCGGAAACGGTGCGGGACGGCGTGGAGCGCCGCCGCCGGGGGTGCCCGCCGGGCGCCGACCGCCGGGGGTACCCGCCGGGCGGACGGGCGGGGACGAAGGACACCGCCCCGGTCGACCTTCGATCCTGACGCGCCCGGTTTTCCGTTCCGGCCGTCGGGCAGACGCGGGCCATGGACCAGTCCCAGGCACCGGTACTCGAGGCCCTCGCGGCCTTCCACGCCAACCCGCTCACCACCTTCACCCCACCGGGTCACAAGCAGGGCGCCGGCGCCGACCCCCGCGTGCTGGAGACCCTGGGCCCGGCCGTGTTCCGCGCGGACGTGCTGGCCACCGGCGGCCTGGACGACCGCCTCGACTCGCGCGGCATCCTCGCGCACGCGCAGCAGCTGATGGCCGAGGCCGTCGGCGCGGACCACACCTTCTTCTCCACCTGCGGCAGCTCGCTGTCGGTGAAGTCCTCGATGCTGGCCGTCGCCGGACCGCACGAGAAGCTCGTGGTGGGCCGGGACGTCCACAAGTCCGTCGTCGCCGGGCTCGTCCTCGCGGGCATCCGCCCGGTCTGGGTCGACCCCCAGTGGGACCCGGCCCGGCACCTGGCGCACCCGCCGTCCGCCGACTCCTTCCGCGCCGCGCTGGCGCGGCACCCGGACGCCCGGGGCGCGCTGGTCACCTCACCCACCCCGTACGGCACCTGCGCCGACCTGGAGGCCATCGCCGCCGTCTGCCACGAGCACGGCAAGCCGCTGATCGTGGACGAGGCCTGGGGCGCCCACCTGCCGTTCCACCCCCGGCTGCCGCGCTGGGCGATGGACGCCGGCGCCGACCTGTGCGTCACCTCGGTCCACAAGATGGGCTCGGCCCTGGAACAGAGCTCGGTCTTCCACCTCCAGGGAGACCTCGTCGACCCCGCGGTCCTCAAACAGTGCGAGGACCTGCTCGGCACCACCAGCCCCTCCACCCTCGTCTACGCCTCCCTGGACGGCTGGCGCCGCCAGATGGTCCAGCACGGCCGCGCCCTCTACGACCGCACCCTCGACCTCGCCGCCACCGTCCGCGCGCGCGTCGACGCGCTGGACGGCCTGCACGTCCACGGCCGCGAGGACTTCTGCGGACCGGGCCGCGCGGCCGACCTCGACCCCCTCCAGGTGATCGTCGACATCTCCGCCCTGGGCACCAGCGGCTACCGGGCCGGCGACTGGCTGCGCTCCCACCACCAGATCACCCTCCACGTCTGCGACCACCGCCGGATCAGCGCCCAGCTCACCCCCGCCGACACCACCGTCACCGCCGACACCCTGGTCCACGGGCTCACCGAGCTGGTCGCGATCGCCGGGGACCTCCGGCCCGCGCCCCGCGTCCACGTCCCCGACCCGGAGCGGCTGCGCCTCGAACAGGTGCTGCTGCCGCGCGACGCGTTCTTCGGACCGGTCGAACAGGTCCCCGTGGAGAAGGCCGCGGGCCGCATCGCCGCCGAGATGCTCACCCCCTACCCGCCCGGCATCCCGGCCGCCCTCCCGGGTGAGCGCCTCAACGGCGACGTCGTCGACTACCTGCGCAGCGGCGTCGAGGCGGGCATGCTCGTCCCGGACAGCGCCGACGCCGAACTGACCTCCGTCCGCGTGGTCGCCGAGACCTGACGACCGGCAGACCCGTGGCGCAGGGACCTCCTGCGGCCGGATCCCGTCGAGGACGACTGAGGCATGGGACGGGCCGGGGCGGGTAGGCGCCCGGCTCCACGAGACCCCGAGGAGAAGCCATGCCGGCCGGTTCGAGCAAGAAGCGGGAGCGTCAGTACGAGCACATCAAGGAGAGCGCCCTGGACCGTGGTGAGAGCGAGAAGCGGGCGAAGGAGATCGCCGCCCGCACGGTGAACAAGGAACGGGCCCGGCACGGCGAGTCGGAGACCGCCAGCCGTTCCTCCGTCCAGGACATGTCCTCGTCCAAGCGAGGAGGCCAGCGCTCCCACTCGGGCTCCGGGGGCCCGACCTACGACCAGCTCTACAACGAGGCCAAGAAGCGCAACATCCACGGCCGTTCCTCCATGAACAAGAAGCAGCTCGCCAACGCCCTCGGTCACTGACCGCGGGCCCGGCCCTCCGCCGCACAGCTGGGCGGAGGGCCGGGCCGGCCGGTTGACCGGTGTCGGTCACCGGTCGGTCTGCTGCTCCTCGTGGGTCGGCCGAAGGCGCTGGGCCGGGAGGCCGGTGCGCTCGTTCTGCAGGTCCCACAGCTCCTTGAACCGGCCGTCCTCGTCCGCCACCAGCTCGGCGAAGGTGCCCTCCTGGAGGACCTTCCCGTCCCCCAGGACCACGATCCGGTCGGCGACGGCCACATTGGTGAGCCGGTGGGTGACCAGGACGACCGCCCGCTCCCGCGCGACCGCCCGCAGGTTCTGGAAGATCCGGTGCTCGGCGCGCGGGTCGAGCGCGGCCGTCGGTTCGTCCAGCACCAGCAGCCCGGCCTCGCGGTGGAACGCCCTGGCGATGGCCAGCCGTTGCCACTGGCCGCCGGACAGCTCCTCGCCGCCCAGCCACTCGACCGCCAGCAGGGTGGCCAGGCCCCGGCGGAGCTTGGCGACCACGTCGGACGCCCCGGAAGCGTCGGCGGCGCGCAGCACCGCCGCGTCGCCCTCGGCGGTGGGCTGGCCCAGGGTGATGTTCTCCCGGCAGGTCATCGGCCAGCGGGCGTAGTCCTGCGGGACCACGGCGACCTGGCGCCACAGGGCGTGCGGGTCGAGGTCGCGGGTGTCGGCCCCGTCCCACCGCACGGCCCCGGCATCGGGCAGGTAGAGCCCGGCCAGGAGCTTGGAGACGGTGGTCTTGCCGGAGCCGTTCTCGCCCACCAGGGCCAGGATCTCGCCCCGTTCGACGTGCAGGCTCACCCCGTCCAGCGCCTTGCGGTCGGAGGCGGGGTAGGCGTAGCTGAGGTCCTCCACCGCGATCCGGCGGGGCGCCCCGGGGGTCCCGCTGCCGCGCGCCGGCCGGTGGCCGCCGGCGGTGTCGAGGAAGCTCGACCAGTCGTCCAGGTACATGCCGGTGCGGAACAGGTCCGCGCCGTAGCCGACGATGCCGCGCAGGCTGGTGCCGACCGCCGCCAGGGCGAACACCGCCGCGCCGCCGCGCGGCAGGCTCATCCGACCGGTGCTGACCAGCCAGAGCATCGCGGCCCACACCAGGGCCGTGCCGAGGCCGGAGACGGCGGCCCCGACCACCGACACCCGCGCCCCCTGGCGGGCCGCGTGCCGCGAGGCGGCGTCCAGTCGCAGTCCGACCTGGTCGTACTTGGCGAGCAGGAACTCGCCCATGGTGTCGGAGCGGACCTGGTCGGCGTTGCGCTTGAGGTGGATGTACCAGCGCAGGTTCGCCATGATCCGGCGGTCGCCGAGGGCGGCCCGGTTGGCCAGGAAGTGCACCCGGGCGGCGCGCACGGACGCGATCCCCTGGGGGAGTGCGGCGAGGACCAGCAGCGGGAGGAGGGCGGGGTGCAGCACGGTCAGCACGCCCGCCGCGGCGAGCAGTGAGGCCAGCGAGGCGAGCAGGTTCTGCGCCTCCCCGACGATGTCCACGCAGACCTCGGCGCCGCGGTCGGCGGCCTCCAGCTCGTCGTTGTACCCGGCGTGGTCGTAGGCGGTGAGTTCGGCCGCCACGGTGGCGCGCAGCACCGCCGCCTCCGCCTCCCGGGAGATCCGCGGCGACAGGTGGACGGTGACGGCCTGGACGGTGATGCCGAGCAGGGAGCGGGCGCCGGCCGCCGCCGCGATCACCAGGATCGACGGCGCCGCGTCGGCGAGCTTGTCGCCGACCGGGCCCGGGCCGAACAGGGCCGAGATGGTGCCGGTGGTCGCGAACAGGCCGGCCGCGCCGAGCACCGCGGACACCGCCTGGCAGGTGAGGAGCAGCGCGACGGAGGCGCGGTCGATGCGCCAGCCGAGCCGGAAGGCGCGGACGACCAGGGCCGGCAGCCGGCGGGCCATCGCAGCGACACTGATCGCCTCGATCGCCTCGATGCGGCGGCCGTCGGCGAGCCACTGCAGTTCCTCGTCGGCGGTGCCGGCCGACGCCGTGGTGGTGCTCAAGCGTTCGCCTCCTCGCGCGGGGCGCCGGCCACCGGGGCCGCGGGCGCGGGTGGGAGGTGGATCTCCGGGGCGGGGCGACAGGTCACGGATCCTCCAGGTGTGCGTGGAGCGGTGTGCGTGGAGCGGTACGTGCGGTGCGGTGCGGTGCGGAGCGGTGCGCGGACGTGCGGAACCGCCGGCCCGGGCCGCTGGGAAAGGCTCAACTGAGCTTCCCTGGGGCCGAGTTGGCTGATCCCTTGCGGGTGGGGAGGGGTCCGATGATGGTGCTGTTCGAATGTGGCGCTCAAGTGGATTTCCCTCCGGGCGAGCCCGGGTCGAACAGGGACATTTCGAGCACTCCCGGATGCGCCCCGGCGTACTCTCCGCCCGCCCTGGCCGCTGTCGCGGGGAGACGACCGCGAGCCGCGCGGCCGCCGCCCGATTCACTCGTTCGGATGGCCCACGGCGGCCCGCGATGACCCGCGGTGGCCCGGTGGCATCGGCATGGCGCCATGCTGACTGGACATGGCGCCACGGGTGCGCCATGATGGCACCGAAGGGTGAGGCCGCAGCTGGGGAGCGCGCGGCCGCGACGGGGCATCGACACGGGGGCGGCACATCATGGAGTCAGCACGGGGCGGGAAGCGGCACTCGGCGGCCGGGGGTCTCGTCGACTTCGCCCGCTTCGTCCTCTGCGGCGGCGGCGTGGGTCTCGCCTCCGGCTTCGCCGTGGCCGCCCTCGCCGCCCGGCTGCCCTGGGCCCTGGCCAACGCCCTGGTCACCGTGGTCGCCACGCTGCTCGCCACCGAGCTGCACGCCCGCTTCACCTTCGGCGCGGGTGGGCGCGCGACCTGGCGCCAGCACCTGCAGTCGGCCGGATCGGCGGTGGGGGCGTACGCGGTGACCTGCGCGGCGATGCTCGTCCTGCACCTGGTGCTGGTGCGGCCCGGCGCCGTGGTGGAGCAGGCCGTCTACCTCTCGGCCTCCGCGCTGGCGGGCCTGGCGCGGTTCGCGGTGCTGCGGCTGGTCGTCTTCGCGCGCCACCGTTCGCAGGCCGCCGCGACCGTCCGACACGCCCGCCTCGTGGCGGTGGCCGAGACCCGTGCCCCGGCCGGGGCCGGCCTCGAAGGGCTTTGCCGCGCCGCCTGACCCGGCACCCGGGGACGGCCGTCGTCACCCGGCCCGGGCGCGTCACTCACCGGCCCGGGCGTTCACCGCGGGCCGGGCGGCGTCCTTCTCCGCGTCCAGGGCCGCGAGGAGGCGCAGCCCGTCCTCGGCGGGGTCGCCGGGGGCCGCGGACAGCACCAGCAGCTCCAGGCCGGAGGCGTCCGGCAGGGCGAAGTTCTCCCCGTGCAGTTCCAGCAGCCCGACCAGCGGGTGCTGGTACGCCTTGCGTCCGTTGACCCGGGCGCGCACGTCCGCCCGGGCCCAGAGGCGGCGGAAGCGCTCGCTGCCCATGGACAGCTCGCCGACCAGCGAGGCCAGCCGGGCGTCGTCGGGGTACTTGCCGGCGGCCAGGCGCAGGTGCCCGACCACGTCGAGGGTGCAGTTCTCCCAGTCCGCGTAGAGGCCGTGTTCGGTCTCCTCCAGGAAGAGGTGCCGGGCGGTGTTCAGGCCCGGCAGCGCCCGGCCGAGCAGCAGCTCGGCGAGGCGGTTCCCGGCGAGGACGTCCAGGCGGTGGTTCATGATCATGGCGGGGGCGCCGGTGACCAGGCCGAGGACGCGCAGCAGCTCCGGCCGGACCCGTCCGCCCGGGGTTCCGGCGCGGCGCCGCCGCTGGCGGGCGAGCCGGTGGAGGTGCCCGCGTTCGGTCTCGTCGAGGCCGAGGACGCGGGCGAGCACGTCGAGGACCTGCTCGGAGGGCTGGGTCGCCCGGCCCTGCTCCAGGCGCACGTAGTAGTCGACACTGACGCCGGACAGGTGCGCGACCTCCTCGCGGCGCAGCCCCTCGACCCGGCGCCGGTTGTCGGTGGGGATGCCGGCGGTCGCGGGGTCGACCCGGGCGCGCCGGGTCCGCAGGAAGCCTGCAAGATCGTCCATGCCCGCCAGTATGGCCGTGGCGCGGCCGGTGAAGGAGGCCCTGTCAGTACCAGGAAGTCCGGTCCGACGGAACTGCCGCCCCTGAACGCCGGGCGCCGCGGCGCCCAGGATCGAGGGCATCCGATCCGAAGGAGTTCCCGTGAAGACGCTGATCGTCCACGCCCACCCCGAGCCCGCGTCGCTCAACAGCTCGCTGAAGGACCTCGCGGTCGCCACCCTGGAGGGCGCCGGGCACGAGGTGCGGGTGACCGATCTGTACGCCATGAACTGGAAGGCCACCGTGGACGCCGCGGACTACGGACCCGCCGTCTCCGGCCCGCTGAGGGTCGCCCGGGACTCGGGCCGGGCCTTCGAGACCGGGACGCTCACCCCGGACGTCGTCGCCGAGCAGGAGAAGCTGCTGTGGGCCGACACGATCGTCTTCCAGTTCCCGCTGTGGTGGTACACGATGCCGGCGATCCTGAAGGGCTGGGTGGACCGGGTGTTCACCTACCGCTTCGCGTACGGCGTCGGCGAGCACAGCGACACCAAGTACGGCGAGCGCTTCGGCGAGGGGACCCTGGCGGGCCGGCGGGCGTTGCTCTCCGTGACCGTCGGCGGCCCGGCCTCGCACTACTCGGCGCGCGGGATCAACGGCCCGATCGAGGACCTGCTGTTCCCGTTCCACCACGGCATCCTGTACTACCCCGGCATCGAGGTGCTGCCGCCGTTCGTGGTGCACGGCACCGACCGGATCACCGACGAGGGGTACCCGGCCGTCGCCGAGGCCTGGCGGCAGCGCCTGCTCACCCTGGAGTCGACGGAGCCGATCGCCTTCCGTCGGCAGAACTCCGGTGACTACGAGATCCCTTCGCTGCACCTGAAGGAGGGGCTGGAGCCGGCCGGCCGCACCGGCTTCGGGCTGCACGTGCGCGCCTGACCGCGCCCGTTCGGGTGGGCGCCGTCGGCGGCCCGGGTCATTCGGGGCGGGACCGATCGGGTGAAGGGTGTTCCCGCAGGTCGGGCAGGGTGTCACGGCGTGGCGTGACGGCGTGTCACCACCCCGGTCGGAGCGGCCGGGTTGCGACGGGCGGCGGGCCGGGGCTCCGTGGAGGAGTCGGACCGAACGGTCCGTGACCGAACCTCCCCTCTCCGATCGGAGCCCTTTTCCATGCGTACTGCCCAGACCCGTGTCGCCCGCCTCGCCGCCCTCGCCGTGCCCGCCGCCCTGGGGTTGACCCTGCTGACGGGGGCGGCCGGTGTGGCCCGGCCCGCCGCCGCGCCCGGTCTCGACGCCGCGGCCCAGCAGGCCGGGGTGCTCGGCGCGCTCGCCGGGGTGACTCAGCCGGCCGCGGAGCTGGTCGGACTGGCGGCGAAGGCCCCGGACGGCAAGGTGCCCGAGGCCGACGCGACCCGGCTGAAGGCCGCGGTCGCCACGGCGATCGAGAAGCTGCAGGCCGCGATGCCCGCTGCCGCCGCCCCGGAGGCTCCGGTCGCGGCGCCCGGGCTGCCCGTCGCCCCGCCCGTCGGTGCCCCGCCCGTCGCCGCTCCGCCCGTCGGCGCTCCGGCCAAGCCGCTGGTCGGCGTCCCGGCGTCCCGTGCGCGGGCGGAGCAGTCCGACCTGGTCGCGACCGCCGCCGCCAATCTGAAGAAGTCGGTGGACGAGCTGGCCTCCCCGGCCGCCGCGGCTCCGGCCGTGGACGCCCCGGCCGCCGGCGCACCGGCCGTCGGCCTCCCGGCGGTCGGCACCCCGGCCGTGGGGGCGACGGCCCCGGCCCCGGCCGCGGACGCCGCCGCCCCGGCCGCCAAGGTCGTCAAGGACACCGTCAACCTCGTCGCCGCGACCGTGCTCGGCAGCGGCCTGCCGGCCCCGGACCTCCAGGGCCTGCCCAAGCTCCCGGCCCTGTCCACCGCCACGAACTGACCCACCGCCCGCCCTCGGTGCGGTCGCGCCTGGTGCGCGGCCGCACCGAGGGCTGTGGGGGCAGGACCGGACCGCTCCGCCGCGGTCGGCCCTGCTCCTACGGCGTGGGGTCGACGGTCAGGACGACTCCCGCGAGCCGGCCCGGATCAGGAGATCGTCCACTGCTGCAGCGGCGAGCCGGTGTTCGGTTGCTGGCTGACGAGGGCGCCGTCGGCGGCCGAGGCGGTGGTGAGCAGCAGTCCGCTGTTGACCGAGGCGACGCTGTACGAGCCGTTGGCGAGCCTGGTGATGCTCCAGCGCTGGTTGGCGGCGCCGGTGCAGGTCCACTGGATGATCGCGGCACCCGCGGCGGTGGAGCCGCCGGTCACGTCGGCGCACAGGTCGGACCTGCCGTTGGTGAGCGTGTAGGACCCGTCCGGCTGCCGGGCGAACTGCCACTGCTGGTTGATGCCGCCGCCGGCGGTCCAGGTGATCAACCGGGTGCCGGCGGTGGTGCTGTGGTCCGGGTCGTCGAGCGCCTTCCCCCCGGTGGTCAGGGTGTGGGTGCCGGTGAGGAAGGGGCCGATCGTCCAGGTGAAGGCGGTCCGGGCGCTCGCCGTTCCGGAGGAGGCGGTGACGGTGACGGAGGAGGTCCCGGCGGTGGTCGGGGTGCCGGAGACCAGACCGGTGGCGCCGATGGACAGGCCCGCGGGCAGGCCGGTCGCCGTGAAGGTGAGCGGCTTCCCGGCGCTGTCGGTGGCCGACAGTTGCAGCGACACCGGGGTGTCGACGGTGCTGGTCCGGTCGCCGGGCGGGTCGATCACGACGGTCTCGGGCGCCGCGCCGGTCGGGGTGAGGGTGAGGGTCTGCTCGGCGGCCGTGCGGCCGCCGCCCACCGGGCTGCCGCTGGTGTCGGTCCAGACCCGGCCCGGGGTGGTCTCGGCCTGACGTCCGGCGGCGCCGGAGAGGCCGATCACCAGCCCGCTGTAGCGGTTGACGAGACGGAAGGTGCCCGGGGCGGAGGAGTTGCGGATCACCCACCACTGCTGGCCGACGGTCGGTCCGCTGCCCGGGGCCGCGGCGAGGGTGGGCGGTGCGCCCCAGGCCCGGCCGGCCGTCGTGGTGGAGTCGACGCCGAGCAGTCGGCCGGTGGCGGCGTTGGCGATCCGGTAGGAGCCGTCGCCGTTGGCGGTGAAGGTCCAGGACTCCAGGGCGGAGCCGGTGGGGGAGGCGGTCGAGGTGGTGGTCGCGCTGCCGGACACCTGGGCGAGGACGCGCCCGCCGCCGTTCGCGATCCGGTAGGTGGTGGAGGAGTCGACGGGCGGCGCGGCCGGGGTCGAGGAGCCGATGGTGAGGTTCACGTACTGTCCGCTCGCCTTGTTGGCGCAGCCGAAGGAGCAGTACGAGCGGAAGGACTTGCCGACGACGGCGGAGCCGGTGCGGCTGGCGCCGTCGAGGAACCAGCGGTACCAGGAGGCGGTGCGGTAGGCGCCGGTGTCGCCGAGCAGGAACCACTTCTGGGTGGCGAGGTCGTCGGTGGCGTAGATCTGCTGCGGCGCGTTGCCGCTCTGGTCGACGGCCTGCGGCTCGGCGAGGTACAGGCCGAGGTGGGCGTTGTAGGTGACGTCCATGACGAACAGCGGCGAGGTCGCGGGCATCTTCCCGCCGGCGATCTGCTCGGCGGAGGTGCCGGGGTTCGCCGGGTCGTACTCGCGGTCGGCGGGGGTGTACCCGGTGGTGCTCGTCGCGTCGACGGGCACCATGTTGCTCTCCTTGCCCCCCTTGCCGGGCTGCGTCCAGGCGCCGTCGTACCACTTCTGCCAGGAGTTCGGCGCCATCTTGGCGGAGATGGGGGCACGGGCGACGTGCTCGTGGAAGGCCTTCCAGCCGCCGGCCTTGTCGACCACCCGCGAGCCGTAGAAGACGTAGAAGTAGCCGGAGGCGGTGTCGACGTACAGGCGCTGGTCGCCGTCCCCGTAGTAGTACGTCTGCTGGGGGAAGGCGGTGGTGTCGCCCCGGGCGGTGCTGTGGGGCGAGGTGATGACGTGGTCCTTGATGGTCCACGTCCTGCCCCGGTCGGTGGAGACGGCGTAGTCGATGGCGTCGAAGTGCAGGCCGTCGCCGAAGGGCTGCGGCGTGAACTCGTTGTGCACCAGGCCGTACCAGTCGCCGGTGTCGGGGTCGACCCAGACGCCCGCGAGGTCGCAGAAGTTCTTCTGGGAGTAGCTGGAGCCGGCGGGCGGGGAGGTGGCGGTGAGGCCGGTCGGGCTGTTGTTGCACCGCCAGGTGGTGTCGTCGTTCCGGTCCTTCGGGTTGGCCGGGTTGACGGCGTTGCTGACGGGCGACAGGGCGGCGGTGTCGAGATCGGTGCCGGTGTAGAACTCCCAGTGGCGGACGTCGTTCGCGCCGTACAGTGCCGCGGACTGCTGGAACCAGAAGCTCCCGTCCTTGTCGATGTACGGGGCCGCCGGGGTGTCGGTGGGGTGCGCGTAGGAGCCGGTCGATCCGACGGTGACGCTGTACGGGCCGGAGGCGGCCGAAGCAGCCGGCGCCGCCGGCGTGGTCGCCGCGGTCGCCGGCAGGGGGCTTCCGAGTGCCAGCAGGGCTGCGGCGAGCAGGGCGCCGCAGGTTCTCCTCCTGGGAGCTGACATGGGGGACTCCTCGGGTGATGCGGGGCGCGCGTCGGACGCGCCCCGGGCGGAACGGCCCCCCTCCGGTGCGGGGGTGGAGGGGGGCCGTGTCTCAGCCTTCCGACATGCGGAAGTCGTAGTCCGGCGGCAGGGGACGCCCCGGATGCACGGCGCGCCACAGGGTGTCGAGCGACACCTCGCCCTCGCGCATGTTGTCGACCCGGATCCCCTCGGCCAGCAGGCGTCGGACCCGGTCGTCGTCGCCGCAGGCACGGGCGGCCGTCGCCTCGGCCAGCCGGATCCGTCCGTGGGCGCGGGTGGCTCCCGGCAGGTCCTCGATCAGCGCTAGGGCCTCCTTCGGCCGGTCGGCGCGCAGCAGGGCGTCGAGCGCCTCGACGGCCAGCTCGCGCAGGCCGGGGCGCAGCCGGTGCGCCTCCACCAGGAGGTCGGCGGCGGTCCGCGGTTCACCGGTGAGGTGGGCCAGCGACCGCAGCGCCCACGGGGTCCGCCGCTCGGTGAGCGAGCGCTGCCAGGCCGCGCGGGCGGCGTCCGGCTCGCCGTCGGCCAGGAGGACCAGGCCGAGGTGGTAGAGCGCGTGCCAGTCGCCCGGGGCCCGCTCCAGCAGCGAGCGCCACCGTCCCCCGGTGACCGGGGCGGCCGGCGGGTCGCTGATCGGCAGGGTGCCGGTGGCGAGGAGTTCTCGCCAGGGCTGCTGTTCCGCGCCCGGACGGCCGAAGGGCAGCAGCGGGGAGGCGGGGAGCCGGCCGGCCTCGATCTCCAGGGCGCCCCAGCCCGGGCCGTCCGCGAGCACGGCGTCCGGGGCGCCGAAGGCGGCGGCCCCGGCGGCGGCGCGGTCCAGGTCCCCGGCCGGGAGGAGCAGCTCCAGTGCCTCGGCCGTGGCCGACCTGGCCCGCTCCCAGCTGCCGTGCACGGCCTCCGGGTCGACCTGGAGCATGCCGTAGGCCTCGGTCCACGACCAGGTCGCGCCGGCCGGCATCGGCAGGTGCTCCAGCTGGGTGCGGGCCAGGCCCGCCTGGATCTCCAGGTAGGGACGGTCCGGGCCGGACAGCCACTCCTGCCAGTGCCGGCCGCCGGTGGAGGTGCCCCAGCAGAAGAGCTTGCGTCCGCGCAGCAGGTCGGTGGACGCCTGGACCAGGCCCGTGCCGGTGCCGTCCAGCGCGGCGATCCAGCGGCGCTCGCCCTCGGGGAGGTCGAAGAAGTAGTCGGCGGCCCGGGCGACCCGCCCGGGGTAGCTGCGGTCGGCGCCGTCCGGCCGGGGGAAGGGCACCCGCCGGAGGGAGCTGACGTAGTCGCAGTGGAACGCGTGGTCGGTGGGGGCGACCACCCGGGTGTCCGCACTCTCCGGCACGGCGATGTTGGACCACCAGTAGACCGGTGTCTCCTCGGCGGAGGGGTTGTGGACCTCGACGTGGACGTGGAGCACGGGGGAGCCGGCGGGCAGCCAGGCGTCGATCCGCAGGACGAGGCGGCGCAGCCGCTCGAAGGCGAACATCCGCAGCACCGGGGTGCCGTCGGCGGCCGTGACGCGGGCGGTGTGCAGCGGCTCGCAGGTCAGCGGCCAGTGGCCGGTGGTACCGAGGTTCCACTCCACGCCGCCGGCCAGCCAGGCGTCCCGCAGGGCGAGGTTGGCGGGTTGCAGCACGCGGTTGCGGTGCAGCAGCTCCCGTCCGGTCGGCCGGTGGACGAGCGACCAGAGGCGGCCCCCGTACCCGGGGAGGAAGGTGGCGGTCAGCACGTCGTTCTCCAGGACGACGCTGGTGACCTCGCGGACCGTCCGGTCGCGGTCGTAGCCGTCCTGCCGGGTGTAGGGGAGCAGCGAGTGCGGTGCCCCGTAGGCGAGGCCCCGGCGCATCTCCTCGTCGATCCCGTCGCCCTCGGCGGCGTAGGTGGAGATGCCGTGCAGGATCGGCAGGGTGCCGACCGGGTCGGCGGCTCCCTCGATCCGCAGGGGTTCGGTGCGCAGTGTCGAGGTCATTTGCCGATCCCCACGGTCATGCCCTGGATGATCCGCGTGCCCATCCAGGAGAACAGCGCGATCATCGGGGCGACGATGATGCAGACTCCGGCGAACATCGTTCCGTAGTCCATTCCGTTGATCTGCTCGGTGGCGACGAACTCGGCGAGCGCCACCGGCAGGGTGATGCGGTCCTGGCTGTGCGTCAGGACCAGGGCGAACAGCGTCTCGTTCCAGGCGCTGATGAACTGCAGCAGGAACGCGGTGATCAGCCCGCCGCGGGCGACCGGCAGGACCACCTGGAGGAAGGTGCGCACCGGACCGGCGCCGTCCAGGACGGCGGCCTCCTCCAGCACCGTCGGGATGCCGGCGAAGAAGCCCGTCAGCATGAAGACGGTGAAGGGCATCGCCAGCCCCAGGTAGACCAGGACCAGTCCGAGGTGGCTGTCGGTCAGGTCGGCCCGGGCGAGGCCGACGAACAGGGGGACCACCAGGACCTGCCCGGGGACACCGAGCCCCAGGGCGAAGGTGACCGTCAGCGCCGAGGAGACCCGGGACCGGCGGCGCGCCAGCGCGTAGGCGCAGGGCGCGGCGACGGCGACCGCGGCGAGGGAGGAGAGGACCGCGACGACGACGCTGTTGAGCGCGGCGGGGGCGAAGCCGCCGTCGTGGAGCGCCTTGCCGTAGTTGTCGAGCCGCGGCGGGGAGGGGAGCCCGAAGGCCTGCCGCAGGATGTCGGGGCTGTCGCGCAGCGACGTCAGCAGGATCCACAGGATCAGCAGGAGGTCGGCGGCCACCACGCACCACACGACCGTGGTCGCGAGGCGTCTCGGCAGGCCGGCCGGCCCGCGTTCGGTTCGCACGTGCTGTGCCTCTCTCAGTACTCGACGGCCTCGCGCCGCATCAGCCGGCGCAGGACCAGGGTCATCACGGTGACCATCAGCAGGCTCGTGATCGCGGCGGCCGTGGCCATGCCGAGCCGGGGGACGGTGGCCTGGGGGAACGCCTCCGCGTAGACGTAGAGGGCGGTGTTCCAGCTGCTGACGGGCGGGTAGGAGCTGCTGGTGCCGCCGAAGAGCAGGATCAGTTCGAAGATCTTGACCGAGCTGACCGTCCACAGCACCGCGCAGACCGAGATGACGTCCCAGGCGCAGGGGAGGGTCACGTGGCGGAAGCGCTGGAAGGCGTTGGCGCCGTCGAGCTCGGCCGCTTCGTAGAGGTACGGCGGGATCTGGTCGACGGCGGCCATGATGATGGAGGTGTAGTAGCCGGTCGCCGTCCAGATCAGGGTGGCCATGACCATCGGCAGCAGGTTGTCGGTCGACAGCCACTTCGGCGGGGTGGTGACGCCGAGGAGTTCGAGCGCCCGGTTGACCGGACCGTCGGGCGAGAACAGGAACCCGGCGGCGATGCCGAACACCATGGCGTTGACCAGGCAGGGGAAGAACAGCACCGACCGGGCGAACAGCCGTGCCCTCATCTCCCGCAGCACCAGGGTCAGCAGGAAGCTGAGCGCGAAGGTGACCGCGCCGCCGACGAACATCAGCTCCAGGGTGTTGACCAGGGAGGTCCTGAACGTCGGGTCCTGGAAGAGCAGTTCGTAGTTGCGCAGGCCGCGCCACTCCATCGCCCCGAGGCCGTCCCACGTGTGGAGACTGGTCCAGATCGCGTACCCGACGGGCGCGAGGAACAGGACGGCGTAGACGATCAGTGCGGGGGCGGTGAACGGCCAGAAGATCCGCCGCTGCTGCCGCTCGTGGGGGCCGGCGTCCGTGGTGCGGGCGGGGGCCCGCCCGGTGCTCCGGCCCGGAGAGGTCCGGGGCTTTCCGAGGAGTGTGGTCGCCACGGCTCAGCCCTGGGTCTGCCAGTACGCGACCTGGTCGGCCTTGCACTTGGCGACGAACCGGGCGGCGCCGGTCTTGCCGTGCCACAGGTCCAGGAAGTTCTGGTTGAGCACCTTCGGCGGCCAGTTGCCGGCGACGCCGTCGTACGGCAGGCGCACCGTCGCGCTGCTCAACGCCTTCTGGGCGTCGGCCAGTTCGGCCGGGGCCGGGATGTCCTCGCGCGGCGTGAGGTTGAGCGCGCCGGTCGAGATGCCGGACAGGTGCTTCTTCTGCAGGAAGAAGGCGATGAACTTCTCGGCCTCGCCCGCGTGCTTCGCCCGCTTGGGGACCGAGAAGCCGAACAGGGTGGCGTCGGGGCTCTTCGCTCCGGGCGGCAGCAGGGAGCCGAACGTCCAGCCGGCCGGGATCTGCTGGGCGACCTCCGAGGTGACCCAGCTGCCGTTCATGTAGAAGGCCGCCTTGCCACCGGCCCAATTGGTCTCCTGGGCAGGGTACTTGGTCGCGTCGTAGCCGTCGATGAGGTACCCGCCCCGGACGATCTGCTCGACCTTCGCCGCGGCGTCCAGCACCGCCGGGTCGTCCCACGTCGCCCCGGTGCGGTCGGCGGCGAGCCGGCTGACGTCGACCCCGCCGGCGTTCAGCAGGTAGTCGAAGTACAGGCCGTTGGTCCACGGATCCTCGCCCTCGGAGGCGAAACAGGGCTTGCTCTTCGCCTTGAGCGCGTCGCAGACCTTCAGCAGCCCCGCCCAGTCGCGCGGCGTCTGCGGCATGGCGGCGGCGAGGTCGGGGTCGGCGGCGTTGTAGTAGAGGCCGGTGGTGGCGACCTCGTAGGGGATGACGTAGTGGTTCGAGCCCGCCGGGTCCTTGGTCAGCATGTCGAAGTACTTGGTGGGGAGGACCTGCGAGACCGGGACGTTCTCGCCGGGCACCGTCATCTGCAGCACGGCGGAGAGGTCGCGGGCCTGACCGGCCGAGGCCACCGCGCCGAAGATCGCGTCATTGGCCTGGTCCCACAGGTCGGGGGCCTGGTTGGCGGCGATCGCCGGGCCGATCTTCTTGGAGACGTCCCGGCCGGCCCAGGTGACCTCGACCTTGATGCCGGTGGTGGTGCTGAAGTCCGCGATGGCGGACTTCAGCACCAGCGCCTGCGGCTCCTCGGCACGCCACATCGACCAGTAGGTGAAGCTCGCGGCCCCCTCGGAGTCGCCGGAGCTGCCGCAGGCACTGGTGCCGAGTACGAGTGCGGTCGCTGCGGCCGCCCCCACGATGCGGGTGGCGGCGGGCACGGTGAATCTACCCATGGGGTCAGTCCTCTCAGGGCGCGCGGAGAGTGCGCAGGGTGCGGGAGCGTGATCGACAGCGGGGGATCCGGATCCGGACCGGCTGGATGGCAGGAACCGTAGAGCGCACTTGACCGGTAAAACAAGGGCAAGAGCGAAAGTCGCAAAAATCGGACGCGGGCGTGACCGTGGAGGCGAGAGGATGCGTGCAAGGGCTGCTGTGCGCTGCTTGACTGGGGTCGCTCCCCGGTCGTAGGTTCGGAGCTCAGTGGTTGACCGGTAAAATAGAGGGTGTCCATGGCGACGATGCAGGACGTGGCAGACCGCGCGGGCGTGACGAAGCAGACCGTTTCGAACGTCATCAGTGGCCGGGTGCCGGTGCGCCCCGCGACCGCGGCGAAGGTCCGCGCGGCGATCGCCGAGCTGGGCTACACGCCCAACCTGGTGGCCAGGTCCCTCGCGACCGGCAGCACCAAGACGGTCGGGCTGTTCGTCCCGACCGTGGCCGGCGCGTTCTACGCGGACGTGGTCGAGGCGGCCGAGGACGTCCTCGAGGAGCACGGCTACCACCTGCTGCTGTGCACCACGCGCCTGGACGGGGAGCGGGCCCGCCGGCACCTCGCCGGCCTCACCAGCCGCTCGGTCGACGCGCTGCTGATCGCCGGCGACCGCGACCTCAACGACCACCTCCCGCTGCTCGCCGGTGCCCGCTTCCCGGTCGCCCTGTGCGCCTGGGAGACCGGGACGCCGGACGCCTTCCCCGTGGTCACCGTCGACTACGAGCAGGCCGGCTACCTGGCCGGCCGCCACCTGCGCGGACTCGGCCACGAGCGGGTGGCCGTGCTGGCGAGCCCCGACCACACCACCCGCCTGGCCGGGTTCCGGCGCGCCTTCGCCGCCGACGGCCTGGACCTCCCCGACAGCGCCGTCCACATTGCGGCCGAACCGACCATGGCCGGCGGCTTCGAGGCCGCCAACGCGGCCTTCGCCGCGGATCCCGGCCTCACCGCGGTCTTCGCCACCCACGACGTCCTCGCGCTCGGCACGCTCGAGGCGGCGCGGATCTCCGGCCGTTCCGTGCCCCGGGACCTCTCCGTCGTCGGGCACGACGACAACCCGGACGTCCGACTCGCCCGCCCGGCGCTCACCACCGTGGCCATCCCGAAACGGGAGATGGCCCGCCAGGCGATCGAGCTGCTGCTGCGCGCGGTCGCCAAGTCGACACCGGTCGTCAACTCGCTCCAGCTGCTCCGGCCCGAGCTGATCGTCCGGGACAGCACCTGCCCGCCGACGATCTGACGGTCGGTCCGACTGGCGCAGGTACGTGATGTGACGTCAGGTGTCTCTCGCCGGAGCGGTGTTGCCGGGTCCGACGGAGCCGGGTCGGGTCTTTACCGGTCAAACGGTCGCTCCGCCCATGCCGATGACCGGCCGCGGCTCGCGCGACCGGTCATCGAAGGCGGAAAGCGGCAGCCGTGAACGGCCCGGCCACCGCTACTCGCCCCAGAGCGTGCCGGCGGCGGCGCGCTCCAGGGAGGTCACGCCGTCGGCACGGCGCTCGCGGAGGAGTTCGCCGCCGAGGGAGTAGCGGGGCGCGGCGGCGTCCGAGCGGGCGGCGCGCTCCACGATCGCGTCCACCAGCGAGCGGACCATGGCCAGGCGGGGGTACGCGGCGTGGATCCGCCGCTCCCACGGGGCGAGGACGTCGGCGCGGCGCCCGAAGTCGGCGCCCACCCCCTCGCGGGTGAGGTGGCAGAGCAGGCCGCGGCGCTCGGCGATGCCGGGGGAGGCGTGCAGGGCGATCGCCTCCCAGACCCGGTCGACGTCCGCCTCGGGGACGTGATGACGCCGCAGCAGGTCGGCGGCCAGGTCCGCGCCCTCCACCTCGAAGCGCGCCTTGCCCTCCGCGAGTTCGCCCGCGCCCAGGTCGTGCAGCACGGTGGCGGCGAACAGCAGCTCCCGGTCGTAGGCGGCGTCGTCCAGGCAGCCCTCGTGGGCGGCGAGCAGCTCGGCGAAGAGGAAGCTCCGGATGCTGTGGTTGACCAGCGGCGGGGTCTCCGAGGTCCGGACGGCGGCGAGGACGGCCTCGGCCAGGGGGCCGGTGGGCAGGGAGCCGGTGGCCAGTGGGCCGGTGCGCAGGGGGCCGGTGGGCGGGTCGGGCGGGGAGAGGTCCATGACGGCAGGCTACGAATCCGCCGCCGACCCGCGACAGTGGCACGCAGGCCGAGCACCGCTAGGATCGTGCCATGCCGTCCTCGACCGCCGAACACCACCGGATCGTGGTGCTGGCCCTGCCCGGAGTCCTCCTGCTGGACCTCGGCATTCCCGTGCAGACCTTCGGACCGGACCCGCACTACCGGGTCACCGTCTGCACCGATCCCTCCGCGGGGCCGGTCCTCAGCGGCGGGTTCACCGTCACCGCCCCGGCCGGGCTGGAGGCGCTTGAGGACGCCGACACGGTCGTCGTCCCGGGCTACGAGGACCCGGACGCCCCGGTGCCCGACACGGCGCTGGCGGCGCTCCGTGCGGCGCACGCGCGCGGGGCGCGGCTGGTGTCGATCTGCACCGGGGCGTTCGCGCTGGCGGCCACCGGCCTGCTGGACGGACGCCCCGCGACCACCCACTGGCGGGACGCCGACGCGCTGCGGCGCCGCCACCCCCGGATCGACGTCCGGCCGAACCTGCTCTACGTCGACGACGGCGACATCCTCACCTCCGCCGGGGTGACCGCCGGCGTCGACCTCTGCCTGCACATCGTCCGGCGGGACTTCGGCGCCGCGGCGGCCAACGCCCGCGCCCGCTCGCTCGTCGCCCCGCCGCAGCGTCCGGGCGGGCAGGCGCAGTTCGTCGAGCGGTTCCGCCCGGCCGCGCGCGGGGACGACCTCGCGGCGGTCCGCGCCTGGATGCTCGACAACCTCGACCAGCGGCACACCGTCGACGAACTCGCCGACCGCGCCCACATGTCCCGCCGGACGTTCATCCGCCGCTTCCAGCAGGAGACCGGCACCTCGCCGATGGCCTGGCTGACCGCCGCCCGCCTCGACTGGGCCCGCGAACTCCTGGAGACCACCACGACCCCCGTCGAACAGGTCGCCCGCCTCAGCGGCCTCGGCAGCCCCGCCGCCTTCCGCGCGGCCTTCCACCGCCACGTCGGCACCGCCCCCGCCGACTACCGGGCCACCTTCCGGGGGTAGGAGCCGTCGGACACACCCCGGCGCCGGGGCGGTGTCGGTGGTGGCGCCTACGGTGCTGGTGACACGGAACGCAGCACCGGACGAAGGCGGAAGCTGATGGCGGACAACGGGCGCACGGTCAAGGTCGACGGCGCGGAGCTCTACGCGGAACTCCACGGCGATCCCGCGGATCCGGCCGTCCTGCTGATCCACGGCGCGGGGCACTGCGGGCTCAACTGGACCGACGGTTTCGTCGAACGGCTGGCCGCCGGCGGTCGGTACGTCGTCCGCTACGACGCGCGGGACGCCGGAGCCTCGACCACCTTCCCGGTGGGCGCGCCGCCGTACGACCTGCCGGACCTGGCCGAGGACGCCGCGGCCCTGATCGACGGCCTCGGGCTGGGGGCGGCGCACGTCCTCGGCATGTCCCAGGGCGCGGCGGTCGGCCAGCTGCTGGCGCTCGGCCACCCGGAGCGGGTCGCCACCCTCACCCTGGCCTCCGGCACCCCCGGCGGTCCCGGACACGACCAGCCGGACCTGCCGCCGATGGCGGACCGGCTCGCCGCCTTCTTCGCGCAGGCCGGGGGTGGGGACGGCGCCGAGGTCGACTGGTCCGACCGGGCGGCCGTCATCACCTCGCTGGTCGAGGGCGAGCGCCCGTTCGCCGCCGCGTCCCGGCCCTTCGACGAGGACGGGGTGCGCCGGGTGGCCGGCCGGGTCGTCGACCACGCCCGCGACATCGCGGCCCAGTCGACCAACCCCTACCTGCTGGACGCCGGCCGCCCCTGGCGCGACCGGCTGGGTGCGATCACCGCGCCGACCCTGGTGCTGCACGGGGAGGAGGACCCGCTGTTCCCCTTGGAGCACGGGCGCGCCCTGGCCGCGGAGATCCCCGGCGCGCGCTTCCTGGCGCTGCCGGGCACCGGCCACGAGGTCTTCCCCGCACACACCTGGGACATCGTCGTCCCGGCCGTCCTCGCCCACACGGCGAACGGGGAGGACGGGCTCCGCCGGGCGTGAGTCAGCGCCCCGGGGTCACGGTCCGGGCTCCTGGGCCCGCGGCCCGGTCCCGTCCGGCCCCGTTCCGTCCGCCCCGGTTCCGTCCGGCCCGGTCCCGCGTGGCCGCGGGCGCAGCACGGCCGTGCCGGCGGCGAGCCAGGCGACGGCGAGGAGCCAGCCGCCGAGGACGTCCAGCGGCCAGTGGACGCCGAGGTAGACCCGGCTGAGGCCGATCGCGGCCGCGAAGAGCACTGCCCCCGCGGCGGCCGGTCGGGCGGCGCGGGGGTAGGCGCGGGCGACGGCCAGGGCGAGCAGGCCAGCGCAGACGGCGGAGGTGAACGCGTGCCCGGAGGGGAAGGCGTAGTCGGAGGCCTGGAACGCCCAGCCCGTCGCGGGAGGGCGGGGGCGGGCGAAGGCGCGCATCAGCCCCTGGCGCACCAGCTGCCCCGCCATCAGCCAGATCAGGGGCCCGAGCAGCACCCGTGCGCCGGTCCGCCGGGAGCGCCCGAGGGCCGTGGACCGCAGGGCGACACCGCCGGCCGCCAGCGCGAGGAGGTAGGGCGGCAGATCGGTGCCGAGGGAGGTGACGGCGAGGGCGAGGGACCGGGCGGCGCGCGGCCGGTGGGCGACGCCCCACTCCACGGCGGCCCGCTCGAAGCCGAACGGCGCCCAGCCGTTCGCGGCGAGCACGGCCGCGAGCGCGGCGAACGCCGCCGACGCGACGACGCCGACCAGCACGGCCGGCGACCGTCCGGGCCTCGCCGGGTCGGTCGTCGGCGCGGGTCTCCCGACCGGGCCCCTGCCACCCGCGGTCGGGTCCGGACCTCCGCTCACGGCCGCCCGTCCGGGTAGGCGGCGCGCAGGGCGCGGGCGACTTCGTGGTCGCCGCGCCGGGCGAGCGCGGCCGCCGTCTCCCGGAGCAGCCGGGACTTCCCCACCCCCGCCTCGCCGTGCACCAGCACCAGCACGAGCAGCAGCGCGTCCGGGGCCGACATCACCCGCCCGTACTCGGCGGAGCGGCCGACGAACGGGAGGTCGGTGTCAGAGGGCTCCGGACGGGTGGCCGGCGGGGAGTTCATACGGTGGTCCTTGGCCGGGGAGGGAGGTTGCCCCCACGCTACCCCCGCCCCGTCGGCCGACGGGGCGTGCGCGCCCGGGCAGTTCGACCAGCCGGCAGCCGTCGTCGGCCAGGTGGGCCGTCACCCGGGCCGCCGGCGCGTCGTACGGCGAGAACACGTACCGGCCGGGTACCAGCACGGTCCGCACGCGGTGCCGGGTCACGCGGCGCAGCAGTTCCTCCAGCTGGTGCAGCCGGTCCGTGGAGCGCCGGCCGTTGTGGTCGAAGACCCACGGCCGAGGCCGAGCAGGTGGGACAGGTGGTGCAGGGCGGCGTACGGGCAGTGCACGGCGGATTGTCGTGGCGGTGACCGAACGTCGGAATCGGAGTACGCAGCGTCGCCACGGTGCCTATGCTGGGCGCGGGAGGGGTTTTCTGATGATTCGTACAGGGATCGGTTCACGGCTCCGGGCGCGGCCGCTGGTGGCCCCGGCCGTCGTGCTGGCGGGCGCGCTGCTGCTCGCGGGGTGCAGTTCGGACGGCTCGGCGCGCGGTGCCGACGCCGCCCCGACATCGGAGGGAGGGACGACCGCGACCGGCACACCGGCATCGACCGGCACGCCGGCACCGACGGTTCCGTCGACCGCCCCGTCGACCACCCCGTCGACCGCCTCGCCGGTGACCACGGCGCCGTCCCCCGTCCCGCCGCCCGCGGTGTCCCTGCCGACGACGCTGACGGACGACTACCTCGCCGCCGGACAGTGTGTCGCGGTCGTCGCCCAGGCGGTCCCCGGTGGCAGCCCGGCCACCTACGGCGCCGTCCCGTGCGACCACCCGACGGCGGTGGCACGGGTGACCTCGCGGAGCCGCACCACCATGTCCACCGCCGTCCTGCCCGCCGCGCAGCGGCCGGCCTGTGAGGGCGACACCGACTTCGTGCTCGACCTGGGTCCCAATCTGGTGCGGGCGAGCGGCGGCATCACCCGCCCCGGCGGCGACGAGGCGTACGCCTGCCTGCGCAACCTGAGCGCCCCGCACCCCGGCGACCCCGGGCAGGGCGGCGGCCCGATGATCGGCGTCGGCGACTGCGTCGTCAAGGCGACCGGCGTCGGCGGCCAGGCCACCGGCCGTGAGACCAAGTGCGACGGCACGGGCACCCGCAAGCCGGAGTACAAGGTGATCAAGGTCTACACCGGGAAGATCGTGGCCAAGGGCTCCACGCCCGAGACCTGCCCGCCCGGGACCGCCTACGAGTTCCCCCTGCGTGCCGACGACAAGTACGGCCTGCTCGGCCCGGTCGCCTGCGCCGAGGCGGTCTGACCCTTCGTCAATTCATCGCGACAGGACGATGATGAGGCCGGGCTCGGTCAGGCGAGGGGGCCGGCCGCGCCGGCGTCCGGCCCCGTGGCGGCAGTTCCGGCGGCCGTCCGGGTGAGGGCCGCGTGCAGGTGGCGCACCGCCTGCTCGGCGTCGCCGAGGTCCCTCGCGGTGGGCACGACGGTGCCGAAGGACCACTGCCGGTCGGCGGGCAGGGCGCGCCAGTGCAGGACGGGGGAGAGCGCGGTGCCCGCCTGGGCGAGGAACCAGGCGAGCGGGCCGTGGATGCGGGCGAGCGCGATGGCCAGGACGGCGAGCGCCTCGCGCAGGTGCGCCAGCCGTTCGATGACCGGCAGCCCCTCCTGCTCGTCCGCGCCGCGGACGGTCTCCGCGAGACCGCTCGCGGTCTTGCGGGCCAGGGCCGCGTCCTCCTCGGCCGGGTCCCAGAGCCCGTGGCTCACCAGACGGTCGGCTTCGGCGGTGAGGTGGACGATCTGCGCGCACATGCCCGCCTCGGCCGGGAGCGGGCGGTAGGTGTCGTGCAGGGACATGTCGTGCCTTCCGTCGGGGGGAGGAGGACCGGGGTGTCTCGTGGACCGGGGCGTCCACCTCGACGGTCGCCCGTCCGCGGGCCCGGACGCAGCCCTGTGAGCGAAGCCCGGAAACGAAGGCCCGGTGAGCGAAGGCCGGTGAACGAAGCCCGCGGCGGGGCAGCCCGGGAACGCGGCCCCCGCGGTGCCGGATCCGGCACCGCGGGGGCGTGGAGTGTTCGTTTCGTGGGCACACGCGTAGCGTCGGAGCGGAGACGGACGGTAGGTGGTAAGGGTGGAGTCGTTGGTGTTCGACAGCGTGAACGTGGACGAGACGGAGGAGTTCCTCTCGGCCGCGTACACGCCGATGAAGATCGGCGGGCCGGTCGAGGACGCGCGGGTGCGGATCAGCCGCCGGGCGGCCGGGCCCGTGGCGATGGACCGCCTCGACTTCGGCTACACCATGGCCTACGACGCGGGTGACCTGGGCCGGGTGTGCCTGATCAGCATGCACGACGGCACCCTCGCCGACCTCACCGACGGCCGTGAGGAGGTGTACGGGCCCGCCGAGACCTTCCTCCTCGCCCCGCCCGACCAGCCCTACCGGGGCGAGGTCCGGGCCGCCCGCTACACCATCGCGCTGCTCGACACCGCACTGCTCGACGCCGTCGCCCCGACCGCCCCCGGTGAGCACCCGGTGCGCCTGACCGGGGCCCGGCCGGTCGACGAGGCCGCCAACCGCCGGCTCGCCGCCGCCATCGCCTATGTGCGCGACCACGTCCTCGACGACCCCGGGGCCTGCGAGAACGAACTGCTGGTGGGCACCGCGGCCCGGCACCTGGCGGCCGTGACCCTCGCCGCCCTGCCGAACGGCGCGCACGACGCCGGCCACCCGGCCGACAGTGCCGACGCCACCCCCGGCACCGTGCGGCGGGCGGTCGCGTTCATCGAGGCCCACGCCGACGAGGACATCTCCCTGGCGCAGGTCGCCGCCGCCGCGTACGTCACGCCGAGGGCGCTCCAGTACGCCTTCCGCCGCCACCTGGACACCACCCCGCTGGCCTACCTGCGCCGCGTACGGCTGGACGCGGCGCACCGCGACCTCCTCGCCGCCGGCCCCGGCAGCACCACGGTGACCGAGGTCGCGATGCGCTGGGGCTTCGCGCACCCGGGCCACTTCGCCGCGCACTACCGCGGCGCCTACCGGGTCACGCCGGGGACCACGCTGCACCTGCAGTCGTGAGGACGGCGGCCCCCGCCGCCGCGGCTCAGCGGCGGGGCGGCAGCCGGTGGAGCCGCACCTCGCCGAGCTGCCCGTCGTCCAGGCGCGCGGTGAGGTAGGTGGCGAAGAGCTCGCGCCGCCGGTCGGTCGGCGAGCCCGGATTGAGCAGCCGCAGGCCGCCCGGCGCCCGGCTGTCCCAGGGGATGTGGCTGTGCCCGAACACCAGGACGTCGACGTCCGGGAACCGGGCCTCGCACCGCTGCTCGCGGTCCCGTGCGGGCCCCGTCTCGTGCACGACCGCGAAGCGGACGCCCTGCAACCGCACCCGGGCGACCTCGGGCAGTTGCTCGCGCAGGGCCGCCCCGTCGTTGTTCCCGTGAACGGCGACCAGCCGCTCGGACCGGTCCCGGAACAGGTCGAGCGTGGCGGTGTCGACCCAGTCGCCGGCGTGGAACACCACATCGGCCTCGTCGATCGCGTCGAGCAGCCGCGCGGGCAGGGCACGCGCCCGGGTGGGGACGTGGGTGTCGGAGGTCAGCAGGAGTCGCATCCCGCTGAGAACGACCCGCCCGGGGCGGAGGCTTCGGCCCCGCCCCGGGAATCACACGGTCGGCGCTGCGGTGACGGCCGGGACGGCAGCCGTCCTGACGCCGCCCCCGAAGCGGCCGCGCCGCGCCGAAGCCCCGCGCCGCCCCGGTGCCGCCCCGGTGCCGCCCCCGATCGGCGCAACGAGCGGCCGTTCGGCGGCGCGTCGCGGCGCGGTGGCCCCGAGGGGGAGCCGCGGCGTGGTCCGCTGGCGCGATGACGGTGGCAAGGTGAGAGCGGCGTGGCGGGCGCGACGGTCGGCGGCCGCGGTCCTCACCGCGGTCCTCCTGACCGGGTGCGGCGGCCTCGGCGGGCGTGAGGACGCCGCTGAGGACGCGGCGCTCCGGTTCGCCCGTTCGGTCGCCGGCTCGGACAGCGCGAGCGCCTGCGCGCTGCTGGCACCGGCGACCGTCGAGGAACTGGAGCAGTCCGAGAAGTCCCCCTGCGCCGAGGCGGTCGCCGGGGTCGAGCTGCCCCCGCCGGCCGGTGTGCGGAGGGTGGACGTGTACGGGCGGCAGGCGCGCGTGGTGACGGACAGCGACACCCTCTTCCTGTCGAGCTTCGCGAGCGGCTGGCTGGTCGTCGCGGCCGGCTGCCGGGCGCGGTCCGCGGACGAGCCCTACCAGTGCGAGATCCAGGGACGGTGAGCGGGGTGCGCGGACTCTTCGTCCTCTGCATCGTGGTCGTGGTGGTCGGCCTGGTCTACTTCACCGCCCTGGCGGTGCTGCACCGGTGAGACGGTTCCTGCGCGACAACAGCCTCACCCTGGCCTTCGGCCTCGCCTTCCTGGTCACCCTGGCCGGGCAGGCCCTCGTCGGACGGGAGGACTTCAACAGCCGCCTGGTCGCCGAGGGGCTCCGGCCGATGAGCCTCGCCGCCTTCCTGGCCAGCTCGCAGTTCGCCGTCGACGTCACCGAGAACTGGCAGTCCGAGTACCTCCAGTTCTCCCTCTACGTCTTCGGCACCGTCTGGCTGCTCCAGCGAGGCTCCCCGGAGTCCAAGGCGCTCGACAAGGCGGGGGAGGAGTCGGCGGAGCGGCAACGGCTGGGACCGCACAGCCGTCCGGACTCGCCGCGCTGGGCCCGCGCCACCGGGTGGCGCCAGGCCGTGTACGCACGCTCGCTCGGCGCGGTGATGGCCCTGTTCTTCTTCGGCTCCTGGTTCGCCCAGTCGGTCGCCGGGGTGGCGGCGTACGACGAGGCGCAGCTGCGTTCGCTCCAGGCCCCGATCACCTGGCTCGAGTACCTGGTGAACCCGGACTTCTGGAACCGCACGTTGCAGAACTGGCAGTCCGAACTGCTCGCGGTCGCCTCGATGGCGATCCTGTCGGTGTACCTGCGCCAGCGCGGCTCACCGGAGTCCAAGCCGGTCGGTGCCGCGCACGGCGCCACCGGGGTCGAGGGCTGAGCGCCCCGGGCGGGGCTCGGCCCCGGGCGCCGAGGCCGCCGTGCCGCGTCCGGGCTCCGTCGGGCCGGACCAGCCGCCGCATCTCCGTCGACGATGCCGGCGCGGTGCGGCGGTCCCCCCCGGACCGACGGTGTTCCGGGTGGCCGAGCTCCTGGGCGAATTCCCTTGCCGTGGAGGGCAGCGGGGGACGATCCTTCGCCCATGGACCTTCCACCGGAGATGATCGAACTGGACGACCTGATCCTTCGCCGTTTCGACCGCGAGGCGGACCTGTCCGAGCTTCACCAGGTCATCGAGGAGTCGCGGGAGCACCTGAGGCCGTGGATGTCGTGGGTCGACGAGCACAGCCTGGAGCGGACCGCCGCCTTCCTGGAGCGCCGTGAGGAGGCCTGGGCGGCCGGGCGGGACTTCACCTGCGCGATCGTCCTGAACGGGGCCATGGTGGGTGCCTGCCAGCTGTTCCGCCGCGAGGGCGGCCCGGTGGACGTCCTGGAGATCGGCTACTGGCTGCACCCGGCGGCCACCGGCCGGGGCGTGGCCACCAGGGCCGCGCGGGCCCTGGTCGGCCAGGCCTTCCGGTTCCCCGGCGTCGACCACGTGGAGATCTCCCACGACCCGGCCAACCTCGCCAGTGGGGCCGTCGCGGCCCGGCTCGGCTTCACCGAGCACGGGCGCCGCCGGACCGAGACCGGTGGGGAGGACCTGGTCTGGCGGCTGACCCGCCGGCAGGCCGACCCGGGAGGACGAGAGGACGAGAGGACGGGGTGACGTGGTGACGGCGGGTCGACGGCGTGGCGCTGAGCAGTAAATTTTGCGGTTCTCACCCGCCGAAGTGACAGTCCCTCACCAGCGAGAGCTGAAGGATTTGCGGTCTCTGGAGCGCTCCGCCCCGTCCGTCGACGGTCGCGTCCGGCGGCTTCAGAGGTCAGAGGGCGGAGGTTCCCGCGGGGTGCCCGCCCTCCTCGGAGGTCCCGGGCGCGCTGCCGGTCCCGCTGGTCCGGCACGCGCTGCAGGTGTGCCAGCCCGACCGCTCGGGAGCGGATCGGTGCGGAGCGAGGGTCATGTCGGAGGTGTCCAGCCCGCAGAGGGTGAGCGGACCGCAGACGCCCGAGGCCTCCGCGGGCGCGGTGTGCGCGCGCCGCACCGGGCTCTCGGGGTCCGCCGGAGTGTGGTCGGATCCGAGGATCCGAACATTGGTCGGTGTGTCAGGTTCCAGTACGACAACGGTGTCCATCCCCCCACCGTCACCGCAGGACCGGTGCGCCGCACCCGCACGACGGCATCCGGACCAACCCGAGGACGGCGGCCGCGCCCCGGCCGGGGCGGCGCCGGTCACCCGGCGGGCGGGTCCGCGTAACGGGTGACCAGCGCGGCGGCCCCCGGGAAGCTGGTGGAGCCGGAGGGGACGGCCATCGCGTGACGCGGCCCGTTCCTGTTGCTCGTGCCGTTGCGACCGGCCCGAGCGGGGGGCCGGTGGTGGGCGCCGATGGCACTAGGCTGGGCGACGCCGTCCAGTGGGGAGCCGGGAACATGTTTGTGAAGATCTGCGGTCTGAGTACCGCCGAGGACGTCGCCGCGGCGGTCGCGGCCGGCGCCGACGCGGTGGGGTTCGTGCTCACCGAGAGCCCCCGCCGGGTGGATCCCGCGCTGGTGCGGGAGCTGGTGGCCGCGGTGCCCGAGGAGGTGCTGACGGTGGCCGTGTTCCGCGAGGAGCCGGCCGAACACGTCCGTGCGGCGGTGCGTGCGGCGGGGGTGCGGGCGGTGCAGCTGCACGGGAACAATCCGGCGAGCGCGTTCGCGGAACTCTCCGACCTGGCCTTGCCGTTGATCCGCGCCACGTCGGCGGCGACGGCGGCCGGGGCGGACTGCGGGGACTTCGGCGAGGACCTGCTGCTGCTCGACGCGCCGGTGCCCGGGGCGGGCGAGGCCTGGGACTGGACCGAGCTGGGGGCGAGGCCGCCGGCCGGCAAGTGGCTGCTGGCGGGCGGACTGAACGCGGCCAACGTCGGCGAGGCCGTCGCGGTCGCGAACCCGTGGGGCGTGGACGTCTCCAGCGGGGTCGAGGTCCGGCGCGGGGTCAAGGACCCGGCGCTGATCACCGAGTTCGTCCACGCGGCCAAGTCCCACGCGGCCAAGCCCCGCTGACCGCGGCCGTCCTCCGCCCCGCCCTCCGCCCCCGCAGCGCTCGGACCGCAGCGCAGCGGTGGCGTACGCGCCCGGCCTGCGGTGTCCGGATTCCGGGCCGTCACTCGTCCCAGGCGGTCGCCGTGCACGCGGCCGTGAGGAACAGCCAGGCGAGGGCGGCGAGGACGAGGGAGACGGTGAGCGGCCACTGCAGGCCCGTGAGGATGATGCCGCCGAAGAACGTGACGCCGACGACGACCACACTGACGATGAAGGGGCCCACCTGCGGGCCGGACCGCCGCCAGGCCGCGCCCTGGGCGGTGAGGGCCGCACCCGAGCCGGCCAGGAGGGCCGTGACGAACATGCTCCACCAGGGAGTGATCAGGTTCTCGGCGCGGTGGCCGTGGTACGAGAGCTCGGCCACCCGCCCCCGGTGGACCGCCAGCTCCACCTCCGCGCCGACCTCCACGTCGTGGTAGAAGGACTCCCCGACGGAGTAGCTGCGCGTGCCGGCGGCCTCGCGGGCCACGGTCAGCCAGTACGTGACGGACTCGTCGCCCTCGGCGATCCTCCGCGCCGTCACCCTGGCGCTCTCGCGCTGCAGGCAGTCCGTGCCGGGCGTGGCCGCCGCCGTGCCGCACAGCGGGGCGTGGCGGTGGGCGCCCACCGTGTCGTGGGCGTCGACGAACCGGGCGAAGCCGAGCACGGTGACAGCCACTCCGGCCGCCAGGAACAGGCCCTGGACCAGCACACGGACGATCGCCCCGGCCCTCCGCCGGAACGCGCCGGGCGGCTTGGCGTCCTCCCGCCAGGTCTCGCCGGGCGGCCTCGCGTCCTCGATGCGCGCATTCATCGCAACCCCCTCGATCGCCGCTCCGGGCACCTCCCCGCTACCGGATCACGATGCTTCCAGGGACGTGGCCGTCACCGGGAGAGGGCGACGGGCCCTGTGACGAACTTGTGGATTTCCGAACGGAATTGCCATGTTTCGCCGGGCCATCGGAGTGTCGGGGGCCATCGGTAGCATGCGTCGATCCGTGCGACACGAGATGAAGGAGTGCTCATGAGGACGCCCGTGACCGACCCGGCGACCGGCCTCGACCCCTGGGACGCCGCTCTGGCCGAGGCTTTCGAGATCCTGCTCCACGGGCGGCCCGTCGCCGACCCCGCCACCCGGTACGGCGTGTACTACGCCTCGGACACCTTCGACGAGTTCCTGTTCCCCAACGCCTGGGTCACACCCGACGCGCTGTCGGCCGGGGAGCCGCGGCACCTCCCCGATCCGGACGGCGGTGAGGACGGCGGCGAGTACCCCTTCTCCCCGTGGGCGTGGCGGTTCGACCTGGGCGGGTCGATGTTCCGCTTCGACCCCGACCTCCTGGCCGGCACGGGGCCGTGGGGCGAGGGCGGGCACAAGGGGCCCCGGCCGTTCGACGACGCCTTCGCCGCCGAGGTGCGGGCCGTGGCCCCGGTGGACGCGGCGGACGGCCTGCTGGTCCGCGGGTCCGAGCTGGGCCCGCTGCTGGGCCGCCACGGAGTCGACCTGACCGACGGGAAGGCCGGGAAGCTGAACACCTGGCTGACCGTGCTGCTGCGCGTCGCCACCGACGGCACCCTCGCGGACGCGATGCGGGCCGCCACGTTCACCGGGCGAGGGCCCGAACACCTGGTGGCCGTCGGGGATCCGACGTCCGCCGCCGCCGAGGAGTGGGAGGAGCGGCTGGGCGCGGTCGGGCATCCCGGGCTCCGCGACCACCTGCGCATGCTCTGCCGCACCGAGGCCGACGCCCGCAGCGAGGGAGGCTTCTGGTGCGGTGCCGGGGACTGGCCGTGGAGCGACCTCCTGGAAGCGGTCGGCTGCTCGCTCGTGGCGGGTTGGGGGTTCGGCGAGTCCCAGGCCGGTGCCGCCGTGGTGCGCCTGCCGGACGGGTCGGGAGCGCACTGAGTTTCCGGTGGAGCTGTAGTGACGGTCCGTCAGCTTCGACGAAAAGCGATCGTTCGTCGCGGGATCGTCATCCGCCGGTAAAACTTCGCAAAGAATATCTCTCTTCAGGGAGCTGAACGGGCAACAGTTCAACAGGGTGTGGCAGCTCAGGCGTCGGGCGCTCACGCGGTGTGGGCTTGGCGTCACCGCGCGTGCACGCCCGCCCGGGGAATCCGCAGGCGTACGGTTCCGGAGGAATCGCCGCAGGTGCGTCCCCGGCGGGCCGTTACCGGGTGTTCCCCGTCCGCGTTGGGTCAGGTGGTCCGTCCAACTCCCCACGCCTTTCATCGGATCCTCGGAAGGAAGAGTGACTCCCGTGAATCTCTCGCCGCGCGAGATGGACAAGCTGTACGTCTATGTCGTGGCCGATCTGGCCCGCAAACGCCGCGACCGGGGCGTCAAGCTGAACTACAGCGAGGCCTGCGCCCTGATCAGCGAGGCGATCATGGAAGGCGCGCGCGACGGCCGCACCGTCGCCGAGTGCATGGAGATCGGCAAGCGGACGGTCGCCAACGCGGACGTCATGCCGGGCGTCCGCGAGATGCTGCCACTGCTCCAGGTGGAGGCCGCGTTCCTGGACGGGACCAAGCTGGTCTCGTGCCACGACCCGGTGGGTGCCTGAACCATGGCGCCGACACCGGCCGCAACGCCGGTCGCTCCGGCCGCCGTGGTGCTGGCCGGCGGGCACGAGAGCGACGGCGGACGGGACCTCGCGAGCCTGGTGGCCGGTGGCCCGAACGCGTGCCGCCTCGCGTCTGCGGCCGCCCCGGTGGGCCGTCCGCTCGCCGAAGCCGTCCGGTCCGCACTGGCCGCGGGCGACGGACCGGTGTGCGTCGTCCCGATGACGCTCGGCCGCGATCCCGGCCTGGTGGCCGACACGGCCCGGGCGCTGCGTTGGCTGGCCGCCGAGGAGGACGGCCGGGGCCGGATCGCCCTGACCGCGCCCTTCGGTGCCGCCGAGCACCTCGTCGGCTGGCTGCGTGCCGTCGCCACCACGGCCGCGCCCGGCGCACTGCTGGTGACCGCCCCCGCGGCCGGACCGTTCGCCGACGCCGAGCTGTTCCGGATCGCCCGGCTGGTCCGCCAGTACGGGCGGCACCGCTGGGTGGAGGTGGCCTTCGAGGGCGGCGACCCCGACCCGGCCGAGGGCGTCGAGCGCTGCCGACTGCTCGGCGCCGACGAGGTGACGGCCGTCCCGGCCTCCTTCGGACCGGCCCTGCGCACTGCAGGCGGGGCCGGCAACCGGGCCGGCAGCCCGGTCGGCAGTCCGACCGGTGTCCGGGACGGCGGTCCGCTGCTGCGGCCCGCCGCGATCGCCGGGGTGGTCGCGGCCCGGACGGCGGCGGCACTGCACCGGCTCGGGCACGGCGAGGACGGCATCCTGGCGGGCCTCGACGCCGAGCACGGCCACGGCCACACGCACAGCCACGGCCCCAGCCAGGCCTCCCACGAACACCCCCACGCCCCCGCCCAC
>JOHN01000012.1 GCA_000719695.1 Streptomyces sp. NRRL F-6131
ACCCGCTCCATCACCGTCGACGCCTCCGGCGAGGTCGCCGACCTCAAGGACAACGTCAACTTCATGGTGGAGTCCCTGCGCGAGACCACCCGCGCCAACGAGGAACAGGACTGGCTCAAGACCAACCTCGCCCGCATCTCCGCCCTGATGCAGGGACGGCGCGACCTCGCCGCCGTCGCCGAATCCATCATGGACGAGCTCACCCCGCTGGTCGGCGCGCAGTGCGGCGCCTTCTACCTCACCGAGGAGGACGAAGGGGCCGAGACCGTGCTGCGCCTCGTCGCCTCCTTCGCCTTCCCCGACGGCGAGCGCCCCGACCGCTTCCGGCTGGGCGAGTCGTTCGTCGGCCAGGTCGCCCGCAGCCGGCGCACCATCGCGGTCGACCGCCTCCCGGCCGGCTACCTGGCCGTCTCCTCCGGTCTCGGCCGCACCGACGAGCTGTCCCTCGTCGTGCTGCCGATCGTCGTGGAGGGCGCCGTCCTCGGGGTGATCGAACTGGCCTCGCTGCGCCCGTTCACCCCCGTGCACCGCGATTTCCTCGACCAGCTGATGGAGACCATCGGCGTCAACGTCAACTCGATCGTGGCCGGTGCCCGCACCGACGAGCTGCTCGGTGAGTCCCAGCGCCTCACCGCCGAACTGCGCGTCCGCTCCGAGGAGTTGCAGGCCCGCCAGGAGGAGCTGCAGGCCTCCAACGCCGAGCTGGAGGACAAGGCGGAGCTGCTGGCCGCGCAGAACCGCGACATCGAGACCAAGAACCTGGAGATCGAACAGGCCCGCCAGGAGCTGGAGGACCGGGCCCACCAGCTGTCGCTCGCCTCCCGCTACAAGTCGGAGTTCCTGGCCAACATGAGCCACGAACTGCGCACCCCGCTCAACAGCCTGCTCATCCTCGCCCAGCTGCTCGCCCAGAACCCCACCCGGAACCTGAGCGCCAAGCAGGTCGAGTACGCCGGCATCATCCACTCCGCCGGCTCCGACCTGCTCCAGCTGATCAACGACATCCTCGACCTCTCCAAGGTCGAGGCCGGCAAGATGGACCTCACCGTCGAGCCCGTCCCGCTGCCCACGCTGCTCGACTACGTCGAGGCCACCTTCCGGCCGATGACCAGCCAGAAGAGCCTCGCCTTCGCGGTCCGGACCGGCGACGGCGTCCCCGGCGAGCTGATCACCGACGACTACCGGCTCCGCCAGGTGCTGCGCAACCTGCTCTCCAACGCGGTCAAGTTCACCGAGAAGGGCCGCGTCGAACTGCGCATCGAATGCGTCGAAGGGGCGGCGGTCCCGGACACGGTGCGCCGGGGCACCCCGGTCCTGGCCTTCCGGGTCGTCGACACCGGCATCGGCATCGCCCCGCAGCACCTGGAGACCGTCTTCGGGGCGTTCCAGCAGGCGGACGGCACCACCAGCCGCCGGTACGGCGGCACCGGCCTGGGACTCTCCATCAGCCGCGAGATCGCCCACCTGCTGGGCGGGGCGATCACCGCGGAGAGCACCCCCGGCCAGGGCAGCACCTTCACCCTCTACCTGCCCGTCAGCGACGCCGGGCCCGAGGCCGTCGGGCCCGTCCTCGCACGTTCCGCCGGCGCCCCGGCGGCCGTCGCCGGCCTCGAGCCCCGGGAGCAGCTCACCGCCGGGAGCGCCCCCGACGCCGACGACCGGCCCCCGGCCCTGCCGCGACGGCTGCTCGTCGTCGAGGGACGTCCGAACGGTCTGCTGTCGCTGGTCGCGGAGAGCGCCGTGGCCGACGTCGCCCGCTACGCGGAGGCGGAGGCCGGGCGGGACGTGGAGATCGTCACCGCCGTCGACACCGAGGAGGCCGCCGCCACCCTGGCCGCAGGCCCCTGCCACTGCGTCGTCCTGGAACTCGACCTCCGCGACGCGGCCGCCGCCGACCTGCTGGCGGACATGGACCGCGACCCCGCCCTGGTCGGCGTGCCGGTCCTCGCCCACACCAGCCGCAGCCTCGCCGCCGAGGAGGACGGGCGTGACCACGGCGGCCGGGCGCGGCGGGTGGAGTTCATCTCCAGCCTCGACGAGCTGCGCGAACGCATCGCCCTGCACATGAGCGCCGACAGCCCCGGCGACGTCCTGCCGCTCGGCTCCACCGGCGCGCAGGACTGGGAGGCCCCCGACGCGGACTCCGCCCTGGCCGGACGGACCGCCCTCGTCGTCGACGACGACGACCGCAACCTCTTCGCGATCACCGGGATCCTGGAACTGCACGGCATGCGCGTCCTCCAGGCGGAGAACGGGCGGGCGGCCCTCGACGTCCTGGCCGCGCACCCGCACCTCGACGTCATCCTGATGGACGTGATGATGCCGGAGATGGACGGCTACACCGCGACGGCCGCCATCCGGGCGATGCCCGAGCACGCCCGGCTGCCGATCATCGCGGTGACGGCGAAGGCCATGATCGGGGACCGGGAGAAGAGCCTGGCCTCCGGTGCGAGCGACTACATCACCAAGCCGGTCGACGCGGGAGAGCTGGTCAACCGGATCAAGAACCAGCTCGAATCCTGACCGGGACCTGTCGGGCAGGGGCGGCTCCGTCCTCCGGGGCGGGTGCCGTCCCCGGGGCCGTGCCGTCCGCCGAACACGTCGTCCGCTGAACCACGCCGTCCCGCGGGACACCAAGGAGGCGAAGCCGTGCACCACCCCCAGGAACAGCATCCCGTGAACACCCCTGCGGCGGCGCCACCCGCCCCCGCGGTGACCTCACCGAGCCCTGCGACGGCGCCACCCGCCCCCGTGGCGGCGTCACCCGTACCCGCGACGGCGGCACCCGCCCCCGCGACGGCGCCACCCGTGCCCGCGGCCCACCGCGTCGGGGCCCAGCGGGGCGCGAACCGTCCGCCGTCCGCCGGTCCCGCGCCCGACCGCGAATCGACGGCGATCGGCAGGCTCGCCTCGACGGTGGAGGAGCTGCGGTGCGAACTCGAACGCGCCCAGGCCGACACCGCCGGGCGGGCGCTGATCGAGATGGCGGTCGGCGTGCTGATCGAACGCCTGCGCTGCGGCCCCACCGAGGCCGCGTCCCAACTGGCCGACCTGGCCGAGAGGTCCGGCACCTCGGCACTCGAATTCGCCTCGGAACTGGTCAACCAGGCCTCCGCGGACCGGATCTCCGCCATCGCCGGGGAGTTCGTCGCCGCCTCCGCACGACCCGCGGACACCGCCACCCTGCGCCTGCGCCGGACCGAGGCCGACACCCTGGCGACCACCGACGCCCACGCCGTGGCGCAGTCGATGCTCGACCACGCGCTGCGCCCCCTCGGCGCCACCGCGGTCGCCATCTGGGCGGCCCACCCGGACCAGTCCCTGTCCCTGGCCGGCGGAGCGGGCTTCAGCGAGGCCGAGGCCCACCGCTGGCGCCACGTGCCGCCCGGGGTGCCCACCCCCGCACGGCGGGCGCTCGACCGGCGCGAGACCGTCGGCCACGCGACGATCACCGACGCCCACCTGCCCTCGATCGGCAGCCTGGAGATCGGCGGCGGCCGGCTCGCCGTACCGGCGGGCAGCGGGGGACGGCTCGTCGGCGTCCTGGAGATCTGCTGGCCCGACCCGCTGCCGCCCCGCAGCCCGTCCCTGCAACGACAGTTCGAGGCCCTCGCGGAGCTGGCCGCCGCCGCCCTGGAGACCTGGGACGCCGACGAGGCGGGCCCGCCCGGCCACGCCGACACCGGCTTCGAGGAACTGCGCCGGCTCACCGACGGCCTGCTCGACCCCTGCCTGATCCTCAGCCTGACGCCGGGCAGCGGCGAGGTCCCCCTCCAGTTCTCCATCGACCACGTCAACCCGGCCTTCGTCGACTTCGCCGGCCGCCCCGGCAACGCCATCGTCGGGGCCCGCCTGCTGGAGGCCTACCCGCTCGCCGCCGAGCCGGGCGGCCTCTTCGACGCGGTGGAGCACACCTTCGCGACCGGCGAGCCGTACCGGACCCAGAACATGCGGCTCTCCGCCCTGGTGGACGGCGTGCCGCTGAGCACCCACGCCCAGGTGTCGATCAGTCGCCACGGCCGGCGCCTGGCCGTCGTCTGGCGGCTCGACGACGGCACCCCGCGGGTCGCCCGGCTGCTTCAGCACGCCCAGCGCCTCGGGCGGATCGGCGGCTTCGAGGAGAACCTGCTGACCGGCCAGATCGCCTGGAACGAGACCCTGTTCGACCTCCACGGACTCCCCCCGAGCGCCCGCCCCATCGCCCTCGACCGGCTCGCCGACCACGCCCACCCGGACGACCGCCCGGCCATCGAACGGTTCCTGCGCACCCTGCTGCACCATCGGCGCCCCGCCTCCAGCGCGTTCCGGCTGCAGCGCCCCGACGGGGTCGCCCGGCACATCCGCGTCGTCGCCGAGCCGGTCGCCGGAACGGACGCGCAACTGAGCATGGTGCGCGGCGCCTACCAGGACATCTCCGCCCAGCACTGGACCGAGGTCGCGCTCGCCGCCACCCGCGACCAGCTCGCCCAGACCGAGCAGGAGGCGGCCGAACGCGCCCGCCTCGCCCTCCAGTTGCAGCACGCCATCATGCCGCCCGCCAACGGTCCGCTGGACCTGCCCGACCTCGGGGTGGCCGTTCGCTACCGCCCCGCGGAGAAGGACCACCTGGTCGGCGGCGACTGGTACGACGCCCTCACCCTCCCCACCGGCGAGGTCCTGCTGTGCGTCGGCGACGTCGCCGGCCACGGCATCGAGGCCGCCACCGGCATGGTCGCGCTGCGCAACGCCCTGCGCGGCCTCGCCGCCACCGGCGCGGGCCCGGCGCAGCTGCTGACCTGGCTCAACAGCGTCACCCACCACCTCACCGACAGCGTCACCGCGACGGCCGTCTGCGGCCTCTACGACCCCGGGACGCAGCGGCTGCGCTGGGCCCGTGCCGGGCACCTCCCACCGGTCCTGCTGCGCGAGGGCCGCGCCGAAACGCTTCCCCAGCTCGGCGGCATCCTGCTCGGCGCGCTCGACCACGCCGACTACGAGGAGGGCGAGATCCTCCTCCGCGGCGGCGACACCCTGGTGATGTACACCGACGGCCTCATCGAACGCCGTGACCAGTCCCTGCAGGCCTGCCTCAACAGTCTCGTCGCCCTCACCGAGAAGGCGAGCGCGGGGAACGGCGACGACCTGGAGGCGCACCTGGACCACCTGCTGCGCTACAGCGGTGCGGACACCGACGACGACACCTGCCTGGTCGGCATCATGATCCGTTGACGCCGGGGCCGTCCCCCGGCTCCCGTCGGTTCCCTCCCGCCTCCGGCGGCGACGCGCCGGGGCACCGGGCTTGGCTCGGCGGGCGGGGACTCCGTACAGTCGGACGGACATCTGTGGAGGGGACGCGATGACGATGCCGGCCGACAGCGGACTGGACACCACGACGAGCACTGCCCCGCCGGGCCCCGGCGTCGACGTGGTGGTGTCCGACGCCGGGGGCGGGGCGTACGTCTGCTCGCTCGGGGGAGACCTCGACCTGGAGACCCTGGCACCGGCCGCCGAAGCCCTGCGGACCCTGGTCGACCGGCGGCCGGACACGGTCGTGGTCGACCTCGCCGGCGTCGGCTTCTGCGACTCCTCGGGCCTGAACCTGCTGCTCAGGACCCGTCTGGCGGCGGGGAGCGCCGGCGTGGCGTTCCACCTGGCCGCGGCGCCGCCCGGGGTGATGCGGGTCCTGGAGCTGACCGGTGCGCTGAGCGTCTTCTCGCTGTACCCGTCCGTGGAAGCGGCGGTTCCGGGCCGTAACCGGGGGCCGGAGTAGGCATGGTCCGGACGGGACCGGGAAGCCGACAGGACGAACCGACCGCCGAGTCGAAGGGACCCCGCGCATGACGACCAGTTGGGCTGCCGTCGAAGGCGCCGGGCTCCCGCCCGGCGGCCAGCGCAGGCGGCTGCGCCTGGCCGGTCTGGACCGGCCCGTGGCCCGGGCCAGGACGCTGGCGGCCACGGCCCTCGCCGACTGGTACGGCCTCGCCGCCGACCCCCGGGGCGGTCCCGGCATCGCCGGTGACGTCGTCCTGCTCGTCGCCGAACTCGTCTCCAACGCGACGCTCCACGGCGACGGGCCGGTGGAACTCGTCCTCGACGCCACCGAGGACCGCCTGCGCATCGAGATCAGCGACCGCTCCGACGCCGTCCCCGCGCCCCGCCAGCCCCACCACCCGGCCCTCCCCGGCGGCCACGGCCTGCACATCGTCCAGCACACCGCCGACCGCTGGGGCACCGAGCCGCTCGCCGGCGGCCTCGACGGGGCCTTCGACGGGGGCAAGGTCGTCTGGGCCGAAGTCGCCGCCCACCGCCTCCACGCGGGCGACTGACGCCGACGGGCTGCTCCAACGGGGGTGGACGGCGCCGTTCCGTTTTCGATGGCGCTCCGGTGACCGCCCGTCAGTGGCCTTCCGGTCCGCCGGCCGGCCCGGCCCCCTGGGGGTGGATGGGCTGGATGCCGGAAACGGCGCCGGTGGTGGACTTCGGCTCACCTGATCGTCATGCCGCCCGGGCCGGCAGCCGTCCGCGGCACCGTCCTGTCACCCTTTCGCGGAGAGCCGCGTCACACGGCGACCGCGGGTGACGGCCGGGGCGCGCAGGCCCCGGCCCGCCGTGGCCGCCGCCGTCGCGGCGGCCGCCACGGCGAGGGCGGTCCAGGCGGCGGTGTAGCCGCCGGTCGCGTCGCGCAGCAGGCCGAGGGCGGGCGGGGCGAGGATCACGGCCACCTGGTTGACGGCCATGACGAGCCCGAGGGCGAACCCGGTCCGGCCGGCCGGGGCCGCCTCGGCGAGGTGTGCGACCCAGGGCCCGTACCAGCCGATCCCGAAGAAGCCCAGCCAGGTGAAGAGCGCGGCGGCCGCGAGCGGATGACGGCCGAGCGGGGTCGCCAGCGCCGTCAGCGCGAGGGCCGCCGCGACCGTGCTCGCCAGGACCGGCCGGTAGCGGCCGGCGCGGCTGCGGTCGCTCCACGCCGCGAGGCCGATCCGTCCGAGCATGCCCGCCAGCTGGGTCGCCACCAGGACGGCGCCCGCCGCGCCGGTGCCGAGCGAGGTCACGTCGTGCAGGTACAACGCGCCGAGCACGCCGATGCCGCTGTGCACGGAGACCATGGTCGTGCCCGACAGCAGCGCCTTGACGATCGCGGGCTCCCGCAGCAGTCGCCACCGGTCGACGGCCGGGACGGCGGGCCGCCGCCGCGCACCGGCCCGGTCCTGTGCGGCGTCGACGGCGACCGCCCCCGGCGGGCGACGGTAGAGGGCGGTGAAGGCCGCCGCGCCCGCCAGCGCGACCAGCCCGCCCACCAGCACCGCCGCCCGCCACCCCACGGAGGTGGCGACCACCGGCAGGACGGCCACCGCGACCGCCCCGCCGAGCGGCAGTCCGGCCTGTCGCACGCCCATCGCGAATCCGCGCCGCGAGGGTTCGAACCAGGCCGCCACCGACTTGCTGCCGCCGGGCTGGATCGTGCTGTACCCCGCGCCGACGACCAGCAGCACCGTCAGCAGCGACGCGAACCCGTGGGCCAGGCTCCCCCCCAGCAGGCCCGCGGCGACCACCCCCGCCCCGATGCCCACGACCCACCGTTCGTCGTACCGGTCCAGCAGCTCGCCGGCCACCAACAGGCCGACCAGCGGGACCAGTTGGGAGGCCGAGAGGAGTAGGCCCAGCTGCGTCGTACTGAGGCCGAGCGCGCTCTGCAGGGGCACGGCCATCGCCCCGATGCCCTGGACGAAGAAGCAGGCGGCGGCCTGGGTGAAGGTGGCGACCCCGAGGATCGTCCAGCGGTACGGCAAGGGGGCCGGTGCGATCCGCGCGGCGGTGTGATGACTCATGCCGAGCAGACTGCTGTAATGGTCTTATGCACCTCAACCCTTACGGCGAGGACGCCGTCCACCTGGCGGCCGAGCTGGCGAACGCCCGGCCGGGGAGCGTCGACGAGCTGGTGAACCGCTGCCGGGAGGCCGGACTGGCGATCGAGGGACCGTTCACGCCGGACGACCTGGCGCGGACCCACGCCCTGCTGGACGCCTGGGAGGCCGTGGTCGACGCCGCCGACGAGCGCGAACGGGCCGCCGGGCTCAACCGGATGCTCGCCGCCGGCACCTCCCACCCCCGGCTGACCGACCACACCGGCGACGGCTGGCACCTGCACTACCGCGACGACGGCCTGCCGCTCGGCGCGCTGCTGGTCTCGCTGATCAGCGTCGGCACCGCGCTGCACCTGGTGGGACGCGGCATGCACCGGCTCGGACGGTGCGCCGTCGCGGAGTGCGGCACGATCTTCGCCGACACCACGCGCACCGGGCGCCGACGCTACTGCTCCCAGCGCTGCGCCAACCGCGACGCCGTCCGCCGTCACCGCGCCAACCAGCCGGTCGTCCACCGGGCGACCCGTCCGACTGCCGGGGCCGCGCGGGCCGGGAAAACCGGGTGACCGGGTCGCGCCGGGGCGCCTACCCTCGTGCGCCATGGACGTGAACGCGCAGCTGCTGAACGTGGTCGACGTCGAGGCGACCTGCTGGGCGGGGCCGGTGCCGGCCGGCCAGGTGAGCGAGATCATCGAGATCGGGCTCACGGTGGTCGACCTGCGCGCGGGTGTGCGCCTCGCCAAGCACCGCCTGCTGGTGCGTCCGGCCCGGTCGGCGGTGAGCGCGTTCTGCACCGAGCTGACGGGGCTGACCCAGGAGGAGGTGGACGGCGGGCTCACCTTCGCCGAGGCCTGCCGGACGCTGGCGGCCGTGCACGGCGGCGGCTCGCTCCCGTGGGCCAGTTGGGGCGACTACGACCGCCACCAGTTCACCCGCCAGTGCGGGCGGACGGGCGTCGAGTACCCGTTCGGACACCGTCACACCAATGCGAAGGTCGCGTTCACCGCCTCCTACGGGCTGCGCCGCCGCCCCGGGATGGCCCAGGCCCTCGCGCTGGCCGGCCTCCCGCTGGAGGGCCGCCACCACCGGGGCGACGACGACGCGTGGAACATCGCCGCCCTGGTCCTGGACGTGGCGGCCCGCGGGGACTGGCCGTAGCGGGCGTGTGCCACCGGGCGGACTACCCGGCGGCGGGGGCGAGTTCGTCCGTGCGCACCTCGTCCTGCTGGGCGCTGCCCATCCGGCGGTCCGGGCGTCGGGCGAGGAGGTAGGCGAGGCCGGTGAGGGTGACCACGCCGACGCCGAGCGGGGCCGCCCAGATCTGGTACCAGGGGGCTCCGGCCGGGGCGAGGACGGCGCGCGGCCAGCAGATGTTGACCAGTTCGAAGCCGGTCCACAGCACGGCCAGGACGTTCAGCGGGGTGCCGAGGCGTCCGAGGCCGAACGCCCCGGAGGGCTTCCAGGTGCCGCGCAGGCGGGCGGTCAGCGCGACCAGGGTGAGCAGGAAGAACGGCACGAAGGTGGCGGCGCTGCCGAAGGTGATCAGGCTGCCGATGGCCGAGGTGCTCAGGCCCAGCGGCAGCGCGGCGCAGCTGATCACCGAGGCGGCGACGAGGCCGCCGATCGGGGCCCGGTGCCGGTTGACCTTGCGGACGTGGCGGGAGAACGGGAAGACGTCGTCGCGGGCGAGGGAGTAGAGGCCGCGGGCGGCGCCGCCCTGGGAGGCCATCAGGCAGGCGGTGAAGCTGATCAGGACGACGAGGACGAAGGGCTTGTCGGCCCAGCCGCCGAACGCGTGGGTGACGGCGGTGGTGACCGGGTCGAGGTCCTTGCCGTGGACGACGTCGGCGGGGTCGGGGTGGGCGAGCCCGACCGCGACCGCGTTGAGGACGACGACGAGCCCGACGCCGAGCAGGGACCACCACATGGCCCGGGGGACCTGCCGGGCGGCGTCCTTGGTCTCCTCGGCGGTCGACACGCAGGCGTCGAAGCCGATGAACGCCCAGCCGGCGACGGCCACGGCGGCGAGCAGCGCGCCGGTGTCGCTGATGCCCAGCCCCGCCGGCGCGTCGAGGAAGTCGGTGAACAGACCGAGGCCGTGGCGGCGGAAGAACAGCAGCAGGGCGAGGCCGACCAGGACGGAGGCGACGACCTCGGCGGCGATGCCGAGGCCGACGAACCGGCGCAGGGAGTTGATGCCGTAGGCGTTGACCAGCGTGCAGAGCAGGATGAAGCCGACCGAGACGAGGACCTGTTCGGTGGGCGTCGGGGTGGCGCCGGCGAGGGCGAACAGCCAGGGGGAGGCGAGGTAGGCGACGGTGGTGTTGCCGAACATCACCGCGAACTGCCACATCCACCCGCTCAGCCAGGCGACGGCCGGCCCGGTCAGGCGCTTGCTCCACTGGTAGGCGCCGCCGGCCAGCGGCCACTGCGAGGCGAGTTCGGCGTAGACGGCGACGACCAGGCACTGCCCGAGCAGGCAGAGCGGCAGCGCCCAGACCCAGGCCCCGCCCGCGACGCCCATGCCGACCTGCACGGCGGCGTACAGGCCGACGACCGGGGAGACGACGGCGAAGCCGAGGGAGATGTTGCCGAGCACGCTCAGGCTGCGTCTCAGCTCCTGCCGGTAGCCGAGCGCGGCCAGCCGGTCGGCGTCGGTCGGGGTGTTCTCGGTCACGAGCGGGGCCTCCTGATAAAACTAACTTTGTTAGTCCGTGCTGTTGGTCTGGCACGATAGCCCCTGAACGTGGCGGGTGGAAGAGGGGATGTTCCGGTGGGGAGACCGAGCAGGGCACTGCTGACGCGCGAGCGGATCGCGCTCGCGGCGCTCCAGGTGGTGGACGAGGAGGGGTCCGAGGGCCTGACCATGCGGGCCCTGGCGGAGCGCCTCGGGGTCAGGGCGGCGTCGCTCTACAACCACGTACCGAGCAAGGACGCGCTGGTCGACGCGGTCTCCGAACTGGTCAACGACGAGATCGACCACACCCCGCTGGCCGACCCCCAGTGGCGGACCGGCCTCGCCGCGTACGCGCGGGGCTACCGCGCCGTCTTCCTGCGCCACCCGAACGCCGTCGCCCTGCTCGCCCGCCGCCGGGTCGAGGCGGACAACGCGCTGTGCGGCTACGACGCCCTGCTCGCCCTCCTCGGCCGCGCCGGCCTGGCCCCCGCCGACGCGGCCGAGGTCGCCGCGGCCCTGGACTACCTGGTCCTCGGCTCGGCGGTGGAGACCTTCACCGCCGGCTTCACCCGCGAACCGTCCGCCTACCGGCCCCGGTACCCGGCACTCGCGGACGCCCTGGACGCCTCCTTCGCCCGCGGCGGCGGCGCGACGGGCCTCGACGACCGCGGCTTCGAACTGGGCCTCGGCCTGCTCCTCGACGGCGTGGAACGCCGGACCGCGTAGTACCCACCGCAGTGTCGGCCCCGGTCGGTCCTGGTCGGTCCTGGTCGAGCGGGAGCCGGTGGCCGTGGGTGGGCGGCGCTCAGTCGTGTCGCCCCCGGGGGAGCTGCCAGGTGCCGCCGCGGTCCGCCGTCGACCGGCGGGCGACGAGGTCGGGGACGCGCAGGAAGCAGGCCAGCGCGGTGGCCGCCTGGAAGGCGGCGATCGCGCGTCGGGTCATCGGCAGGCCCAGGCGCAGGAGGCGTGGATCGACTTCGGCCTGGACCCGGTCGACGAAGGGGCGCAGGACGGTGTCGTAGCGGGCGAGGGCGGTCGGCAGGTCGTCCGGGGTCCGGTCGATCGCGTCGGCCAGGACGTGGGCGCCGACCAGGGCCGCGGAGATCCCCATGCCGCTGTACGGCGAGGGGCAGTGCGCGGCGTCCCCGGCCAGGACGACTCGGCCCTTGGACCAGGTGTCGGTGCGCACCTGGACGATCTCCTGGGAGTGGAAGAAGGGGCTGGTCCCCATGCCGGCGACGAAGCGTTCGGTCTGCCAGCCGGCGTCGCGGAACCTGTCGGCCCAGAAGGCCTGTTGACGGTCGACGGGGGCCCGGTGGATCGCGGAGGCCTCGGCGGACTCCTCGCGGAGCACGAAGGAGACCTGGGTCTCGGTCGGGTTGTGGCTGCGGCGCATGATCTGCCGGCCGCCCGGGACCATGCAGGTGTCACGGATGTCGGTGTCGGAGCCGGTGCGGGGGACGAACCAGTACGCCGTGTGGATGCCGAGGCGCCGGTACGGGTCGAAGCCGTCCGGGAGGAGCGCCCGGCGGATGCGTGATCCCTGGCCGTCCGCGCCGACCAGGAGGTCGAACGCGCCGGACGACCCGTCGGAGAAGTGCGCGACGACCTGGTGCTCGTCCTGGTCGAAGCCGTCCACGCTCGTGCCGAAGACGTACTCGGCGTCGTGCTCGGTCGCCTCGTGGAGGATGCGGACCAGGTCGCCGCGCATGATCTCGTACTCGGAGGTCAGGGTCTGGCGGCCCTGTCCGGAGGTGTTGGCCATGATCGTCGCTCTGGCCCTGCCGTGGGTGTCGACGAAGGCGACGCCCTTCTCGTCGACGAGCCTGCCCCGGACCTCGTCGAGCAGGCCCATGCGGCGGACGGCCTCGATGCCCTGGCCGCGGAGGTCGACCTGGGCGCCGGTGGCCCGTAGGGCGGGGAAGCGCTCGACGACGGTCACCCGGTGGCCGCCCCGCACCAGCCAGAAGGCCAGTGCCTGGCCGGCGACGCCGCCGCCGGCGACGAGGACGCGCAAGGAGCGCGCACCGGAGGTCTGTGTCATGTCCATCACCTCAAAATCTATCGGTGAATGATTCTTTTCCAGCGTTGTCTATCGGCGATAGATTGTCAACGTGACGAAGATGAACCGCGAGACCGTGGTCGCCGAGGCGCTCGACCTGCTCGACGAGGTCGGCCTGGACGGCGTCAGCACCCGGCAACTGGCGAAGCGGCTGGGCGTCGAGCAGCCCTCGCTGTACTGGCACTTCCGCACCAAGAAGGACCTCCTGTCCGCCATGGCCCAGGCCGCGATGGCGCCCCACGCGAACGCACCGCTGCCGACGCCCGGGGACGACTGGCGGGAGTGGTTCCTGGAGAACACCCGCAGCTTCCGGCGCACCCTGCTGCTGCGCCGCGACGGCGCACGCCTGCACGCCGGCTCCACGCCCACCGCGGACCTCGACCGGATCCGCCACAAGATGTCGTTCCTCGTCGCCTCCGGCGTGCCCGAGCGCGACGCGCGGACGGCGATGCTGACGGCGAGCCGCTTCACGGTCGGCAGCGTCCTGGAGGAACAGGCGGACTCCGGCCCCGGCGCCGGTGACGGCCGGGAGCTGCCGGCCGACGTGCCGGTCCTCGACCCCGGATCGGCGTTCGAGGCGGGGCTCTCCCTCATCGTGGACGGCCTGGCCCCGCGCGTCAGGCCGTAGCACCCGCCTGCGAACCACGGCACGGGGTGGGAGCCCTCGTCGGGGCAGGCCCGGAACGCACGGGGCCCCGCCACTTCGGACGGCGAAGTGGCGGGGCCCGGGAACCGTGCGGCTGTGGTGGTCCCGTGCCGCGGTGGATCAGCGCTGCAGGGTGAGGAGGCCCGGCCGCCAGGGCAGCTGGTCGTAGGGGCCGCTCGCGTTGGGGGACTTGCCCTGGTAGAGGAGCTGCAGGTTGCAGGGGTCGATGGTCATGGTCTGGTCGGGGTTGGTGCGGACCAGGTCGCCGTGGCTGATGTCGTTGGTCCAGGAGGCGCCGCTGTTGGCCCTGCCGGCGAAGGGGCTGCTCTCGCTGCCGGCCTGCGGGGTCCACGAGCCGTTCAGGCCGGGGGCCGTGAACGAGCGGAAGTAGCGTCCGTTCGCCCCCATCGCTTCGACGATCATGAGGTACTGGTTCTGGCCCTTGACCTTGTACACCTGCGGAGCCTCGAACAGGTTGGCCGTGGTGTCGCTCATGATCGTGGTGTACGAGGAGCCGAAGCTGCCGGGGAAGTTCCCGATCGGCATGCTCGCCCGGTAGATCTTGCCGTTGTCACCGGCGAAGAACAGGTACATGTTCTGGTCGTCCGCGATCAGGGTCTGGTCGATCGGGCCGGTGCCGGAGCCGGAGATGCTGCCGGTGAACAGCGGCTGCGGCGCGGACCAGCCGTTGGGGTCGGTCGGATCGCTCGACGTGCGGTAGATGAACGGCCACGCACCCCACTGGTAGGCCAGCACCCAGACGTTCTTGGGCGCGAAGTAGAACAGCGTGGGCGCGACCGCGGCCTGGCTCATCCCGCTCTGCCCGGCCGAGGCCATGTCGGACCAGTTGGTGAACGGACTGAACATCATCGAGCCGTACGACGACCCGTTCACGTTCGACGCGTAGACCAGGTGCTTGCCGTTGACCACGACGTCGGTGAAGTCCTTCACCGAGGCCCAGCCGTTGGCCGGCTGGGCGAGCACACCGGTCGACGACCACCGGTAGGTCGACGGCAGGACGCAGCCGCCGCCCGGCGGGTTCGGCGTCCCGGACAGCCCGCTCCACTTCTGGTTGCCGCCGCCGTTGCACGGCCAGATCTGCAGCGCCGTGCCGTTGGCCGTACCGGCGCCCGTGACGTCCAGGCACAGCTTGGACTCCACTCCGACCACGGTGCCGTCGGTGTTCACCCGCCACTGCTGGTTCGCACCGCCGCTGCAGGACCAGATCTGCACCCGGGTGCCGGCGGTGGTGGCGTGGCCCGGTACGTCGAGGCACTTGTCGCCGTACACGGTCAGCCGGCCGTCGGAGGTCGACGTCCACTGCTGGTTGGCGCCGCCCGAGCAGTCGTAGATCTGCAGGTACGTGCCGTCGGCCCGGTCGGCGTTCGGCACGTCGACGCACCGGCCGGAACCCGCACCGCGCAGGGCGCCGCTGTCGGCCGCCCCGGCGGGCGTGGCGACGAGCATCGCCGCCAGCGCGGCCACGGTCGCGACCACGGCGGTGACCAGCGCGGACGGCCGGCTGCGACGGGAACTTCGTTCGTGCATGGGATCTCCCTCGTGGGAACGGACGGAGCCGTCACCCGGCTCCGTTGTCGCTCGGCTACCGGTGCGTGCCTGTGGTGAGCCCGCTCCGTGCGGCTCGGCTCACCTGAAGTTCCAGTGCTGGTTGGCGCCGCCGTTGGCGTCCCAGACCTGGACGGCAGCGCCGTTGCCGGTCTGACCACCGGGGATCTCCAGCGCCCGGCCGCTGGCGACGTTGGTCAGCGTGTAGGAGCCGTCGCCGTTCCGGTCGGCCCGCCAGCGCTGGTTGGCGCCGTTGTTGGCGTCCCAGACCTGCATCCTCGTCCCGTTGCCGAGCTGGTTGGCCGGCTGGTCCAGAACCCGGCCGCTGGCGGTGTTGGTCAGCGTCCAGGAGCCGTCGGCGTTCCGGTCGGCCCGCCACTTCTGGTTGGAGGCGCCGCCGCCGTCCCAGACCTGGAGCGGGGTGCCGTTGCCGTTCTGTCCCGCGGGCTGGTCGAGCACGCGTCCTGCCGCCGCGGCGGACAGCGTGTAGACGGTGCCGGAGACGATGCCCCCGCCCGGTGTGCCGCCGCCGCCACCGAGGGCGGAGAGCGTCGCGCCGTACGCGGGCTTCTTGGTGCCGCCGTTGTCGAACAGCAGCGGGTTCTCGCCGCCGCGCCAGGAGTCGCTGTCGCGGATGCCCCACACCGTGATGCCCGTGCAACGGGCGACGTCCAGGCAGGCCCGGACGGTGTCGGCGTACGCGGTGGTGGACGCCTGGGCGATGTCGAGCTCGGTGAGCTGCACGTCCACGCCGAGCGCGGCGAAGGCGGAGACGGTGGTCCGGAGGCTGGACGGCGGGCCGCCGGCGCCGAAGTGGGCCTGGAGGCCGACGCAGTCGATGGGCACACCGCGGGACTTGAAGTCCTTGACCATGCGGTAGACGCCCTGGGTCTTGGCGTCGGTCCAGTTCTCGATGTTGTAGTCGTTGTAGCAGAGCTTGGCCGAGGGGTCGACGTTCCGGGCGGTGCGGAACGCCTCCTCGATGAAGCCGTCGCCCAGCACGTTCTGGAACACCGAGCTGCGGTGCTGGCCGCTGCCGCCGTCGGCGAAAGCCTCGTTGACCACGTCCCAGGCGTAGATCTTGCCCTTGTAGTGGTTCATCGTGGTGGTGATGTGGTTGTTCATCACGCTGCGCAGCGTGTTCGCGTCGCCGATGGAGCCGACCCAGTTGGGCAGTTGGGAGTGCCAGACGAGGGTGTGGCCGCGCATGCGCTGGCCGTGTGCGGAGGCGTGGTTGACGATCGAGTCGCCCGGGCCGAAGTTGAACGATCCGCGGGCGGGTTCGACGGTGTCCCACTTCATCTCGTTCTCCGGGGTGATCATGTTGAACTCCCGGTCGAGAATGGCGGAGTACGTCGGATCGCCGAGCCGGCCGGCGGCCACGGCCGTGCCGAAGTAGCGTCCGCTGTCCGCCGCCGCCGTGCCCAGGGTGGTTCCGGCGGCGGTGGCCGTGGGGCTTGCGGTGACCGCGGTGGCCGAGCCGACGAGCAGGCAGGCGGCCGCTGTCAGGGCCTTGCGGAGGAGGGGGTGGGTGGTGAGCCATGGCATGACGGATCGTTCTCCTCGGGTGGGGGACACGGGTGTTCCGGTCGAGGGGCAGGCCGGTGCCCGCGACGTCGTACCTGGTCCTGACGGTCGCGCCGCGCTAGTGTGAGCGAGTGTTAGCGCTCACAATTCGCGGCGGACAGTGGTGGTGCGGGGGGACCGGCTTGTCGTCAGTGGAACTGCGCCTGTGGGTGGTTGGCGCACGGGACCCGGGGTTCGGGCCCACGCGGACTGGCGCCAGTGTTGGCCTGAGCCCGTCAAGCTGTCAACGCTTTCGACGAAAACGGCGACAGATTTCGAAACTTTCGAAACTTTCGACCTGTGGAGCCGGAGCCGGAGCCGGGGACGGCTCGGTCCCGGGGCCCGACGGTGCCCGGAGCCACTCGCGCCCGGACCCGTGCGCCCGTACCGCTCCGTTCAGGGCCGGCCGGGCGCCACGGCGCTGGAGCGCACCACCAGGGTGGTCGCGAGTTCGAGGCGGGTGGGCGCCGCCGGGGCGTCCCCGGAGCGCAGTGCGAGGATCAGACGGGTCGCCTGTTCGGCCATCTCGCGCAGCGGCTGACGGACGGTGGTCAGCGCGGGGCTGGTCCACTGCGCGATGTCCAGGTCGTCGTAACCGACCACGGACAGGTCCTCGGGGACGCGCAGGCCGCGCACCCGGGCGGCCTCCATGACCCCGAGCGCCTGCAGGTCGCTGCCGGCGAAGATCGCGGTGGGCCGGTCGGGGAGCTCCAGCAGGTGGGCGGCCCGGGCGAACCCGCCCTCGGCGTGGAAGTCGCCGAAGGCGGTCAGGGCGGGGTCGACCGCCAGCCCGGCCATGGACATCGCCGAGCGGTAGCCGTCCAGCCGGGCCAGCGAGCAGAGGGTGTCCTCGGGGCCGGTGACGATGGCGATGCGCCGGTGGCCGAGTTCGATCAGGTGCCGGGTGGCGGCCAGCCCGCCCGCCCAGTTGGCCGAACCCACCGAGGGCACGTCCGGATCGGGGTTGCCCGCCGGGTCGACGATCACGAACGGGATGGAGCGCGCGCGCAGTTGGCGCTTGAACTCGGGAGGCAGGCTGGAGAAGACCAGGACGACGCCGAGCGGGCGGCGGCGCAGCACCGCCTCGATCCACTCCGGCCCCGGGGCCTGGCGCGAGCCGCTGTGGCTGACCACGACGGCCGCCCCGTGCTCGCTTGCCACGGCCTCGACGCCGCGGAGGAGCTCCATCGCCCAGAGGCTGTCGAGTTCGTGGAAGACGATCTCGACGAGGGGCGCTTCACCGCCGCCGCGGGCGGCACGCCGGTAGTCGTGGTCGCGCAGGACCTGCTCGACGCGGACGCGGGTGGTCGGCGCGACATCGGTACGGCCGTTGAGCACCTTCGAAACCGTCGAAACGGAGACCTCGGCCTCGCGCGCGATGTCCGCGAGGGTCACCCGTCCCAGTTCATCGACCTCGTCCATGGAGGCAGCATAGGGCACGGGCGGGGCGGGGGAATGGGGGCAGCGTGCCGCGACGAACCTCGGCCCGAGGGGTTGACCCGAAACATGTCCGCAACTTACCGTCCCGGCCATGCAGTTATTTCGAGAGATAGAGCGAAACTTTCGGTCCAGTTCCTTCCGGCCCTTCCCGAGGGGGAGGCGCGCCGTCGCCCTCGCACTCGGCCTGGCCGCGGTGCTGGCGGGGACGAGCGCCTGCGGCAGCGGCGCCTCCTCGGCCGCCGGCGGGGACTCGGGCACGATCCGCGTCCTGGTCTACGGGGACGCCAGCAACAAGGTCGAGAAGCAACTGGTCGAGACCTTCAACAGGACCTCGAAGGTCAAGGCCGTCCTGGACACCGTCCCCGGCGCGGACTACCAGGCCAAGCTCAACACCGTCATCAACACCCCGCAGGCGCCGGACGTCTTCTTCAACTGGGGCGGCGGCAGCATCCAGCCCTATGTGAAGTCCGACCTGCTGCTGCCGCTGGACGACATGATCGCCGCGGACCCGGGGCTGAAGAGCAACTTCCTGCCGTCGGTGTTCGACACCGCGGTGATCGAGGGCAGGTCCTACGGCATCCCGATGCGCGGCACCCAGCCCGTGCTGCTGTTCCACAACAAGAAGGTGCTGGCCGAGGCCGGCCTGGGCGTCCCCAGGACCTGGGACGACCTGCTGAACGCCGTCCGGGTGCTCAAGGCCAAGGGCATCACGCCGTTCGCCCTCGGCGGGGGCGACCAGTGGCCGACCCTGATGTGGTACGAGTACGTCTTCGACCGCGTCGCCGGCCCGGAGCTCTTCCGGAAGGCGCTGTCCGGGGACCGGAGCGCCTGGCAGGGCGAGGACGCCAGGAAGGCCCTCGGCCTGCTCAGGCAGCTGGTCGACGCCGGGGCGTTCGGCTCGAACTTCGACTCGGTCAAGTTCACCGACGGCGGCTCCCCGGCCCTGCTCGCCAAGGGCAGGGCGGCCTTCGAGCTGATGGGCTCCTGGGAGTACGCCACCCAGCGGGACGCCGATCCCGACTTCGCCAAGGGCAACCTCGGGTACAGCGGCTTCCCCGCCGTCGCCGGCGGGAAGGGCGATCCGGGCGCCGTGGTCGGCAACACCAACAACTTCTACTCGGTGCTGAAGAAGACCAAGCACCCCGAGGCGGCGGCCGCCTTCCTGAAACTCATGTACTCCGACGAGTTCGTGAAGGCCCAGCTGGCGATCGGCAACCTGCCGACCACCACCAACACCGAACAGTTCCTCGCCACCGCGGACGACCCCGCCTACGCGAAGTACCAGTACGACCTGGTCAAGGCCGCCCCGTCGTTCCAGCTGTCCTGGGACCAGGCGTACCCGCCGGCCGCCAACGCGCCGATGCGCACCGCCGTCCAGCAGTTCTTCAACGGCAAGCTCGACGTGGACGGCTTCATCAAGGCCATGCAGGCCCTGCCCGCCTCCTGAGACGGATCACCATGAGTGCTTCCTCACCCGTGTCCGTGCCCGGGTACCGTCGCCGCCTGCGGGCCGCAGGCCACCGGACCGGCGTCGGGGTGACGCGTCCGGGCCTCGTCTGGGCGGCACCCGCGACCGTGTTCTTCCTGGTGTTCGCGCTGCTGCCGCTCGTCCTGGTGGCGGTGCTCTCCTTCACCGACTGGAACGGCGTCGACGCCCCCCGGCTCAACGGCCTCGCCAACTGGACCAAGCTGCTGCACGACCCGGTGATGACGCAGAGCCTCGGCCTGACCCTGGCGCTGACCGCGGCCGGCGTGGTCGTGCAGACCCCGGTGAGCATCCTGCTGGGCGTGTGGGCGGCCGGTCACCAGCGCAACCGCGCCGTGCTGTCCGCGATCTTCTTCGTCCCGCTGCTGCTCTCCGCCACCGCGGTCTCGGTGGTCTGGCGCGCTGTCCTCGACCCCAACTTCGGCGTGCCCTCACAGCTGCGGTGGCTCTTCGGCGACGGCAACCTGATGGGACACCAGGGCAGCGCCCTCGCGGTGCTCACCTTCGTCGGCATGTGGCAGTGGACGCCCATGCACGCCCTGCTCTACCAGGGCGGCACCCGGGCGATCCCGCAGGTGCTCTACCAGGCGGCGGCCATCGACGGTGCGGGCAGGCTGCGGCAGTTCGTCCACATCACCCTGCCGCAGCTGCGCAACACCATGATCACGTCGATGATCCTGATGGTGGTCGGCGGCCTGACCACCTTCGACACCGTCCTCATCCTCACCCGGGGCGGACCCGGCACCGACACCACCAACAGCGCCTACTACATGTACCAACAGGCCTTCAAGGGCTTCGACTTCGGGGCGGGATCGGCCATCGCCCTGGTCCTCGTCCTGGTCGCCACCCTGATCTCGCTCGTCGTCGTCCGCCTGTCCGGCTACGACAGGATGCGCAGCACCGCGGAGGGACTGTGATGCGACGGCGCCCCAACCTCCTGGCCGGGTTCGGCTCGCTGATCTGGCTGGCCCTGGTCGGCTTCCCGCTGTACGTCCTGCTGATCTCGACGTTCCGGACCCGGTCCGACTACTCCTCGCGGGGGCCGCTGACCTTCCCCGCGCGGCTGACCCTGCAGAACTACCTCGACGACTTCTCCAACGGCTTCGGCCGGGACTTCCTCAACACGCTCCTCGTCACCGTGAGCGTGGTCGCGATCGTGCTGCTCGTGGTGCCCCCGCTCGCCTACGCGATCGTGCGGGCCCGGGGCAGGGCCGTCGGCACGGTGTTCCGGATCTTCCTGCTGGGGCTGGCGATCCCGGCCCAGGCCGTGATCGTGCCGATGTTCTACGTGATCAGCAAGGCCGGCCTCTACGACAACCTGCTCGGCATCATCCTGCCGACCGCGGCGTTCTGCCTGCCGGTGTGCACCCTGGTCCTCACCGGGGCGATGCGGGACATCACCGGCGAGCTCTACGAGGCGATGGCCATGGACGGCGCCACCCCCCGGCGGGTGTTCTGGCAGCTGGTGCTGCCGCTGTCCAGGGGCGGCCTCTCGTCCGTCGTGGTCTTCGCCGCCCTGCAGGCGTGGAACGGCTTCCTGTTCCCCCTGATCCTCACCCAGTCGGAGCGCACCAAGGTCATCACCCTCGGCCTGTACGACTTCCAGACCGAGCACGGCGTCGACGTGCCCGGCCTGCTCAGCGCCGTCGTGCTGTCGACGCTCCCCGTCCTCGTCGTCTACCTGTTCGCCCGGCGCGCCTTGGTCCAAGGCCTCATGGGCGTCGGAGGAAAGTGACCGGCACCATGAACCTGGCCCTCCCGTCCGCCGACCCGTCCGCCCGCTGGCGGGACCGCGCGCTCAGCCCCGAGGAGCGCGCGGACGCCGTGCTCGCCGAAATGACCCTGCCGGAGAAGCTCGCCCAGCTCGTGGGCGTCTGGGTCGGCGCCTCCGACGAGGGCGGCGACGTCGCCCCGCACCAACACGACATGGAGGAGCCGCCCGCGCTCGACGACCTCCTCCCGCTCGGTCTGGGCCAGTTGACCCGGCCCTTCGGCACGCTGCCGGTCGACCCCGCACTGGCCGCGCTGTCGCTGGCCCGCAGCCAGCAGCGCATCGCGGCCGCGAACCGCTTCGGCATCCCGGCCCTGGCGCACGAGGAGTGCCTGGCCGGCTTCGCGGCCTGGGGCGCCACCGCCTACCCGGTGCCGCTCTCCTGGGGCGCCACCTTCGACCCGGACCTGATCCGGCGGATGGCCGCGGCCATCGGCCGCGACATGCGGGCGGTCGGCGTCCACCAGGGCCTGGCCCCGGTCCTCGACGTCGTCCGCGACGCCCGCTGGGGCCGGGTCGAGGAGACCATCGGCGAAGACCCCTACCTGGTCGGCACGGTGGCCACCGCCTATGTGCAGGGCCTGGAGTCCGCGGGGATCGTCGCCACGCTCAAGCACTTCGCGGGGTACTCGGCCTCGCGGGCCGGACGCAACCTCGCCCCCGTGGGCATGGGGGTGCGCGAGCGCGCCGACGTGATCCTGACGCCCTTCGAGATGGCGGTGCGCGAGGGCCGGCCCCGGTCGGTCATGCACGCCTACACCGACACCGACGGCGTCCCCTCGGCCGCCGACGAGGCGCTGCTGACCGGACTGCTGCGCGACACCTGGGGCTTCGGGGGGACCGTGGTAGCCGACTACTTCGGCATCGCCTTCCTCAAGGTGCTGCACGGCGTCGCCGAGGACTGGGCCGAGGCCGCCGCGCTCGCCCTGGCCAGCGGTGTGGACGTGGAACTGCCCACCGTCAAGACCTTCGGGGAGCCGCTGCTGCGTGCCGTCCAGGACGGGACCGTGCCCGAGGCGCTGGTCGACCGGGCACTGCGCCGGGTGCTGGTGCAGAAGGCCCAACTCGGCCTGCTGGACCAGGACTGGGACGCCGTCCCGGCGGCACTCGCCGGCCGGCCGATCGACGACCCGCAGGAGCTGCGCGGCTCGGTCGACCTGGACCGCCCGGAGAACCGCGCCCTGGCCCGGGAGATCGCCGATCAGGCCGTGGTGCTGCTGCGCAACGACGGCACCCTGCCACTGCGCGGCCCCCGCCGGATCGCGCTGATCGGCCCCAACGCCGACACCCCGACCTCGGTGCTGGGCTGCTACGCCTTCCCCGTGCACGTCGGCAGCCGGCACCCGGGAATCCCGGTGGGCATCGAACTTCCCACGCTGCGGCAGGCGCTGGCGGCGGAGTTCCCCAACAGCGCGATCCGGACCGCGGCTGGGGCGAGCGTCGACGGCCTCGACACCTCCGGTTTCGCCGAGGCCGTCGAGGCGGCCCGGGAGGCCGATGTCGTGATCGTCGCCCTCGGCGACCGGGCCGGCCTGTTCGGCCGCGGCACCAGCGGCGAGGGCTGCGACGTCGAGTCGCTCGAACTCCCGGGAGTCCAGCAGCAGTTGCTCGACGCGTTGCTGGACACCGGCCGACCGGTGGTGCCGGTGCTGCTCGCCGGCCGCCCGTACGCGCTGGGACGCGCCGCGACCGAGGCGGCGGCCCTGGTGCAGACCTTCTTCCCCGGGGAGGCCGGGACCGAGGCGATCGCCGCGGTGCTCAGCGGCCGGACCAACCCCTCGGGCCGGCTGCCGGTCAGCATCCCGGCCCGGCCGGCCGTTCAGCCCTCCACCTACCTCGCCGCCCGACTGGCCGGCCCCAGCGAGGTGTCCAGCACCGACCCGAGCCCCGCGTTCGGATTCGGGCACGGCATCGGCTACACCACCTTCGCCTGGACCGGCCTGGAGGTGGAGCACGCCGCCGCCACGACCGACGGCGGGTTCGGGCTCGCCTTCACCCTGCGCAACACCGGGAAGCGCAGCGGCAGCGAGACCGTCCAGCTCTACCTGCACGACCCCGTCGCCTCCGTCGTCCAGCCGGTCCAGCGGCTGATCGGCTACCGACGGATCACCCTCGACGCGGGCGAGCGGACCCGGGTTCGGGTCGACGTGCCGGCCGACCTCGCGTCCTTCACCGGACGCGACGGCCGGCGCATCGTCGAGCCCGGCGAGCTGGAGCTGCGGCTCGCCGCCTCCAGCACCGACGTCCGGCTCACCGCCACCGTCCGACTGGACGGCCCGGTCCGAGTCCTGGACCACACCCGGCGCCTGCACGCGGACTTCCACCGCACCTGACCCGTCACCGCACCTGACCGGTCGCCGCGCCCGTCGCCGGAACCCTCCTCGCCCCCCCCGCAACCCGACGGAGAGGTCCCATGTTCCGATCCCGCTCGTTACCGTCCCGCCTCCTGGGCATCGTCGCCGCGGTCGGCCTCGCGGTCGGCCTGAGCCTCCAGGTCGCCCCGCAGGCCGCCGCCGTCCCGCAGGCCGCCGCCGTCCCGCAGGCCGCCGCCGCTCCTCGGGCCGCCGCCGCTCCCCGGGCCGTGGCCGCCTCGCTGACGCAGATCACGAACTTCGGCACCAATCCGACAGGTCTGCTGATGCACCTGTACGTGCCGAACAACGTCAGGGCCAACCCCCCGATCCTGCTCGCGCTGCACGGGTGCCAGGGGAGCGGGCCCTACATGTACTCCAGCACCGACTTCGGGTCGCTGGCCGACCAGTACGGGTTCCTCGTCGTCTACCCCTCGTCGAACCCCGCCAAGAGCTGCTGGGACGTCTCCTCGGACCAGGCGCTGACCCGCAACGGCGGCAGTGACCCGGTCGGCCTCATGTCGATGATCACCTACACGGAGCAGCACTACGGCGGCAACGCCGACGCCGTGTACGTGACCGGCGAGTCGTCGGGCGGGATGATGACGAACGTCCTGCTCGCCGACTACCCCGACGTGTTCAAGGCGGGCGCGGCGTTCATGGGCGTGCCCTACTCCTGCTTCCGCACCGGCTCCCCGCGGGGCTGGAACGGGGACTGCGCCCAGGGCAAGGTGTCCAGGACCCCGCAGCAGTGGGGCGGCCTGGTCCGCAACACGGGGTATCCCGGCTACACCGGACCGCGTCCGCGGGTGCAGTTGTGGCACGGCACCGCCGACACGAGCGTGAGCCACCACAACCTCGGTGAAGAGATCAAGCAGTGGACGGATGTCCTCGGCGTGAGCCAGACCCCGTCGGCCTCGGACACCCCCGTGGCCAACTGGAACCGTACGCGCTACAACAACAGCGCCGGCACGACCCAGGTCGAGGCCTACAGCCTCGCCGGGTTCGGGCACCAACTGCCGGTCCAGGGCACCGCGATGGCCGCCCACGCCGTCCACTTCATGGGTCTGGACGCGGGACCGTCCGGCGGCGGTGCGACCGGCCCGCTGCGCGCGGTGGGCGCGGGCAAGTGCCTGACCGACGCCAACCACGCGACGCTGGGCACCCAGCAGCAGATCTACGCCTGCAACGGCGGTGCGAACCAGACCTGGACCCGTACCGCGTCGAACCAGCTGACCGTGACGGTCGGCGGCAGCACGCTGTGCCTGGACGCCAGTGCCAAGGGCACCACCGACGGCACCAAGGTGGTCGTCTGGTCCTGCAACGGCCAGGCCAACCAGCAGTGGCAGCTGAACGCGAACGGCACCGTCACCGGGGTGCAGTCGGGGCTCTGCCTGGACGTGGCCGGCCTGGCCACCGCCGACGGCACGCCGGTTCAGCTGTGGAGCTGCAGCGGCGGCAGCAACCAGCGGTGGACGCTGGGGTGACGCGCGTGCGGGCCGGTCGGGGTGACCCGGTCCGGCCGTGACCGCGGGGGCTGCCTGCCGCACCGGATCGGTGCGGCAGGCAGCCCCTCCGCGTGGTGCTCAGCCGCAGTCGGCGCCGTTCAGGGTGAAGCGGGACGGCGCCGCGTTGGCGCCGGAGTACGTGGCCTGGAAGCCGAGGCTCGCGCTCGCACCGGCTGCCAGGGTGGCGTTCCAGCCGGCATCCCGCGCGCTCACGGTGCGGCCGGACTGGACGACCGTCGCGTTCCACGCCGTCGAGATCCGCTGGTCGCCCGGGAAGCTCCAGCCGAGCGTCCAGCCGGTGACGGCCGCGGTGCCGGTGTTCCGCACCGTCACCGTCGCGGTGAACCCGTTGCTCCAGGAGTTGTCGACCCGGTACGCCACCGAGCAGGGCGCCGCGGGCGGCGTCGGTCCCGACCGCCGGTCGGCGGCGAAGGCCGCGAGCCAGGCCAGCGAGGCGTTCCAGTTGATCGCGACCTCGTTGGTCGAGTACGAGCCGATGTCGTCGACGTAGCAGGCCGCCGGTGCGCAGCCGGGCAGTCGCTCCTTGGCCACCGGGTCCTCCAGGCCGGCGTTCGGGCCGCCCGCGAAGGAGCCGGCCGGCGGGTGCGGCAGCGCGGCGTCGTTCTGGTGCGCCCAGAACCGGTGGTGCTGGTTCTCCGAGGCCCGCTCGCCGTAGCCGCTCACGTAGGAGCGGTCCAGCGCGTTGCGGCCGAGCAGGTAGTCCAGAGCCTCCAGCGCGCCGGTCCGGTAGCGCGCGGCGCCGGTCAGCTCATGGGCGACGGCCAGCACCATCGCGCTGTTGGCGACCGAGCTGTTCGACCCCCACACGTAGGCGTCGGCGGCGATCGGCACCGCGTAGCCCTGTCCGGCCATGGTGGCCAGGTGGCCGTCGGCGGCCGAGGTCAGCAGACCGCGCAGCCGCGTCACGTCGGCGGCGGGCAGCGCCACGCCGGGGACCGTGGCCAGGGTGATCCGGCCGAGCGTCGCGGTGCCGCCCCACCAGAACCCGTCGACCGGCTTGGTGTGGTGCGGGGAGGAGGTGACCGCGTCCCGGTACTGCGGTTCGCCGGTGGTGGCGAGGAGTTCGGCCGCGGCCCAGTAGAACTCGTCGGAGACGTCGGCGTCCTCGTACGCGCCGCCGCCGGTGTTGTCGGTCGCCGGGGCGAGGAGGTTCGGGTTGGCCTTGGCCGCCGTCCAGGCGCGGCGGGCCGCGTTCAGGCAGCGGGCGGCGAAGGCGGCGTCGTACGGCGCGTACACCCGGGCGCACTGCGCCGCGGTGGCGGCCAGGTTGAGCGTGGCGGCGGTCGACGGCTTGTGCAACTCGCGTGGCTGGTCGTCGAGTTCCGGTCGGGTCGGCAGGCCGGTCCACTGCGCGTCGTGCATCTTGTGGAAGACCGTCCCGGCCAGCGGCCTGCCGTCCGGGACCTGCATCCGCATCAGGAAGTCCAGCTCCCAGCGGGCCTCGTCCAGCACGTCCGGCACCCCGTTGCCGCGCTCGGGAACCCGCAGCGTGGAGTCGCCGACGGCCGCCTCGCCGCCCGAACGGCGCGCCCGTTCGGAGGAGTTGACCAGCTCCCAGGTCGCGATGCCGCCGTTGACCACGTACTTGCCCTGGTCACCGGCGTCGTACCAGCCGCCCCGGACGTCCGAGCGGTAGTCGCACACCCCGGCCTGGCACGGCACGTCGGTGTCGCCCTGGTTCGGCGCCAGGCCCAGGTGGCCGGCGGGGCGGGCGTACGCGCCGCCGACCAGGGCCGGGTCGACGGCGATGCCGCTGCGCTGCTGGTAGAAGAAGGACATGCTGTCGGCGCGCAGCCCGTCGTACAGCGAGGCCGAGATGTCGAACGGGTGGCTGGCCCGGCCGTCCACGACCAGGGTGAGGCCGGTGCCGGTGCCGGTGTACGCGCCGAAGTCCACCAGGTGCGTGGACTGGCCGGACGCCCGGTCGGCGCCGTGCGCGGTGGTGGTGCCGGAGGCGAGCTGCGCGCCGGAGGCGTCGCGCAGTTGCCAGGCGAGCGGGGCGGTCGCGGAGCTGACCACGGTGGCCCGCTTGGGGCCGTCGGGCAGATAGCCGAGCTGGTTCACCCGGACGGGGAAGTCGGCGGCGGTGGTGGCCGTGACGGCTGCCGCGGTGGTGGCCGGGGCGAAGGCGGCGGCGGTGAGTCCGCCGGCGGCCAGGGCGAGGCCGGTCAACGCGGCGGCCGTGCGTCGGGGCAGCCCGCGGCCGGAGTGGACGGGAGGCATGGGTGGGGCCTTCCTTCGGGGGATGTGTGGGGAGTGGGAGCCCGGAAGATGGGAGCGCTCCCAATGCCCCAATGAAGCCAGTCGAGCGTCAGGCGCGTCAAGGTGCGGTGGTTGGACGAGAGTTGACCTCGTGTCAGCTCGTGGATCGGCCCTGCGGAACTGCCGACGTGCACCCGCTCGTTCGGGACGGACGCGGAAGTCGCCGGGTCGGGGTCGGCGCTGACGTGCCGTCGGAGCGGCGCCCGCCGGGGGTGGTCAAGATTGAGTAACGGGCTGTACCGAATCTTGCCCAGTCGATTGTGAGCGCTAACAATCGAGCGATCGACGCTCCGAGAGGAAGTTCCCCATGTCCAAGAGAAGTGCTGTGGCGGCCCTGGCCGCCGGCGCGATGGTCGTCGTCCTCACCGCCTGCGGTTCCGGCGGCGGAGGTTCGGCCGACAAGGGATCCGGCGGCAACAGCCCCGGTGGCAAGCTCGTCGTGGGCTTCTCGCAGGTCGGTGCGGAGAGCGGCTGGCGCACCGCCAACACCAAGTCGGTCCAGGAGTCCGCGAAGAAGGCCGGCATCGAGCTGAAGTTCTCCGACGCGCAGCAGAAGCAGGAGAACCAGATCAAGGCGATCCGCTCGTTCATCCAGCAGAAGGTCGACGTGATCGCCTTCTCGCCGGTGGTGGAGTCGGGTTGGGACACCGTCCTGAAGGAGGCCAAGGATGCCCACATCCCGGTCGTGCTGACCGACCGCGCGGTGGATTCCAAGGACGAGTCGCTGTACGCCTCCTTCCTCGGCTCGGACTTCGTCGAGGAGGGCAGGGCGGCCGGCGACTGGCTGGTCAAGGAGTACGCGGCCGGCAGCGGTGAGGTGAACATCGTCCAGCTGGAGGGCACGACGGGCTCGGCGCCGGCCAACGACCGCAAGTCCGGCTTCGCGGACGCCGTCAAGGGTCAGCCCAAGTTCAAGATCGTCGCCTCGCAGACCGGCGACTTCACCCGCGCCAAGGGCAAGGAGGTCATGCAGGCCTTCCTGAAGTCCCAGCCGAAGATCGACGTGCTGTACGCGCACAACGACGACATGGCACTGGGGGCGATCCAGGCGATCGAGGAGGCCGGCAAGAAGCCCGGCACCGACATCAAGATCGTCTCCGTGGACGGCGTCAAGGACGCCCTCACCGCGATGAGCCAGGGCAAGATCAACTTCGATGTCGAGTGCAACCCGCTCCTCGGCGACCAGCTGATGGACCTGGTGAAGAAGGTCAAGGCGGGTGAGCAGGTGCCCCGGCGGATCAAGACCGAGGAGGGGACCTTCACCCCCGAGCAGGCCGCCGCGGCCCTCCCGAACCGCCAGTACTGACCCACCCCGATCGTGCGGGGCCGCTCCTGCGGGCCGGCCCCGCACGGCCCGGACCGAACCGCCCGAGGGCGGGACGCGTCCGGAGAAACGAGAGGAGAACCGGGGTGCAACCGGTCCTGGAAGTCAGGGGGCTCCGCAAGGAGTTCCCCGGGGTCGTGGCGCTGGACGGGGTCGACTTCCGGCTCCTCCCCGGCGAGGTGCACGCCCTGATGGGGGAGAACGGCGCCGGCAAGTCCACGCTGATCAAGGTGCTCACCGGCGTCCACCCGGTGGACGGCGGCGAGGTGCTGCTCGCCGGTGGGCCGGTGCGGATCACCGGACCGGCACAGGCCCAACAGGTAGGCATCAGCACGGTCTACCAAGAGGTGAACCTCTGTCCGAACCTGTCGGTCGCCGAGAACGTCTTCATCGGGCGGGAACCCCGCCGGTTCGGCCTGATCGACTGGGCCGCGATGCGCCGCAGGGCCGCCGAGCTGGTCCGCGACCTGGACCTGGACATCGACGTCGGCGCCCCGCTGAACAGCTACTCCCTCGCCGTCCAGCAGCTCGTGGCCATCGTCCGTGCGGTCGACGTCTCCGCCAAGGTGCTGATCCTGGACGAGCCCACCTCCAGCCTGGACCGTGACGAGGTCCGTCAACTCTTCACCGTGATGCGCCGGTTGCGGGACCAGGGGGTCGCCATCCTGTTCGTCTCGCACTTCCTCGACCAGATCTACGAGATCTGCGACCGGATGACCGTGCTGCGCAACGGCCGGCTCGAAGGCGAGTACCTGACCAGCGAGCTGGACCGGACCCGACTGGTCTCCCGGATGATCGGTGCCGAGCTCGCCGGACTCGACGGGCTCGGCGGCGGCAAGCGGCGTGAACGCACCGCACCGGCCACCGAACCGGTGTTCCTGCAGGCCGACGGGCTGACCCGGCGGGGCGCCGTCGAACCGTACGACCTGGCCGTCCGGTCGGGCGAGGTGATCGGACTGGCCGGGCTGCTGGGCTCCGGACGGACCGAGGCCGCCCGGCTGCTGTTCGGCGCCGACCGGAGCGACGGCGGCACCCTGCGGATCGAGGGCGCCGAGACCGCACTGCGCGGGCCGCGCGACGCGATCGCCCACGGCATCGCGTTCTGCTCGGAGAACCGCAAGACCGAGGGCCTGGTCGGCGAGCTGACCGTCCGGGAGAACATCGTGCTGGCGCTGCAGGCGGCCCGGGGTTGGACCCGTCCGCTGTCCCGCACCGCGCAGGACGGCCTGGCGCTGCGCTGGATCCGCGCCCTGGACATCCGCCCGGCCAACCCCGAGACACCGGTGCGCAACCTCAGCGGCGGCAACCAGCAGAAGGTCCTGCTGGCCCGCTGGCTGATCACCGACCCCAAGCTGCTGATCCTGGACGAGCCGACCCGCGGCATCGACATCGGGGCGAAGGCCGAGATCCAGAAGCTGGTGGCGCGCCTCGCGGAGGACGGCACGGCGGTGCTCTTCATCTCCGCCGAACTGGAGGAGGTGCTGCGGCTCAGCCACCGGGTCGGCGTCCTGCGCGACCGCCGGATGGTCGCCCAGCTGGACAACGACGGCGAGCTCACCCCGGAGCGCGTCATGGCTGCCATCGCGAGCGGAGCGGAGCAATGAGCACGGCAACGGCGGAGCGCCCGGTGACGATGGTGAAGGCGGTGACCCGGTACCGGCTGTTCTGGCCGGCCGCGGTGCTGGCCGTGCTCCTGCTCGCCAACCTCGCCTTCACGCCCGACTTCTTCGCCGTCCACCTCCAGGGCGGCCACCTCTACGGCTCCCTGATCGACATCCTGCACTTCGGCGCCCCGCTGATCCTGGTCTCCCTGGGCATGACCCTGGTGATCGCCACCGGCGGCATCGACCTGTCGGTCGGTTCGACCGTCGCGATCTCCGGCGCCATGGCCTGCCTGCACATCAGCCGGTCCGCCGACCCGGGCAGCGTCGGCACCGTGCTGACCGCCCTCGGTTACGCCCTCGGCACCGCCCTGGTGCTCGGCCTCGTCAACGGCGTCCTGGTGGCCAGGGCCGGCGTCCAGCCGATCGTCGCCACCCTGATCCTGATGGTCGCCGGGCGGGGCGTGGCCCAGCTGGTCACCGACGGCCAGATCATCACCGTCACCAGCGAGCCCTACAAACTGATCGGCGGCGGCTACTGGCTGACCGTGCCGTTCGCGATCCTGCTCAGCGGTCTGATCGCGGTGCTCACCGCGCTGCTCACCCGTTCCACCGCGCTCGGCCTGCTGCTGGAGTCGGTCGGCGGCAACCCGGTGGCCAGCCGGCTGGTCGGCATCCGGGCGATGCGCCTGGTCGGCCTGGTGTACGTGTTCAGCGCGCTGTGCGCGGCGATCGCCGGACTGATGGTCTCCTCCAACGTCTCGGCGGCGGACGGGAACAACGCCGGCCTGTGGATCGAGCTCGACGCCATCCTCGCGGTGGTGCTCGGCGGGACCTCGCTCAACGGCGGCCGGTTCTCGATCGGCGGCACCGTCCTCGGCGCGCTGATCATCCAGACCCTCTCCACCACCGTCTACACCGTCGGCATCCCGCCGGAGACCACCCTGGTCTTCAAGGCGTTCGTGGTGATCGCGGTCTGCCTCGTCCAGTCGTCCGCGTTCCGGGCGAAGGTCGCCGCCCGCGGCGCCCGGGCCCGTCACGCCGCCCGGTCGCGGACCGCGGCCCCCACCCACCGGGAGGAAGGCGAATGAACGCCAACGCTCTGTCGGCCCGCCTGCGCGGGCAGATCCCGCTGCTGGTCACCGCGGTCCTGCTGGTGTCGATGTTCAGCGTCGGCTCGGTGGAGTACGACGGGTTCTTCTCCGGCCAGGTCGTGCTCAATCTGCTGATCGACAACGCCTTCCTGCTGGTCGTCGCGGTCGGGATGACCTTCGTCGTGCTGACCGGCGGCATCGACCTGTCGGTCGGTGCGGTGGTCGCCCTGTCCACCATGGTCTCCGCCTGGCTGGTCGAACAGCACGGCTGGCCGCCGCTGCTGGTGATCCCGCTGGTCCTGCTGACGGGCACCGCCGGCGGCTGGCTGATGGGCTGGGTCATCCACGTCCTCGAGATCCAGCCGTTCATCGTCACCCTGGCCGGCATGTTCCTGGCCCGGGGCCTGTGCTACACGATCAGCATCGATTCGATCTCCATCACCGATCCGCAGTACACCGCCATGGCGCAGACCCGGATCCCGCTCGGCAGTCTGTTCGTCTCGCCGAGCGTGGTGATCGCCCTGCTGGTGGTGTCCGCCGGATTCGTGGTCCTCCACCACACCCGGTTCGGCCGCACCGTGTACGCGCTCGGCGGCAGTGAACAGTCCGCCCTGCTGATGGGCCTGCCGGTCCGGCGGACCAAGACCACCGTGTACGCGATCAGCGGCTTCTGCTCCGCGCTCGGCGGCGTGCTGCTCACCTTCTACATGCTCTCCGGCTACGGCCTGCACGCCGTCGGCCTGGAACTCGACGCGATCGCCGCGGTCGTGATCGGCGGCACGCTGCTGACCGGAGGCTCCGGCTACCTGCTCGGCACCGTGCTGGGCGTGCTGGTGCTCGGACTGATCCAGACCGTGATCAGCTTCCAGGGGACCCTCAGCTCCTGGTGGACCCGGATCGTCATCGGCGCCCTGCTGTTCGTCTTCATCGTCCTGCAGCGCCTGCTCACCGCCCGCCGGCGCTGACCGCCGGCGCCGCCGACCGCCCGACGGGCCCCGCGGCCCGTCGGGCGGTCGCGTACCCGCGGCCCCGGGTGCGCGGCCCGTTCACCCCGACGTCCGGAGGTGGTCGACCGGGGGGATCCGGTCCGGCGGGCCGGTCAGCCCTTCAGCGCGCCCTGGGTGATGCCGCCGACGATCTGCCGGCCGAAGACGGTGAAGACCAGGAGCAGCGGCGCGGTGCCGATGAGCGCGCCGGCGGTGATGACGGACCAGTCGGTGGACCAGCCGGTGCCGAGCCCGGCGAGGGCGACCTGGACCGTGGGATTGGTGGCGCCGTTCATCGCGATGATGGGCCACAGGAAGTCGTTCCAGGACTGGACGAAGACGAGCATCCCCAGCACGGCCATGGCGGGCCGGGCGACCGGCAGGACGACGTGCCAGACGACCCGCAGCGAGTTCGCGCCGTCCACCCGGGCCGCCTCCAGGAGTTCGGTGGGCAGGGCCTGGGTGAGGTACTGGCGCATGAAGAAGACCCCGAAGGCGGTCACCAGGGAGGGCAGGACGAGGGCGCCCAGACTGTTCCCGAGCCCCAGGTGCCGCATCAGGATGAACAGCGGCACGACACTGACCTGCGCCGGCACGGCCATGGTGGCGACCACGAGGGCCATCATCGCGCCGCGGCCCCGGAAGCGCAGCTTGGCGAACGCGAAGCCGGCCAGGACGGAGAACGCGACCGTGCTGAGCGCGACGGTGCCGGCCACCAGGGTCGAGTTGAGCAGCGCGACGCCCATGCCGCGCGCACCGGCGTTGTCCCACACGTAGCCGATGTTGTGGAACAGGTTCGGGCCGGGCAGCAGCGGCGGGGGAGTGGAGACCACCCGGTGGCTGTCGGTCGAAGCCGCCACGAGCGTCCAGTACAGCGGGAACAGCGAGGCGAGGGCGGCCAGGACCAGGGTCACCAGGGCGAACGGCCCGGCCCTGTGCTGGTCGCCCGCGCCCGGGGCGCGCAGCCGGTTCCGGCGCCCGGTGCCGCGCCGGCCGGCGGCACCGCCGACCGGCCGGGCCGGTCGCGCGGCGGCCTGGTCGGGTGCGGGGATGGTGGTCATGTCGTCGTCCTTCCCGGTCACTTGGCAGCGCGCAGGCGGCGGGCGATCAGCGTGTTCGCCAGGCCGACCACCAGGAGCAGGCCGAACATCAGCCAGGCGATGGCGGAGGCGCGTCCGAGCAGGCTGTAGTGGAAGCCCTGGTCGTACATGAGGATGCCGAGGGTCTCGTACTGGTGGTTGGTGCCGCCCTGGTGGCCGCTCTGTCCGCCGAACAGGTAGGGCTCGCCGAAGAGTTGGGTCGATCCGATGAACGAGACGACGACGGTGAACAGGATGGTGGGGCGCAGTTCGGGGATCGTGACGTGGCGGAACTGCTTCCAGCGGTTGGCTCCGTCGATCGCCGCGGCCTCGTACAGCTCGCGGGGGACGGCCTGCATCGCGGCGAGGTAGATCAGCGCGTTGTAGCCGGTCCAGCGCCAGACGACGATCACGGAGACGGCGATCTGGGAGCTCCAGGTGCCGGACTCCCAGCGGATCGGTCCGGCGTCCACGAGGCCGAGGAGCCAGTTGGCCATGCCGCCCTCCGGACTGAAGATCAGCGCGAAGACGAGGGTGGCCGCCGCCACCGACGTCGCGTACGGCGCGAGCAGCGCCGTGCGGAAGAAGCCGCGGGCCGGGAGGCGGTAGTTGAGCAGGTGGGCGAGGCCGAGCGCGATCAGCAGTTGCGGGACGGTGGACAGCAGACCGAGGGTGACGGTGTTGCGCAGGGCGCGCCAGAAGAGCTCGCTCGCCGGACCGAACAGCAGGTCGTGGTAGTTCTGCAGGCCGACCCAGTCGGTCCGGTCCACGTTGTAGAGGCTGACCTGGTGCAGGGACAGCCAGCCGGTGTAGAGGAGCGGGAAGAGCCCGAAGACCGCGAACACCACGAAGAACGGCGCGACGAACAGGTAGGGCGAGCCGGTGCGGTCCCAGCGGCGCAGCCGGGTGCGCAGGCCCGTGGGTGTTCGGCCGTGCCCCGGTGGGCTCGTGGCGGCCTGGTCGGCCGGTTCTCTTCGGGCGGTGCGGATCGAGGTGGCCACGGGTCCTCCGTACCGGGTCGACGGCCGGGTGGGCCCGTCGGTCGTTGTGGACAGGGTTCGGTCGGTCTCGGCTGTGCGCTGTGCGGGGCGGCGGCCGTACGGACCGTGCCGGGGCGGGGTGGCGCGCGGTCCGTACGGTCCGGCCCGCGGTTACTGGACGGTGCTGCCGATCTGCTTGACGGTGGCGGCCCAGGCCTCCTCGGAGCTCAGGTGGTTCTGCTCCATCAGCTGCACGCCGTTGCCGAACGCGCCGTGGAAGTCACCGTGGTGCGGCCCCGTCTCGGAGGGCTGGATGGCCTTGGCGGCGGTGGAGAAGATCTGCCCGGTGGGGGCCTTCGGGCCGATGTACGGGTTGACGAAGTCCGTGACGCCCGGGAGCGCGTACGCCTTCTGGTTGGAGGGGATGTTCCCGACCTTCTGGAAGACCTTGGCCTGCTGCTCGGGGGCGGTGAGCCAGACGGCCAGCGCCTGGGCCTGGGCCACGTGCTTGCCGGAGGCCGGCACCGTCAGGAACGAGCCGCCCCAGTTCCCGGCGGCGGGCGCCTGCGCGATGTTCCACTTCCCGGCGTTGGCCGGGCCGGAGTACTTCTCGATGTTGGCCTGCTGCCAGGACGGGCAGACGGTGGTGGCGAACGTGGAGTTGGAGAAGGCCGTCTGCCAGGGGGTGTCGAACTCCTTGAGGCCCTGGGTGATGCCGGCCTGGACCGCGTCGGAGGCCAGCTTCCAGCCGTTCCTCACACCGGCGGAGTCCTGGTAGACGGCCTTGCCGTTCTTGTAGTACTGCTCGGTGCCGGAGGAGACCACGCCGTTGTACAGGCCGGTGGCGGTGTCCATGAAGAAGGTGCCCTTGGGGGCCTTGGCCTGGTACTGGCGGCCGGCCTCGACGTACTTCGCCCAGTCGCCCGCCCACAGGGCGCTGACCGCGGCGGGGTCGCTGGGGAGGCCCGCCGCCTGGAAGAGGTCCTGCCGGTAGCAGATCGCCATCGGGCCGACGTCCGTGCCGAGGCCGACGGTCTTGCCCTGGGCGGTGGTCGCCTGCTTCCACTTCCACGGCAGGTAGGCGTCCTTGTCCACACCCTCGGCGCGCGACAGGTCGCTGAAGGCGGCGCTGAGCTGGTCGGAGGTGGCCAGCGCGATCCGGCTCACCTCGAGGGCCTGGATGTCGTCGAGTCCGCCGCCCGACAGCCGGGTCTGCAGCGCGGTCCAGTAGTCGCCCTCGACCGTGGTGGCGTTCTCCTTGATGGTGATGTTCGGGTGCGCCTTCATGTACTCGTCGAAGAGCCCGGACTCCTTGTAGCCGAAGGTGCCGAAGTCGCCCACGGTGAGGGTGATCTTCGCGTTCGGGTCGTCCGAGCCGGACGACCCCCCGGAGGAGCAGCCGGTGACCAGGGCCGCGGCGACGGCGGCGGCCGACAGGAGGGCGGGGGCTCTGCGGGAACGGCTGCGCAGGAACATGGGCTTCTCCAGGAGCGGTAGTGGGCGCGGGGACGGGCGCGCTCGGTCGGCCCTCGGAGGGTCGGCCGGACCGTGGGAGCGCTCCCAAGCGGGAACCCTGCTCCCTCCGGGAGGGACTGTCAAGAGGTACTGCAGGGAGGGGATTTGAGACGGGCGGGCATCTTGACGCCGTGTTCGGGCGGCACCAATCATCGGGAAACAGGAAGCGCTTCCACCTTCCCCACCCCCACCCCCACCCCCCACCCCGTGGAGGAAGCACCATGCGCCGCTCGCTCCGTACGCGCTCCCTGGTGATCACCCCAGTGCTGAGCGCCGTCCTGCTCACGCTCCACCCCGGGACCGCCCACGCCGCCGACCCCACCAGCATGACCAGCGATTTCTACGTCGACCCCGACTCGTCCGCGCGGCGGTGGGTCAACGCCAGTCCGTCCGACGGCCGCGCCCCCGCCGTCCGGTCGTCGATCGCCGACGTGCCGGCCGCGCGCTGGTTCGGCAACTGGAGCGGCACCATCGGGACGGCGACCGGCGCCTTCGTCGGCGCGGCCGCCGCCCAGCGGAAGCTGCCCCTCCTGGTGGCGTACAACATCCCCAACCGCGACATCTGTGGCGGCCAGTCCGGCGGCGGGGCGGGCAGCGCCGCCGACTACCGGTCGTGGATCGCCGCCTTCGCCAGTGGCATCGGCAACCGGCCGGCGGTGGTCGTCCTCGAACCGGACTCGCTCGGCGACGAGAGCTGCATGACCCCGGCCCAGGTCACCGAGCGCAACGGCCTGCTGGCCAACGCCATCGCCCAGTTCAACGCCAAGGCCCCGAACACCTGGGTCTACCTCGACGCCGGCAACCCCGGCTGGCTGAGCGCCGACACCATGGCCCGGCACCTGGCCGCGGCCGGGGTGAGCGGAGCGCACGGGTTCTCGCTGAACGTGTCGAACTACCTCACCACCGGGGAGAACGTCACCTACGGCAACGCCGTCAACGCGGCCCTGAGGTCGACGAAGGGCTTCACCAAACCCTTCGTCATCGACACAAGCCGTAACGGCAACGGTTCCAACGGTGCCTGGTGCAACCCGGCGGGGCGGAGGATCGGCCAGCGCACGCAGCTGGGTGGCGGCGCCGAGATGCTGCTGTGGATCAAGGCACCCGGCGAGTCCGACGGCAACTGCGGCGTCGGCGCCGGATCCACCGCCGGACAGTTCCTGCCCGAGGTCGCCTACAAGATGATCTACGGCTACTGACGCCGAACGCGACGCCGTACGACCGCACCTGACGCCACGTCGCGCCCGGAGCGCGGGCCTTCCGGATGTTCAAGATCCGCTTCAATCCGAGGGTCCGCCAGCAACTGCTCTGGGACACCTCCGACTCCACGACCCGCAGGTGAACGCCGAGTTGTACGCGGTCTTCCCCTGGTACGAGGGGGCGACCGGCCGGCTGGAGCGGTACAACCGCACCCTGCTCTGGCGGGAACTGACTGGGAACCCGGCTACGACCTCGACCACTGGGTGACCAGGGTCTCCAACCGACCGAAGGAGACGGTGGCATGACGACCGCGACGACCTCCGCCGCACGGCCGGTCGAGACCGCCGTGCCGCGTCAGCAGGTGCTCGTGCTCTACCCGGCCGACTCCCGGCTGGACGCGCGCGTGGTCGGCTGGACCCGCTACGACGGCACCGGCCGCACCTCGCCCACCACCGGCGACAGCGAGGAACCGCCCTACGGGAGCGGGCTGGAGGCACTGCGGGACGGCTGGCGGCTGTTCCAGGCCGCCCAGCTGATCCCGCCGCACCCGGGCCACGAGTACGACGTTTCCTTCCTCAAGCACGAGTACTTCTTCGAGCGGATCGTCACGGTCCACGAGCCGGACGCCCGGTGACGCCCGCGGAGGCCGCCGTCCCGTGCGGACGGCGGCCTCCGCGGGTAGGGGCTTCCCCGCGCGGGCCGCGGTGGGGCTCCCGCGCGACCGGCGCCGTCGCGCAGGGCCTTCGCGCAGGCGCTACCCGCCGGCCGGCGGGTGCAGCTCGCCGCTCCGGGCCACCCGGGCGTACCAGCGGGCGCTGGACTTGGGGGTGCGGGCCAGGGTCGGGTAGTCGACGTGGACCAGGCCGAAGCGCTTGTCGTAGCCGTACGCCCACTCGAAGTTGTCCAGCAGGGACCAGGCGAAGTAGCCGCGCACGTCCGCGCCGTCGGCCGCCGCCCGGTGGAGGGCCGCCAGGTGGGCGTGGAGGTAGGCGGTGCGCTCCGGGTCGTCGACCGTGCCGTCCGCGCCGACCCGGTCGTGGTAGGCCGCTCCGTTCTCGGTGACCATCAGCGGCAGGTCCGGGTGGCGGTGGGCGAGGCCGGTCAGCAGCTGGTGCAGGCCCGTCGGGTCGACGGTCCAGCCCATCGCCGTTCGCTCGCCCGGTGCCGGATGGAAGCCGACCCGGTCCGCGCCGGGCCAGGGCGAGGCCTCGCCGCCGCCGTGGCCGTCCTCGCGCCCGGGGGAGGCGTCCTCGGCGGTCGCGGAGACGACCGTGGGCGTGTAGTAGTTGACGCCCAACCAGTCCAGCGGCTGGTGGATCTCCTTCTGGTCCCCGGGGCGGACGAAGGACCAGTCGGTGAGGTGGGCCGTGTCGGCCAGCAGGTCCTCCGGGTAGGCGCCCGCCAGCATCGGGCCGAGGAAGACCCGGTTGCCGACGGCGTCGATGCGCCGTACCGCGTCCCGGTCGGCGGCGGACGGGGTGAGCGGGCGCAGTGCGTGCAGGTTGAGCGAGACGGACACCTGGGCGGCGGCGGGCAGGGCGGCGCGCAGCGCCGAGACGGCGAGCCCGTGGCCGAGGTTGAGGTGGTGCGCGGCCCGAAGGGCGGCCACCGGGTCGGTGCGGCCGGGGGCGTGGACGCCGGAGCCGTAGCCGAGGAAGGCGCTGCACCAGGGCTCGTTGAGGGTGGTCCAGTGGGCGACCCGGTCACCGAGGGCCGCCCCCACCAGGGCGGCGTACTCGGCGAACCGTTCGGCGGTCGTGCGCTCGGGCCAGCCGCCGGCGGACTCCAGTTCCTGCGGGAGGTCCCAGTGGTAGAGCGTGGCGACGGGGAGGATGTCGTGCGAGCGCAGTTCGTCGGCGAGACGGCGGTAGAAGTCCAGGCCCCGCTGGACGCCCGGGCCGCGGCCGGTGGGCTGGACGCGCGGCCAGGAGACGGAGAAGCGGTAGGCGGTCAGTCCGAGCTCGGCCATCAGCCGGACGTCCTCGCGGAAGCGGTGGTAGTGGTCGACCGCGACGTCGCCGCTGTGGTCCTGGAACACCTTGCCCGGGGTGCGGCAGAAGGTGTCCCAGATCGAGGCGGTGCGGCCGTCCTCGGCGGCGGCGCCCTCCACCTGGTAGGCGGAGGTGGCCGCGCCCCAGAGGAAGCCGGCCGGGAACCGCTGCGGCGCTGCGGCGGCCGGGAGGGGGCTGGACGGGGGAACGGGCACGGGTTGCTCCAAGGATGAGGAGGTTCGGCCTTCGGAGGTGGTGGGGGCGCCGATGGTGACGGTAGTACCGAGGGCGGTGCGCGGGAAGCCGGTGCTCCGCGGGTCGGCCGTACCGAGGCCACGGTGGGGCCCCGGAGCCGGCGTGGGAGCGCTCCCACTCCATGGTTCGAAGGTTCCTGCCTGAACTGATCCGATGTCAAGAGAAGAGGCCGAAATGCTCGGAGGCGGCGTCGGCGGCCCGGTCGGCGCGGCCCCGAACCCGGACGATCCGTGGCGGTGCCGCGCCCCGGTGACCTACGATCCTCTGCCAAGCGGGTGCGAGACCGGTGGCGGCGACAGAAGGCGCGTGGGCAGTGGGCGGACGGCAGAGCGGAAGGCCGACCCTGGAGGAGGTCGCGGCCCGGGCCGGGGTCGGACGCGGCACGGTGTCCCGGGTGATCAACGGCTCGTCGCGGGTGAGCGAACAGGCCAAGGAGGCGGTGAACCGGGCGGTCGCGGAGCTGGGCTACGTGCCCGACCGGGCGGCCAGGGCGCTGGCCGGAAGTCGGACCGACGCGGTGGCGCTGGTCGTGCCGGAGCCCGAGGCCCGACTGTTCGCGGAGCCGTACTTCCTGGACATCATCCGCGGTGTGAGTGCCGAACTCGGCGCGGCGGACAAGCAGTTGCTGCTCACGTTGATCCGCACCGAGCAGGAGCGGCAGCGGTTCGAGCAGTACCTCGCCGCGCAGCGGGTGGACGGCGTGCTGCTGGTCTCCGTGCACCGGGACGACCCGCTGCCCGACCAGGTGCGCGCGCTCGGCCTGCCGACCGTGCTGAACGGGCGCCGCTCGCCGCAGGAGCCGGTGGCGTACGTCGACTCGGACAACGTGGGGGCCGGCCGTTCGGCGGTGGAGCACCTGGCCGGGCGCGGGCGGCGTCGGATCGCCACCATCACCGGCCCGCTGGACATGGACGCCGCACACGGCCGGTTGGCCGGCTACCGCCAGGGGCTGGCGGCGGCCGGCCTGCCGACCGACGAACGCCTCGTCGCCACCGGGGACTTCACGGAGTACGGCGGCCGCCGGGCGATGCGGGAGCTGCTGGAGCGCTGCCCCGACGTGGACGCGGTGTTCGCGGCCTCCGACCTGATGGCGGTCGGAGCGCTCGCCGTCCTGCGGGCCAGCGGGCTGGACGTGCCCGGCGACATCGCGCTGGTGGGCGTGGACGACTCGCCGGTGGCCCGCCACCTCGACCCGCCGCTGACCACCGTCCGCCAGCCGATCGAGGAGATGGGCCGCACCATGGCCGGGCTGCTGCTGCGGCAGATCGCGGGCGAGGACGCGGAGCCGTCCCGCCTGGTGCTGCCGACGGAGCTGGTGGTGCGGGCGTCCTCCTGAACCACCGGCCGTCCGAAGCCGGACCGGCCGCCCGGAGCGGGACCCGCCGTCCGGAGCCGGACCGGCCGCCCGGAGCGGGACCGGCCGTCCGGAGCCCCGCGGGGTTCCGGACGGCCGGCGTGTTCAGCGCCGCGTCACAGCGCCGGGTGGGCGTTCTTCAGCAGCTCCTGGAACTGGGCGGAGAACCAGTCGCCGGACAGCGGCGCGTCCGGCAGCGCACCGGACATGTGGTTGTTGTTCCGCGGGTTGCCGGTGTAGGCCGGGTCGCACATCCCGTCGACGCCCTTGCCGTCGTTGTTCGGGAGCGGCTTGCTGGCGCCGTCCGACTCACCCGGCGGCTTCATCCAGACGTACGCGTCGATGCCCGGCGTCGGGGCCGCCTGCGGCCGTTCGCCGAGGCCGGCGCCGGCCTGGTTGCACCAGTTCCCGGTGTTCAGCCTCCGGTCGTAGCGCCCGCCGTCGACATAGGCGTCGACGCTCGTCCGCGGCCCGGGTCCGGCGGGACGGGCCGCACCGCCCCAGCCGTTGCGCGAGGTGTCGATCAGCATGCCGAGCTTGGAGTCGAAGCCCAGCGAGACGAGCTTGGTCCGCAGGGCCTGGGCGTAGGAGAGCTCGTCGACGTACCGGTTCCAGTCCACCCACTTGGACTGGCGGACGGAGGTGCCGTTGACGCTGTCGTCGATGGTGAAGTTGGACTCCTTGAGCGCGCTGTAGTTCGCGGTGTTGACGATGAAGCCGTGGACGTTGGCCAGGGTGGAGCCCTCGGAGGTCGCCGCCTGCTTGAACAGCTCGGCGGACGGGCCGAGGTTGTCGTCCCAGCCGAGCCAGCCGTGGTGACCCGCGTCGGCGTAGTTGTACACGTTGGGGACGGCGCCGAGCTTCTTGAGCGCGTAGCCGATGCCCTTGATGTAGTTGCCGTTGGCCTTCATCACGTCGCAGGCGGCGGTGGCGGTGGCACGCGGCGTGGTGTTGGTGACCAGGTTCGGCAGCGAGTCGAGCTCGACCGTGGTGACGATCCGCAGGCCGGCGTACTTGGGGTCGGCGAGGACGGCCGCGATCGGGTCGATGAACTCCGTCCGGTACCGGTCGATCTCGGTCGGGCCGAGTTCGCCGTTGGAGGACAGCGCGGCGCAGTCCCGGCCGGGCAGGTCGTAGACCACCAGCTGGACGACGAGTTCGCCGCTGCCCTTCTGGCGCAGCGCCTCGTCGAGGTGGGCGCGCAGTCCCATCCTGCCGTTGGTGCCGGCGATCGCGGCGATCCGGTCCAGCCAGACGCCGGTGGGCTGGTTGGCGACCTTGGCGCCGCCGGGTTCGGCGGCGGCGTGCGCGGACCACTCGGGGTTCACATAGACCTTGGCGCCGACGTACGGGTTGTCGACGCGGCTGCCGGCCGGGGTGGTGGGCGTGCCGGTCGGGGTGCCGGTGGGCGTGCCCGTGGGGGTGCCCGTGGGGGTGGGGCTCGTGGGGGAGCCGTTGCAGAGCACCCCGTTGAGCCTGAAGGCGGTGGGGACCGGGTTGGCGCCGCCGTAGGAGCCGTTGAACCCGAAGTAGGTGGAACCGCCGGTCGCCAGGTTGCCGTTGTACGAGACGTTCCGGGCCGTGACGGCGGCTCCGGACTGGGTGATGGTCGCGTTCCAGCCCTGGGTGACCTGCTGGTTGCCGGCGAAGGTCCATTCCAGCGTCCAGGAGCTCAGCGGGTCACCGGTGTTGGTGACGGCGACGTTGGTGCCGAAGCCGGTGTCCCACTGGTTGGTGACCTGGTAGTCGACCCGGCAGCCGGCCGCGGCGGCGCCCGCCGAGGTGGAGAGCACGGTGGCCGTGGCGCCGGTCGCGGTCAGCAGGCCGAGGGCGGCGAGCAGGGCGGTCCGGCTGCTGCGCAGCCGGTGGAGGGTGGGGCGGGTGGAGTGGTTCATGGTGTGAGGGTCCCTTTCAGTGTCCGTCGAGGGCGCGAAGGTGGTCGCGCAGGCCGAGGCCGAAGGCGGTGGGGGTGCCGTCGTAGCCGCTGATCAGGGCGGGGCCGGCGGAGCAGTCCCAGGTGTTCCAGGTCCAGCCCAGGTAGGAGAGCCCGCGGTCGTCGGACCACGTCATGACGCGGTCGACGAACCCGTGCCCGCAGGTGTTCTCGCCGATCTCGCCCGCCACGAGCGGGGCGCGGGCGGCGACCGGAGCCAGGGTGGAGTTCCAGCAGTCCTCGTTGGCACAGGAGTTGAAGTTGTAGACGTGCCAGGCGGCGGCCAGATTGCCGGTCGGGTCGGTGGGTGCGTGGGCGAGCCAGCCGCTCAGGTCGTTCGCGTAGGCGATCCCGGGGACGAGCACGACATTGCGGGAGCCGGTCGCCCGCACGGCGTCCAGGAGGTCCTGCATGCCGGCCACCTCGTAGCCGATCCCCGGGCAGGTGCCGCCGTCGCGCCAGCAGGTCCAGGCCTGGTCGACGGTGGTGGTGGCCCGGTCCGGGTAGGGCTCGTTGAACAGGTCGAAGACCACCCGGCGGTCGTCCTTGAAGGTGTTCGCCACCGAGGTCCAGAAGGTCGGCGTGTAGCGGGCGTCCGGCATCGGCTTCTGACAGGAGGCGTGCACGTCCGAGCAGCCGGCCGAGCCGCCGGTGTACTGGCCGTACGTCCAGTGGAGTTCGAGCACGGGGGTCATTCCGTGCGCGAGCACGCGCGCCACCAGGGCCTTGACGGCGTCGACGTACGCGGTGCCCCGGTACTCGGGCCGGATGTTGTCCAGGCCGAGCCAGCACTCCTCGTTGAGCGGGATCCGGACGGCGGTGGCCTTCCAGTCCGCGATCGCCCGGACGGCGGCGTCGTCCACCGGGCCGTCGAAGATGCCGTGGCCCTGGACGCACATGAACTCGCCGCCGGAGCGGTTGACGCCGAGCAGGCGTCGGGTGGCGCCGTTCCGGTCGGTCAGCCGGTTGCCGCTGACGCCGAGCTCGGGCGCGCCGGCGGTCGGGGTGGTGGTCTGGGTGGTGGTCGGGGTCGGGTTCGGGGTGGTGGTCGGGGATCCCGTGGGAGTGCTGGTCGGGGATCCGGTCGGGCTGGGGGAAGGTGCTGAACCGGTGGAGCAGGCGGAGCCGTTGAGGGTGAATCCGGTCGGGGCGGGGTTGGTGCCGGACCAGGACGAGAGGAGGCCGACGGTGACGCTCGCACCTGTGCCGAGCGAGCCGTTCCAGCTCTCGTTGGTGGCCGTGACCCCGGTGCCGGACTGGGACCAGGTGGCGCCCCAGCCCTGGGTGAGGTGCTGGCCGCCGGTGAAGTCGAAGCCGAGGCTCCAACCACTGATCGGCGCAGCGTTGTTGGTGATGACGACGGAGGCCTGGAAGCCGCCGTCCCACTGGTTGACCGTGGAGTAGGCCACGGAGCAGCCGAGCGGAGCGGCGGTGCCCGGTCCCGAGCCCGGTCCCGAGCCCGGTCCCGAGCCCGGTCCCGGTCCCGCCGCGGCGGACACGGCACTCACCAGGGCGAGGACCGTGCCGGCCATGAGCGCTGTCAGACGTGGGGGGTGTCGCACGAGCGACTCCTTGCAGCGAGGGCGCACCGCTCCCGGCGCGCCGACGGAATGGAACCGCTCCCACTGGTGGGCACCGACCGTAGCGCCAACTGCCGTCAAGGAAAAGGGGAGTTGCCGGGATTTGTGAGCGGACGCGTTCAACACGTCAAGCCTCTTGACCCGTTCACCGCCGTCCCTCACAGTGGGAGCGCTCCCACTGGTCAAGCATTGTCGTGGAACGTTTGCGGTGACCCGTTGTGCACAGGCGGCGGGTCACCGCGTGCACCAGAACGGAAGCGGCCCGTGTGAACGTGCACGCGGGCCGCTTTCCGGAGAGGTCCTTCGACCTCTCACCGCCCCGGGGAGAAGCCTCCCCAGACGGATGCGCCGCCGCCCGCGGACTGGGCGTCGACGCGGTAGCCGTCGTTCGCGGAACCGCGCACGCCGGTCGCGTGGTTGTACTGGCCGGCGAACTCGTGCTGTCCGACCGGGACGGTGCGGCCCGGCTTGAGCACCCAGCGGTAGACCAGCGAGCCGCCACTCTCCTGGACGGTGACGGTGAAGTCGTCGGCCGGGAGGGTTCGCCAGTTTCCCGCGTCACGCACGTCCCCGGTCTGCGCGACGCGCAGTTCGACGGTGAGCGAGGTGAGCGGCTGGGTGGTCCTGAGCGTCAGGTTGCTCTGACCCCAGTAGACGGTGCTGTGCGGGTCGACCGCTCCTTCCGACCAGAGCGGGCCGTGCTGCGCCCGGCTGCTCGCCGACGGGGCCGGGCGGGGACCGGTCGGGCTGCCGGCGGGCGGCGCGGTGGTCGCCGGTGCCGGTGCCGAGGTCGGCGCCGGTGCGGTGGTCGGGGGAACGGACCGCGTCGGCGCCGGAGTGTCCGTCGGCGTGAGGGCGTCCGGTGCGACGGTGGCGGTGTTCGAGGGCGGCGGGGTCCAGGGGGCGATGCCGGCCACGGCGAGTCCGCCGGTGGCCAGGGCGCCGGCGGCGGCGACGCCGGCGAGCACGAGCCTGGGCCATGACCGCAGACCCGACCGCGCGCGGTGCCGGACGGCGGGACCGGTCGCGCCGCGCTGGACGCGGGCCAGCATCCTCGCGCGGTCGGGCCGGTGGGCCTCGGCGGCCTCGCGCAACTGCCGGGCGATGTGCTCGTTCACCGGTTCCTCCTTCCTGCCGCCAGTTCGCCGACCGCTCGCGCGCCGAGTGCTCTCTCCAGTTCGGCCATCCCCTTCGAGGTCTGGCTCTTCACCGTACCGACCGATATGCCCAGCGCCACGGCGGTGTCCTTCTCCGAGAGGTCGAACGCGTGGCGCAGCACCACGCACGCCCGCTTGCGGAACGGCAGCCGGGCCAGCGCCGCGCGGACGTCCAGCACCGCGGCCACGTCCGGTCCGTCGGTCCGCTCCGGGCAGCGGGTCCAGAACAGCAGGACCCGCCGCCGTTCGCGGACCGCGCTGCGGATCCGGGCCCGGGCCATGTTGGCGACCACTCCGCGGGCGTAGGCGAGCGGATGGTCGGCGGAGCGGAGCCGGTCCCAGCGCTGCCAGAGCGCGACCAGGGCGTCCGCGGCCAGGTCGTCGGCCGCGTCGGCTTCGCCGGTCAGGAGATGGGCGAAGCGGGCGAGTTCGGCGTAGTGGCGGTCGAAGAATTCGTGGAATTCCGCGGAGGTGTCATCGAGGAGCATGTCCCCCGGTCGCCCTCTTCCTGCAGTGTGAGCGTTAACAATCTGCCTGATCCTAGCAGTGCCCGTTTCCGGGGCCGGGCTGGGCCCGCCCCGGTGCGGTACGACCGGGCGCCGAGGGGCGGCGGGGGCGGTCAATGCCGGGCGAACTGCACGCGGGTCGGCTGGACGACGTCCGGTTTCACCGAGAGCCCGTCGACCGTCAGCTGTTCGCCGTGGAGGTCGGTGATCCTCAGCGATCCGCCGCACCCCGTGCCGTCGGGGGAGAGGAAGTAGTTGTACTCGGTGCGGGACAGCTGCCGCCAGCCGCCACCGGCCCGCACCTCCAGCGTGGCCACCGGGTTCCGGTGGCCGATCACCTGGATCCCGCACCACCACTGGCTGGACCCGCCCTTGTACCGGATCGACACGGTGTCCGGCGCCGTCGCGGGGCTCAGCAGGGTCCAGGTGATCGGGAGCCGGCCGACCGAGAGTTCGGCGAGCTTGCCGAAGGCCTCGTGGCTCAGGTCGAGCTGCCCGGGCGCGCAGGGCAGCGGGCACTCGTTGACGATCCGCACCGTGATGCTCGCCCCGTTGGCGGCACGGACGAGCACGTAGGCCCCGCAGGCCCGGGACGACTCGTAGTCGGTGTGGTTCATCGCCGCGATCATGAGATCGCCGGACGGGCCGAACAGACAAGCGCCGTTGCCGTCGGCCGCGTCGTAGGACGTGGCGACGCCGGGGTAGCTCGCCCCCGCCCTGATCCGCCCGGCCGGGGCGGCGACGGGCGTCGCCGGGCGGGCGCTGCTGGTGGCGGCGGAGGGGGACGAGGTGGCGGTCGAGGCCGAGGGCCGCGCGGTGGGGGTGGGCGGGGGCGTCGGTGTGACCGTCGACGTGGGCGTCGGCGTCGGCGTCGGTGTTCCGGTGGCCGTGGGCGAGGGGCCGGTGACCGGGGACGTCGGCACCGAGGAGACGTCGACCGCCGAGGGCACGGCCTCGACCGGTGCGCCGGTGTCGGCCGTAGTGCTCGCCCCGGCGACCGCCTCGGCGACTTCCTCGCCGGCCGCGACGGCGGCGGCGGCCGGGTGTGCGGCGCCGGTTCCGGGACCGCTCCCGTTCCCGGCGAGGAACGCGAGGGCCAGGCACACCAGCAACCCGACGGCCGCCAGTGCCGCCGGAACGCTCAGGACCGGTCCTCTCCGTCGCCGCGTGCGCGGGCCGGCGTGCTTCGTTGGCCTCATGCCCATCCCCTTCGGTAGATCGAGTCGACTTGCACCACCTGGTGGCCACCGGGGAAGGAAAGGTTGCCGTCCGTTCGGAACTTCCGCTCCGCCGACTTGTGATCGCTCACATCACGACGTGTCGGAACCCCGGATCCTGCGTAGGATGCCTGGCATGTCCACAGTTGCCGCGGTTGCGGTTGTCGCGCTCGCCCTCCTGCACGTCTACATCCTGGTCCTGGAGATGTTCCTGTGGACCACGCCCCGGGCCCGGGCGTCCTTCGGTACCTCCCCGGAGTTCGCGTCGGAGACCAGGGCGATGGCCGCCAACCAGGGCCTGTACAACGGCTTCCTGGCGGCCGGGCTCCTCTGGGGCGCGTTCGCCTCCGACCCGGTCGGGTTCCAGGTGCGGATCTTCTTCGCGTCCTGCGTCGCCGTCGCCGGGCTCTTCGGCGCGCTGACGGCCTCCCGGAAGATCCTCTTCGTGCAGACCGTGCCGGCCGTGGTCGTGCTGGTCCTGGTGCTCCTGGCCCACTGAGTCCCTGACGCCCGTTCACCGAGGGGTGCCTCTCCCGGGAGGCGCCCCTCCGGCTTGCGCACGCGAACGGGGGCCGAACGACAAGGGGCGCCCAACGACAAGGGGCGCCCAACGACAAGGGGGCGCGCCCAACGACAGGGGGCGCGCCGAACGGCGAACGGGCGGGGAACGGCGAACGGGCGGGGAACGGCGAACGGGCGGGGAACGGCGAACGGGCGGGGAACGACGCGGCGCCCACGATTCGCCGTGCCGTTCCCCGCCCGTACTCGGGGGCAAGTCGGGTCAGGACCCGGCCTTGCGCTTGTTGTAGACGTCGAACCCGACCGCGGCGAGCAGCACCAGGCCCTTGATGACCTGCTGGTAGTCGGTGCCGATGCCGACCAGCGACATGCCGTTGTTCAGCACGCCCAGGACCAGGCCGCCGATGATCGCGCCGAGGACGGTGCCGACGCCGCCGCTCGCGGACGCCCCGCCGATGAACGCGGCGGCGATCGCCTCGAGTTCGAAGTTGATGCCGGCCTGCGGGGTGCCGGCGTTGAGGCGGGCGGCGAAGACCAGCCCGGCCAGGGCCGCCAGGACGCCCATGTTGACGAAGGCCAGGAAGACGACCCGCTTGCTCTTCACACCGGACAGCTTGGCGGCCGGCTCGTTGCCGCCGATCGCGTAGGTGTGCCGGCCGAGGATCGAGTTGCGCATCAGGTAGCCGAAGCCGACCAGCAGGGCGCCGAGGATCAGCAGGACGACCGGGGCGCCGTGGTAGCTGGCCAGCAGCAGCGTGAAGGTCACCACCGCGGCCGCGATCGCCCCGAGCTTCGCCAGGAACAGTCCGACCGGGAGCAGCTCCAGTCCGTACGAGGCGGCCCGGCGCCGTCCGCGCAGCTCCTGGAGGACGGCGACGGCCAGCACGGCGAGGCCCAGCAGCAGGGTGAGGTTGTGGTAGTCGGTGTGCGGGCCGACCTCGGGGAGGAAGCCGCTGCTGATGTTCTGGAAGCCCTTGGGGAACGGCGCCACCGACTGGCCCTGGAGCAGGATCTGGGTGCCGCCGCGGAAGAGCAGCATGCCGGCCAGCGTGACGATGAACGAGGGGATGCCGAGGTGGGCGATCCAGAAGCCCTGCCAGGCGCCGGCGGCCGCGCCGATCAGCAGGGCGGCCACGAGGGCGACGGGCCAGGGGAGGTCGTGCTTGACCATCATCACCGCGGCGGCCGCGCCGACGAAGGCGGCCAGTGAGCCGACCGAGAGGTCGATGTGGCCGGCGATGATGACGATCATCATGCCGATGGCCAGGATGAGGATGTAGCCGTTCTGCTGGATCAGATTGGTGATGTTGAGCGGCTGGAGCAGGATGCCGTCGGTCCAGATCTGGAACAGCAGGACGATCAGCGCGAGGGCGACCAGCATGCCGTACTGGCGCATGTTGCCGCGCAGCGCGCGGACCACGGCGTCGGCGGCGGACGGGCGGGGGCCGGTCCGCGCGTCGGGCGCGGTCTCCGGGGTGGTCTGGATCTGGGCCATGCCTCACACCTGCTTGTCGGGTCGTGCCGCGCTCATGGTCATGAGCCGCATGAGGGTTTCCTGGGTGGCGTCGGCGCGGGGCACCTCACCGGTGATCCGGCCCTCGGCCATGGTGTAGATCCGGTCGCACAGACCCAGGAGTTCGGGGAGTTCGGAGGAGATGACGAGAACGGCCTTGCCCTGGGCGGCGAGGTCGGCGATGACGGTGTAGATCTCCGCCTTGGCGCCGATGTCGATGCCGCGGGTGGGTTCGTCGAGGATCAGCACCTCGGGTTCGGCGAAGATCCACTTGCTGAGGACGACCTTCTGCTGGTTGCCGCCGCTGAGCGTGCCGGTCCGGGTGAACACCGAGGGGGCCTTGATGTTCATGGTCTTCCGGAAGGATTCGGCGACCCGGGTCTCGGCGTGCTCGTCGACCCAGCCGCGGCGGGCGACCTTGCCGAGGGCGCTGAGCGAGATGTTCCGGCTGATGTCCTCGATGAGGTTGAGGCCGAGCTGTTTGCGGTCCTCGGTGACGTAGGCGATGCCGTGACCGATCGCCTCCGGCACCGTCCGGGTGCGGATCTCCCGGCCGTGCAGCCGGACCCGGCCGCCGGTCCACTGTCCGTACGAGCGGCCGAAGACGCTCATGGCCAGTTCGGTGCGGCCGGCGCCCATCAGGCCGGCGATGCCGACGATCTCGCCGCGGCGCACGGTCAGGGAGGCGCCGTCCACCACGGTGCGCTGGTGGTCGATCGGGTGCCGGACGCTCCAGTCCTCGATCTCGAGGGCGACCTCGCCGATCTCCGGGGAACGCTCGGGGTAGCGGTGCTCGAGGTCGCGGCCGACCATGCCGCGGATGATCCGGTCCTCGGAGATGCCCTCGGGACCGATGGCGATGGTCTCGATGGTCCGTCCGTCGCGCAGCACGGTGACCGCGTCGGCGACCCGGGTGATCTCGTTCAGCTTGTGCGAGATGATGATGCAGGAGATGCCCCGGGCCTTGAGGTCGAGGATCAGGTCGAGGAGCTTGCGGCTGTCCTCGTCGTTCAGCGCGGCCGTCGGCTCGTCCAGGATGAGCAGTTTGACGTCCTTGGCGAGCGCCTTGGCGATCTCGACCAGCTGCTGCTTGCCCACCCCGAGGTCGGCGACCCGGGTGTGCGGGCTCTCGTCGAGGCCGACCTGACGGAGCAGGTCGGCGGCGTGGGTGAGGGTCCGGTGCCAGTCGATGACGCCCCGCCTGGCGTGCTCGTTGCCGAGGAAGACGTTCTCCGCGACGGACAGGTACGGCACCAGCGCGAGTTCCTGGTGGATGATGGCGATGCCGCGCTGCTCGCTGGCCCGGATGTCCCTGAACCGGCAGGGCTCGCCCTCGAAGTGGATCTCACCCTCGTAGCTGCCGTGCGGGTACACGCCGCTGAGCACCTTCATCAGCGTGGACTTGCCGGCGCCGTTCTCGCCGCAGATGGCGTGCACCTCCCCGGCGGCGACGGTGAGGTTGACCTCGGAGAGGGCCTTGACGCCGGGGAAGGTCTTGCTGATCGACCGCATCTCCAGCACGGGTCGGACCATGGGTGGGCTTCCGTATCGTTCGGGGCGGTGCGGTGGCGGCCGGGTCTGCCGGCGCCGCACCGCCGGTTGGGCTCCGGCCCGTCGGCCGGACCCTGGTGGCTACTTGAGCTGGTCGGCGGTGTACTGGCCGCTGTCGACCAGAACCTTCTGGTAGTTGTCCTTGTCGACGCTGACCGGCTGGAGCAGCTGGGCGGGGACGGTCTTGGCGCCGTTGTCGTACTGGGTGGTGTCGTTGACCTCGGGCTTGCCGCCGGTCAGCAGCGCGTCGCCCATCTGGACGGCGGCCTTGGCCAGCTGACGGGTGTCCTTGTAGACGGTCTGGGTCTGCTCGCCCGCGATGATCGACTTCACCGAGGCCAGCTCGCCGTCCTGGCCGGTGACGACCGGCAGCGACTTCCCGGTGCCGTACCCGACGCCCTTGAGCGAGGAGATGATGCCGATCGAGATGCCGTCGTAGGGGGAGAGCACGGCGTCGACGCGGGCGGCGGTGTAGGACTTGCTCAGCAGGTTGTCCATCCGGGACTGGGCGAGGCCGCCGTCCCAGCGCAGCGTGGCGGCCTGGTTGAAGGCGGTCTGACCGCTCTGCACGACCAGCTTCTTCTCGTCGAGGTACGGCTTGAGGACGCTCATCGCGCCGTTGAAGAAGAAGGTGGCGTTGTTGTCGTCCGGAGAGCCGGCGAACAGCTCGATGTTGAACGGGCCCTTGCCGTCCTTGAGGCCCAGCTTGTCGACGATGTAGCCGCCCTGGAGGACGCCGACCTTGTAGTTGTCGAAGGTCGCGTAGTAGTCGACGTTCCGGGTGCCGCGGATCAGGCGGTCGTAGGAGATGACGGGGATGTGCGCGTCGGCGGCCCGCTGCAGCACGTTGGTGAGCGACGAGCCGTCGATGGCGGCGATCACCAGGAGCTTCGCCCCCTTGGTGATCATGTTCTCGACCTGGGAGACCTGGTTCTCCACGACGTTGTCGCCGTACTGGAGGTCGGTCTTGTAGCCCTTGCCCTGGAACTCCTTGACCATGTTGGTGCCGTCGTTGATCCAGCGCTCCGACGACTTGGTCGGCATCGCGATGCCGACGAGGCCGCCCTTGGCGTCGCCCTTGGCCGGCCCGTCGCCGGCGCCGTTGGCGCTCTGGCCGCAGGCCGCCAGCGAGAGCGTCAGCCCCACCGCGACGAGGCCCGCTGAAAGCTTCCGCACAGTTCCTCCAGTGATGATGTTCCGCGACCGGCGCCGAGCGACCCCGGCGGGCGACCGGGAGCGGTCGGGCGGGGTCGGTCGCTCCGGGTCCCCCGCGCTGTGGAGCGGTGGGACCGGGATGGCTCTGGCCTGGCGTGACATGAAGTGTTAACGCTCACAACGGCGACGTCAAGAGGCGTGGGAGCACCGTTGGGTCGGTGGTGCCGCAGGTGCGGGTCCGGTCGGCCGTGGATCACGGTGAAGTGTCACCTTGGAGTTTTTTTTTGGTGAACGAACCGCCAACTGTGGACACATGTCGAGTGCACATGGTGCGCTGTTCCTCCTCGCGGCAGGGGGCGGCCCGGCCGTCGCCCGGCGGCGCTCGGGGCGGTACGGCGGCGCGCGGGGGTCCGCGCCCGCCGCTCCGGACGCGCCGAGCGCCGGACCGCTCGCCGACCGCCGTCCGCGAAGCGACGAGCCGGCCGGTCGGCCGGTCGGTTCCTCGCCACCGTGGAAGGGGCGGGGGGTGAACCCGGAGGTACCGGCACGTGCCGGCGGCCCGAAGGGCTGGTATCAAGGGAAACCGCTGCTGGACCGAGGGTGACGGATTGGTCTGGGCCTGGTCGCGTACTGTGGTCCCAGCCGAGGATGGGGACTGCGCGTGGGAACCGGGAGTACTGGGATGGAGCATCGCCAGCCCGTGATGGCGGACGTGGCGAAACTGGCGGGGGTGTCCCACCAGACGGTGTCCCGGGTGCTCAACGGTGCCCCGCACGTCCGACCCGACACCCGGGACCGGGTGCTGGCGGCCATACGGGAGCTGGACTACCGACCCAACTCCGCCGCCCGCGCGCTGGTCACCCGGCGCTCGCAGACGCTCGGGGTGGTCAGCTTCGACTCGACCCTGTACGGACCCGCGTCGATGCTGGAGGGCATCGAGGGGGCCGCGCGCAGCGCCGGGTACTTCGTCACCGTGACCAGCCTGCGTTCCCTGGACGGCCGTTCGGTCCAGGAGGCCGTCGACCGGCTGCGCGACCAGGGGGTGGAGGGCGTCGTCGTGATCGCGCCGCAGACCTCCGCCGTCAGCGCGGTGGCCAGGCTCTCCAGCTCCGTGCCGCTGGTCGCGGTCGGCTCGGGCGACCAGACCCAGGTGCCGATGGTGTCGGTGGGCAACCGCGCCGGCGCCGAGGCGGCCACCGGGTACCTGCTCGACCTGGGGCACCCGACCGTGCACCACCTGGCGGGACCGGCCAACTGGCTGGAGAGCCAGGACCGGGAGGACGGCTGGCGCCGCGCGCTGGGATCGGCCGGGGCGCCCGTGCCGGAGGTGGAGCGCGGCGACTGGAGCGCTCGCTCGGGCTACCAGGCGGGTCTGCGGATGGCCGAACTGCCCGACGTCACGGCGGTCTTCTGCGCCAACGACCACATGGCCCTCGGGCTGCTGCGCGCCCTGCACGAGGTCGGCCGGTCGGTGCCGGAGGAGATCAGCGTGGTCGGTTTCGACGACATCCCGGAGGCCGCCTACTTCAGCCCGCCGCTGACCACGGTGCGGCAGGACTTCGGCGAACTCGGCCGCAGGGCCCTGGAACTGCTCGTCGAGGAGCTGGAGGGCGTGGCGCACGCCGCCTCCCATGTGCAGATCTCCCCGGAGATGGTGCTGCGGCGCAGCGTGGGACCGGCCGTCCGGCGTTGAGCCCCTGGTCGCCCTTGCGGTGTCCTCCGGGCCCGGGCTAGCGGAGATCGTCGGTCCGGGCTTGTCGCCTGCCTTGACATGCCGATTGTGAGCGCTAACAATCACCGTGAGCGTTAACAGGACGCCCTTTCCGCTCCGTCGGCCGGGACACCGAATCCCGCTTCCGTGCGCCCGGCCGACGGCTTCGCGTTCCGCCATTCTTGAGGGAGAAGCGGCGGAACGACGTCTGTCGCCGGTGCGTTCCGCCCTGCCCCGGCCGTTGACCGCACCGGCGACAGCCACCACGCGAGCCTCCCGTACGAAGAATGAGGAAGTGACAGTGACCCGAGCCCCCCACGAGGCCGACCAGTACGTCGTCGGCGTCGACTTCGGCACCCTCTCCGGCCGCGCCGTGGTGGTCCGGGTCCGCGACGGTGAGGAACTGGGCACCGCCGTCCACGACTACCCGCACGCCGTGATCGAGCACGAGCTGCCCGGCACCGGCCGCCGGCTCCCGCCCGACTGGGCGCTGCAGCACCCCGCCGACTGGCGCGAGGTGCTGAGCACGGCCGTCCCGGCCGCGATCGCCGCCGCCGGCGTCGACCCCGCCCGGGTCATCGGCATCGCCACCGACTTCACCGCCTGCACCGTCCTGCCGGTGCGCGCCGACGGCACCCCGCTGGCCGAGACGGCCGACTGGTCGTCCCGACCGCACGCCTGGCCCAAGTTGTGGAAGCACCACGCGGCCCAGGCCCAGGCGGACCGGATCAACGCCCTGGCCCACGCCCGCGGGGAGAAGTGGATCTCCCGCTACGGGGGGAGGATCTCCGCCGAGTGGCAGTACGCCAAGGCGCTCCAGGTCCTGGAGGAGGACCCGGCCGTCTACGCGGCCTGCGAGCGCTGGATCGAGGCCGCCGACTGGATCGTCTGGCAGCTCACCGGCGCCGAGTCCCGCAACGCCTGCACCGCCGGCTACAAGGGCATCCACCAGGACGGTGCCTACCCGAGCGAGGACTACCTCGCCGCCCTCCACCCGGAGTTCGCCGACTTCGCCCGCACCCGGCTGGAGCACCCGCTCGCCGCGCTCGGCTCCCGGGTCGGCTCGCTGACCGCCGAGGCCGCCGCCCGGACCGGCCTGCCGGAGGGCATCGCGGTGGCCGCCGGCAACGTCGACGCGCACGTCGCCGCCCCGGCCGCCCGGGCCGTCGACAACGGCCGGCTGCTCGCCATCATGGGCACGTCCACCTGCCACGTGGTCAACGGCCCCGACCTCGCCGAGGTCCCCGGCATCTGCGGCGTCGTCGACGGCGGCATCGTCGACGGCGCCTACGGCTACGAGGCCGGCCAGAGCGCCGTCGGCGACATCTTCGCCTGGTGGCTGCGCCAGGGCGTCCCCGCCGACTACCTGGCCGAGGCCGAGGCGAACGGCGAGGACCTGCACCGGCTGCTGACCCGCAAGGCCGCCGCCCAACCCGTCGGCGCCCACGGCCTGGTGGCGCTCGACTGGATGAACGGCAACCGCTCCACCCTGGTCGACCACCACCTGTCCGGCGTCATCGTCGGCCTCACCCTCGCCACCCGCCCCGAGGAGATCTACCGCGCCCTGCTGGAGGCCACGGCCTTCGGCACCCGGGTCATCGTCGAGGCGTTGGAGCAGGGCGGGGTCCCCGTCACCGAGTTCATCGTCACCGGCGGGCTGAAGAAGAACGCCCTGCTGATGCAGATCTACGCCGACGTGCTGCGCCGACCGGTCTCGGTCGCCGAGTCCGAGCAGGGCCCGGCGCTGGGCTCGGCCATCCACGCCGCCGTCGCCGCCGGGGCCCACCCGGACGTCCGGGCCGCGGCGGCCGCCATGGGCAGGGTGCACCGCGGTGCCTACCGGCCGGAGCCGGCCGCCGCGGACACCTACGACCGGCTGTTCGCCGAGTACCGGGCCCTGCACGACCACTTCGGACTCGGCGCCGACAGGCTCCTGCACCGCCTGCGCGACATCCGCAACGCCGCCCTCACCACCCCGAGCGAGGCATCGTGACCACGACCACCGACCTGATCCGCCGACAGGTCAGCGACCTCCACCAGGAACTCGTCCGCTACGACCTGGTCGTCTGGACGGCGGGCAACGTCTCCGCCCGCGTCCCCGGCGAGGACCTGCTGGTGATCAAGCCCAGCGGCGTCTCCTACGACGAGCTGACACCCCAGAACATGATCGTCTGCGACCTCGACGGCAACGTCGTCGAGGGCGGGCACGCGCCCTCCTCCGACACCGCCGCGCACGCCTACGTCTACCGCCACCTGCCCGAGGTCGGGGGAGTGGTGCACACCCACTCCACCTACGCCTGCGCCTGGGCCGCCCGCGGCGAGGCCGTCCCCTGCGTGCTCACCGCGATGGCCGACGAGTTCGGCGCCGAGATCCCGGTCGGCCCGTTCGCCCTGATCGGCGACGACTCGATCGGCCGGGGCATCGTCGACACCCTCAAGGGCCACCGCTCGCCCGCCGTCCTGATGCAGAACCACGGTGTCTTCACCATCGGCAAGGACGCCGAGGCGGCGGTGAAGGCCGCCGTGATGTGCGAGGACGTGGCCCGCACCGTCCACCTCTCCCGCCAGCTCGGCGAACCGCTGCCGATCGCCCAGGCGGACATCGACAGCCTCAACTTCCGCTACCAGAACGTCTACGGCCAGCCCCAGGGCCGATGAGGAGCCACCGCATGACCAAGCCACTCGAAGGCCGCGAGGTCTGGTTCCTGACCGGCAGCCAGGGCCTCTACGGCGAGGAGACGCTGCGCCAGGTCGCCGAGCAGTCCCGGCGGATCGCCGAGACCCTGAACCGCGACTCCGCCGTCCCGGTCGAGATCGTCTGGAAGCCCGTCCTCACCGACGCGACCGCCATCCGCCGGGTCTGTCTGGAGGCCAACTCCGCCGACGACTGCATCGGCCTGATCGCCTGGATGCACACCTTCTCCCCGGCCAAGATGTGGATCGCCGGCCTGGACGCGCTGCGCAAGCCGCTGCTCCACCTGCACACCCAGGCCAACGTCGACCTGCCGTGGAGCTCCATCGACATGGACTTCATGAACCTCAACCAGGCGGCCCACGGCGACCGCGAGTTCGGCTACATCCAGTCCCGCCTCGGCGTCACCCGCAAGACCGTCGCCGGACACGCCGCCGACCCGTCCGTGGCGGCCCGGATCGGCACCTGGGCGCGCGCCGCCGCCGGCCGGGCCGAACTGGGCGACCTGAAGCTCGCCCGCTTCGGCGACAACATGCGCGACGTCGCCGTCACCGAGGGCGACAAGGTCGAGGCCCAGCTGCGCTTCGGGGTCTCCGTCAACACCTACGGCGTCAACGACCTGGTCGCCGCGGTCGACGCGGCGGACGACGCGGAGGTCACCGAGCTCGTCAAGGAGTACGAGGACAGCTACCGGCTCGCGCCCGCGCTGCGGCCCGGAGGGGAGCGCCACGCGTCGCTGCGGTACGCGGCACGCATCGAACTGGGCCTGCGCCGCTTCCTCGACCAGGGCGGCTTCAAGGCCTTCACCACCAACTTCGAGGACCTCGGCGGTCTGCGCCAGCTGCCCGGCCTCGCGGTGCAGCGGCTGATGGCCGACGGCTACGGGTTCGGCGGCGAGGGCGACTGGAAGACCGCCGCCCTGCTGCGCACCCTCAAGGCCACCGCCGGTGGGCTTCCCGGGGGCACCTCCTTCATGGAGGACTACACCTACCACCTGGAGTTCGGCAGCGAGCTGATCCTCGGCGCGCACATGCTGGAGGTCTGCCCGAGCATCGCCGCCGGCACCCCGTCCTGCGAGATCCACCCGCTCGCCATCGGCGGACGGGAGGACCCGGTCCGTCTGGTCTTCGACGCCGAGCCCGGTCCGGCCGTCGTGGTCGGCCTCGCGGACCTGGGCGACCGCTTCCGGCTGGTGGCCAACGAGATCGACGTCGTCCCCGCGCCCGAACCGCTGCCCAACCTGCCCGTCGCCCGCGCCGTCTGGAAGCCCCGCCCGGACCTGCACACCTCCGCCGAGGCCTGGCTGACGGCCGGCGGGCCGCACCACACCGTGCTCTCCGGCGCGGTCGGCACCGAGGAGCTCGACGACCTCGCCGAGATGCTCGGTGTGGAGCTGCTGGTGATCGACGACGACACCACGATGCGGCGCTTCACCAAGGAGCTGCGCTGGAACCAGGCGTACCACCGGCTGGCCCAGGGGCTCTGAGGTCCGCCGCGCTCCGACCCGACGACACCCGCCCGGACGGCGGGCGTCGCTCCTTCTCCCGAACCGTGCCGAACGGAGCAGGTCCCGTGTCCAGAGACGCACTCGTCTCCCCCGGCCACCTGGTGGTCAGTCAAGAGTCCGTCGCGGGGCTCGCGGACGGACGCCGCATCACGCGATGGACGTTCGGCTCCCGGGAGAACGTGACGGTGGAGGTGCTCAGCCTGGGCGCCCGCCTCCAGGCCGTGCACGCGCCGGACCGCGGCGGGCGGCGGGCCAACGTCGTCCTCGGCTGCGACGGCGTCGAGTCCATGCTCGGGGCGGCGTCCTGGTTCGGCGCGACCGTGGGCCGCTACGCCAACCGGATCGCCCGCGGCGTGCTGCCCCTGGACGGCCTGATCCACCGACTGGCGACCCAGGAGGACGGCCACACCCTGCACGGCGGACCGGACGGCTTCGCCACCCGGCTCTGGGACGGTGTGCCGGTCCGGGCGGACCGGCGGGTCGGCGTGCGCTTCCGCACCCGCAGCGACGCCCGGGACCAGGGGTTCCCGGGGAACCTCACCGCCGAGGTGACCTACCTGCTCGACGCGGGCGGCGAGCTCTCGATCACCTACCGGGCGACCACGGACGCCCCGACGGTCGTCAACCTCACCAACCACGCCTACTTCGACCTGGCCGGCGAGGGCAGCGGAGCGGTGCTCGACCACCTGCTCCGCGTCGAGGCCGCCAGGTACCTGCCCGTGGACGAGGAGCTGATACCGCTCGGCCCGGCCGAGCCGGTCGCCGGGACGCCGTTCGACCTCCGCCGCGCCCGGAGGATCGGCACCTGCCTCGCCGAGGAACACGGGCAGACCCACCGGGCCGGCCGGGGTTTCGACCACACCTGGGTGCTCGACGGCACCGGGTACCGGCGGGCCGCCGTCCTGAGCCACCCGGCCAGCGGTCGCAGCGTCGAGTGCATGACCACGGAGCCGGGGCTCCAGGTCTACACCGGCAACCACTTCGACGGCACGCTGACGGGCCGCTCCGGCCGCCCGTACGCCGCGTACGCGGGCATCGCGCTGGAGACCCAGCACTTCCCGGACTCGCCGAACCGGCCCGATTACCCCTCCACCGTCCTGCGTCCGGGGGAGCAGTACCGGTCGAGGACGGTGTTCCGCTTCTCGGCGGAGTAGCGGAACCGGGGAACGGGGGCGGCGGGCCGGGTCGGCCCGCCGCCCCCGTCGTGCTCAGGACGCCACGTAGACCCGCACGTCCCAGGCGCCGAGGGAGACCGAACCGCCGGCGGGCGCCGAGGCGCCGCCCAGCACATTGGTCAGGTCCACCGGGGCCCGGACCCGGGTGGGCTGCCGGCTCCAGTGGTGCACGACGTGGACGCGGCGCCCGTCCGGGGCGGTCCCGGTGGTCGCGGTGACGGACGGCGGCAGGTCGCGCCAGCCGCCGGCGGGTACGGGGGCCAGCCACCAGCCGGCCAGTGCCCGGGCCAGGTCGCGCTCGGGCACCGTGCCCACGCAGGTGACCCGGCCGGCGCCGTGGGCGCGGGTGGTGACGGCGGACCAGCGGCCGAAGTGCGGGTGGTGGTACCCGGCCAGTTCGGTGGCGTCGGTGGCGGTGAGGCCGTCTCGTGGCGGGCCCGGGCCTCGTGGTCGGCGTAGCCGGTGCGCGGGCCGAGGACGAGGTGGCCGCCGGCCTCGGCATAGGCCGCGAACCAGTCGAGCAGGGAGTCCTCGGCCAGGTACAGCCCGGGGACGACCAGCACGGGATGGCGCCGGGCGGCCGAGTCGGGGGTCGGGCCCGGTCGGTCGCCCCGGGCGTCGTGGAGCTGGCGGGCGTGCAGGATCCGTACCTGGCGGCCGGCCTCGAACGCGCCCCGGTAGAAGGGGTCGAAGATTCCGTGGTACGCGGACGCGTCCGTGCCGCCGTCCGGCCTCGCCAGCGGCGGGTACTTCTGCATCAGCCACTTGCGGGGCACCGAGTCGACCATCGCGATGTCGGCGTCCGGTTCGATCCCCGCGACCAGTGCCCCGGCCTTCCCGAACTCGACTCCCAGGCAGTTGAGTTCGGCGTGCGCCCGGCCGGGCTTGCCGCTGTGGGAGAGGATCCCGCTTCCACCTGCGCCGCGCCGGCGACCGCCCCCGGGTGACCGCCGCCAGCCCGCACCCCGGGCAGCTGCGCACCGGCGGCCCGGACGGCACCCTGCAGATCAGCCCGGCCGGTACCCACGAGGCCGAGCTGCCCTACCCGTCCTGGCACCGCCCCCGGCCGCGAGGCGCCGAGCGCCCCCGTCAGAGCGCCCGGGGCCTCACCCTTTCCCCCTCCCTGTTGATGCCACGACCTTCGGGCGCGGTACGGTCTCGAAGTCGGGCATCGGTAGCGTCACCCGAGGTAGACCCTCTGCCACTCCAAGGACGTCATGGTCAGTGCGGCCTCGCCTAGGGTGCGAGCCGACTCGGTCTTGAGGCTCCCGAGGCTGCTGTCAATCCACGGCTGGACGTTCTGGTATCCCTGCTCCCGGTACTCCACGGCCTGAATCAGGCACTCCAGCTTGTCGGCGTCATGGGCGACGGTGACTTCCAGGTTCTCGGCGTTCTCGTACTCCTCCACGATGGCCTGCACCCCGGCAGCGACGGCCGGGTGAGCGGCGCTGACCTGGTCGGCGGTCACGCGTTCGTTCGAGGCGGCGGTGAGGTATCGCCGGCCGATGTGAGGGATATCGCTGACCCGGGTCTCCTGGGTGTCGTGGAAGAGGCACAGCAGGGCGACCTTGGCCGGGTCGGCGCCCTCCATCATCGCGAGCACCGCGCCGACGACGCCCGTCCGGAACGAGTGCTCGGCGATCGTCTCGGGGTCTTTGACCCCGGCGATCCACCAGCCGGAGCGCTTCGCCCGCTTGAGCATGCCCGCCTCGAACAGGTAGCTCGCGGTGCCCTTCGCCTGCTTGTCGTCCGTCATCGCTGTCCTTCACTGTGGGATCGGTTGTTGCTGTAACCGCCTACCCGCAGACCGAAGTGCACAGACTCCAACTCGCGACGGGACTGCTGTGAAAGGCCGTCACCATCAAGCAGCATGCGCACGCGTGCGGCCAGGTCGCGGGTAGTACGGGGGTCCGCGTCGGCCAGGCCGCGTCGAGTGAGCATGAGTGCCCAGATCGAATGGACGTACAGGTCGGTGTACTCGCCCGCACGGTCCAGTCGGATGGCGAACTGTCGCAGCAGCGAGGAGGCGTCCCACGCCGGGTGTTCCTGCTCGGCCATGAAGTCATCGCTGGTCTGGGGACGTGAGTCGAGCCCGAGCCAGTGAGCCCAGTAGTTCAGGTTCGCGGTCTCGAAGTCGTCGTTGTCGGTGATCGAGCGGGCGATGAAGTCCCGGAGCAGTTCGGGATCCCCCTGCCGAGCCAGTGCTGCCGCGACCGACCGCGCCTCGGCCCAACGCGGTGACCACCCCGAGCCGGCCGAGGGGATCCGCCCTCGGCGCTGCATCCCACCAAACCACTCGACCACACCGCGAGCCCGGTCGTAGGAGGACAGGTACCAAACCTGTCTCCGGAGCAAGGCCGTCTCCTCACCCCCGACCTCCACGAGGTCGGCGGTATGCCGGAGGTTGTCGAAGAAGCGCGAGCAAACGTCCTGCCCGAGGAGCGGCGAAGTGGAGACTGGCCCGCGTCGGGCGGCCGGGATGCTCAACTCGGCGGCCACCGCGCCGGGCAGAACCCCGCTGACGGCCCAGCCGATCATGTGCGTGGTGTCCCGGGTAAGCACCCACCCGGCCAGCGGATGCTTCAGAACCTCGGCCCTCGTGGGCCGGGACCGCAGTATCTCGCCGAGGACGAAGTCCGCGTCCATCGCGAGGCTGATCAGGTCCACCAGCCCAGCCGGCGCGCCGAGCAGGATCAGCTTCCGGCGCAGCACCACCAGGTTTCCGGCCCTGGTGGAGGAGAGCGGTCGACGGCCGGACTCCCAGCCCTGGACGGTGCTCTTGTCGATACCCAGGTCCACGGCCAACTCGTCCTGAGTCCTCGGGATCTGCTCCCGGATGACCTTGAACAGGAAGCCGGAAATCACCCCTTCGGGGATCCGTACGGGCTCGGGCTGACTGCCAGTCAGTGTTTCGGTGCGCCTCGGCGGTGTCCGAGCAGCCATTCCAGGCCCCCTTGGCCTCGATCGTCCGGGTAACTCGTACTGGCAGTCCGTCGAACCCTGGAATCACCGGCCGTAACGTCATGACTACGGAATCGCCGATGACAGCGGAAGCCTAGTACCAACTCGGTCTCCTGCGAACAACGGTGATGCACCACCCCGCACGACTGCTCGCCTACTCCCGGGCGAGCAGAGCCAACCCGATGGGAGAGGCACATGAGCACCGTCACCACCAAGCCCGGTGACGCGGAGGTCACCAACCTGACCCGCCGCCTGGACCACTCGGTCCCGGACGGCGACTTCGCCCCGCAGACCGGCGTCGAGCACCTGACCCGCCGCCTGGACCACTCGGTCCCGGACGGCGACTTCGCCCCGGTGGGCATCGAGGTCTGACCGCAGCCCCCAGTTGATGCCGGTTGGTTGACGGCATGGGCGGGTCGGCCCGGGTGACCATCCGGGCCGACCCGCCATCCGGCTTCGCACCCACCACAATCAAGGAGAGTCCGCATTGAAGACCATCATCGCCACCCGCGTCCCCGCCGGCTCCTTCTTCGACCTCGACCGGAAGGACCCGGACCTGACCCGACTCCGCGAGCAGGGTGCCGAGCAGGCCCTCCCGTTCGCCCTGATGGAGCGCCTGGTGAAGTCGGGTACGTCCTACGCGGAGCACGCCCGTTCCCTGCGCAGTGAGCGCGTGACGGTGGCCGGGGCGGGCTTCGACTGGTTCGACGCCGAGCTACCCCGGGCGATCGCCGCCGAGATCAACCTGGCGGACTACGAGATCGTCACCCACACCGACGAGCGTCGCGCGACGCTGACCCAGGCCCTGGACCACCTGTCGCTGGTCCACCCCGAGGGGTTCGCCCGCGTGCGCGAATTCGTCCGTGGCCTGCTGTGGGTGGGCCTCAGGCCGGGCGCCCGCGTCCCCTCGCTGACCAGCTCCAGCGACCCGGCGCTGCCCTACGTCATCGTGTTCTCCGAGAAGGCCCGGCACCACATCCCGCCGAACACCGTCAGTGAGCGGCCCTCCCACCTGTTCCTGGCGGAGAACATCCTCCACGAGGCCACTCACCAGTCGATCAGCTTCCATGTCCTCCAGCACCAGGTCTTCGCCGACGGGTACTCCTCCAAGACCTCTCCCACGATCGAGATCAAGTGGCGGGCCGGACAGGGAGAGGATCGCAACCAGTACTGGGAGATCGACCGGGCTTTCCACGCGACCTGTGTGTACAACCAGCTGTTGCGCTTCCGCCATGCCGAACTGGCCCGTGCCGACCTCACGCCCAACGAGCGCGCAGGCTTCCAGGGCGCTTACGACGAGGGACTGCCGGCCGTCCGCTACCTGATGCGCGAACTCGAACTCCTGCGTGAGTACTTCACGTCCCACGGGGTGGAGCTGCTGGCCGACCTGCGCCACCAGACCGACCAGCTGTAATGCCTCGCTGAGCAGAACCGAACCACGGAGGGTCAAGTGCTCGGGCACCTCATCACTCACGACGACAACCTGCGGATGGTCCCCACCGACCGGAACGAGCTGACTGCCGCAGTCGGCCAACTCCACGAGGAACTGCGGGCGTTGCCCGAGGAGACCAACCCCGCTCGCACACGGGTCCTGACCAGATGGATCGGCATCGGCCAGATGAGCCTGGGAAACCACGAGGAGGCCCTGACACTCCTCCAACAGTCGCTCGACCTGGCCGCAGCGATCGGCAACGCCCACGCCGTCGTCGCCACCGGGCTCAACCTCGGCGATGCCCACCGCTACGCAGGTGACAGGCGGACGGCTGACGCGCTCTATCGCAGCGCGCTGAACACCGCCCGAAGCCAGCACCCGGAACTCGTCGACTTCGCGCTCCAACACACCGGCAAACACCTCATGGAGCTCGGGGACCTCGCGGGTGCCCAGGCCCATCTGCAAGAAGCGCTGCGGCTGCGGATCGCCAAGGGGGACGCCGAACTGGTCGAGTCCACGAAGGCCGCCCTCGCCCGGGTGGAGCTGCTGATCGGCCAGGCGGCTGCATCGGCGGCACACGGAGCAGTGCCGCGCCAGTGGAGCCACCAGTGGACCTCATGGCTCCAGTCCCACACCACGGCCCGGATACCGGCCCAGTGGGCAGAGGACTTCCCCGCTCTTCGGGACGCCGTGTGCGGGCTCACCGTGCACCGGCGCGTGCACCCGCGCCACCTGCGCGACCAGTCGTTCCCCACCGAGCTGATCGCCGCGATGGTGGAGGAGGCCGAGAAGGCCGTCGCCGTAGACGGATACCTCCACAACGGTAAGTGGAACGCCGCCGTCGGCGACGCCGCGAATCGCTTCGCCGGACAAGCCGATCTCGCCGCACTCGTAGCGCGGTCGACCGGTCTGGACGTCGCGCAGCCGCACACCGGTGTCTACATCGCGTACGTGGAGGAAGGGCAGTTCCTCGATTTCCACGTTGACGATTTCGGCTTCGGCGAGGCCAACCTGATCCTGTGCCTCAAGCATGAGCGGCCCACCGGCGCACCCAGGGTCAGCACCACCGTCTTCATCCACGCTGACGGATTCCTCGAATGCGACCTCGCCGCAGGTGACTGCGTCGTATTCGACGGCGCGCTCACGCCGCACGGCCGGACGCCCCTCGGTGCCGGAGAGAGCATCACCCTCGTCAGCTTCGGCTTCCGGGCGCGTGATCGGGTCTCGCGCGCGGTCACGAACCTCCCGCCGGTCCCCAGGTAGTCCGGTTACCACGTGTTCACGCGGGCTTCCCAGGGGGCTTGTGAAAGCTCGCGCGGGAAGCCGTCAGAGTCACCGGCACCGGTTCTGGGGCCGCTGCTCCGTCCGATCGGAGCGGCGGCCGCATGAGCAGGGAAGACCGGGCCGTGCGGGCAGCGCGCGGCCCGGCTCCGTCGTGGTCGAGGTCAGCGGGCGCCGAGGAGGTGTTCGAGGGCCAGCTGGTCCAGCTGCTCGAAGGCCATGCCGCGCCGGGCGGCGGCCTCGACGTCGAACTCCTCGAAGGCGGCGGTGTCCGCGAGCAGCCCGGACAGACCGTCCTCGGCCGTGGGGCGGGCGAGTTCGGGCAGCCGGGAGGCGGCGAGCGCGGCCCGCACCTCCGGGTCGGCCCGGAAGGCGCGGGAACGCTCGGCCAGCAGCAGGTAGTTGCGCATGCAGCCGGCGGCCGAGGCCCAGACGCCGTCGAAGTCCTCGGTGCGCGGCGGCTTGAAGTCGAAGTGCTTCGGACCGTCGTACCCGGCCGACTCCAGCAGGTCGACCAGCCAGAAGGCCTGCCGCAGGTCTCCGGCGCCGAAGCGCAGGTCCTGGTCGTACTTGATGCCGGACTGGCCGTTGAGGTCGATGTGGAACAGCTTGCCGTGCCACAGCGCCTGGGCGATGCCGTGCGGGAAGTTCAGCCCGGCCATCTGCTCGTGGCCGACCTCGGGGTTGAGGCCGACCCGGTCGGGCCGCTCCAGTGCGTTGATGAACGCCAGGGCGTGGCCGACCGTGGGCAGCAGGATGTCGCCGCGCGGCTCGTTGGGCTTGGGCTCGATCGCGAAGCGCAGGTCGTAGCCCTGCTGCTCGACGTACTCGCCCAGCAGGTCGAAGGCCTCCTTCAGCCGGTCGAGCGCGGTGCGCACGTCCTTGGCCGCGCCGGACTCGGCGCCCTCGCGCCCGCCCCAGGTGACGTAGACCGAGGCGCCGAGTTCGGCGGCCAGGTCGATGTTGCGGATGGTCTTGCGCAGCGCGTAGCGGCGGACGTCGCGGTCGTTGGCGGTGAAGGCGCCGTCCTTGAAGAGCGGGTGGGTGAACAGGTTGGTGGTCGCCATCGGGACCTTCAGCCCGGCCTCGTCCAGCGCGGAGCGGAAGCGCTTGACGGTCCGCTCGCGGGTGGCCCCGTCGGCCCCGAAGGGGATCAGGTCGTCGTCGTGGAAGGTGACGCCGTAGGCGCCGAGGCCGGCCAGTCGCTGCACCGTCTCGACCGGGTCGAGGGCGGGGCGGGTCGCGTCGCCGAAGGGGTCACGGCCCTGCCAGCCGACGGTCCACAGACCGAAGGTGAACTTGTGCGCCGGGGTGGGGGTGAGGGTGTCGCTGGACATGGAGCGGCTCCGGATCGGTGCGGAGGGTGTTTGTAATGGCTCTCAACAAATTAGTATGCCCGAACGTCGGAAGGAACCCCCTCGACCGGAGGAACACATGGCTGAGCAGCGTGTCGTGATCGGCTTCGACAGCTCCACCCAGTCCACCAAGGCACTCGCCGTCGACCTCGACACCGGCACCGTCCTGGGCCGGGGCCGCGCCCCGCACACCGTCAGCACGGGCGCCGGTCGCGAGAGCGACCCCGAGCAGTGGTGGGCGGCCCTCGGGGAGGCCGCCGCCGGAACCGGGTGGGCGGACCGCGCGGCCGCCGTCTCGGTCGCCGGCCAGCAGCACGGTCTGGTCACCCTGGACGCGGCCGGCACGCCGGTCCGTCCGGCGCTGCTCTGGAACGACGTCCGGTCGGCGCCCCAGGCCGCCGGGCTGACGGCCGCGATCGGTGCCGCCGAACTCGCCCGCCGTACCGGCAGCGTGCCCACCGCCGCCTTCACCGCCCCCACCTGGGCCTGGCTGCGCGCCCACGAGCCCGCCGCCGCGGACCGGGTCGCGGCCGTCCGGCTGCCCCACGACTTCCTCACCGAACGGCTGACCGGTGAGGCGGTCACCGACCGGGGCGACGCCTCGGGAACCGGCTGGTGGGGCCCGGACGGTTACGACTCGGACGTCCTCGCCCGGATCGGGCTCGACCCCGCCCTGCTGCCCGAGGTGTTGTCCCCGGGCGCCCGGGCCGGCGCCGTCCGCCCCGGCACGCCGCTGCGCGCGGGCACACCGGTCGCCACCGGCACCGGCGACAACATGGCGGCGGCCCTCGGCCTCGGCCTGCTCCCCGGGCAACCGGTGCTCAGCCTCGGCACCTCCGGCACCGTCTACGCCGTCGGCCGGACCAGGCCCGCCGATCCGACCGGCACCGTGGCCGGCTTCGCCGACGCCCTCGGTGACTGGCTCCCCCTGGCCTGCACCCTCAACTGCACCCTCGCCGTCGACCGCTTCGCCGAGCTGCTCGGCCTCGGCCGCGAGGAGGTCGAGGACGGCGGCACCGCGGTCGTCCTGCCCTACCTCGACGGCGAGCGGACCCCGGACCTCCCGGGCGCCTCCGGACTGGTCCACGGACTGCGCCACGACACCACCCGCGGGCAGCTGCTGCAGGCCGCCTACGACGGCGCCGCCCACGCCCTGCTCGCCGCCCTGGACGGCGTGCTGCGCGCGGGCGGCGCGGACCCGGCGGCCGACGAGCCGCTGCTGCTGATCGGCGGCGGCGCCCGCGGGCAGGCCTGGCAGCGGACCGTGCTGCGGCTCTCGGGCCGCGCGGTCCGGGTGCCCGACGCGGCGGAACTGGTCGCGCTCGGCGCCGCCGCGCAGGCCGCCGCGCTGCTCACCGGCGAACCCGCCGACGCCGTCGCCCGCCGCTGGGGGACGGCGCGGGGCCCGGTACTGGAGCCGGTCGAGCGGGACGACGACGCGCTGACGCGGATCGGGGATACCCTGCGTCGGGCCGGGGCCCTGCAGGGCGCCCCGGACCTGGGGCGGTAGGAGGGCACGTGACAGTGGTGGGCGGGGCGGGCGGGGCGGCGGGCGGACCGGCGTCGCAGCAGGACATGCGACGGCAGAACCTCGCGGTCGTCCTCGGGGCGGTCCGCGCGCACAGCCCGCTCTCCCGCGCGGATGTCGCGGGACAGGTCGGGCTGACCAGGGCGGGGGTCTCGTCCCTGGTCGACGAGCTGATCGGCCGCGGCGCACTGACCGAGACGGCGGCCACGGCCAGCGGACGGGTCGGCCGGCCCGGCCGGGCGCTGGCGGTCAGCGGCGACGGCCCCGCCGGTCTCGGCCTGGAGGTCGGCGTCACCCACCTCGGCGCGTGCGTGGTGGACCTGCGCGGCGAGCCGAGGGTGTGGCGCCGGGTGGAACGGGCCAACGCGGACCGGCCGGCCGGGCAGGTCCTGACGGAGGTCGCCGCGCTGGCCGCCGAGGCGGAGGCCGAGGCGGCCGGCCTCGGCCTCCGGGTCGAGGGCCGCGTTCTGGCGGTGCCCGGGGTGGTGCCGAACGGTCCCGGCGGACTGGTCGAGCGGGTGCCCAACCTCGGCTGGCACGGCGTCCGGCTCGCCGACCACTGGCCCGACCAGGACACCGTGCCCGAACCGGAGAACGAGGCCAACCTCGGCGCCCTGGCCGAGTACTGGAGCGCCGAACGGGCCGCGGAGACCTTCGTCCACGTCTCCGCCGGGACCGGGATCGGCGCCGCCCTGGTCCTCGACGGCCGGTTGTTCCGGGGCGCCCGGGGCTTCGCCGGCGAGCTGGGCCACATACCCGTGCACCCGGAGGGGCCGGAGTGCGCCTGCGGCGCCCGCGGTTGCCTGGAGCAGTACGCGGGGGAGGAGGCGGTGCTGCGCGAGGCCGGTCTCGCCCAGCACGGCCGCCTCGCCCCCGGCGGTCCCGCCGGGACCGGTCCGGTCCCGGCGGGCGACCCGGTCGCCCTGCTGGCCGAGCGGGCGGCCGCCGGGCACGGGCCCGCCCTGGCGGCACTGGACCGGGCCGGGCGGGCCCTGGGCCTCGCCCTGACCTCGGCCGTGGAGCTCATCGATCCGGACGCCCTGGTCCTCGGCGGCGCCTACGCCGAACTCGCCGACTGGCTGCTGCCGTCCGTGCGCGCCGAGTTGGCCGCCCGGGTCACCGTGCGGCCGTGGGCCCCGGAGGCGCTGCGGGCGTCCGCGCTGGGGCGGCGCGGACCGCTGCTCGGCGCGGCGCTGACGACGGTGCGCCGGATCATGGCGGACCCGACCCTGCTGCCCGTCGGCCGACCGGCAGCCCGTCCCGGGTCGGCCGTCGGCTGACCGGGCCCCCGACCCGCGCCGTCCGGCGGGCGCGGGCCCGGCCGGGTCGGTCGTGCGCGACCACGACCATCGCGTGCCCGTCCACGGTGGTCACCCGGACGTGGACGTACTCACCGTCGTGCCGCCGGGCGAGGTCCTGCCCGGCGGGCCGCAGCCGCACCGAGCGCGGTGCGGTGGCGAGCCGGACCGCGACATCGTGGAGTCGGAACCGCCGTCCCCGGGGAACATGGGGCTCCTGCCGTGCGCGTCTCCAGCGGGCCGGGCGGACCTCTCAGCGGGCCCCGGCCCTGACTCCGGCCCTGGCCCCTGGCCCTGGCCCCGGCCCCGTTACGGCTCGTCGGGCGGGGGAGGGATCGTCGCGGTGCCCGGTGCCGGCTCCGGCCAGACCAGCAGGACCGGGCACGGGGCGTGGTCGACGACGAAACGGGTCGCGGGGCCGAGGCTGTGCGGTCCGAGGCGGGTGCGGTCGCCGTCGCGGGCGAGGACGAGCAGCGCCGCGCCCTCGGCCGCCGCGACGACCTCGCGCTCGACCCGCCCGGTGCGCTCCACCCGGGCGCAGGGCCGCCCGAGACGCTCGGCCGCGGCGTCGAGGAGCCGCCGGGCCGAGGCCGCCGCCAGGGTCTCCACCCGGGTGCCGGGGTCGCGCTCGCGGTGGCCGCGGCCGAGCAGCCCGGCGAACGCGCCGTGCGCGACGCCGGGGATCTCCTGCCCGCTGACGTGGAGCAGGACGATCTCCGCCGCCCCGGGTGCATGGGCGCGGGCGGCGTCCACGCACGCCGGCCAGGTGCCTTCGGTGATCCAGACGACGACGGTCACGCGGTCAGCCTCCGATGACGTGCAGGGATCCCCAGAGGGCCACCACGGCGGTGGCCAGGGCGGCGGGGACGACGAGCAGCCCGAGCCGGGTGAACTCGCCCAGGCCGATGTCGGTGTCGTGCTCCCGGACGATGCGCCGCCACAGCAGGGTGGCCAGCGAGCCGGCGTAGGTGAGGTTGGGGCCGATGTTCACCCCGAGCAGCACCGCCAGTACCGCCCCGGCACCGGACGGCACGGCGAGCGGGAGCAGGACGAGGGTGGCGGGCAGGTTGTTGATGACGTTCGCGAGCACCGCCGCCAGCGCCGCGGTGCCGAGCAGCGCGGGCAGCGAGGTGCCGTGGGGCACGAGGTGGCCGAGCGCGGAGGCCAAGCCGTTGTCGACGACGGCGCGGACCACGATGCCGAGCGCCAGCACGAAGGCCAGGAAGGGCACGGCCGCCGAGCGCACGATCGCCACCGGGGTGGTGCGCCGGCGGATCAGCGCCCGGGCCGCGAGCACGAGCGCGCCGGCCAGGGCCGCCCACGCCGGATCGAGGCCGACGATCGAGGTCAGCACGAACCCGGCGAGCGTGCCGGCGACGGTGACCAGGGCGAACAGCGGCGTCTCCGGCGTCGCCGCGCCGTCCGCGGCCGGGGCGCCGGCGTCCAGATCGGCGGCGAAGAACCGGCGCAGCACCACGTACTCGACGGCGATGGCCGCCAGCCACGGCAGCGCCATCAGGACGGCGAACCGGGTGAAGCTCAGCCCGCTGGCGGCGAAGGCCAGCAGATTGGTGAGGTTGGAGACCGGCAGCAGCAGGGAGGCGGTGTTCGACAGGTGGGTGCAGGCGTACAGGTGCGGTTTGGGCCGGGCGCCGAGCCGGGCCGCGGTGACGAACACCACCGGGGTCAGCAGCACCACGGTGGCGTCCAGGCTGAGCACCGCGGTGACCAGCGAGGCGACCACGAACACCTGCGCCAGCAGCCGCCGCGGGCTGCCGGCCGACGTCCGCGCCATCCACGCCCCGCAGGCGCGGAACAGACCCTCGTCGTCACAGAGCTGCGCCAGCACCAGGACGGCCGCCAGGAACCCGATCACCGGCCCGAGCCGTTCCGCCTCGTCCACCGCGTGGTCCCAGGAGATCGCACCGGCGGCCACCACCAGCCCTGCCGCCGGGACCGCGACCACCGCCTCCGGCCAGCCCCACGGCCGCACCACGGCGCAGACCAGCACCAGGACCAGCAGCCCGACGGACAGCGCCTCGGCGGATGACGTACTCAGGGGCCTGCTCCTCGCGGGTGATGGTGACCACCCGTCCGATCCGGAACCACGGGGGGAGCCGGTAGGGAATGTACCGGTGGCGAGGGCGCCGTCGGCGTCGGCGCGGCCGGGACGCGCGATCCGCCCTCACCGGGCCCGGACGGGGCTGCTCCGGTTTCGGGGCGCCCGGTCGTACGGCCGCCGGCCCCCGCGCTCCCCGGAACGGGAGGCGGGGGCCGGCGGCCGTACGACCGGAGACGGGCCCGCACCACCGGGGACACCGTCCGCGAGCCGCCTACTTCTTGACGGCGACACCCGCGTAGAACGACACCTGGGCATCGGTGACCCCGTCCGGCAGCCGGCCGGCGGTGCCGTCCTCGTCGGGGCGCCAGCGGTGGGCGGGCACGATGCCCGGCTCCAGCAGCTCCAGCCCCTCGAAGAGGGTCTCGAACTCGGCGCGGGACCGCAGCCGCAGGGTCGTGCCCGCCTTGTTGTAGATCTCCTGCACCATCGGAGCGCCCTCCGGGTCCAGCTCCGCCGTGGCGTGCGAGAGCACCAGCGCCGAGCCCGACGGCAACGGCTCCAGCAGCCGCTCCACGATCGCGCGCGCCTCCTCGAGCTCCGGGACGAAGTGCAGCAGCGCGACCATCGACAGCACCACCGGCTGCGCCGGGTCGAGCGTCCGCGCCACCTCGGGGGCGTTCAGGATGGCGTCCGGGTTCCGGGCGTCGCCGTGGACGTAGGCCGTCCGCCCCTCCGGCGTGCTGGTCATCAGCGCCCGCGAGTGCGCGAGCACGATCGGGTCGTTGTCCACGTAGACCACCCGCGCCTCCGGAGCCACCGACTGCGCGACCTCGTGCAGGTTCGGGGACGTGGGGATGCCGGTGCCGACGTCCAGCCACTGGCGCAGGCCCCGCTGGGCCAGCGTCCGGGTCGCCCGGTGCATGAACGCCCGGTTCGCCCAGACCGCGGTCCGCATGGTGGGGAACACCGTGAGCACCCGCTCGGCGGCCTCGCGGTCCACCTCGAAGTGGTCCTTGCCGCCCAGGAACCAGTCGTACATGCGGGCGCTGTGCGGTATGTCCTGCCGTATGCCGGTGCTGAGCGGCTGCTCCGCGCCCTGGTCCTGCACGTTCATCGCCGTTGCTCCCCGCTCTGTCCCCGCGGCCGCGCGACGGCCGGAAGGACGATGTGTTACTTGACGTATGGTCAGTAGTGTGACAGCTGGGGTGGGCAGGCTGCCAGTGCGGGTCGCTCACCGGCCCGCGGGTGACCGGTGAACGCCGGACGGCCGGACATGCCCGGGGCCGCTCCCGCCGCCGCGGAACCGGCCCCGGAACCCGGGTCAGCCGCGCGGGCTCCCCTGGTGGTCACCCGCGCCCGAGCAGGCCCGGAGCTGGACCTGCGCGCCGCCCCGGCCGGCGACCTACGCCCTCGGCGCCGGCCCCGACGGCGACGCGGTGCGGCGGGCGCTCCGGGCCCGGCTCGCCGAGCCGGCCGACAGCGCGCTCCGACGCACCCCAGGGATGCAGGCGCCGTTCGGCACCGGCCCGACAGCACCGGACACCGGTTCCGGCGAGTGGCTGCGCTCCCGCGTCGCGGTGGCGGCGTAGGATCGCCGCACACCCGGGAGCGGTACCACGTCGCGATGTGCCGCTCCGCGCCGTCGCGGGGACGAGTCACGACCGGCGCTCCCGGTCGGCTCCGGGTGCCCGGCATGCCGAGGTCACCGCTGACTCGCCGACCCGCCCGTGTCCATGAGGAGGAATTCGGCCGTGTCGTACGTCGTGGATTTCGTGACCGTCTCGACCGTCGGTCTGGAGTCGTCGCCCGTCGCGGACGCGCTCGCCGGGTTGCGGGCCAACGAGGCCCGCTACTTCAAGAACAAGTACGACCACACCTTCACCGTGGAGCCCGCGGAGGAGGCCGCCGAGGTCGTCGACTGGGTGCACCGGATCCTCCGGGAGGAACGCGAGATCGTCATCGCGTCCCGGCCCCTCGAAGCCACCGCCTTCCAGGTCGAGAACATCAGGATGGCCTACGTCTTCTACGAGAGCGGCCTGTCGGTCAACGTGATGTACACCGTCGACGACGGCGGGAAGCGGGCGGTCGGGTTCAAGCTCTCGGACGGGATGGAGGTCCCGGACGAACTCGCCCAGCGGTTCAAGTTCGCCCGGCAGAAGTCGAAGCTCGCCGGCACCATCCGCGGGTCGTTCTTCGTCATCAAGAACGAATACGAGAGCCTGTAGGGCGTCAGCACCAGCGTCGGCGTCGGTGCCGGCGTCGGTTGAGGCGGCTCACGACACCGCGGAGCCCCGGCGAAGTCCGGGTCCTCGGTCGCGCCGTCCCGCCGGTTCCCCTCGGTGACGCCGAAGGACTCCAGCGATCGGATCAGTCCGTGACGGGCAGGCACTCGGCGAGCAGGGCGACGATGTCATGCCAGGCCCGTTGTGCGTGCCGTGGGTGGTGGCCGACGCCGGGGACCGTGGTGTGGTCGACCGTCGGGTGGTGGAAGGCGTGAAGGGCTCCTCCGTAGACCACGACGCGCCAGTCGACGCCCGCGGCCTGCATCTCCGCGGTGAACGCGTCCCGTTGTGCGGGCGGCATGATCGGGTCCTCCGACCCGACCCCGGCCCACACCGGGCAGCGGATGCGTGCCGCCTCGCCCGGTCGGCCCGTGGTCAGTGCGTTGACCGTTCCGATCGCACGCAGGTCGACGCCGTCGCGCCCGAGTTCCAGCGCGACCGCGCCCCCGGTGCCGTAGCCGACGGCGGCGATCCGGTCGGGGTCGGTCCGCGGTTCGGCGCGCAACACGTCGAGCGCGGCGTGACCGATTCCCCGCATCCGGTCGGGGTCGGCGAGCAGCGGCAGGCAACGGGCCAGCATGTCCGCCGGGTCCGCCAGGTAGCGTCCGCCGTGGAGGTCGAAGGCCAGCGCCACGTACCCCAGTTCGGCCAGGGCCTCGGCCCGGCGGCGCTCGACGTCGCTGAGCCCCATCCCCTCGGGTCCGATCAGGACGGCGGGCCGGCGCTCGGCGCCGGCCGGGAGCGCGAGGTGTCCGATCATCGTCAGGTTGTCGGCCGGGTAGGCGACCGTTCGTGTGGTGATCGTCGTCATACGGCTGAACGGTAATGACCGGCGGGCCCGCACGGGGTGGTGTTCACCGATGGCAGAAGGCCGTCTGCCCCCGCCCCCCTGGCCCCGGAGGCCGACGATCTGACCTGCGGGCAGGGGCCTTGGCGGGCCCCTGCGCGACGTCCCGGTGGAGGTCGGTGTCCCCCCGTCGGTTCAGGCTTGCTGTTGGGCGCGAACGGCTTCACGGTCCGGGCCGGTCGCCGTGGTCGCCGTGGTCGCCGACGCCGTGGTGCGGGGCCAGGTCCAGGCGTACCGCAGGACGAGGGCGAGGACGATCAGTTCCAGTGCGACGCCGAGGCCGTAGAAGAACCTCCAGGACTCGCCCACCGCGTTGAACGCCGCGAAGGGGACCTGCACCGAGGCCACGACGAGGTTCGTCACGCGGCTCGCCCGGGCGGGCAGCGTCATCGACAGCACGACCATGAGGATCGGGATCGCCATGAGCACGAGGAAGACGGTGAACAACGTCTGGCTGATGTCGAACTCCCAGACGGTGCCGCCCTCGATGCCGTCGATGACGCCGGGCTTGAAGAAGGCGAGGATGTCCACGTAGACGTACAGGAACATGAAGCTCGTCCACGCTGCGGCGAGCTTGACCCGCACCGGGATCCGCGGGTCCTCCAGTGCGGTCGTGGTGGGTTGACGCGTTCTCATCGTGGACTCCGTCGGTGTGGTGAGGACTGGTGGGTCCACGATCGCCGAGCCCGGCGGCGGGCACATCGGCGTTCGGGCCGGACCCGCCTCCGCCGTTGGGACAGGCGGCGTCTCGTTCTTTCGGTCGGTCCCCGACGCTCCGGCGGTCCCTAGACTGGGCGTGTGACCACCAACGCCATGAGTTCGCTGTGGGCCGAGCCCCGCGCCACGGACGCTCCCGAACGGGTGTCCCGCGACTGGGTGCTGGTCGGGGTGTCGATGGTGGCGGCGCTGCTCGAAGGAGTCCTCCGGGACGAGGTCGCCTGGCGGCCGTTCGCGACGATCGTGGCGGTCGGACTCGCGCCGGTGCTGCTGTGGCGGCGCACCCGTCCGTTGACCTGTGTCGTGGTGGCCTTCGGCACCGCGCTGGCGTTGGGACTGGCGAGCCTGCTGGGCGGACCCCCGAGGGTCGGCCTCGACACGATGATCTACCTGCTGGTGTTCGTCTACGCGCTGGTCCGTTGGGGCTCGGGGCGCGAGATGGTGATCGGGCTGGTGGTGGTGGCGGTCGCTGCGGGAATCGGTACGGCCGCCGACTACACCGGGCCGGCCGGCGTCATCGGCGGGTTCGCCGTCCTGGCGGCGGCAGCGGCGGACGGAGCGGCGTTCCGCTACCGCGCCGAGAGCTGGCGGCGGGCGCTGGACCAGAGCCGCAGCCAGGAGCGGGTCGCCCTCGCGCGCGAGCTGCACGACATCGTCGCCCACCACGTCTCGGCGATCGCCGTGCAGGCGCAGGCGGGCCGGGCGGTGGCCGGGCAGCGACCCGAAGCGGCGCTCGAGGCGCTGGTGGCCATCGAAGGGGAGGCGTCGCGGACGCTCGCGGAGATGCGGGCGATGGTCCGGGTGCTGCGCGACGGAGCACCGGCGGAGCGCGCCCCGCGGCCCGGCGTTGCCGACCTGGTGTCCCTAGCCCGACGCGCCCCGGTCCCGGTCGTCGACGTGGAGTTGCCGGACGGCCTGGACGAACTTCCGCCCCAGGTCGACGCGGCGGTCTACCGGCTGGCCCAGGAGGCGCTGACCAACGCCCTGCGGCACGCCCGCAACGCCTCGCGCGTGGAGATCCGGGTCGTGACGGACGCGGGAAGGCTGCGACTGCGCGTGACCGACGACGGACGGACCGACCCGGCACGGTCGGTGAACCACGGCTTCGGGCTGCTGGGGATGACCGAGCGCGTGCAACTGCTCGGCGGCACGCTGCGTGCCGGGCCGGCACCCGGGGGCGGGTGGGCGGTCGACGCCGACATGCCGACGGAGGTACGCCGATGACGGTACGCGTGCTGGTGGCCGACGACCAGGACCTGGTGCGCACCGGACTGTCGATGATCCTCGAGGCGCAGCCCGACATCGAGGTCGTCGGCCAGGCCGCCGACGGCCGCACCGCCGTCGAGCTGGCGCACCGGCTCCGCCCCGACGTGTGCCTGGTCGACATCCGGATGCCCGGGCTCGACGGCATCGAGGTGACCAAGCTCCTCGCGGGGCGGGGCGTCCCGGACCCGATCGCGGTCGTGGTGATCACGACCTTCGACCTCGACGAGTACGTCCACGGCGCGCTCCGGGCCGGCGCCCGCGGCTTCCTGCTCAAGGACGCCGGGCCGGCGCTGCTCGTCCAGGCCGTCCACGCCGCCGCCGTCGGCGACGCCCTGATCGCGCCCAACGTCACCCGGCGGCTGCTGGCCACCCTCGCCGCCGGGGAACCGTCGAACCGACGGACCCAACCGGTCGAGCCGCTCACCGAACGCGAGGAGGAGGTGCTGACGTTGGTCGCCCGCGGCCGCACGAACGCCGAGATCGCCGCCGAGCTGTTCATCGGCCTGACGACCGCCAAGACCCACGTCGCCAGCCTGCTGACCAAGATCGGCGCCCGGAACAGGGTCGAGATCGCCATGTGGGCGTACGACACCGGCCGGGTGGGGGCCGAACCCGGCCCCGGTCACGGCCGGACGGGAGGAGCGGCATGAGGCGCCGCCGCGAGTCCGAGCTCGACAGGGACCTGGCCGCGCTCCTGGCGACCATGGCCTTCGCCGAGATCCGCCACCTGGCCGGGACCCCACGCCACGCATCGGGCGACGGGCCCGAGGAGACCCTGGAACACCTCAGGTTCCTGACCGACCTGGCCCACAACCTGCCAGGTGTCGCGCGCCCGCGTCCGCCCGGGGAGGTCATCGAGCAGCTCACTGGCGGGAGGCCGTTGGTCCGTCCGGTGTGCGGCCGCGGGTGACCGGCCGGTGTTCACGCGCCCCGGTACTTCTCCATGAGGGCCAGGAACACCCGCAGGTTCGGGATGCTCTTGGCCGAGGCGCGGGCCCAGGGGGACGGGTCACCGTTCCTCAGCACCAGGACGGCCCCGTCGCGCAGTTCGACCCGGTCCACCTGGGCCCAGGGCAGGACCAGCTTGCGGTGGGTGACACCCGCGGTGGAGAGGTCGAAGTCGGCGAAGTCCAGGAGCTCGCCGGCCAGGAAGCGTTCCTGCACCCGGTCGCCCTGGGCCCGCAGGACCGCGTGCTGCATGGCCTGGGACCACACCTGGGGGTCCCGGTAGAAGTGGGTGACGGCCACGCTCGTGGCCGGGGTCCTCAGCAGGCAGGTGTACATGACCGGGCCGGGTATGCCGTTGACGACGTTCCGCACCTGTTCCTCGTAGAGCCTGACCTCGTCCCAGCGCACGGCCACCGTGCCTCGGCCGGTCTCCTGGTCGACGACCAGGCCGTGTTCGAACAGGTGCAGCCGCTTCGCTGCCTGCCGGGGGTTGAAGTCCGGGGTGCGGCGCAGCGACACGTAGTAGAAGATCACGGCGGGCACCACGAAGAGGAAGAGCAGCACCAGGAGCGTCACGTAGAACGACAGCGTCAGCAGTACGCCGTACCGCTTCGGTTTGAACGTGGCGACCAGTGCGCCCAGTTCGTGCTGCGCGGCCAGTTCGGCGACGGCAGGAGGCAGGGGCGGCGGCGGGGCTGTGACGGTCATGGGCCTCAACTTCGCTGGGTGGATGGTTTTCTGACGGGTCGTGTTCCCGGTGCCCGCAGCTTGTCCTACTCCGTTCCCGCCGTCCAGAAGACCGCGGGGATCCCGGCCCGGTGCGGGGCCCCGGACGGGGGTGGCCGGGCTGAGGCGGGCGTCGCTCGTGCAGGTGGCCGCGTCGAGGGCTGGGCCGGTTCTCGCTGAAACACGTTTGAGCGGTTGCCGCGGTGGGCCTGAAGCACGGGTGAAGTCCGCCGGACACTCCCTGCGTTCAGGATCGTGGCCATGCGGAACGGCCCGGTGCCGTTCCTCCGTACATACCCGCCCGGGCTCATGTCCGGCGGTGGACGAACGGGAGTCACACATGCGCAAGTGGATGAGCCGGAGGACGGCCGCCGTCCTGACGACGGGGGCCGCGGCGATCACGAGCCTGGTCACCGCCTTGCCGGCGCAGGCCATCGTCGGGGGCACCGAGTCCACCGAGCCGTATTCGTTCATGGTCTCGCTCCAGTACGACGCTCCCCGCGCGGACGGGCACCGGTGCGGGGCCGTGCTCGTCGCTCCGCAGTGGGCGGTGACCGCAGGGCACTGCGCCAGCACCCCGACGGGCTCGAAGGCGGGCGTTCCCCGCGGCTGGAAGGTCCGCGTCGGGTCGCTGGACGTCACCAGCGGCGGCGAAGTCGCCGAGGTCGACGCGTTCTACCGGCGCACCGCCAAGTACGACCCCCCGGGTGAGGACATCGCGTTGCTGCACCTGCGCACCCCGGTGCGGGCCAAGCCCGTACGGCTGGCCGGGGCCACGCCCGCCGCGGGGACGCCCGCCCGCCTCCTCGGCTGGGGCCCGTCCTCGGCGGACTGCGACGACTTCGCCGACACCACGTGCTTCTCCAGCAAGTTGCGCGAGGCCGACACCGAGGTCACGCCGCTCCAGAAGTGCTTGGACGAGGTCGAGGGCATCCCGCCCCTGTGCATCGGCCGTGTCGATCCTCCCGCGGGGCCGGGGACGACGGACTCCGGAGGGCCTGCCCTGGTTCAGGAGGGCAACGAGTGGGTGCTGGCGGGAACGGTCGTCGGTGCCGGCAACAAGGACTCCAACTTTCCCGGTCTGTACACCGACGTCGCGAAGAACTCCGCCTGGATCAACGGCATCGTGAGCGGAACCGATGTGCCGCCGTTCGACCCGATCCCGAACGTGGAGGGCGCGGCCAAGGTGGGCAACTGCGTGGGGTCCGTGGTGCGTCCCCCCACCGCGCGCCCCAAGGACCCGGCGTTGGTGCTGACCAACGGCCACTGCGTGCCGAGCGGTCGGCCCGCGCCGGGGACGGCGTTGGTGGACCGGCCCGCCGATCTGAAGGACCCGGTCACCGTCACCGACTCCGCCGGCTACACCCGGACCAGCGCCCGCGCGACCCGGCTGGTGTACGCGACGATGTCGGGCACCGACATCGCGCTGTACCGGCTGGACAAGACGTACGCACAGTTGGCCGCGGAGGGTGCGAAGGTCTTCCGGTTGTCCACCACCCCGATGCGCAAGGGTGACCGGCTGACCATGGCCTACAACTTCAACCGTCCGTCGTGCACGGTGGAGGCCGTGGTGCCGCACCTGCGGGAGGACGGCTACCAGCAGGACCGTGCGGTGCGCTACGCCGGCTGCGCCAGCGGGCCCGGCCACTCCGGCAGCGCACTGCTGGCGTCCGACGGGGAGACCGTCGTGGGCATCAACAACACCCACAACCGCGACGGCGAGCAGTGCACCGACAACAACCCCTGCGAGGTCGGCCGGGACGGATCCGTGACCGCGGTGCAGGGCCGCAGCTACGGCCAGCAGGTCCATCAGATCGCCGCCTGCCTCACCGCGGGCTCGCGAGTGAACCTGACCCGCCCGGGTTGTGCGCTGACCGGGGGCGCAGCAGGAACTCGCCAGGCGGCACCGTTGGCCTTCGAGGAGTGAGCCCGGTCCGCGGTCACCGCGTCCGGCCGCGAGTCCTCCGGCGGCGCGCCGGCCTCCTGAGCACACCGACGGCCCGACAGCGCACCGGCGCGCGCCCTGGCGGTACGCAGGGGAAATGCAGGCGACCGGACGGCGGCGCGCTGGTACGGTCGGGCATCATGAGCTGGCTTCCCGATGACTTCGTCCACCCCGTCCTGGTACCGCTGCCGGGCGGTGGTCATCACCTGCGGCCGATCCGGGAGGCGGACGCCCCGCTCGACTATCCGGCCGTGATGGGGTCGCGCGAGCGCCTCTGGAGCATGTTCGGCCCGGCCTGGGGCTGGCCCGCGGACACCATGACCTACGAGGCCGACCGGGCCGACCTCCTGCGGCACGAGAAGGAGATCGCCGCGCACCAGTCCTTCAACTACGCGCTGTTCGACGCGGCGGAGACGGCCCTGCTCGGCTGTGTCTACATCGACCCGCCGGAGCGCAGCGGTGCGGACGGCGAGATCTGCTGGTGGGTGGTCGACGAGCTGGTGGGCAGCGAGGTCGAGCGGGCCCTCGACGCGCTGGTGCCGCAGTGGATCGCCGCCGACTGGCCGTTCGAGCAGCCGCGCTACCTCGGCCGTGAGATCTCCTGGCCGGACTGGCTCGCCCTGCCGCAGCACCCCGGCACCTGAGCGGTCGTGACCCGTACCCGTCGCGCTGCCGGACCACCTGGCCGCCGCACCGTCCTCGCGCCAGTACGGCGAGGACGGTGCGGCGGATGCGAACCCCACGGGGAGCGGCGGTCGGCGCCGGTGCGCCGTCACGGTCGGCCGGTGGGCTCCGGGGTGGTTCAGGTGGCGAGGTGGAAGCCGGCGCCGACTCCGCCGGTGGCGTTCATCTCGTCGATGATGCTCAGGATCGGCGAGCTGTGCTGGGCGCCGAAGGCGTTGCCGACCAGGGTCTGGCCGTCCACGACGGGGGAGCCGGAGTCGCCGGAGTTGGTGAGGACGAGGTGGGTGAACCAGATTCCGTTGGTGCCCAGCTTGATGCCGCAGGTGAGGCCGGTCCGGTGGCCCTGCTTGCACATCCGGGTCCCGTTGGCGGGCGGGGCGCCGATCGACGTGATGGTCACCGAGCCCACGGTGTTGGTGGGGGCGACCCGGCTCTCGTCGAGCTTGATCACCGCGTAGTCCAGGCCCTTGGGCCCGGTGCTGAGCAGGTTGTTGGGCGTGCTGACGTACGTCACCGTGCCGATGGACCCCGTTGCCAGGTCGGGGCGGCTGGCGTTGACGTCGGCCGGGGCGAGGGCCGTCCCCGCCGGTGAGGTGTCCCGGTAGACCTGCTCGCCTACCAGCTTGTTGCCCTGCGCGTCGATGAAGCAGTGGGCGTTGGTCAGGCCCACCAGGTTGCCCGCCGCGTCGCGGCCGACCGCGGTGAGGGTGCAGAGGTACCAGCTGGTGGCGGTCTCGGGCGTGGGCGCCAGCCGGAAGATGATCCCCGTCCCGCCCCCGACGGGTGTGAGCGACTGCGTGCCCGCGGCGGGGGCCTGTTCGGCGACAGCGCCTGCGGACGGAGCCGCGGTGAGGGTCATGGCCGTGAGGAGGACGGCCAGGCCGAGGGCGCGTAACGGACGTATCATGTGATCGCTTTCTCTGGAGGGACGAGCAGTTGACGGGAGTTCGGGTACGACTCCGGTCGACCGCCACGGCGACGAGAACTGTTTGAGTTTCTATCACTCGGGCGCCAGGAATAACCGGCGAAATCAGGTCGGTCCCCGGGAACAACGGTCACCGTGGCTGGTTCGTCGGCGAGCAAACGGAATTCCGGATTCGCGACCGGGTTTCGGCGGCGTACGGGCCGCATACGAACAGTGGCGCGCCCTTGCCCCGCGCCGGTCGCGGGCCGAACCGACCAGGGGGAGCTGTGATGTGTCGCACGGGCCCTTGACCGGTCGTTTCGGGCCTCGTCATGATGAGCCGTCATGTTCTGACTCCGCCGCTGGGGGAAGTCCGGTCCGAATCCGGCGCTGACCCGCAACGGTAGGCCGTCGGCGGTTGTCGGCGGCGAGCCCGAGTACCCGGTGGCGGAGAGGTGTCCACTCCTCCCGTCGTGGTCTGCGGGCCGGAGCTCCGAGGGCTGCTCCGGCGCTGTGCCGACGCTCCCTCCGGGCCCCTGCGTCCAGGCCCGGAAAGGCTCCGCATGCCCGCCCTCCGCCGTACCCTCGGACTGCTCGCGATACCTGCGCTCGCCCTGGCCACCGCGCTGCCGGCGACGGTCGCGCACGCCGCGCCCGCTTCCTCCCCGGCCCCGACGTTCCGCCCGGACGCCGCCGCGGCGGGCTGGCTGGCGCGCCAGCTGGTCGACGGTGACCACTTCGAGTCGGTGTTCGACGGCACCGCCTACCCCGACCAGGGGCTGACCGTCGACGCCGTGCTCGCCTTCGCGGCCGCCCGAACCTCCGACGACACCGCCGCCAAGGCGACCGCCTGGCTGGCGAAGCCCGAGATCCTCGCCGGCTACCTCGGTGACGGCACCACCGAGGCGTACGCGGGCGCCACCGCCAAGCTGCTGCTCGCCGCCGAGGTGCGCGGCGCCGACCCGGCGACCTTCGGCGGCGTCGACCTGCCCGCCCGGCTGCGCTCGTTGCTGACGCCGAGCGGCCGCTTCTCCGACCGCTCGCAGTGGGGCGACTACAGCAACGCCTTCGGCCAGTCCCTCGCCCTCATCGCCCTGAAGCGCACGCCCGCCGGCGCCCCGGCCACCGCCGTCGACTTCCTGGCCGGCAGCCAGTGCGCGGACGGCGGCTTCCCGGTCGCCTTCGGCCAGGCCGCCTGCACCGGCGACGCGGACGCCACCGCGCTCGCCGTCCAGGCGCTCGCCGCCACCGGCCGCTCCGCCAAGGCAAGCGCCGGACTCGGCTGGCTGACGGCCCACCAGAACGCCGACGGCGGCTTCGCGGCGGCCGGCGCCACCGCGTCCAACGCCAACACCACCGGGCTCGCGACCCAGGCGCTGCTCTCCCAGGCACGCTTCGGCGCCGGGCTCAAGGGCTGGAACCGGCTGACCAAGTTCCAGCAGCGCTGCGACGCCGACCCTGCCCTGCGCGGCGCGGTCGCCTACGACGCCTCCGGCTTCAACGCGGCCACCGGCGCCCGGGCCACGGCCCAGGCGGTCCTCGGCCTGGCCGGGACGCCGCTGGCCACCCTCTCCGCGGCCGGCGCACGTCCGGACGCGCCGACCCTGGCCTGCCCGGCGCCCCCCGCCGGCTGACCACCACCGACCACGAGAGGACCAGGACCATGATCGACACCCCGACCCGCAAGCGGCCGGTTCGCCGCACGCTCGGATCGCTCGTCGCCGCGGCGGCGCTCACCGCCGGTCTGCTGGGCGTCTCCGCCGCCCAGGCCCCGCAGGCGCGCGCCGCCGCCTGCACCGGCACCACCGGCGTCACCGTCGTGGTGGACTTCACCGCCCTCGGCGGCGGCATCGAGACCGGCTGCGCCCCGGGCGACCCGGCCAGCGGACTCGCCGCGATCACCGGCGCCGGCTTCAGCTACTCCTTCCACCCGCGCTTCCCCGGCTTCGTCTGCAAGATCAACGCGCTGCCGACGACCTGCACCAACCCCACCGGCACCGCCTACTGGTCGTACTGGCACGCCCCGCACGGCGGCCCGTGGACGTACAGCAGCCTCGGCGCCGGCTCCTACAACCCGGCCCCCGGCGAGGTCGAGGGCTGGTCCTTCGGCGCCGGTGCCCAGCCGGGCGTCACGGCGCCCTGACGACGGCGCACCGGTGCCCCGGCCCTCCGCGACGGAGACCGGGGCACCGGCGGCCCGCTCCCCGGCCACGCCGCGAGCGTTCCGGCGGGTCGGTGCGTTCAGCGGCGAGCGGAGATCCGGGGGAGGGAGTTCGGGTAGGTCACGCCGGTGCTCTCTGAGCCGGATTCCCCCGCTCGGCCACCGCGAACGCTGCCGCACCACCGGAGGGACGAGGAGGTGGGGTACGTGACATGACGCACCGTTGACGGCCATCGCGGCCGCATGGTCTGATGAACCGATTTTTGCTCCTCGGCAGTCAGGGGAAGCCGGTCCAACTCCGGCGCTGACCCGCAACCGTAGATCCGTCGTCCGTGGCGGATGAGCCGGAATGCCTGCGCCGAGGTCTTGTTCCAGGAGTGCTTGCGTCGTCGTGGACTACGACGCTGTCCGGACGGTTCTTCGTGCGAAGAACCGTCGGCTGCGTCGTGCGGACCCGATGACCGATCGGGGAGTCGCCAGTGAGGGCCAGCAGCAGTCGTACGCGCCACGGAGTCCGGGGGCTCGCCTCCCTCGTCGCCGCCAGTGCCGTCGCGGTCGCCGCGGGCGGCACCGTGGTGCTCGGACACCCCGGCCGCGCCGCCGCCGACCCGATCGAGGAGTGCACGGCCACCACCGGCGCGATCGTCGCCGCCGACTTCGGCCCCTGGGGCGGCGGCGCCGTCCGGGGCTGCGACGCCCACCCCACGACCGGGATGAACCTCCTGCACAACGCGGGCTTCAGCACCGCCGAGGCCCGGCTCGGCGGCCGTCAGGGCAAGGACGGCGGCTTCGTTCCCGACGAGGCGACGACCGACGCCGACCCGGCCGCCACCGAACAGGCCGTGCTGGCGCTCACCGGCACCGATCCCGGCACGGTCCGCCACAACCCGAGCGGCGGCGCCACCGTCACACCGACCGTGCCCGCCGGCAGGACCCCCGACCTGGCCAGGGGCAGCGCCTACCTGACCGCCCCGGCCAACCTGATCGGCGGTCACTACTACGAGGCGTTCCCGGACTTCGCCGACTTCGGCCTGACCATCGACGGCGCTTTCGCGCTCGCCGCCACGGGAGCGGACGACGCGGCCCTGCGCCGGATCGTCGACTTCCTCGATCAGCAGGGCAAGGACACCGGCGGGCGCACCGTCAACGACTGGACCGGCATCGGCAGCGAGTACGCCGGCGGCGGCTCCCTCGGCAAGGAGGCGCTCCTCGCCGAGGTCGTCGGCCGCGACCCGCGCGCCTTCGGCGGCCACGACCTGATCGCCGCCCTGGCAGCGGCCGTCTGCGCCAAGGCCGACGACGCCACCGGATGCGCCGGACCCGGGAACTACACCTGGGCGACCTCGGTGTTCTCCCAGGCGCTCGGTGTCATGGCCCAGCTGCGGGCCGGTGACAGCGCGAACGCCGCCTCCGCGGTCGCCTACCTGAAGGGCCTCCAGCACGCCGACGGCTCCTGGCCGAGCCTGATCCCCGCCACCGGCGACTCCGACGTCGACAGCACCGCGATGGCCGCGATGGCCCTCGCGCTGGTCCCGGGCGAGGAGGCCGCACAGGCCGTCGACAAGGGCATCGCCTGGTTGGCGGGCCGGCAGCTGGCCGACGGCGGCTTCCCCGGCGCGTCCGGCAACTCGACCAACTCGGCCGCCCTCGCCGTCCAGGGCATGACGCTCCGTCACTCCGCCTATGCTCCGCGGATCGCGAAGGCGCTCGACTCGCTCGCCGGACAGCAGAACGGCGACGGCGGGTTCAACGTCGCCTCCGAGGGCCAGCAGGGCTCGGACGTCCGCGCCTCGACCCAGGCCGTGGGGGGTGCCACCGGAATCTCTTTTGGCACCCTGCGCCGCGACCTCGGCGGCACGCCGACGCCCACCCCGACCGCTACGGCGACGCCGACCACCACGGCGACGCCGACCGGTACGCCAACGGCCACCGCGACGGCGACGCCCACGGTGACGCCTACGGTGACCGGTACGCCGACGCCGACCTCGACGCCCACGGTTACGCCTACCGGTACGCCGACGCCGACGCCGACCTCGACCGCCACGGTGACACCGAGCCCCACGACCACCGTCACGCCGACGCCGTCCGGTACCGCCTCCCCCTCCTCCTCGGCCACCGGTTCCCCGGTGCCCCCCGGAGCGTCGCCCGCCCCCACCATGCCCGCCGGAGGGGCGATCGTCCGGCCCGCCGACGGACCCTACGCCGGTGGCGTCGACGATCGGCGACCCGGCGGCGGAGTCCCGGCCGGATCGGTCCAGGTCCGGACGGACACCGGAAGCCTGGCCGCAACCGGATCCGAGGCACTGGGTCTGGCGACCGTCGCGGCACTGCTGACCGCCGGCGGAGCCGGTGCGGTCCTCGTTGCCCGCCGCCGCGCGGGCTCGACCCCGGGGCGTCACCGGTGATCCGGCGGATCGGCCGGCTGCTCGGGTCCGGCACGGCGACGCTCGCCCTCATGGTCGGCGGGCTCTGCGCGGCGACGGCCCCGGCGGTCGCGGCTCCGCTGCCGATCGAGCAGTGCACCACGACCTCCGGCGTCGTGCTGGCGGTGGACTTCAGCAAGTGGGGCGGCCCGCTGCTGCGCTCCTGCGGGACCACCCCGACCACCGGGTACGCACTGCTCAACCAGGGTGGCTGGAAGACCGCCGGCACCGGGCACGACGGCCCGGCGTTCATCTGCCGCATCGGCTACAGCGGCTTCCAGGGCGGCAAGCAGTTCCCCACCCCGGACCAGGACAGGTGCGTGCTGACGCCTCCGGCCACGGCCTACTGGTCGTACTGGCACGCGGATCCCGGCCAGAACGACTGGTCGTACAGCCAGTTGGGCGCGATGAGCTACCAGCCGAAGCCTGGCAGCGTCGACCTGTGGATCTTCGGCGGGACCAACATCGAGGGCACCGAGGGTCGGCCGACCGTCTCGCCCGACACCCTGCGGGCACACAACACGGTGCCCGGCGGCGGGACGACCACCACCCCGGACCCGCCCCGGCCGCCGACCGACCCCGGCGCCGGAAGTACCGGAAGCACCGGCGGCTCCACGAGCGGTGGCACGGCGGGTACGGCGACCGGTGGCGCCGCCTCCTCCGGGGGGAACGGTTCGTCCGGTGGGTCCGCCACGTCCGGCGGTGGTGGTGACGGATCGGGGGGATCCGCGTCCGGCGGCAGTAGCGGCACCGGCGGAGGTGCCGGCGGCGGTGGCGGCACCGGCGGCGCAACGAGCGGCGGAGGCACGACGCCGAAGAAGCCGACCACGGGCGCCGCGCCCCCGAACGGCACCTCCGGCCGCCCCCGGCCGGTGACGCCGCCGGCCGAGCCGCAGGGACCCGCACCGGTGCCGACGGCGCCCGCGACCGAGACCGCAGAGCTCCCGCCCCCGAACGGTGAGAGCACGGAGCCGCCCGCCCCGGCCCCGTCGGATTCGCCCGCCGTCGCCGAGACCGCGCCTACGACGGCGCCGCCGACCGACCCGCCCGCGGCCTCGGCACCCGTCGCCGCCGCCGGCCCGCCGGTGCTGAACGCGGCCCCGGCCGCCGACGCGCCGCACGACGCCGGGTCCATGGTCCCCGCCGTGGTGGGCGTCGTCCTCCTGGTGCTGCTGGGCCTGGTCACGCTGGGCGTCGCCCGCCGCCGTCGACGGGCCGAGTGAGCGGGTGAGCACGCTCGACAAGCCCGGCACCGGCCTCCCTGGCCCCGTCTCCGGGCAGGCCGGGGGAGGCCGCCGGATCCCGCGCGATCTCCACCCGCTGGCCTGGTGGATCTGGGCGCTCGCGCTGGCGACCGCGGCCAGCCGCACCACCAACCCGCTGCTGCTCCTGCTCGTCCTGGCGGTGCTCGGCTTCGTGGTCACCGCCCGCCGGACCGAGGCGCCGTGGGCCCGCGGGTTCACGTACTACCTGTGGCTCGCGCTGACGGTGGTGGCGATCCGGGTGGTGTTCCGCTGCGTCTTCGCGACCGGCATCACTCCGCACGACCACCTGCTGTTCTCCCTGCCGCACATCCCCACCCCCGCCTGGTACGCGGGGATCGAGATCGGTGGCCCGGTCTCCCTGGAGGCCACCCTCTCCGCGGCCTTCGACGGGCTGCGGCTGGCCTGTCTGATCTGCTGCATCGGCGCCGCCAACACCCTCGCCAACCCCAAGCGCGCCCTGCGCGTCCTCCCCGGCGCCCTGTACGAACTGGGGGTGGCCGTGACGGTGTCGCTCAGCGTCGCCCCGCAACTGGTGGAGAGCGTCCAACGGGTCGCGCGGGCACGGAGGTTGCGGGCGGGCCGGACCAAGGGCGTCCGCGCGCTGCGCAGCATCGTCGTGCCGGTGCTGGAGGACGCCCTGGAGCGTTCGCTGCACCTGGCCGCCGCGATGGACTCGCGGGGCTACGGGCGTTCGGGGACGGCCACCCGCCGCTCCCGCCGCACCACCGGCGCCCTGATGCTGCTCGGCATGTGCGGGCTCTGCGCCGGGGTGTACGGACTGCTGGACGGAACCGCCCCCGCCGCCCTCGGCCTCCCCGCCTTCCTCGCGGGGAGCGGGCTGTGCGTGGCCGGTCTGGTGCTCGGGGGCCGGCGGGTCAGGCGCACCACCTACCGGCCGGACCGGTGGCGCCCCGCCGAGTTCGGCGTGGCCGGGTGCGGGCTGGCCGCCGCCGTCCTGCTGTTCGGCACCGCCGGCTACGACGCCACCGACCTCAACCCCTCCCTCTACCCGCTCAGTTGGCCCAGCCTGCCGCTCGTCCCCGTGCTCGCCCTGCTGCTGGCGGGAGCCGCCGGGGTGATCGCGCCACCACCCGGCAGGCCGCCGGTACCCGGCGTGGTGCCCCGTGCCGACCGCTCCGCCCGCCCGCTCACCGAGGTGACCAAGTGATCCGATTCGACCAGGTCGGCGTGGTGTACGACGGCGGGACCGCGCCGGTGCTCCGTGACGTCGATCTGCACGTCCCGGAGGGTGAACTCTGTCTGGTGGTCGGCCGCACCGGCGTCGGCAAGTCGACCCTGCTCGGTGCCGTCAACGGTCTGGTGCCGCACTTCACCGGCGGCACCCTGCGCGGCCGGGTCACCGTCGACGGCCGGGACACCGCGCACCACCCGCCGCGCGAACTGGCCGACGTGGTCGGCGTGGTGGGCCAGGACCCGCTCGCCGGCTTCGTCACCGACACGGTGGAGGAGGAACTCGCCTACGTCATGGAGCAGTTGGCCGTCCCGCCGGAGGTGATGCGCAAGCGCGTCGAGGAGACCCTCGACCTGCTCGGCCTCGCCGAGCTGCGCCACCGCGCCCTCCACGAACTCTCCGGCGGGCAGCAACAGCGCGTCGCCATCGGCTCCGTGCTGACCGCCCACCCCCGCGTCCTGGTGCTGGACGAGCCGACCTCCGCCCTCGACCCGACCGCGGCCGAGGAGGTGCTCGCCGCCGTCACCCGGCTGGTCCACGACCTCGGGGTGACGGTGCTGCTCGCCGAACACCGGCTGGAGCGCGTCGTCCAGTACGCCGACCGCGTCGCCTACCTGCCCGGGGACGGCACCGTGGTGCACGGCCCGCCCGCCGAGGTCTTCCGGGACACCGCGATCGCGCCGCCCGTCGTCGACCTCGGGCGCCTCGCCGGCTGGAGCCCCCTGCCGCTCTCCGTCCGCGACGCCCGCCGCGCCGCCGCGCCGCTGCGCGAACGGCTCACCGGTCTGCGCGTCCCCCCGCCGCGTCGCTCCGCCCCGGTGGGGGAGGCCGTGCTGGACGCCCGGAAGGTGCTCGTCCGGTACGGACCGGTGGTCGCCGTCCGGGAGGTCGGTCTGGAACTCCGGGCCGGCGAGGTCACCGCCCTGATGGGGCGCAACGGTTCCGGCAAGTCCTCGCTGTTGTGGGCCTTGCAGGGCTCCGGCCCCCGGCAGGGCGGCAGCGTCCAGGTCGTCGGGGCCGACGGTGGGCCCGCGGCGGACCCCAAGCGCCTGTCCGCCGCCCGGGCCCGGCGGCTGGTGGGACTGGTTCCCCAGACCCCCACCGACCTGCTGTACCTGGAGACGGTCGCCCAGGAACTCGGCCAGAGCGACCTCGAGTCCCGCCGGACGGACCTCGAGTCCCGCCGGAGCGACCGCGGGTCGGGCCGGAGCGAGCCCGATGCCGACCGTGCGGCCGGCCCGACCGCACGGCAGATCCTCGACCGCCTCGCCCCCGGGATCGCCGACGAGACCCACCCCCGCGACCTCTCCGAAGGCCAGAAACTGGCCCTGGTCCTCGCGATCCAACTCGCCGCCGCACCGGGCGTGGTGCTGCTGGACGAGCCGACCCGCGGGCTCGACTACTACGCCAAGGAGGCGCTCACCGGCATCGTCGACGCCCTGGCCGCCGAAGGGCGCACGGTCGTGATCTCCACCCACGACGTCGAGTTCGTCGCCTCCGCCGCCGACCGTGTGGTGGTGATGGCGGAGGGTGAGATCGTCGCGGACGGCCCCACCGCCGAAGTCGTGGTGGCCTCGCCGACCTTCGCCCCGCAGGCCGCGAAGATCATGGCCCCGCTCGAGTATCTGACCGTCCATCAGGTCGCCCAGGCTCTCCAGCCCGCGGCGGCCGCCCGATGACCGCCGTGCGGATCCCCGGCCGGGCCCGGGTCGTCATCGCGCTGGCCGCCTTCATCGGCCTGGTCGCCTTCACCTGGCCGTTCCTCGTCGCCCCCGGAAAGTTCGGCTCCAACTACGCCCCGCCGCTGATCTTCGGCGCCCTGCTGGTCCTGGTGCTCTCCGTGGTGATCGCCGAGATCGCCTCCGGCGGCATCGACGCCAAGGCCCTCGCCATGCTCGGCGTCCTGTCCGCCGTCAACGCCGGACTCCGCCCCCTGGGCGCCGGCACCGCCGGCGTCGAGACGGTCTTCTTCGTCCTCGTCCTCGCCGGGCGGGTCTTCGGCCCCGGCTTCGGCTTCACCCTCGGCTGCACCTCGCTGTTCGCCTCCGCGCTCCTCACCGGCGGCGTCGGCCCCTGGATGCCCTACCAGATGTTCGGTTGCGCCTTCGTCGGCATGCTCGCCGGCCTGCTGCCGCGGGCCCGGCGCCGCTGGGAGGTGCCGATGCTGGCCGCGTACGGCGCCTTCTCCGGCTACCTCTTCGGCTTTCTGCTCAACCTCTCCTTCTGGCCTTTCTCCACCGACCCCAACAGCTCCATCGCCTACCTGCCCGGCCTCCCCTTCACCGAGCAGTGGCACCGCTACCTGCTCTTCGACCTGGCCACCTCGCTCGGCTGGGACACCGGCCGCGCCGTCACCACCTTCACCGCCGTCCTCCTCGTCGGCCCCGCCGTCCTCACCGTCTTCCGCCGCGCCGCCCGCAGGGCCAACTTCGAGCCCACCGTGCGCTTCGAGAAGCCGGACGACCCCGGCCTCCCCACCGCGCGCGTCACCGCACGGCCCGCGGGCACGGCGCTCCGCTGACGCCCCGGAAAGGTTTACCACCAAGGGAGGACGTAGGAACGGCACCGCGGACGCGGCCTGCTGAGCGAGGCGGAACGGGTCCTCGCCATGCTCCCGCAGATCTGCTCGCAGGCCCGGAGGACGGGCCGGCCCAGGGCCGCGGAGCGCCGGAGCTGCGCATCGACCTCCGCGCGGCCCTGCCGACCTACCCGGCGCTCACCGGTCGCTCCGGCCCGCCCGAGCCGCCGCCCGCCCCCGCAGCCGTCCCCACCGGCACCGGAGGATCCGGCATTCCCGGCTTCCCGAACACACCCCGGAGCGGGTGGCTCCGCTCCTTCGTGTCCGGCCTTCAGTGCCGGCCCGGGGAGATGCCGGACACGTGTGCGGCCCGCTCGGGGATCGAGTCCAGGTAGCTGCGCCACTGGGCGCGGCACGCAGGGCAGAGTTCCACACCGCCGAACTCTCCTGCCGCCTCGGCTCCGTAGGAGAGGCGACGGCGGCAGTGCGGGCACTTCTCCCCGTCGGGGCGGCTGAGGAGCTCGGCCATTCCGGGGAACAGGAGACGGTCCGCCTGCCGCACGACGGCGTCGTACCGTTCCTTGTCGGTCGGCGCGGCGGTGTTCGCGTCGATGTGGTACCAGAGTTTGACGTTCCGCCTGGTCTGGCTCACCACGTCGTCGGTCTCCGGCCTGCCGACCATGAGGCCGTCCTCCACGAAGCGGTATCTGCGCATCATCTGGTGGACCGGGCCCCCTGCGTAGCGGATGAAGTTGAGGGCGCAGCGGCCGGCGGTGCTGCGGGCCCACCGCGTGTCCAGGGACCACAGCGCTTCGCGGTAGGCGCGGTAGGCGTTCTCGCGCAGCTCGGCGCCCGCGTAGGCGAAGGTGCTGTGGATCTCGCCTTCCGCGCGGTGCTTGTAGAAGGCGACGGCGTCGTAGAGGCCCGCGCTGATCTCGGCGATCAGGCGGTTCTCGTCCTCGGTGAGCCAGGTGTCGTCGTCGTTGCAGGCGATGGCGGCCGCGATGTAGAAGCGGAACAGGCCGTCGCAGTCGCGCAGCCGGAACCAGTCCCGGGGCGAGTGGGCCAGTGCGTCGACGTATCGGCGCATGAGTTCGGTGTCGCGGCGACCGGACGACTTCTCGGTCGAGAGGAGCATTGCAGCCCGGAACTCCCGGGCCATGTCCTCGCGCACCGCGCTGTCGCGGAAGAGGGTGTCGAGGAGGTCGTCGACGTCGTAGCCGAGCACGGGGCCCTCGGAGAGCACGTCCACGTGCTCCCCGAACACTTCGGCCACGACGGCGATGGCGCAGAGCCGGGTGAGCGCGATGTAGCGGCCCCAGTTGGTGAACTGCGGGACGGTGCACCGGCTGTACTCCCAGGCCTGGCCCAGGGTCTCGGCGCGCTGGGCGGGTAACAGGGCGGAATCCCGGAGGTCGTTGCTGAGATCGTCGGGGCAGAACCACCGTTCCTCGGGCATCGGAGCCTCCGCTGGGATCGTCGATCTGCGAGCACGGCGTGGTGGGGTGTTCCGCTCCCAGGGTCTCCCGTGACGGGGTCGAGGACCATGGCCGGAGCAGTGGAACAGGGGCGGTCGCCGCAGGCGTACGGGTGCACGGGACGGAGCGCCGTGACGACTGGGCCCCTGACGTGGTTACCCGTGTGACCGCGACCGGCGCCGACTCGGCACGCCGGCCGTGGCCGCGGTGGGGCCGGTCTCCGGCGACCGCCGGGTGCCGTACCGCCCCGACGCCGGCCAGGGGCGTCCTGCTGCGCAGCTCGGAGGCGGTCCAGAGGCAGAGCAGGAGCCCGGCGGCTACGTCTCCCGCTCGCCCGTCGCGCCCCTCCGACCGGCCGCCTGCCGCGCCTGCCGCACCTTCTCCGGGGCGGCGTGGGGGCGACGATCCACCGGTCGTAATCGGACTGACGTCCGGGGGGTGAATCGGGCGGCTTTCCATATTCTCTGCGAGGGTCCGCTGACAGAGTGTTCGTGTTGGTCCGATCGGTGCGCCGCACGGGTCGACCGAGGAAGCACCTCGCGCGAGAGCGCGAGACGGCAACGCGGGCACGACCGCGGGCTCCCCGGACGGAGGAGCCCGGGGCGCGCTCGCCGGGGGAGAGGACATGACCATTCAGCAGACGACCGACGGGCTTCCCTCGTCTGCCGAGCGGCCTCCGCGCCGGGACACGGGCCGGGGCGGCCGGGTGCCGCGCCACGTCGCGTGCGTCATGGACGGCAACGGCCGGTGGGCGCAGTCGCGGTCGCTGCCCCGCACCTCCGGGCACAGCGCGGCGGAGGCGGCCGTGATCGACGTCATCGAGGCGGCGCGGAACTCCGGGGTGGGGTGGCTGAGCCTGTACGCCTTCTCCACCGAGAACTGGGACCGGCCGAGCCACGAGGTCGACTTCCTGATGCGGCTGGTGCGGCGCGTGGTGCGCAAGCACGCCCTGCTGCTGCACGCCCGTGGCGTCCGCTGCCGGTTCCTCGGGGTGCGCGATCCGCGGATCCCGCCCGCCCTGGCGCAGGACTTCGAGGACCTGATGACGCTCACCGCCGAGAACCGGCGGATGACGCTGACGGTGGCCTTCGACCACGGGGGCCGCCGGGACATCGTCGAGGCCGCGCGCTCGCTGCTGCGCAGTGGAACGCCGGCCGACGCCGTCACCGAGCAGACCTTCGCGGGGCACCTCCCGTACCCGGACACCCCGGACGTGGACCTGGTGATCCGCACCTCCGGGGAGCAGCGCATCTCCAACTTCATGCTCTGGCAGGTCGCCTACGCGGAGTGGGTGTTCCCGCCCGTGCTGTGGCCCGACTTCCGCGCCTCGCACTTCCTGCAGTGCCTGCACACCTTCCAGCAGCGCGACCGCCGCTTCGGCGGAGTGCTGCCCACCGAGATCGGAGACTCCCGACCGTGACCACTTCGGACGCGGCAGACACCGGCAGCCCCGCACCGGACGGCGCCGCAGCGGACGGCCCCGGACCGGACGGCGCCGACCCCCTGGCCGACCAGCAGTTGTCGTCCCGGTTCCACAGCTTCTTCCGGGATCCCCGCTGGGCGCTGGCCATGGTCCGGGCGACGGTCCTGGAGGCCGCGCACCCGGCGATCGGGGCGGCCCTCGTGGAGAACTCGACCTTCGTCGCGCACCCGTGGCGGCGCCTGCGCAACACCTTCCAGAGCATGCAGCGCATGATCGGGACCGACCCCGAGGTGCGGGACCGGGAGGCCGCCCGGCTCAACCGGATGCACGCGCGCCTGCGGGGCACCGACGCCAAGAACCGCCCGTACGACGCGATGGACCCCGGCGCGCGGGCCTGGGTGGTGGCGACCCTCTTCGAAAGCTCCGTCACGATGTTCCGGCTGAGCGGTCAGCCCCTGGAGCAGGACTTCGTCGAGGAACTGTACGACGAGTTCAAGGCCATGCTGGTGACCATGGGCGACGAACCCGGCCAACTCCCCGACACACTGCCCGAGTTCTGGCAGTACTTCGACCGGGTGGTCGCCACGGAGCTGGAGAACACCGAGGCGATGCGGATCATCCTCTACCGCCTCTTCGAACACCTCCCCGCGCCACCGCTGTTGAGCGCGTTGCCGACGGTGTGGGCGGCCGCCCGGGCCGCCGCCGCGCCGATCGTCGGGGCGATCGCCGTCGCCTCGCTGCCCGAGCCGTTCCGCCGCCGCGCGGGACTGCCCGAGATCCCGGGTGCGCAGACCCTGATGCAGAGCGCCTATCTGTCGATCGGCCTGGTGCGCTTCCTGCCGGCGAGCTGGACCGACCCGGAGAACATCATCGACTTCCTGTCCCTGACGCCCGGCAGCGACAATCCGCAGGCCCGGACCCTCGCCGCCGTGCAGTCCCAGATCGAACGCGCCGGGGCACTGATCCGGCTCCTCCTCCCGCTGCAGGAGCGGCACGAGCCCGAGACACGCACCGCGACGGCGTCCCCCGCCGCCGCGGCGCACCGGCGGGAGACCGAGGACTTCTTCCGGCAGGTGCTGGACCAGACCGGCAACGGCACACTGGACTGGCCCGACCTCGCGGCCATGGCCCGCGAACTCGCCAGCCGCCTCGACCTGGACGAGCCGGAGGAGGCCAGGCTCTACCAGGCGTTCGCGGACTGGTGGCAGGAGCTCCAGCGGGCCCTCGACACCGACGGTGACGGCAGTGTCAGCGCCGAGGAGTACGCCGCCGGCGCGCCCGGACTGGCCGGTCCCGCGCTGATCAGGGTCGCCGAGGTCCTCTTCGACGTGACCGACCGGGACGGTAACGGCCGGATCGACCCGGACGAGTACCGGGCGCTGTTCCGCGCCGCCTTCCACCGCGACACCACGGGGGTGGACGGCGTGGCCTACACCCGCAGCAGCTTCGTGAAGGAGTTCGTGGCCTTCATGGCAGGGCGCCGGCGCACCACTCCGTTCGATCCGCTGCTCGCCGAGGCATAGCGTCCCGCTCGCGGAGACGGCAGGCCCGAGACGTCGGGGCCCCGGTCGGCGGAAGCGTCGACCAGGGGCTCCGGTCACGTGGACCGAGCCGGCACGTGGACTGAGCCGGCACGTGGACTGAGCCGGTGCGTTCCGGTTCGGCCCGCGCGGCTACGCCCCAACTCGGCGCCGTGCCGGCCGGGATGGGGCTAGCCTGTTGGTGCGGACACCAACGACAAGGAAGAAGTGGCCATGAGCGACCCGGAGTTCATCAGTTCGCCCGCCCTCGTCCTCCGATCCCTCGCCCGGGACCCCGACCGTCCGGCCGTCACCGCCGCCGACGGTGTCACGATCACGGCCGGCGAGTTCGCCGCGGCCACCTACCGCCTCGCCCAGGAGCTCGTCGCCCGCGGCGTCACCCGGGGCACCACCGTCTCGCTGTTCGCCGGCAACACGCCGGAGGCGCTCGCCGGCCGGTACGCCGCCGGCCTCGCGGGGGCCCGGGTGGTCAAGCTGTACGACGGCATGGGCGCCCCGGTCCTCGCCGAGATCGTCACCAGCGTCGAGACGACGGTCCTCCTGGTGGACTCCGAACGGCACGCGGAAGCCGCCGAGTTGATCCCGTTGGTCGACGTTCCGCTGGTGCTCTCGCTCGGCCCGGGGCCGGAGGCGGTCGGCGAGGACGTGGTCGCCGCCTCCGCCCACCGCCCGGCCGAACCCCCGGCCGTGCGGATCGGTCCCGACGACGAGCTGGGCATCTGGCACACCGGCGGCACCACCGGCGTCCCGAAGGGCATCATCAGCCTCCACGGCCCCTACCGTCGCGCGTTCGACGTCCCCTTCGGGCCGGAGCACGAGCCGCCCCGCTTCCTCGCCGCCACGTCAATGGCCCACCTGGCCGGTGTTCTCGCCGATCTGACGCTCCATCACGGCGGGCGGGTGTTCATCCAGCGGTCCTTCGAACCCGGCGAGGTGCTGGCCGCCGTCGAGCGCGAGCGGATCACCGAGCTGTGGGTCCTGCCGCCGCTCCTCCACCGGCTGCTCGACCACCCGGCGATCGGCAAGACCGACCTCTCCAGCCTGCACCGCGTCATGTACGGCGGCTGCGTCGCCTCGCCGACCCGGATCCGTCAGGCGCTCGAGGTGTTCGGGCCGATCCTGGTGAGCGGCTACGGCATGTCGGAGGCACAGAACGTCGCCGTCCTCCAGCCGCAGGAGCACCACCGGGTGGGGCGCGGCGGACAGATCTCCGTCGGCCGTCCGCTGCCCGGCGTCGAGGTGGTGATCCGCGCGGCCGACGGCACCGACCTGCCGACCGGCGAACAGGGCGAGATCCACGTCCGCTCGCGCAGCATCATGGCCGGGTACTGGAAGCGGCCCGAGCTCACCGCCCAGGTGCTGCGCGACGGTTGGCTGAACACCGGGGACATCGGCTACCTCGACCAGGACGGCTACCTCTACCTGGCCGACCGTCGCACGGACAAGATCATCGTGGTCGGCGGCCACGTCTACCCGTCCGAGGTGGAGGACCTGCTGCTCACCCACCCGGACATCGCCCAGTGCACCGTCCTCGGCCTCGGTGACGCCGAGGAGTCCGAACGCGTCCACGCCGTGGTCGTCCCGACGCCTGGCCGGTACCCGGAGCTGGACGAGGTCCGCGCCTTCGTCACCGCCCACAAGGGCCGCATCTACGCCCCGGACGCCCTGCACCTGGTGCCCGAGATCCCGCTCACCCCGGTGGGCAAGCCGGACAAGAAGCGCCTGCGCGCCACCCTCGCGGGTCCGGCGGAATCCCGGTGACGGTGGTCGTCGACGTGCACGCGGAAAATGGATTGTCCGCCCCTCGGACGTGTGCCACTGTTCCTCCTTGATCAACAGTGGATCCTGTCGACGGCCGTCGTCACGCTGTCCGCTGTGCCACAGATGGGGAAACATGAGTCTCGGTGCCATGGACCAGCAGTACGCGGACGCCTGTCGGCAGTCGTTGGCCGCGGAGCAAGCGCGGAGCCTGTCGGAGACGGACAACTGGGCGCACGTGGACAAGGATCAGGTCCACCGCGACTGGGACGTCCTCTACACCGAGGTCGCGGCCGGCCTGGAAGGCTCCCTTCCGGAGGACGAGCACGTCCAGCAGTTCGTCCGCAGGCACTTCTCGATCATCTGCCGCTTCTACACCCCCACCAGGCAGGCGTACATCGGCATGGCGCTGCTGTACGCGGAGGACGACGCGATGAGGGAGTTCCACAACTCCTACCACCCGCGGATGGTCGAATTCCTGGGTGACGCGATGAAGGTCCATGCCGAGCAGGGCGCCGGATTCGCCTCCTAGGATCCGGGCCCGGCGCCCCCGGAGCGGACGCCGGGCCGAGCGGCCGTTGCCGGCCGGGCAACGGCCGCCGCACGCCTGACGTCCGGTCTCACAGGGGAGTGAGGACGTCCTGGTGCGTCCCGTCGAGGACGAAGCCGTTGTCCCAGTGGACCCGGACCGTCACCCGCTTCCCGCGTTCCTGGTGGGCGGTCCACTCCGGCTCCAGGGCGGCGATCTCCGCCTCCAGCCGCTCGCGGCTCGCCGCCGGCATGGTGTGACCGTAGTCCTCGAACAGCGACCTGAGCCGCTGGTACTCCCGGACCTCGTGGCTCTCCGGGAGCACCCCGTCCACCCGGGCGACGGTGCCCTCGATCCCGGCCCGCAGCGAGAGGAAGCCGACGACGGTGCCGGGCACGGCCCCGGACTCCCCGGCGACGGCCTCGCCGATCCCGACGTCCTCGGCCAACCGGACGCGCCGGCCTTCCTCCAGGGTCATCCGTCCCCTGCCTTTCCCTCGTTCGGTGCCGCGGCGCTGTCGGCCCGCGGCCCGGCCATTATCCGCCGCGGTCCGACGCGTGGCCGTCACGCGAAATTCACAGGTCGGGGTCTACTCGCATAGACACCGGTGGGTCATCCTGGTGCCCGCACAGCTTCCCGTTCAGCTTCCCGCACAGCGCCCCGTCCAGCTCACCGTGCCGCCTCGGTGCTCGTCCACGCGTGCGTGTGGTCGTCGAGGCCGTTCCGCCGAGGTCCACCACCCTCACCGGGAGACGCAGATGAAGCCACGCACCGCAGCCACCGCCGTCACCGTCGCCGCACTCGCCCTGGGCGGCCTCGCCGTCTCGGCGCCCACCGCCGGCGCCAGTGGGACCAAGCTGTCGCAGTCGACGGCCGCCGGTCAGTTCAGGAACGCCGGCATCACCTGGAGCTCCAGCGGCGGCTGCACCACCCGCTCCAACTCCACCTGCACCTCGTTCGAGCAGATCAACTCGGGCACCGTGAGCACGATCATCACCCTCAAGCAGGCCAGCGGCTGTGCCATCAACATCACGGGCGGCACCGAGGTCGGCCACGCCTCCGGCACCTACAGCCACTACAACGGCTACAAGGTCGACATCTCCCGCAGCTCCTGCATCGACGGCTACATCCAGAACAGCTTCAGCTACATCGGCCTCCGGGGCGACGGCTATCCCCAGTGGAAGGCCGCCTCGGGCAACCTGTACTGCAACGAGGGCAGCCACTGGGACATCCTCGTCTACTGACGCGGACCTGCGGCGGGGGCCGGCCGCGCCGGCCCGGCCCCCGCCCGCCGTCGGGAGGGCTCAGAGGCCGAAGTGCGCCACCGCGCGCTCGGCGACCTCGTCGGGCCCGAGGTGGGTGTTGTCGATCAGCAGGTGCGCCTCGGGCACGTGGGCGAAGTCGTCGACCGAGTTGAGCCGGTACTTGGCGTCCATGGCGACCAGGTTGGCGTTGGACCACTCCAGGTCGCGCTTGGACGCCTTCTCCGCCAGCCGCGACTCGCCCGCGTTGCGCTCCAGCCGCACGTCCTGGTCGGCGCTCAGCTCCAGGAACAGCACCCGCGCCCCGCGCTCGCGGAACGGCGCCGCGTAGCGCTCGACCAGCGCGGCGTCCTCGGGGTCCTCGAAGTCCCACACCAGGGTGAACACCACGCCGGGCAGGTCGGAGGCGGCGGCCTCGGCGAAGATCTGCTCGCGGAAGGCGTGGTTCAGGCGCTGGAACTGCGGCGACTCGTAGGGGAACAGCCGGAGCAGCGGCTCGATGGTCAGGTGGTTGTGGAAGAGCCGGAAGCCGGTGCGCTCGGCGATCGAACCGCCCACGGTCATCTTGCCGACCGCGGCCGGGCCGATGACGAAGAGCAGGGTCGGGGGTGTGCTGTTGGACATCGCGCCAGCATAGAGCGTGACGTGATCATGGTCGATACCAGTGCCGACTCTCGACGCGGGCCAGGGGGAGGCCGTCAGTGCTCGGGCCGGCCGGCGTGCCAGGACATCTCGATCTCCAGCTCGATCTCGCCGTCGTCCAGTTCGACCTCGATCTCGGTGTGGAGCTCGTCCGGGATCCGTACGGTCAGCTTCCCGGGGCCGAGTCCCAGCTCGGCCTGGCCACCGCGCCGGAGTGCGGCGGCGAGCGCTTCGAGCTGGTCGGCGGCCTCGGCGCGGGACAGCTTGCGCTTCTGGGTGAACTCGAGGTCCTTCACGGGTGCCTCCCGACCCGGGGGAACGTGGCTTCCTCCCATTCTTCTGCCGTTCTCCGTCGTCGGCCCGGCGGGAGTGGTCAGGAAGGTCCGAGGGCGTCCCCGACCCCGCTGTTCCGCGGCGGTGGGCCGGCCTCGGGCGTCCGGTTCAGCGGTACCAGGTGCGGACGGCGACGGCGGTCTCGCGGACGTCGACCAGGCCGTCGCGGATGCGGGTGGCGAGCTCGACGGCCTGCTTCGGTTCGGCGGTGACGATGACGCCGGAGGCGCTGAGGTAGGAGGCGGCGACGACGGCGGCGAAGTGCTCGTTGGCGAACTCCAGGGCCGGGACCCGGATGAGCTGGTGCAGGAGCGCGGCCGCCCGCTGGTGCACGCCGCCGTACACCGGAACGTCCATCACCTCGTCGACGTGGCGGGCCACCGCCGCCGCGAGGGTGCCGTAGTCCGTGATGTCCGGGTCGGCCCGCAGGAACTGCTGGGCGACGTCGAGCAGCCACGTCCGGTCGATGCGCAGGATCACGCCGCGTCCGCCGTCCCGGGCCGCCGCGCGCCCGCGCTCCGGGGGTAGGGGCCGAACTCGGCCTCGAAGGCCGGCGCCCAGGCCTGGGAGAAGTGCGCGGCAGCGGTCAGGAACCGCTCCCGCCGCTCGTCGGCCTCCTCGGCCAGGACCTTGCGGGCGTAGTCCGGCAGGCTCATCCCCGCCGCCTCGGCCCGCTGCTCCAGAGCCTCGTGGACCTGGTCGTCCAGGCGGACGTTCAGCTGCTTCATGCCGCGAGCGTAGCGCCGGGTACGACCCCGTACAAGCCGTCCGGCCCCGCCCCCGCGCGCGGGCCGCCGTTCGTCGTCGCGACCGGGCACGCCCTCCCCGCCCCCTGCTCCGCCCCTGCTCCGCCCCCGGACCCCCGGCCGTCCGACCTGGGCGTCGCTGCTCCGTGTACCGCCTGTCAACGGGCACCGGTGAAGGTCCTCAGGTCGGCCGGACCGGTCGACGGAACGCGAGGAAGGGCCGTCACCGCGGGACCTTCCGCGAACGGAACGGCGATCCACCGTGAACCCTCCGCCCGCCCCTGTCGTCGGCCGATTCACGGTCCGGGTGGCCGCCCTGCCGGCCGACGCCCTGCGCGAGCTGCGCCGCCCCGGCCTCCGGTCCGCCGTGCACCGGCTGCTCGCCGAACGCGACCGGGTGGCCCACCGGGGAAGGCGGCTCGCCGAGGCGTGCGACCCGGTGATCGACGCCCTGGCCGGCGCCGAACCGGAGCCCCGGCTGGCGGCGTTGAGGCACAGCCTGGCCGAGGTGAGCGCGCCCGGCCCGGTCGCCTGGTCGGCCGAGGTCCGGCGGGCCCTGCCGCCCGGCCTCGTCGTGGCGATCAGCGCCTGGCTGTCGGCCCTGCACGCGCTCCGGGCGGCGTTCGACGCGTTCCCGGACCGCTACGAGCGCGCATCGGCGGACACCCCGGCGGTCCTGCGCGCCCACGTCGCGGCGCCGGCCTTCCGCCACGGACTGCTGCAGGACGACCCGGCGCTCTCGGCGGCCCTCACCGCCTGGCTGGACTCCCCTCCCGGCACCCGGCCCGCCCGCGGGGCCGGGCTGCGGCTGATGAACCACCTGGCCCGAGCGGCCGCCACGACCGGCCCGGACACGGCCTTCACCGTGACCGGCCTCGGGGAGTGGCGCCGGGGAGACGCCGCCGTCCTGCCGACGGGCGCGACCTCCTGGCGCGGCGTCGTCGACCCGGACGTCCGGGTCGTGCGGCGCCTGGCGCTCGCGCTGGCCGGCCCAGGCGCTCCGCCGCATGCCAGGCCGGTGCGGGTGAGTCCGACGCTCTGCGAGGAGGACGGCCGCTACTGGTTCGTCGCACCGGGCCGCTCGGCGCGGGTGCTCTCGGTCGCCGCGGCCGGTGCGGCGCGGGCGTGCGTCGACCTGCTGCGCGGTGCGGGACCGCGCACCGCCGCCGAGCTGACGGACCACCTGACGGCCCGCGCGGAGGGGGCCGCCACCGGGGGAGCGGCGGCATCGGCCACGGCCACGGCCACGGCCTGTGTCGCCGGGCTGGTCGAGGTCGGTCTGCTGGAGGTCGTGCTGCCGCTCTCCGACCGGTCCGGGGACCGTCTCGGAGAGTTGTCGGGACATCTGGAACGCCGGGGGCTCCCGGACGGACAGCGGGGTCTGCGCGCGGTCCGACGCGCCCTGCGGGCCTACCCCGACGAGCCGTCGACGGTGGTCCGGACGGCGCTGCACCGGCAGGTGGAGCGGGAGGTCGTCGGCCTGCTGGAGGCCCACGGGTCGCCCGCCGACCGAACCGCGGTCGCGCCGCGCAAGCACCTGTTCCACGAGCGCGCCGTCTTCACCGACGTCGTCGTGCACGGCGACCCGTGGCGCTGGGCGGGCTCGCTGGCGGACCTCGGCGCCGTCGGGCGGCTGCTCGCGCTGTTCCGGCCGGACACCGCGCTGAAACTGGTCGCGGCCGCGGTGTTCGCCGACCACACCGGGCCCGTGCCCTTTCCGCTGTTCCACCGCGCGCTCCTCGCCCGGCTCCGCGACGCCCGGCCCGGCGGGCCCGCGGCCGAGTTGAGACGTCTGCTCGACCCGGTCGCGGCCACCGGCCACCGGCCGGCCGTCAGCCCGGTGCCCGCCCTCCGCAAGCTCGGCAGGCTCCGGGCAGAAGCGGTCCGTCGGCTGCGCGCACACCCCGTGGACGAGGACGGCCGGGTCCGCATCCCGGCCGAGGCCGTCGACCGCCTGCTCGCCGAGCTGACACCCCACGCGCCCGCCCCGGGACCGCTCACCTGCTCCGTGCAGGAGGCCGGCCGGGACGACGACGGCTGCCTCGAACTCGTCCTCAACGGCGTCGGCCGCTCGGACGACGCCGCCGGGCCGGACGTGCCCCTCGAGGAGGGCGGCGGCGCCTTCGGCAGCAACCTCGACCTCCTGGCCCCGGGCATCCGCTTCGAGATCGACACCCCCGACACCCCCGACACTCCCGACACCCCCGGCGTCACCCGCGCCCGGCCCGCGGCCGCACCCCCGGCCCTCGCCGAGCTGTTCGTCGGTTTCGACCGGGCCCGCCGACGGCTCGTCCTGCGCCACGGACCCGACGGACCCGAGGTCCGGCCGGTGCTCCCGGCGGCGCCGGCCGACCGACTGCCACTGCTGCTGATGGTCCTGCTCGGCCTGTTCGGTGACACCCCCGGTCCGGCGGCCGGCCTGCGGGAGCTGCTGACGGACGTGCCCGCCGAACACTCCCGGGAGGTCCTCCACCGGCCGCGCACCGCCGTCGGCCGGGTCGTCGTGGCGCGGGCGTCATGGTGCGTGCGGGCCGGGGCGGTGCCACGGCAGAGCGGTGGCGAGCACGACGCCCACTACCTGCTGCGCCTGGCCGACTGGGCCCGCCTGCACGGTGTGCCGGAGCGCACCTTCGTGCGGGTCGTCGTCCCTGACCGCCCGACGCGGCGGAGCGGCGGGGACTTCGGCCGGGCCTTCGACGGGCTCGGCGACCTCGGACCGGTCTTCCTGGACCTCGCCGGCCCCGACCTGGTCCGGCTCCTCGACCGCCTGCTGACCCGCCCCGACCGCGTCCTGCTGTTCCAGGAGGCGCTGCCCGACCCGGACGACGCGACGCCCTTCGGCGACCTCGGGCGGCGCGTCACGGAGTACGTCGTCGAGGTCGATCCGGGCGCCGACCGGTGGACGGCGGCGCCCGGTCCTGGCTGAGGTGGTGCGGAGGAACGGACGCGGCGGAGACCGCGCGAGAGGCGGGGAGGCTCAGTCGAACCGGATGTGCTTCGCGCCCGTCCAGGCCCGACGGAGCCTGCCCCGCAGCGCGCTGTCGGTGTTCGGGGCGAGGGCCAGCCCGCAGGAGGCGGCGATGCGGTCGGCCACCTGCGGGACCGTCAGGTGGCCGGTCCACAGGTGCTGGGCGAACTCCTCCCCGCGCAGGCGTTCCAGGCAGTGGTCGAGCTTCGACACCGCGAAGCTCTCCCGGCGCAGCGGCGCGTCCTTCCCGGCGACGATCCGCACGGCGTGGCCGAAGCCGCGTTCACGCAGCCGCCGCAGCACCGTCTCCCGGTCGGCGAGCAGCGCGAAGTGCCGGACGTCATGGCCGCGTTCGCGCAGCCGGCCGACGGTCTCCCGGTAGTAGGACGGTTCCACGACCGTCATCGGCACGATCACCGTGCCCCGGTGCTCGGTGAGCGCACGGTCCAGCACCTCGTAGACGCCCTGCCGCCAGGCCGGAAGGTCCTGGAAGTCCCCGCGCAGCGCGGGCGGTGTCATCCGGTGCAGGCCGAACCCGACGTGTTCGGGATCGCAGACGACACTGCCGGGAAGGCGCCGCCGGATCTCGTGCGCGGTCTGGGTCTTACCGCCGCCGAACGGCCCGTTGATCCACAGGAGCATGCCCCGAGCCTAGCTTCCGGGGTGGTGGACGAAGCGGTAGGTGGCGCGCTCCAGTTCGGTGATCTCGACGCCGATCGCGGTCGGCACGGTGAGGAGCGACTCCAGCAGGGTGAGGACCCGGCCGCTCAGCTCGGCGCGCTGTTCGACGCTGCGGCCGGCCAGGATCTTGATCTCCACCAGCACCACCGCCTGCCCGGTGGTTCCGTCGCCCACCGTGCAGTGCCCGGCCGGGCGGAAGACGGTCTTGCAGTCCCCTACGGTGGTGTCGATCACGTCGGTGATCACCTGGTGCACGCCGACGACGAAGGCGGCACGGTCGAGGTCGACACCGGCCGAGTGGTCGACCAGGATCTGCGGCACGGGAACCTCCCGGGAACGGGGCCCGCCGATGTCCGGCGAGCGGCTCCCGTGACGCTACCGCGTGGGCCCGGCGGCGACGCGGGCAGCCCTGGTGACCTGAGTCGGAGGTCCGTCGCCGGGTGGGGAGAGCCCGGCGGAGCCGTCCGGCCGGGTGCGGCTCCAGGGAGAGCTCGGAACGGGGATGCCGCCGGCGTCCTGACGCACCCGTACCCGCACCGGTGCGCCGGATGCTCAGGGGCGGTGGCAGGCCTCGCGGCTGGTGGACCTACCGGTGCCGGGTGCGGGGACGCAGATGAAGCGACCGTCGGTGGGGTCCTGGCTGAGGTAGCGGCCGACGCACTTGGTGCGGCCGTGTGCGGCGCAGAACGCCAGGGCGCTGTCGCCGTCCGGGAAGTCGCCGGTGGTGTAGAGGACCCAGTAGCCGGGGTTGAGGGACTTCCAGTCGTTGCTGTTGAGGAGCCGGGCGCCGGGGAGTTGGCGTTGGAGGGCGAGGAGTTCCTGGTCGAGCGCGGCCCGGTCGGAGCCGTGCGGGACGGCGGAGAGCTGGGCGATCCACAGGCCCGCCGCGGTCGGGGCCGGCGTGGGCGTCGGTGGGCCGGACGCCGAGGGGGTGGCGACGGCGGGGCCGGTGGTGGAGGTGCCGGGCAGTGCCGCGTAGAGGCCGGCGGCGGCGAGGGCGGCGACCACGAGGGCGGCGCCGGCTACCCGGGGCAGCCGCCGGCGGGTGCGGGCCGGGGCCTCGGGGCCGGCGTCCGGGAGGCGCGGTGGCAGCCTGCGGGTCGACTCCTCGCCGACGGCGCCGGCGGGTGACGGTTCCTCGTCGCGGACGGCGGCGAGCGCCCGGGCGGTCTCGTCGATGTCCGGCCGGTCCTCGGGCGCCTTGGCGAGCAGCGCGGTGATCACGGGCGCGAGCGGGCCGGCGTGCGGCGGGGACGGCACGGGCTCCTCGCAGACGGCGACCAGCACCTCCCAGACGGAGTCGCGCCGCATCGGGTTGGTGCCCTCGACGCAGGCGTACAGCAGCACGCCGAGCGACCACAGGTCGCTCGCGGGGCCGACCTCGGTCCCGGTGCGGCGGATGAGTTCCGGAGCGAGGTACTCGGGGGAGCCGATGATGTCGCCGGTGGCGGTGAGGGTGTGCGAGCCCTGGAGTGCGGCGATGCCGAAGTCGGTGAGCACCGCGCTGCCGTCCGGGCGGACGAGGACGTTCGCGGGCTTCACGTCGCGGTGCAGGATTCCGGCGGTGTGGGCGGCGCGCAGGGCGGCGAGGACGTCCAGGCCGATGCGGGCGGCCCGGACGGGCGTCAGTGCGCCGCCGCGCAGCAGGGTGTCGAGCGGGGTGCCGTCGACGAGCTCCATGACCAGCCAGGGGTGGGGACGGTCGTCGACGACCTCGTAGATGGCGACCGCGCCCGGGTGGTTGATCCTGGCCAGGGCCCTGGCCTCGCGCAGGGCGCGTTCGCGCAGGTGGGCGGTGCGTTCGGGGTCGTCGTGACCGCCGGCGCGCATCTCCTTGAGGGCCACGTCGCGCTCCAGGGCGGGATCGTGGGCCCGCCAGACGGTGCCCATGCCCCCGGCGCCGAGGCGTTCCCGGAGCTCGAACCGCCCGGCGACGACCTCACCGACGGCCCGGGCGTCTCTGCGCGTCATGCCTGATCTCTCCTCGTTCCCCTCGCTGCACCGCCGCGGCCCCGGACGGAGACCCCTCCCGATTCTCCCGGATCCTGCTCCCGGAACGTCTCTCCAGGACCCTCGCCGTGGCGTCGAACCGCAGGTGACGACGGGTCCGCACCTTCCCCGGGACCGGCCTCCGGGGCCACTGTCGTCGATCAGCGGACGATACCACCGGGTGGACGTCGTCCCGCCTGCCCGTGGTTCCTGGTTCCCCGCGGTCCGGGCTCCCCGTCGCTCCGCAGACCGGAACGTCGTTGTCAGTGGTGATCGTTAGGCTGCGGGGGTCGGTGGGTGATCCTGTCCCGCCGGATGATCGTCACGGGGGGGGGAGTACCGGGCCATGGCCGGGGAGATCGCTGCACAGGGCTACGTCGCGCGGCTCGAGGACGCCGAGGTCGTCTTCCGCAACGAGCGCGGGCGCGTGCTGAAGAAGGCGCCGCCGGCGCTGGCGGGGCATCCCGGACTGCCGGGGCTGTTCGCGCTCGCCGACGGCGTCGCGGCGCACCGCCGGGCGTGCGGGCAGGAGGCCGAGCGGCTGGTGCGCGCGGGCGTCGCGCTGCCGGCCCGGGTGGTGGAGCTGCTCTCGGTGGACGCCGCCTGGGCGGAGGCGCTGACGCAGGCCGGACCGGTGCCCGCCGCCGGGGTCGGTGAGCCGCTGGGCGAGGACGGGCTGCTGGCCCGGCGCTACCGTCATCCGGCGCTGCCGGGCGCGGAACGGGTGCTGCTCACCTCCGAGGACGCGGCGCGCCACCGTGACCGGCTGATGGAGCACCGGGGCTGGGAGCCGGTCGGTTCCCTGGCGACCGGTCTGCCGGCCGCCGGGGCGATGCCCTTCCCCGAGTCCGCGCTCGCCGAGCACCCCACCCGGGAGCGGGAGGTGCTGCACCACCTGGAGCGCCTGGAGCAGGTCACCTCGGCCTGGCGGGTGTGGGCGAAGCGCGACGTCGACGCCGTGCTCAAGACCGTCGCCGCCGCCGATCCGGCGCTCTCGCGCTGCTTCCTGGACGGTGTCGCGGACCTCTGCCTGCGCCACGGCGGGGAACGGGCCGACGCGGCGGCGTGGTTCGCCCGCGCCAGGGCCGTGGAACGCACCGCCGCCGAGCACGTCGACCAGGAGTGGCTGGACGCCCGCTACGCCGCCGCGGACGCCGCCGGCGCGCTCACCGACACCGCGCTGCGCGAACGCGTCCGCCAGGTCACCGCGCGCGGTGCCGACCGCGAAGCGGCCCGCCGGACGCTCGTCCTGCTCGGCGACCGCACGCTCCGCGACGGCCTGCGCCCCGGCCTCGCCGCCGACCTCCGCCGCACCGCCCGCGCCGCCGGCCTCGATCCCGCGCGCGAGCTGGCCCGGCTGGCCGGCCGGCTGCTGCCCGCCCGTGAACTGGGGTACCCCGCGGCCCGCGAGTTCTGGGCCGCGCTGCTCGCCGACCCGGCCTGGGAGCTGGTCCTGGCCGAGCGTCCGGGGCTGGCGCACGAGGTGGTCGCCGCCGGACCGCGGTCGGGCATGGCGGAGGCGGAGCCGACCCTCGACTACCTGGAACGGACCGGCGCGCTGGCCCTCCTCACCGCCGTCCCCGACGAGGGTGGCGCCGACCCCGGAACCTTCACCGCGCCCGGCACCGCCGCCGCCTGGCTGCACGCGCTGGTCGCCCTGGCCGACCGGGCGCCGCGCCCGGGAGCCCGACCGGTCGTGCACCGGCTCGCCGCGCTGCTGGCACCGCGGATCGCCGCCGACGGGGTGCCCGTCGCACTGCCCTACCCGAGCCGGGCGGACCGGAGGGTGACGGGCTTCCCGCTGCTGCGGCTGGGCGTGCTGGACGTGCTGCTGGCCGTGGGCGCGCCGGTCGCCGATCCGCCGCCGCGGTTCGCCGACCCGTACCTGCACCGCGTCGAGACGGCGCCGCGACCGGAGCTGTCCGCGCTGACCGCCGACCCGCGGTTCGCGCGCGAGCTGCGGGCCCTGCTGCGGGCCGAGTGCGAGCTGACCAACGGCGGCGACGCGCACAACCTCTGGTACCAGCCGCACGACCCCAAGGGGTGGGCGGAGGTGCCCGCCCTGGTGGACACCGCACCGGGGCGCGCCGTGCTCGCGCAGTGGTGCGACGAGGAGCTCGCCGAACTCCCGGTCCTCGACCTGGACGAGGTGGCGCTGATGCTGGCCCGCTTCCTGCACATCGGCGCCGCTGTCCGGCTGCTCGCCGATCCGCTCAGGGCGCGGCGGCCGGCCGCCGTCGACGTCGCCGACCTGTTGCTCGCCGCCGTGCGGCAGGAGACGCCGGAGCAGCCGCTGGACCGGGCGGGCGCCGAGCTGCTGCTCGGCGCGGTCGAGGCGCGCTCCGTCTTTCGCGACGGTGTCGCGGGCCTGGTGCGCCAGCGGATCGGGCGGCTCCTGGGGATCGAGGAGGAGCAGGTCGGCCGGGAGTTCGCCCGGTTGGTGCAGATCGCCGCGAACTGCCGGGACGGACTGGCCCACCTGGTGCCGCTGCTGACCCCCGAGGCCCCGGCGCCCGAGGTCTCCGCGCCCGCCGAGGCCGCCGCGCCCGCCGCGCCCGCTGCGCCCGACGAGTCCTCCCCGGAACCGGCACGGGCGCGCGTCGGCCGGCTGCTGCGGGCGGCGGCCACCGGCAGCCCGGTCTGGGACGGTGACCTCGACCGGCCGAGCGCGATCATCGGCGGCGTGTCCGCCGCCTTCCCGTACCTGGTCGTCGACTGGCGGACGGAGCTGCTGCGCGGCGACGCGACCAGCCTCGACCGGCTGCGCGAGTTCGCCGCCCTGCCGTTCGTCGCGGAGCGCGGGACGGGCCGCTGGCGCACCGTCACCCTCGGACGCCCGGGGCACGGGCCCACCCCGCCGGCCGGCCACGTCTTCCGGACGGCGCTCTCGACGGCGGTCGTCCTCCACAGCAGCTTCAACCGCGCCGAACTGCTGGAATACGCCCCCGGCGGCACCTTCCCCGACGACGGCCCGCTGGCCGCCGCCGGTTGCGAGCTGCAGAACCGCACCGACCTGTCCGCGCACATCGTCCCCGACCTGCTGAACGACTACCTGAAGCTGCTCGCCGAACGCGGTCCGCTGCCCGCTCGGCCCGACGCGGCCGAGCGGCTGGCCCGGCTCCTCGCGCTGACGACGGCCGAGGCGGGCGCCCTGCTCGCCGTCCGCACCTTCCGGGACCACCGGAGCGCCGCCGAGAAGGCCGTCACCGGCCGGATCGGCGCCGACGCCGTCCGGGAGTTCCGCGACCGACTGGTGCCGGTCGAGCCGGAGCGGCTGTGGACGCACGGGCCGGACCTGGAGCGGGCGGTGGCCTGGTGGCAGGAGCGGTACGGTGCGCCGCCGGTCGATGCCGAGCTGCTGGCCCTCGCCGGACGGGAGATCCGCTTCCCCACGGGCGACTGGGCGCCGACCGGCCCCGGGCCCGCGGTCGACCCGGTCCCGGAGGGGCTGCGCCGGCGCTGCCGCCGCCCGGAGGCCCTGCTGGCCGCCGCCCTCGCACCGGACTCCGGCCCCGACCACGCGCCCGCGCCGTACGCCTCGCCGTACGCGATGGCGTGGCTGGCCTACCGCACCCCCGCCGGCCACCCGCTGCGGCCCGCCCTCGCCGAGGCCGCGCTGCGCGTCGGCGCCCCGTTGCGCGTCGGCGCCCCGCCGGGTGACGACGCACCCGCGTGGCGGGTCTTCTCCGTCGACCGCCGGACCGCCACCGGCCGTCCGGAACCCCCGCCGACCGGCCTGCGCGGAGTCGAGGTGGTGGACGAGGCGGCAGCCGGCCGGTGGCACGTCCTGGTGCGCCCCGAGCAGCTCACGGGTGCCGACGACCCGGTGCTCGACGCGCTCGACGACTACTACGACGGCCTGAAGCCCTCGCAGGTCCTGCCGTCCGGCTCCGGCCTGCCCGCCCTCACCGACCTGCGCATCCTGCTGTCCGGAGACCTGGCGGCGCTCGGCCGCCACCTCGCCGCCGACGCCGACCGCACCCCCGGCTGGGAACAGGACCCGCGCCGCAGCGCCCCGGACGTCGTCGCCGCCTGCGCCGCCGCCCTGGGCCTTCCCGCCGACCCGGCCGCGCTCCACCTGATGCTGCTCGCCCTGCCCGACCCGACCGACCGCCACATCCGGCAGTGGACGGGCTGGTCGGCGGCCGCGCTGAAGGCCGCCCAGCAGCAGCTCCACGCCACCGGCCTGGTGGTCACCGCCCGCCGGTCCCGCGCCGGGCGCGGCCTCTTCCTCCCCGGCCCGTGGCTGGAGCTGAAGACCCCCCGCCTGCCCGTCGAGGCCGCCCACCTCGCCCACCTCCCGGCCGACCCGACTCGCGCGAGCACCGCCCACACCGTGCTCGTCCCCAGCCGCCCCCTGCCCGCCCTGTTCACCGCTGCCTGGCACACCGCCCACCCCGGGGCCGCGGCGCAGTCCTGACAGCGGGTCGTCCCGACCGCGCGCCGTGCGCCGTGCGCCGTGCGCCGGACGTCGCCAGCGTCGACTTCCGGCGCACGGCGACCGCGACCGCGATCGCGAGCCGGACGCGGAGACGTGCGGGAGGGCGCGGATCCTCATACCCCGGCGGGAATTGAGGTGAGTACGCGGTCCGGGCACGGTGGTGGCACACACCGAACGCCTCACCACGGGGGACCGACCATGAACACCACCACGACCGCCCCGGCGGCCACCGCCGCGCTTCCGTCGACGGTGCGCAGCTACCACCTCGGCGAGGGCAGCGGCCTCGACCGGTTGACCCTGCGCACGGCCGCGCCGCGCACCCCCGGGCCGGGGGAGGTCGCGGTCGCGGTGCGCGCCGTCTCGCTGAGCTTCCGGGAACTGCTGGTGCTGCGCGGGCAGTACGTCCTGCCGGTCAAGCCGGACGTCGTCCCGGTCTCGGACGGCGCGGGCGAGGTGGTGGCCGTCGGACCGGGCGTCCGGTGGGCGCGGCCGGGGGACCGGGTCACCGCCACCCTGTTCCCGCACTGGCGGGACGGTCGGCTGGCGGCGGACCTCCTCCCGCAGCTGGGCGGGTCCCTGGACGGGATGCTGACCGAGCTGGCCGTGCTCCCCGAGGAGGCGCTGCTGCCGGTCCCCGCCCACCTCTCCTACCCGGAGGCGGCCACCCTGCCCTGCGTCGGGCTCACCGCCTGGAACGCGCTGACCGGCGACGGCCACGGCGTGCGGCCCGGGGAGACCGTGCTGACCACCGGCTCCGGGGGCGTGTCCCTGTTCGCCGTGCAGTTCGCCCGCCGGCTGGGCGCCCGGGTGATCGCCACGACCGGGAGCCGCGAGAAGGAGCAGCGGCTGCGCGAGCTGGGCGCCGACGAGGTGGTCAACTACCGTGACCGGCCCGACTGGCACACCGCCGTCCGGGAACTGACCGGCGGGCGCGGCGTCGACCGGGTCGTCGAGACCGCCGGATCGCTGGAGCAGTCGGTGAAGTCGCTCGCCCTCGACGGCCACCTCGCCCTCGTCGGCTCCGTCTCCGGCGACTGGACCCCCCTCGACCCGCGTCTGCTCTTCTCCGTCGCCGCCACCGTCCGCACGGTGGCCGTCGGCAGCCACACCCAGTTCGCGGCGATGAACGCGTTCGTCGCCGAGCACACCCTGCGCCCCGTCGTCGACCGCGTCTTCCCCTTCGAGGAGGCCGCGGCCGCCTACGACCACTACGACCGCACCAACCCCTTCGGCAAGGTCGTCATCACCGTCGCCTGACTGCCCGCCCGGCTACTCCATCGGGCCCGGACGCAGGAGGGCGTCGATCAGGGTGGCCACGGCCAGCAGGGCCCGGTCGCCGCCGCGGGGGCCGACGAGTTGGAGGCCGACCGGGGGTGAGTCGTCGACGGGGAGGGGGAGGGTGATCGAGGGCTGGCCGGCGGTGGCGCCGGGGGAGGTGTTGCGGATCAGGGTGGCGAAGGTGGGTGCCTCGCGGCCGTTGAGGGGGAGGGTGTCTTCGTGGCGGTGCAGGGGCCGGGCGCAGACCGGGACGGTGGGGCTGAGGATCGCGTCCAGGTCGTTCGCCGCGAAGAGTTCGGCGTAGGCGGCCTGCATGGCGCGGCGCTCGGCGACCGCCCGCCGCAGGGCGGCGGGCCCCGGGTAGCCGGGGCCGGTGGGGAGGGCGGCGGCCTTGAGCAGTTCCGCGACGGCCGGGTCGCCGGCCGCGTCGAGCACCTCGGCGACGGTGCGCCCGGCGTCGTGCTCGGCGAGGTAGTGGTCGAAGGCGGCGGCGAACTCCCCGAGGACGAGGTGGATCCCGATCCGGGCGTCGTACGCGACCAGGTGCGCCGTGTCGACGGGGACCCAGGTGGTGCGCGCCGTGGTGAGGCGGTCGACGGCGGCCTCCCAGGCCGCGCGGACCGGGGCCTCCAGGTCCTCGGTGAACACGTGTCGCGGCAGGCCCAGCCGGACGGTGCGCTCGGGGGGCAGGGTCGGTGAAGCGGCGTCCGCCGTCCGGCCGCCGGTGACGAAGGTGTCCAGGGCGATGACCCGGTCCAGGGTCCGGGCCATCGGTCCGGGGGTGTCGCGGGTGACCGACAGCGGTGTGACACCCGCCGAGGGGTAGCGTCCGGCGGTCGGACGCAGGCCGTAGATCCCGTTGAGTGCGGCGGGGATGCCGATCGACCCGCCGGTGTCGGTGCCGAGGCCGGCGTCGGCGATGTTCGCGGCCACCGCGGCGGCCGTTCCGCCGCTGCTGCCGCCCGCGAACAGGGCGGGGTCGGTGGCGTTGCCGACGGCGCCGAAGGTGGGGTTGCAGGAGGTGACCCCCATGGCCAGCTCGTGCATGTTCGTCTTGCCCAGGACGATCGCCCCCGCCGCGCGCAGCGCGGTGACGACGGGCGCGTCGGTGGCCGGGACGAAGTCGGCGAGCGCGGGGCTGCCCGCCGAGTTGGGCAGGCCCGCGACATGGACGTTGTCCTTGACGACGAGGCACCAGCGGCGGGTCGGGCCGCCGCGCTCGTCGTGACGGGCCGCCTCCGCCCGTGCCCCTTCGGCGTCGAGCGTGATGAAGGCGTTGAGGTGGCCGGTCGCGGCGGCCCGGTCCAGGGCTGCCGCCACCGTCTCCTGCGCCTGCGCGCGGCCCCGGCGTGCTGTTCCCGGACCGACCATGTGACCGTCCCCTTCTCGCGACTGCGGCGACTGCGGGCGAGTGCCCGGCCCCCAGCCTGGCGGACCGTACGCCGGTCCGGCGGACAGCACGCCGACAGGGCGGGAGCCGGACGCTCACGGGGCCGTCAGGCCGGGACCACCCGGTAGCTCAGCGCGGCCGTCGGGAGGTCGGCCTGGGCCAGTGACCCGGTGGCCCACGGGTGGGCGCCGGTGCAGCCGGTCCCGGTGTGGAGCACCACGGAGGCGGAGCCGGAGGCGATCTGGACGGACCGGACGGGCGCCGCCAGGGTGTGGCAGGTGCCGAAGTCCGTCAGGTCCACCGTGGTCACCGCCCCCGTGCCGTGGGCGCCCACGTACAGGTACCCGCCCTCGTGGAGCGGCGGCCAGCCGACGGCGTGCGCCGCCCCGGATCCGACGGTGGCCAGGCCGGCGACCAGGGCCGCGGCGGCGGCTGTGCTGCGAAGTGTCGTCCTGAGGGTGACCAATGCACCTCACCTCTTCCTCTGCGTGTGACGCGGCGACAGCGGACGCGCGCGAGACGCCGGAGGCACCACCCCGGCCGAACGCGGCCGGTCACTGCCGAGCCTGGCACGGACGATCAGGGTCGGGCAGTGCAGAACCGGTCAAACAGCGACGTCGTCGTGCCGTGGCGGGGCGAGGGAAATCGCGCGGCGGACTCGTGACGCAGGTCACACTCCACGGCTTCTTGTTCGTACTGGCTCCGCCTGGCTAGGGTGAAAGAGCATGGGGGAATCCCGCAGCCGACCGTCGTCGATTCTGCCACCCGGTCCCGCCCGGAGTCGGATTCCCGTCTTCCCGCCTTGTGAATTCCCTGTCTGCTCAGTCATGTTCATCTGACATGGGGGCCTCATGAGCCTGGAGAATGCACGCGAGTTTTCGAACGACCTGCGCGATCCGCGTGATCCGCGTGATCCGCGTGATCCGCGCGATCCGCATCACCCGATTCATCCGATTCATCCGATTCATCCGAACCTTTCGAGTGGTCCCAGCGACCCGAACGGTTCCCACCGTCCGGTCGGCGCGGGCGAGCAGTTCTGGGCGGAACACCTCGCGGGCGCGCCCGCGAGGTCGAGCCTGCCGGGGCTCTTCGGATCCGCAGGAGTTGCGGGAGCCGCAGAAGCGGGCGGCACCGGGACGGTCCCGTTCGCCCTGCCCGCGCCCCTGGTCGGCGCGATCGACAAGCTCGCCGCCGCCGAGGGCTGCCGCCCGTTCGACGTCCTGGTCACCCTGACGCAGGTCCTGCTGCACCGCTGCTGCGCCCAGGACGACGTGGTGCTCGCCGTGCCGCGGGCCGGCGGCCGCGCCGCCGGGACCGTCCCGCTGCGCGCCGTCCTCACCCCGGGCACCGGCTTCCGCGACCGGCTCCGCGCCACCGCCGCCGACCTGCGGCAGGCCGAACTCCACCAGGACGTGCCGACCGCGCGGATCCTGGAACTGGCGGCGCCGGCCGGATCGGCGGACGGCTCCGCGCCGCCGGACCCCTGCCAGGTGCTGGTGACCCGGCCGGGCGAGCCGGAGCCCGGCGCCGGTGCGCGGTACGACCTGGAACTGCGTCTCGCCCGGAGCGCGGACGGCGGTCCGGACGGCGGTCCGGACGTCGGTCCGGACGGATGCCTGGCCGGGGAGCTGCGGTACCGCGCCGACCGCCACGACCGGGAGACGGTCGTCGCGGCCGGACTGCGGCTGGCCCGTCTCGCCGAATCCGCCCTCGCCCACCCCGACCTCCCGGTCGGCAGACTGGCGCTGCTGCCCGAGGCCGAGCGCGCCCGGCTGCTCGGGTTCACCGGGACGGCCACCGACTACGGGCCACCGCGCCGACTGCACGAGCACATCCTCGACCGGGCCCGCCGCACTCCGGCGGCGATCGCCGTGCGCGACGAGACCGACGGGACCGAGGAGATCGACTACGCCGAACTCGTCGCCAGGGCCCGGGACCTGGCACGGTGCCTGCGCGCCCACGGCGTGGGACCGGACGCGGTGGTCGCCGTCTGCGCGGAGCGCTCGGTGGCGCTGGTGGTGGCCCTGCTGGGCATCCTGCTCGCGGACGGCGCCTACCTGCCGCTGGACTGCGAGCACCCGCCCGCGCGGATCGGCGCGATCCTGGAGGAGGCCCGGCCGGCGGTGGTGCTGACGGACGAGCGGTTCGCCCCGCTGTTCGCCGGCACCGCGGCCGTGCTGCTGCCGCTCGACGGGGGCGCCCCGCCCGCCGAACCGCTGCCCGCGCAACCGCTTCCCGCCCCCACCCGCGAGCCCTCGGACGCCGACCTCGCGTACGTCATCTACACCTCCGGCTCCACCGGGCGGCCCAAGGGCGTGGCGATCCCGCACCGGGGCATCGTCAACCGGCTGCTGTGGATGCAGCGGCAGTACGGCCTGACCCCGGACGACGTGGTGCTGCAGAAGACGCCGTACACCTTCGACGTGTCGGTCTGGGAGTTCTTCTGGCCGCTGCTGGCCGGCGCCCGGCTGGTGATGGCCCGGCCCGACGGGCACCGGGACCCGGCGTACCTGGCCGAGGTGATGGGGGCGCAGGGCGTCACCACCGCCCACTTCGTGCCCTCGATGCTGGCGGTCTTCGCCGAGGAGCCGGGGCTGTCCGGCTGCACGGCGCTGCGCCGGGTGGTGTGCAGCGGCGAGGCGCTGACCTCCGCCGTCGTCCGGCGGTTCCGGGCGCGCAGCGGGGCCGAGGTGCACAACCTCTACGGCCCGACCGAGGCGTCGGTGGACGTGACGCACTGGACCTGCCGGGACGACGACCCCGAGGGCGGTGTCCCGATCGGCGTGCCGATCGCCAACACCACGGCCTACGTGCTGGACGCCGCCCGCGAGCCGGTGCCGATCGGCACGCCGGGCGAGCTGTACCTGGGCGGGGTGGGGCTGGCCCGCGGCTACGTCGGGCGGCCGGACCTGACCGCCGAACGGTTCGTGGCGGACCCCTTCGGCACCGAGCCGGGCGCGCGGCTGTACCGCACGGGCGACCTGGCGCGGTGGACGGCCGCCGGGCGGCTGGAGTTCCTGGGCCGGCTCGACCACCAGGTCAAGCTGCGCGGCCTGCGGATCGAACTGGGTGAGATCGAGTCGGTGCTGTGCGGCCACCCGGCGGTGTCGGAGGCCGCGGTGCTGCTGCGCGAGGACCTGGGCGCCGTCCCGGCCCTGGTGGCCTACCTGGTGACGGCGGACCAGCAGGTGCCGGCCGATCTGACGGCGCACCTGGCCGAGGTGCTGCCCGGCTACATGGTGCCGTCGAGGACGGTGGTGCTGGCGGCCATGCCGCTGACCCGCAACGGCAAGCTGGACCGGGCGGCGCTGCCGAAGCCGGCCGCCCGCCGCCGCCGATGATGAGCCAGCGCTGACCGAGCACGCGCTCCGAGACGCATCGGGCGGGGTCTCTCCGGAAGGAGAGCCCCGCCCGATCCGCGCGTACGCCTACCGCGAGCGCGGGTGCGCCTTCCGCGAGCGCGGGTACGCCTACCGCGAACGCGCGTACGACCGCTGGGCCGGACGGCGGCTCCCCTCCCGCCCGGCCGCCTCGGCCAGCTGCCGCTCGATCGCGGCGGCACGCGGGTGCGCCATGTCCACCAGGATCGCGTGGGCCCCGCGCCAGGCCCGCACGGCCTGGTCCAGCCGCCCGAGCCGGGCGTACGAGGTGCCGAGGCCGTCCAGCAGGTCCGCCACGGCGTAGCGGTTGCCCGCCCGCCGGTACAGCAGCAGGGCGCGGCGCCGGAAGCCGACGGCCTCCCGGTCGCGGTCCAGCAGCTGGTGGAACTCGCCCAGTCCGGCCAGCGCCTTCGCCTGCCCCTGCTCGTCGTCGAGGCCGCGGAAGGCCGCCAGCGCGGCCAGGCCGTGCGCGATGGCCTCGTCGTACCGCTCCAGTGAGCGGTGGGCCCGGGCCAGGTTCACCAGGCAGGTGGCCGTGCCGAGCCGGTTGTCCAGCTCGGCGAAGAGCGCCTGGGCCTGCCGCCAGCACCGGATCGCGTCCTGCGGGTGGTCCAGCCGGTCGTGGGCGCTGCCGAGGCTGAGCAGGGTGGCGGCCTCGCCGTCCCGGTCGTGGTTGGCCCGGTGCAGCTCCAGGGCCCGCTCGTGGTGGCGGACGGCGTCCTGGTAGCGGCGGGTGAGGGCGTGGTAGTCGCCGAGTTCGGTGAGCACCCGGGCGGCCAGCGCCGGGTCGGCCTCCGGGTTGACGGTGGCCTGGGTGGTGCGCAGGACGGAGAGCAGCAGGCTGGACGAGGGCCCGCGGGTGCGCAGGTACCAGCTGAGCGAGAGCGTCAGCGCGGCGACGAGCGGGCCCAGGCCCTGTTCGGCGGCGCGGGCGAGCACCGCGGTGAGGTTGGCGCGTTCCGTGTCCAGCCAGGCCAGCGTCCGGTCGTAGTCCGGGAACCGGAGGGCCGGCAGCACCGGCGGGGGGAGCGGCGGGGCGTAGCGGGAGCGGACCGCCGACGCGCGGGTGCGCAGCAGCTCGTCCGCCGCGCGGGCGGTGTGGCAGTACCAGACCGTGAGCCGTTCCAGGGCCTGGCGGTCGGCGGCGCCGCCCTCGGTGAGTTCCCCGGCGAAGGCGTGCAGCAGGTCGTGCAGCCGGTACCGGGCCGGGGTGTCCTGGATCAGCAGGTGTTCGTCCACCAGGAGTTCCAGCGTCTCGCGGGCGCCGGCCGGGTCGAGGCCGGCCAGGGTGGCGATCGCGTGCGCCGTGTACTCGCGGCCCGGATGGACGGTCAGTAGCCGGAAGACCCGGCGGGCCTCCTCGGGCAGGCCCCGGTAGGACAGGTCGAAGCTGGCGTGCAGCGAGCGGTCGCCCGCGGTCAGCGCACGGATCCCGCCCGGTTTCAGGTAGTCGACGAGGTCCGCCAGGTGCCAGGCCGGGCGGGCCCGCAGCCGGGCGGCGGCGAGGGTGAGGGCCAGCGGCAGCTGTCCGCAGGCGCGGGTGACCTGGGCCGCGTCGGCCGGGGCGGCGGCGACCCGTTCGGCGCCGACGCCGGCGGCCAGGAGTTGCAGGGCCTCGGCCGGGGCCAGGGTGGCGAGCGGCAGCGACCGGGCGCCGTCCAGCCCGGCCAGGCTGCGCCGGCTGGTGACCAGCACCAGACAGCCGGGGTCGGCCGGGATGAGCGGGCGGACCTGGTGGGCGTCGGCCGCGTCGTCGAGCAGCAGCAGCGCCTCCCGGCCGTGCAGGCGGTCGCGGAAGAGTGCCGCGCGGGCGTCCAGGCCCTCGGGCATCAGCGACCGGTCGACGCCGAGGGCGCGCAGCAGGCCGTCCAGGACGTCGGAGGGGTCGGCCGGGGGCCGGTCGGGGTCGAAGCCCCGCAGGTTGACGTACAGCTGCAGCCTGCTGAACCGGCCGGCCCGGACGAGTTCGTGCGCCGCGTGGACGGCCAGCTGGGTCTTGCCGACCCCGGCCATGCCCTCGATCGCGGTGACCAGCACGGTGGCGGCGGAGCTGGAGGGCCGGACGACCGGGGTCAGGAGGGTCCGCAGTTCCTCCGTGCGACCGCTGAAGGTGGCCAGGTCGGCGGGGAGTTGACGCAGGACGGTGACCTGCTCGGCGGGCCCGGGCCCCGGTTCGCGCGGCGCCGGGCCCGGTCCGTCCGGTAAGGAGTCGGTGACCGCCGCGAGGGCCGTGGCGTCGGCGCGGTCCGGCAGGGCGCGTGCCGGTGCGGCCGTCCGGTTCGCCGCGCCGCGCCGGGCGGGGGAGTCGCCGCCCGAGCGCAGCACCCGTTGGTGGGCGGCCGCGATCCGGGCGCCCGGCTCGATGCCCAGGTCGCGGGCGAGCGCGGTGCGCAGCCGCCGGTAGACGGCCAGCGCCTCGGCCCGCTGGCCGGCGACCGCGAGGGCCTCGATCAGCAGGGCGTGCACGCCCTCCTGGTGCGGTTCCTCGGTGGCCAGCCGGTTGAGCAGCAGCACGGACTCGGCCGCGCGGTCCAGTTCCAGACCGGCCCGGGCGGCCAGCTCGGTGACCTCGACCCGGGACTGGGCCCAGCCCGGCGCCTCGTCCCGGTGCAGCCGGTCGCAGTTGACGTCGGCCAGCGGCGCGCCCCGCCACAGGCCCAGGGCGGCCGAGGCGGCCGTCCAGACGGCGGGCCAGTCGCTGGAGCGCGCGGCGTCGCGGGCCGATTCGCAGTGTTCGGTGAAGACCAGGGTGTCGAGTTCGGTCCGCGGGCCGATCTCGATCCGGTACCCGGGTCCGGTGGTCACCACCCGGTCGGAGGCGGTGCCCAACAGGCGCCGCAGGCGCAGGACATGGCTGCGCAGGGTGGCCGGCGCGGCGGGTGGTTCGTTGCTCCACACGATGTCGGTGAGCTCGTCGACGCTGACCGTCCGGTTGGGACGGCACAGCAGCGCCGCGAGCAGGACTCTGACCCGCGACGGCAGCGCGACGGTCGCGCTGTCGACACGGACTTCGACGGGCCCGAGCACGCCGAAAAAGACGGTGGTTTCTGTCATTTCTTCCCCCGGGAGGCCGTGGCCGCGGGGGAAATTGAACCTATGTGAACGGTCATCGTCAAGGGTTGTTGACGCGGGTGGAAACCCCGGCCGGGCGTATTCAACAGGATTTGCACCGGCATTCCATCGGCCTTGCACGGCCCTGCCGGACGCTGTTCCCGTGGCGATGGCCAGCGGGGCGGGACCGCTCGGCCGTCCCACCCGTCCGACCAACCAGGAAGCGACTCGAGGAAGGGGTGTCCCCTTTGCTGGATTTGGAGTTGATAACCGGGCGATTGCAGGCGATCGCCGACTTCATGCGCCGGGGAAAGGTGAACCATCGCTGGGTGGGTTCGCTGCCGGAACAGGTGGCCGGTCTGGCCCGGGAGTGGGAACTCGACATCGGCGAGGTGGTCGGCGTCGACTTCTCGTCGGCGGTGACCTCCGTGCTGGTCGCCTGTACGGGACCGATGGGCGAGGCCGAGCTGAAACTCGCGCCCGACGCCTACGCGCTGGCCGAGGAGGTCGCGATGCTGCGGCAGTTCGCGCCCAGCGGCCGGGTGCCCCAGGTGCACGGGAGCAGCCGCGGCGCGGCGCTGCTGGAGGCGGTCCGCCCCGGAACCCCGGTGGAGGACCTGCCGCGGCCGCCGTCCGCGGGCGACTACGCGCGGTTCCTCGACGACCTGCACACGGCCGGCGACCCGGCCAGCGCGCCGCGCGAGGCCGCCGACTGGCTCGCCATGATGCTCGGCTGGGCCGAGCAGGGCGGTGCCGAACTGACGGAGGCGAGGGCGATCGCCGGACGGCTGCTCGCCACCGCACCCGAGCGGGTGCTGCTCCACGGCGACCTGCACCTGGGCAATGTGCTCGCCTCGGACCGCAGGGGCCTGGTGGCCCGCAGTCCGATCGCCTGCGTCGGCGAGCGCTGCTTCGACGCGGCCGACTACGTCCTGGAGGGCGCGGACCTGGCGGACATGGTGCGCCGTCGGGACGGGCTCGCGGCCGCCACCGGGCTCGACCCGGAGCGGCTGGACGGCTGGGCGCGGGTGCTCGCCCCGCTCGGGGCCGCGCGCGCACCCCAGCCGGAGCGGGTCGCCACGCTCCTCGCCTACGGGCGCGGTGAGTACTGACGTGGCCGGACCCGAGAACACCCCGAGCACCGCGGGCCCCGAGAGTGCCCCGAACGCCCCCACCGGCCTGCTCGGCCGGCTGATCCCCGCCGACGCCCTGCGGCGGCGACTGCTGGCGATCCGCTTCGCCGAGGCGACCGGCAAGGGCGTCTTCCTCAGCGGCAGCATCGTCTACTTCACCCTGCACGTCGGGCTGAGCGCCGCCGAGGTCGGCATCGGCCTGTCGATGGCGGGCTTCGCCGGCCTGCTCTCCTCGGTGCTGTTCGGCATGATCGCCGACCGGGTGCGCAAGCGGACCCTGCTCTTCCTGCTCTTCGCGGCGGTCGCCGCCGGCTTCGGGCTGTACTCCGCGGTCGGCAACGCCGTCCAGTTCTACGTCCTGGTGACCCTGGTCGGGTTCCTGGACTACGGGATCGGCCCGACCGAGAACGCGCTGCTGGCCACGGTGATCCCGGAGGGCGAACGCGTCCGGCTGAACGCCACCATGCGGACGGTGTTCAACGTCGGCTTCAGCGCCGGCATCGGCATCGCCGCCGCGGCCGCGCTCAGCTCCCGGCTGCTGGTGCTGATCCCGGGGGTGGCGGCCGTCCTGCTCGGCCTCGCCGCCCTGCTGGTGACCCGCCTGCCGGAGGGCCCGCCCGGCGACCCGGAACAGCGGTCGCGGCTCTTCAGCGCGGTGCGCGACCTGCGCTTCCTCGGCGTGGTCGGCCTGTCGACGGTGCTCGCCTCGCACATCAGCCTGCTCATGGTGGTGCTGCCGCTGTGGGCCCTGGAACGCGCCGCGGTCCGGCCGTTCCTGGTGCCGCTGCTCCTGGTGGTCAACACCGCCTTCGTGATCCTCTTCCAGGTACGGGCGAGCAAGGGCGCCGAGACGGTGCCGGGCGCCGCCGCCACGGCCCGCCGGGCCGGACTGTGGATCGCCGCGGCCTGCGCCGCGGCCTCCGTCACCGCCCTGTGGCACGACCCGGCCGCGGCCACGGTGGCCGTCGTCGCGACCGCCCTGATGCTCTCGGTCGCCGAGGTGACGCAGTCCGCCTCGGCCTGGGGTCTCGCCTTCGGGCTGGCCCCCGAGCACGCCGAGGGCGAGTACCTCGGCGCCTTCGACCTGCACGTGGCGACCCAGAACATCGCCGGGCCGGCGCTCTACTCCGGCCTGGTCATCGCGGCGGGCTTCTGGGGCTGGATCGCGATCGCCGGGCTGATGCTCGCCGCGGCCGCGCTGATCGGGCCCGCCGCACGGCGCAGCGCCGACACCCTGGCGGGCACCGCCCGCCGGCAGGCCGTCATGGACACGGGAGGAGCGGTATGACCGGCAGCGGCAGGGCCTCGTTCACCCAGGAGCGCTTCTACTTCCTCAACGAACTGCAACCCGGCAACCCCGCCTACGTGGTGGCGTTCGCCCTGCGGATGACCGGCGCGCTGGACCGCGAGCGGCTGGCCGCGGCGGTCCGCGCCGTGACCGCCCGGCACGCCGTGCTGCGCACCGGGTTCGCCGTCCGGGACGGCGAGTTGACGCAACTGGTCAACGACGCGGCGGAACCGGGGATCACGCTCGTCGAGCACCCGCCGGCCGACCGCGCGACCCAGGACCGGCAGCTCCGCGACCTGGTGGCCACCGAGGCCCGCAGGCCGTTCGCGCTGGCCGCCGGCCAGGTGCTGCGGGCCACGATCGTCTCCTGGGACGCCGACCGGCACGCCCTGGTCGTGCTGGTGCACCACATCGCCTGCGACGGATGGGCGGTGGGGCTGCTGCTGGACGACCTCGCGGCGCAGTACAACGGCCGGGAGACGGCCGCACCGGCCACCTCCTACCTGGAGTACGCCGAGGCCCAGCGCACCCTGTGGGAGAAGCACACCCGGCGCCTGGAGCACTGGCGCGAACTGCTGGCCGGCGCCCCGAAGCTCGCCCTGCACACCGACCGCCCCCGGCCCGGCGTACTGACCCACCAGGGCTCGGTGCTGCGCCGGCCGGTGGACCCCGAGCTGGTCCACCGCCTCACCGGCTGGGCCAAGGAGCACGGGGTCACCCTGTTCGCGGTGGCGCTCGCCGCCTACGCCAGGGTGCTCTCCCGGCACGCCCGCCAGTCGGAGGTGGTGATCGGCGTCCCGGTGGCCAACCGGCTGGACGAGGCGGAGGAGCAGCTGGTCGGCTGTCTGGTCAACACGCTGCCCGTCCGCGTCGACCTGACCGGCGAACCCGACTTCGCCGACCTGGTCACCCGGACGTGGCGGACCGCGCTGACCGCGCTCGGCGACCAGGACGTGCCGTTCGAGCGGATCGTCCAGGCGGTCGGCGAGGAGCGCCAGCTCAGCCACGCCCCCGTCTTCCAGACCATGCTGACGGTGCAGAACTTCACCTTCACCGTCCCGGACTTCACCGGGCTGACGGTGTCCGAGGTGGACGTGGAGATCGAGGCGGCCCGCTTCGACCTCGGCCTGACCCTGGACGTCTCCACCCGGTCGCCGTTCCTGCGGGCCGACTTCAGCACCGAGCTGTTCGACGGGGCGACCGTCGCCGGCCTGGTCTCGCACTTCCACGCCCTGCTGGAGTCCCTGGTCGCCGGGCCGGGCGGCGAGCCCACCATGGTGGACGCGCAGGAGCACCGGCTGCTCACCGAGGGCTGGAACCCGCCGGTCGAGCCGCCGCCGGGCGACCGCCCGTCCGTCCTGCGGCTGTTCCGCGAGCACGCCGCCGCCGCGCCGCACCACGTGGCGCTGGTGCACCGCGGGCAGCGGACCAGCTACCGGGAGCTCGACGAGTGGTCCACCCGGATCGCCGCCGGGCTGCGCCGGGCCGGTGTGCGCACCGGCAGCCGGGTCGGACTGCTGCTCGGCCGCTCCCCGGCGATGCTCGCCGCGATCCTCGGCACGTGGAAGGCCGGCGGCGCCTACGTGCCGCTCGACCCCGCGCACCCGCGCCGGCGCCTGGAGCTGATCCTGGACAGCGCCGAACCGGACGTCGTCCTGGTGGAGGAGGAGACCGCCGACCTCGCCCGGCAGCTCACCGAGGGCCGCGGCACCGTACGGCTGGACGCCCGGCACACCGACGAAGCACCCGAACCCCCGACCGCGTGGCCCGACCCGTCGGACATCGCCTACGTGATGTACACCTCCGGCTCGACCGGGGTCCCCAAGGGCGTGATGGTGCGCCACCGCGGCCTGGACGCCCTGTTCGGCCCGCGCCCGTGCGGCCTGGCCACCGACGGCGGTGACACCTGGCTGGCCGCGCACAACTTCTCCTTCGACGTCTCGGTCCTGGAGATCCTCGGTGCGCTGACCACCGGGAGCCGCCTGGTCGTCGCCGACCAGGAGGACGTGCTCGACCCGGCCCGCCTGGCCCGGCTGATCCACGCCGAACGGGTCACGGTGGTCAACCTCACGCCGAGCCTGCTGTACCGGGTCCTGCCGCCGTTCTTCGACACCCTCGACGCCGACCGGTCCCCGGTGCGCTACGTGGTCCTGGTCGGTGAGGCGCTGAGCTGGTCCCGGCTGGCCGCGCTGGTCGACCCCGAGCGGCTGCCCGCGGTCTTCGTCAACATGTACGGCGTCACCGAGGCCACCATCGTGAACACCGTCGTCGAGGTGCCGGCCGCGGACCTGGGCCGGGTGCGCGAGGGCAGCATCGGCGTGCCGCTGCCCGCCAACCGCTGCTACGTGCTCGACGACCGGCAGCGGCCCACCGGCATCGACGTACCCGGCGAGCTGTACCTGGCCGGCGAGCTGGTCGCCGCGGGGTACATCGGCGAGCCCGAACTCACCACGGCGCGCTTCGGCGCCGACCCGTACGCCCCCGGCGAGCTCTACCGGACCGGGGACATCGTCCGCTGGGCCCCCGAGGGCGGGCTGGTCTACATCGGCCGGGAGGACACCCAGGTGAAGGTGCGCGGCCACCGGGTCGAACTCGCCGACGTCGAGACGGCGTTCCTGCGCCGTCCCGGGGTGCGCCAGTGCGTGGCCGTGGTCGAGGCCGAGGAGCTGATCGCGTTCGTCTGCGCCGACCCCGGGGCGGGCGGGGAGCGCGAGCTGCGCGCCGCGGTCCGCGACGAGCTGCCCGGTTACATGGTGCCGTCCCGGATCGTGCCGGTGGAGCGCGTCCCGCTGAACCCCAACGGGAAGGTCGACCGGCGGCGCCTGCTCGCCGAGCACGCCACCGCGCCCGCGGTGCGCGCCGCCGTCCCGACCGCCGCCCCGTCCGGCGCCCCGGCCACCGGCGGGGACTCCCTCACCGCGCGGATCCGGCAGATCTGGGCCGAGGTGCTGCGCCGGCCCGACCTCGAACCCACCGACAACTTCTTCGACGTGGGCGGCAGCAGCTTCGCGCTGATCACCGTCCGGGAGCGGATGGCGCAGACCGGGCTGGAACTCTCCGTCACCGATCTCTTCCGGCACGGCACGGTCGCCAACTGCGCCGCGCACTTCCGGCAGGCACCGACCGACGTGCCCGCCGACGACCGGACCGCGCTGCGCAAGCGCGGCCGCGACGAACTCGCCCGACGACGCCGACTCACCAGGGGGCACGAGCATGTCTGACGACCAGGGACAGGACCGGATCGCGATCATCGGCATGGGGATCAGGCTCCCCGGCGCCGGACGGGACCTCGACCGCTACTGGCAGGACATCGAGAACGGCACCGAATCGATCTCCTTCTTCTCGCGCGAGCAACTGATGGGCTGGGGCGTCCCCGAGGAGGTCGTCGACAACCCGAACTTCATCCCCGCCCGCGCCGTCCTCGACGACTACGACCACTTCGACCACCGGCTGTTCGGTTACTCCCCGCAGGACGCCGTCCTGATGGACCCCCAGCAGCGGATCCTGCTCGAGTGCGCCTGGGGCGCGCTGGAGCACGCGGGCTACCCGCCGATCGCGGCGGACGGCAACCGCACCGCCGTGTACGTCGGCACCGGGATGAACGTCTACCTGCTCGACATCCTGTGGCCGAACGCCCGCGCGGTGAAGTCCGCCGGCGGCCTCGGCGTGCTCACCTCCAGCGACAAGGACTACGCCGCCACCCGGATCGCCTACAAGCTCAACCTCCAGGGCGCCGCCTTCTCGGTGCAGACCGCCTGCTCCACCTCGCTGGTCGCCATCCACCTGGCCGTCCAGAGCCTGCTCACCTACGAGGCCGACATGGTCCTCGCCGGCGCCGCCTCCTCCGGCCCGCCCACCCGGCGGGGCCACTTCTACGCCCCCGGCGGCACCTTCTCCCGGGACGGCCACTGCCGTACCTTCGACGTGGCGGCGGACGGCACGGCCGACGCCGACGGCGGCGGCGTACTGGTGCTCAAGCGACTGGAGGACGCGATCCGGGACAACGACACCGTCCACGCCGTGATCGCGGGCACCGCCGCCGTCAACGACGGCGCCCGCAAGGCCGGATTCACCGCGCCGGGCGTCGAGGGCCAGGCCACCACCATCCGCACCGCGCTCGCGGCCGGCGGCATCGACCCCGACACCATCGGGCTGATCGAGACCCACGGCACCGCGACCCCGCTCGGCGACCCCATCGAACTCGCCGCGCTGCGCTCGGTGTTCGGCACCGACCGGGGCGACCGTCCGAAGGCCGCCCTGGGCGCCCTCAAATCCATCATGGGCCACCTGGACACCGCCGCCGGCGTGGCCGCCGTGATCAAGACCGTGCTCGCCCTGAAAAACCGCACCATCCCGCCGGTGGGCCTCTACACCGCCCCCAACCCGGCCCTGGAGCTGGAGAAGTCGGTCTTCTACGTGCCCGCGACCGCCACCCCGTGGCCGGCCGTCGACGGGGTGCGCCGGGCCGGCGTCAGCTCCTTCGGCATCGGCGGCACCAACACCCACATCGTCCTGGAGGAGGCCCCGGAGCCGGTCCGCAGGCGCCCCCGCCGCCCGGCCAGCGAACTGCTGCTGGTCTCCGCCAGGACGGAGGAGGCGGCCACCGAGAGCCTGACCCGGGTCGACGACTTCCTCGCCGACCTGCCGCCGGACGAACTCGGCGACGTCGCCTACACCCTGCGCACCGGCCGGACCGAACTCCCCTGGCGCGGCTTCACCGTCCGGATGCCCGAGGAGGACCGCAAGCCGCTGCTGCCGGTGCGCCGGAGCGATCCGCGGGCCGCCGAACGCGGGGTCGCCTACCACCTCACCGGTGGCGGGCAACTGCCCGGCTGCGGGCACTGCTACCACATCGACCCCCACTTCCGCCGGATCATCGACCTGGGCTACGCCGCCCTGCGCCCGCTGGGCGAGGACGCCGACCCGGCGACCAAGGAGCGGGTCGGCCGGTTCGCCGTCGCGATGGCCTGGACCGACGCGCTCGGCCGCCGAGGCCTGCGCCCGGTCGCCCTGACGGGCAACGGCCCCGGCGCGGTCGCCGCCGCCTGCACGGCCGGGGTGCTGACCTTCGGGACCGCCGTGGACCTCGCCCTCGGCCGACGCCCGGCCGACGCGCGGCCCGCCGCACCCAGCACCGTCCTGTACTCCCCGGTCGACGGCACGCCGGTCACCGCCGAGCAGTCCGCCGACCTCGACTACTGGGCGGGCCGGTTCGACGAGCCCTGCGACGGCGCCTTCGCACCGCCCGCCGTCGACCCCGAGCCGGCCGCCTGGCTGGAGATCGGCACCCAGGTCTTCCCCCGCACCGGCCTCGACGACGTCGAACTGCCCGAGATGAGCAGCGCCTACGACCGGATGCTCGGCGCGGTCGGCCTGCTCTGGCAACTCGGCATCGGCGGCCCCTGGGACGAGGCCGCCGACCGCGACCGCAGCCGCGTCCCCGCCCCGGGCTACCCGTTCGCCCCCACCCGGCACTACCTCGACATCCCCGCCACCGCGAAGGAGAGGCACCTGTGATGAACCCCCGGACCGAGCAGGACTGGACAGCCGAGTTCGAACAGCTGTGGATGGAGGTCCTCGGCGTCGACGAGGTCCACGAGTACGACGACTTCTTCGACCTCGGCGGCCACTCGCTCAGCGCGCTGCGGCTGAGCACCCTGATCCGCCAGGAGCTCAACCTCCCCGTCGAACTCGCCGACGTCCTGCACAACCCGCGCTACGGCGACCTGCTCGCCGTCGCCGGCCGGACCGACGCGCAGCCCGCCGGCGCCGAGGACGGCCAGGCATGACCGTCGCCCCCGGGCGGACGGCCGACTGGCTGCCGCTGGTCGCCGAGGTGCTCGGGCTGCCGGCCGAGGAGGCCGGCGCCCGGTACCGGGCCGAGTCGTTCACCGCACTGGGCGGATCCTCGCTCCAGGCGATCGCCCTCGGCGCCCACGGCCAGCGCCGCCTCGCCCTGGACGTCGACGTCGCCGGCCTCCTCGGCCGGGACCCGCTGGCCCTGGTCCTGGACGGCGCGCGGACCTTCGTCCCCAGCGTGCCGCCCCCCGTCGACCCGGCCGCCGGCCCCGAGCCGCGCCCGGTGCTGCCCGGCCAGCGCGCCATGCTCGCCGCCCACCTGGCCGGCCAGGACCAGCCCTACCGGCTGCTGTTCACCCTGCGGCCGCCGGTGCCGCTCGACCTCGCCCGCACCAGGACGGCGCTGCGCGCCCTCACCGCCCGCCACGAGTCGCTGCGCACCATGTTCACCGGCGAGCGGAACCGGGTGCGGCGGCTGGTGCTGCCGGCCTCCCACGAGCCGAGGCTGCTGCACCAGACGCTGCCCGCCGGGACGGACGCGGTGCGCGCCGTGCACGAGCTGTACGCCGCGCGGGCCGACGAACTGCTGCGCCCCTTCGAACAGCCGCCCGTGGTGTTCGTCCGCACCGGCGCCGGCGCCGAAACCCTGGTCTCGGTGCTGGTGCACCACGTGCTGGCCGACGGCTGGAGCATCGGCGTGCTCTGGCGCGAGTTCGCCCGGCTCTGCGAGGACGGGCCGGACGCCCTGCCCGCGCTCGGGCCCTCGCCCGACTGGATCGGCGCCCGGCTGGCCGCCCGCGAGGCCGCGGGGGAGGTGCGGGCGGCCAGGGACCGGGTGGAACGGCGTCTGGACGGCGCCCCGCTGGTGGCGACCCTGCCCGGCGGCCCCGAGCCGGCCGGCACCGCCGGCGCCGACGGGCACGGCGCCCGCCTGGTCTTCGACCTCCCGGCGCCCCTGGCCGAGGACATCGACCGGCTGGCCCGGCACTGTCGGACCACCGTCACCTCGGTGCTGCTCGCGGCCTGGTCGCTGGCCGTCGCGCGCCGCACCGGCGCCGCCGACCTCGTCGTCGGCGTGGCCGCCGCGGGCCGGTTCGAGGCCGGTACGGAGGAGATCGTCGGCCTGTGCACCCGGATCGTCCCGGTGCGCTGCTGGATCGACGGCGCCCGCCCGGCCGCGGAGCACGTCCGGGCCACCGCCGGTGCGCTGGCCGACGCCCTCGCCGACGCCGACCTGCCGTTCGACCAGGTCGTGACCGCCATGGCCGAGGCGGTCGACGGCACCCGCAACCCGGTGGCCCAGATCGGCTTCGCCGCCCACCACGAGCTGGTCCCCGACGCCTTCGAGAGCGCGGCCGGCACCTGGCAGGTGCACGAGGGCCACTGCGCCGGCTCGACCTTCGACGCCCTGCTGTACGTGCAGTCCTGGTCGCCGCGGCCCAGGCTGGCCATCGAGTACGCGACCTCCGTGCAGGGCGCCGCCGAGATCGGCGAGCTGGCCGAGTCGCTGCAGGCCGTCCTGGCCGAACTCGCGGCCCGGCCGCAGACCGCCGTCGAGCGGATCGCCGGACTCTCCGCCGCTCAACTGGAGCGGCTGCGAGAGCTCGGGCAGGGGCAGGGCGCCGTCGGCGCGGGCTCCGCGACCGAGGACGACCTGTGGAGCCGCTTCGAGCAGCGGGCGCTCCGGCGGCCCGACGCGCCCGCGCTCCACGATCCCGACGCCGATCTCACCCTGACCTACCGCCACCTGCGGGCGTGCGCGCTCGCCCAGGCCGAGCTGCTGCACGGCTGCGGCGTCCGGGCCGGTGACCGGGTGGTGCTGGAGCTGCCGCGGTCGGCGGCCGAGGCCGTGGCCGTGCTGGGCATCCTGCGCGTGGGCGCCACCTGGGTCGCGGTCGACGCGGCCGCCCCGGCGGCCAGGCGCGCCCAGATCGCGGGCGCGGTCTCGGCCAGCGCCCGGATCGGCGGGGCGGCGGACGACCCGGCCCTCGCCGGCGTCCCGCAGTGCCCGCCGGTCGACCTCGGCCGGGTCGCCGGGGCTCCGGGCACGGGCCTCGCCGCCCATCGGCCGGATCCCGCGCGGGCGGCCTACGTCTCCTTCACCTCCGGCACCACCGGCGTGCCCAAGGGCGTGGTGGTCCCGCACCGCGCGGTACTGCGCCTGGCGGACGACGCGGACCTGTTCGCGGACCTGTTCGCGGACCTGTTCGCGGACGTGACGACGGAGGTGACCGGGGACCCGACCGCGGACCGGCCCGTCGACGGGCCGGGCGCGCGGATGCTGCGCCTGTCGCCGCTGGCCTTCGACGCCTCCACCCTGGAACTGCTGGTGCCGCTGGCGAACGGCGCGACCGTCGTCGTCCACCCGCCCGGGGAGCCCACGCCCGACAGCCTGGCCCGTTTCCTGTCCGCCGCCGGGGTCACCCACGCCTGGCTGACGGCGGGCCTGTTCCACCTGGTGGCCGACCACCGGCCGGAGGCCCTCCGGGGGCTTCGGCAGGTCTTCACCGGCGGCGGCGTGGTGTCGCCCGCACACGTCCGGCGGGTCCTGGAACAGTCGCCCGGGCTGCGGGTCACCAACGGCTACGGGCCCACCGAGAACACCACGTTCACCACCGTCTGCCACGTCGACGGTGTGCACGAGGTGTCCGACCCGTTCCCGATCGGCCGCCCGGTGCACGGCACCGAGGTGCGGATCACCGGGCCGGACGGGCGGTCGGTGCCCCCCGGGGCGGTGGGCGAACTTCGGGCCGCCGGGGCGGGCCTCGCCGACGGCTACCTGGGCGACCCGGACCGCACGGCGCAGTCCTTCGTCGAGCGGGACGGCCGGCGCGAGTACCGCACCGGCGACCTCGCCCGCTGGGACGCCGACGGGCGGCTGAGGTTCCTCGGCCGCGTCGACCGGCAGCTGAAGGTCGCCGGGTACCGGATCGAACCCGTCGCCGTCGAGCGGCGGATCAAGGAGCAGGACGGGGTGCTGGACGCCGTCGTCCTGCTGGCAGGTGAGCGGCTGTGCGCCGCGGTCAAGGCCGACGGCGGCGTGCTGGACCGGGTGCGGGCGGCCGTCGAGCCGGCCCTGGCCCCGTACGAGCGCCCGCAACGGTGGTGCGCGGTGGAGCAGTTCCCGCTGGACCGCAACGGCAAGGTGGACATGCGGGCCCTCGGCGCGCTCTTCGCCCCGGCGGCGGTCCCCGTCGAGGCCGAGGTGGTTGCCGACGACGTGCCCGTCGCCGGGCCTGCTGCCGAAGCCCGGGTCGGGACCGCGGCCGAGCTCGGGGACGAGGCCGAACTCGGGACCGAGGCCGAACTCGGGACCGAGGCCGAGCTCGGGGACGAGGCCGAGGAGCTGATCCGCGACATCTGGAGCGAGGTGCTCGGCACCGACGACTTCGGCTTCGACGAGGCCTTCTTCGACGTCGGCGGCGACTCGTTGACGCTCGCCATGGTCCGGTCCCGGCTGCAGAAGCGGCTCGGCGGACGGACGGTCGGCCTGGCCGAGCTGTACCGGTACCCCACCGTGCAGGCCCTTGCCCAACATCTGCGAACGACATGACGGGGGTGGTGAGATGAGTCAGGACATCGCGATCGTCGGACTGGCCGGCCGGTTCCCCGGCGCGGCCGACATCGACGAGTACTGGAACGGCCTGCTCGCCGGACGGGTGGCGGTCAGCCGCCTCTCCCGCGAGGAGCTGGCGGCGGCCGGAGTGCCCGCCGCCCTGCTGGACGACCCGGCCTACGTACCGGCCCGCGGCCTGCTCGACGGGCCGGAGCTGTTCGACGCCGAGTTCTTCGGCATCCCGCCCCGGGAGGCCGACCTGATGGACCCGCAGCACCGGCTGCTGCTGCAGACCGCCTGGGAGGCCCTGGAGAGCGGCGGCCTGATCACCGACCGGCCGCCGGGCCGGGTCGGGGTGTTCGCCGGTTCGGGCTTCAACTACTACCTCCAGCAGCAGGTGCTGGCCGACCCGGCGATCGTGGCCGAGCAGGGACTGCTGTCCGTGGTGCTCGCCAACGAGAAGGACCACCTCGCGGCCAGGATCGCCTACCGGCTGGGCCTGAACGGGCCCGCCATCGGCGTCCAGACCGCCTGCTCCACCTCCCTGGTCGCCGTCCACCTGGCCCGCCAGAGCCTGCTCACCGGCGACTCCGACCTGGCGCTGGCCGGCGGGGTCGACCTGGAGTTCCCGCACCTGGCCGGCTACCGCTACGAACCGAAGGGCATCATGTCGCCCGACGGCTCCTGCCGCCCCTTCGACGCCGGGGCCAACGGCACCGTGCCCGGCAGCGGTGTCGGCATGGTCGTCCTCAAACGGGCCACCGACGCCCGCCGCGACGGCGACCGGGTCTACGCGCTGATCTCCGGCTCCGCCGTCAACAACGACGGCGCGGCCAAGGTCGGTTACACCGCACCGGGCGTCGCCGGCCAGGTCGACGTGCTCACCCGTGCCTACGCCGCCGCCGGCGTCGACCCGGCGGCGATCGGCTACCTGGAGGCGCACGGCACGGCCACCGAGGTCGGCGACGCCATCGAACTCTCCGCCCTGCACGAGGTGTTCGGCCAAGGCCGGGGCGGCTGCTCGCTCGGCTCGGTCAAGGCCAACATCGGCCACCTGTCCGCCGCCGCCGGCATCGCCGGCCTGATCAAGGTCGCCCTCGCCCTGCACCACCGGCGGATCCCGCCGCTGGCCGGACTCGACCGGCCCAGGGCCGAACTCACCGACCCCGGATCACCGTTCACCGTGGACGGCGTCGCCAGGGAGTGGACCGCGCCGCCGCTCGGACAGCCGCGCCGGGCCGCGGTCAGCTCCTTCGGCCTCGGCGGGACCAACGTCCACATGGTGCTCACCGAGGGCCCCGACGACGAGCCCTCGCCCACCCCGGCCGCACCGGACGTCGTCCTGGTCTCCGCCCCCACCGGGCCGGGGCTGCGCAGCGCCGCCGACCGCCTCGCCCGCCACCTCACCGACCACCCCGGCCTGCCGCTGCCCGACGTCGCCCTGACCACCCAACGTCACCGCCGGCACTTCACCCACCGGATCGCCGTCGCCGCCCAGGACACCGCCGGCGCGGCCCTCGCCCTGACGAGCGCACCCGCGCGCACCGCGCTGCGCCGGCCCGAGGTGGTCTTCCTCCTCCCCGGCCAGGGCGCCGAGGCCCCCGGCATGGCCGCCTGGGCCTACCACCGCCACCCGTCCTTCGCGGCCGACATCGACCGCGGCAGCCGGCTGGCGCTGCCCCTGCTCGGCGTGGACCTGCGCGACCTGCTGGTCGACCGGGACCCGGCGGGCCTGATCCACCGCACCGACCTCACCCAGCCCGCCCTCGTCCTGCACGAGTACGCGCTGGGGCGGCTGCTGACCACCTTCGGGGTCCGGCCCGCCGCGCTGCTCGGCCACTCGGTCGGCGAGTACGCGGCGGCCTGCCTGGCGGGGGAGCTGGGGCTGGGCGACACGCTGCGCCTGGTCGCGGAGCGGGGCGCGCTGATGCTGCGGGCCCCCGAGGGCGGCATGCTCGTGGTGCTCGCGGCGCCGTCCGTGGTGCGGGCCGAGCTGGCCCCGCTCGACGAGCTGGACATCGCGGCGGTCAACGCCCCGGAGGTCGTCGTGGTGTCCGGCCCGGTCGACGCCCTGACCCGGCTGCGGGCACGGCTGGACGCCGCCGGCATCCAGCACCGGGTGCTGCCCACCGAGCGCGCCTTCCACTCGCGGATGATGGCCGGGGCCGCCGCCGGGCTGGACGCGGTGGCCGCGACGGTCGAGGCGAAACCGGCCGGGGTCGACGTGATCAGCAGCGTCACCGGCCGGGTGCTGTCCGCCGGCGGGCTCCGGCCGGCCGGCTACTGGGCGGAGCAACTGCGCAGCCCCGTCCGGTACCTGGACGCGGTGGTGGCGGCCGCGGCCCGCAGCCGCGCCGTCTTCGTCGAGGTGGGCCCGGGCTCCGGCCTGATCGGCAGCGCCCGGCAGGTCCCCGAGGCCCGGCAGGCGCCGATGGTGGCCCTGCAGCCGCGCCGCGATGACCTGCTGGGCGGGCTCGGCGCGCTCTGGGCCTACGGCGTCGAGCTGGACTGGACGGCGGTGCGCGCCGGGACCCCCGCGATCCGGACCCCGCTGCCCGCCCGCCCCTTCGCCGCCGAGCGGCACTGGCTGGACACTCCCGCGCCCGTCGCACCGACGGGCCACCGGGCCGGTGCCGACCCGGACGCGGCCCCGGCGGCGGCCCCTGCCGCGGAAGCGGACGGCGACGACACGACGGTGGGACAGATCGTCGAGATCTGGCGCTCGCTGCTCGGGGTGCCCACCGTCGGAGCCGACTCCGACTTCTTCACCCTCGGCGGGGAGTCGCTGCTCTTCATCCGGATGATCGCCCAGGTGCAGCGCAGGTTCGGCGTCCCGGTCCCGATCGCCGACCTCGCCGACGCACCGACCCCGCGGGCCGTCGCCGCCCACGTGATCCGCGGCTGACCCACCGAACGCCCGACCACCCGGCCGGTCCCGGTGGGCGACTCCCGCCCACCGGGACCACCCGGGACCCCCGGACCCGTCACACGATGGCGTCCCACAACTGGGTGGCGCGCGGGCTTCACGGTGATCGCGCCCACCCGTCGTCACCGGCCGTCGAGCTGGGAGGAGGAGGTCGACCACCCCGCTCCCGTCCTGCCCGAACACCCGGTCTCCGTGCTGGCCGGGGGTGTGCGGTCTGATTGAATGCGAGGATGAACAGCGGGAGCCACCAGGAATCCGGACTTGCGAAGAGCGTCTGGAGCGACGCCGACTTCGAGGAGTTGGGCTGGCACGACGCCACCGTCCACGGTCTGTACCTGCAGCAGACGGACGTGTTGCCGCGGCTCCTGCTCGACCTCGACTACATCGTCCGCCGGGTCCACCCGGTGAAGCCGGCGAAGACCTTCTCCTTCTGGGTCGCCCCGGCGACCCTGGTCTTCGAGGAGGTCGGGGACCTCGAGGGCGGCCTCGGGTTCAAGGACATGCACACCGAGCTGGAGATCGCCGACCTGCACCGGACGGCGGCGGACGACGGCAAGCAGGACTGGCCGCACTGGCACGTCGAAGGCCACGCCTTCGACCTGAAGTTCCGCGCATCGGGCTTCCGCCAGTACTTCCGCAGCGCGCCGCGACTCGCCCCGGGCCCGGTCCTGTCCGCCGCCGAGCGTGGCGGCTGCTGCTTCACCGAGGCCGCCTTCGGTTGATCCGCCCGGGTGGGCGATGCGGGTCAGTCGATGCCTTCGACGATGCGGAAGTCGCGCCGGAAGCCCTCGGGAAGGGCGGCCAGCGCCTTCTGGTACGCCTCGCTCTCGTATGCCGCGGCGGCCTGTTCGAAGCTGTCGAACTCGATCAGAACGACGCGCTGCGCGATTCCGGCTTCGTGGGCGACGACTCGACCGAAGGTGGACAGGACGCGCCCGCCCCCGGCCCGGACGGCCGTACCGGCCAGCTCGTTGTAGGTGGTCAGCAGCTCGGGGTCGGAAATGACGGGGTAGACGCTGACCCAGTAGCCCTTGGGCATGGGACCTCCGGTGTTGGGGCGAGTGCATCCGACGTACGGATTGTCTCGGACGGACGGCTTCCCGCCGTCAGGCCGTGGCGCGGTCGGGGAGCAGGCGGGCGCGCAGGAACGCGAGGACTTCGTCGCGGGCCCGCAGGGTGGGGTGGCCTTCCTCGTCGACGAGGTGCGCGGTGAGGACGCTGTGAGGCGTCCGGACCAGGTCGCGGAAGAACGGCGGTGCTTCCGGGTTCGCGTATTCGCCCGGGAGGACGCGGCCGTCGAAGCGGTCGCCGAGCAGGCGTGCGTAGGCGGCGAAGCGTTGGCCGGTGCACCACTTGTCGCTGTCGAAGCGCAGGCCGAGTGCGGTGAGTCCGTCGCGCTCGAACCGCTCGCGGACGGCGGCCTCGTCCTCGGGCGACAGCTCCAGGGCGGCCGGGTCGTCCAGCGGCAACGAGGGCTGGCCGAGGACCGGGGCGATGACGGCCGGTTCCAGCGTCATGCTCAGCGCGAAGTTGCCGGTGAAGCACATCCCGACCGCGCCGACGCCCGGTCCGCCGCACTCCTCGTGCGCGGTCCTGGCCAGCGCGCGCAGCCACACCGCCACCGGGCTCGTTCCGCCGCCCGCGAACGCCCTGAACTCCTGGCTGACGCAGGCCCGTCTGAAGATCGGCTCGGCGAGTTCGACGGTGGGGTACGCCCCGTCGACACCGAAGAGCGAGGGCACGTAGACGGTGAACCCCGCATCGCGCACCCACCCGGCGAAGCGCACCACGTCGGGGCTGATGCCCGGCATCTCGGGCATCACGACCACCGCGGGCCCGTTCCCGGCCACATGGACGGTCTTCTCGCTCCCGGACAGCGACAGCGTGCGCCTCGCGAAGCCGTCCAGCCCGGCGCCGCTCTCGGCAACCATGATCTGCACCCCCACTGTGCGACCGATCGGTCGTACTTGTTGCCGCACACTACACGACCGATCGATCGCCTACCATGGGCACATGATCCCGGACACCCCCGACTCCGTCGCGGATTCCCCCGGGCCGCGCGCCGACGGCCGCCGCGCCCGGGGCGACCGGACACGGCACGAAGTCGCCCGGGAGGCGGCCATGTCCGCGACCGTGCACGGGTTGGACGCCATCACCGTCGGCACGCTCGCCGCCCGGACCGGGCACAGCAAGAGCGGCATCCTCACGGTGTTCGCCAACCGGGAAGCCATCCAGATCGCCGCCGTCGCCGAGGCCCGCGTCCTGTACCTGCGGCACGTCGTCGAGCCGTCCTGGCCCGCCGCCCCGGGGCGGCCCCGGCTCCGCGCCCTGCTCGACCACTGGGTCACCTACCAGCGCGACGGCGTCTTCCCCGGCGGGTGCTTCATCACCACGACCTCGGTCGAGTACGGCCGCCGCACGGGCCCCGTCGCCGACGCGGTCCGGGACCTCGCCCGCGCGTGGCTGCACCTGCTGGAGTCCGAGCTCTCCACCGCCGGCAGCCGCTCCCCGGCCGACGACGCCTTCCGCATCGACGCCTACCTGCGCGCTGCCAGCACCCGCTACCAACTCTTCGGCGACGACACCGATCTGGACCGCGCCCGACGCCTGTCCCTGACCGTGCTCAACGCCTGAAAACCGCCCCTCGAAGGCGCCGTTCCCGCGGCCCCGCCCGTTCCGCAGCGCCGGACCGGCAAGGGTTCGGCAGGTGGAGGGGTTGAAGTTGCCGCTGCGGCAGCTTCTACCGTCGTGGACGGGGCCGGGTGGTCCGGTCCCGGTGAGGCGATCGTGAGGGGTGCGGCGGTGGAGTGGTCGATCGTGGAGGTCGCCCGGATGTCGGGAGTGACCGCGCGGCGGCCGGTCTGCCGGCCGACGCCGAGCCCGCGCAGGTCGAGGCCGACGCCCAGTACCGGGCTCTGGCCGCACTGCGCGACGTCTCCGCCGAGGAGTACCGCGCCATCGGTCGCTCCTGCGTCGACGACGACGCGTGGCGCGCCGCGTACGAGGCGATCGCGCCGGGCCTGGCCGCGTACCAGCGCGACGCCATCGAGGCCTACGCCGCCGCCCGGCTGGACTGACCGGGCCGGGCAGCCCCTGCCGCGCGAGCCGGCGCCGCGGCGGGGGCGACCGGACGGGCACGTACACTTGCCACCCGTGGCGGACACCCAGTACGAAGACCTGTTGAAGCACGTGCTCACCACCGGGACGGCCAAGGCCGACCGGACGGGCACCGGCACCCGAAGCGTCTTCGGACACCAACTGCGCTACGACCTCGCCCAGGGGTTCCCGCTCGTCACCACCAAGAAGGTGCACCTCAAGTCCGTGGTGTACGAGCTCCTGTGGTTCCTGCGCGGGGACTCCAACACCGGCTGGCTGCGCGAGCACGGCGTCACCATCTGGGACGAGTGGGCCGACCCGAACGGCGACCTCGGACCGGTCTACGGGGCGCAGTGGCGCAGCTGGCCGGGCCCCGACGGTCGGCACATCGACCAGATCAGCCAGGTCCTCGACACCCTGCGCAACGACCCGGACTCCCGCCGGATGATCGTCTCCGCCTGGAACGTCGCCGAACTGGACGCGATGGCGCTCGCCCCCTGCCACGCCTTCTTCCAGTTCCACGTCGCGGACGGCAGGCTCTCCTGCCAGCTCTACCAGCGCAGCGCGGACCTGTTCCTCGGGGTCCCGTTCAACATCGCGAGCTACGCCCTGCTGACCCACATGGTCGCGCAGCAGGTCGGTCTCACCCCGGGGGACTTCATCTGGACCGGCGGCGACTGCCACATCTACGACAACCACGTGGAGCAGGTGACCGAGCAGCTCTCGCGCACGCCCTTCGCGTTCCCCACGCTGGAGCTGCGGCCGGCGGACTCGCTCTTCGACTACGCCTTCGCCGACGTGGACGTCGTCGGATACCGGCACCACCCGGCCATCAAGGCACCGGTGGCGGTGTGAGGACCGGACTGATCTGGGCGCAGACGCCGGGCGGCGTGATCGGTGCGGACGGCACGATGCCGTGGCACCTGCCCGAGGATCTGGAGCACTTCAAGGCGACCACCCTCGGCCACCCCGTGGTGATGGGCCGCCGGACCTGGGAGTCCCTCCCGCCGCGCTTCCGCCCCCTGCCCGGCCGGCCCAACATCGTGGTGACCCGCGACCCGCGGTGGTCCGCGGACGGTGCGCACCGGGCCGGCTCCCTCGACGAGGCCCTGCACCTGGCGGCCGCGACGACCGGCCCGGGCGCCCCCGCCGAGACCTGGGTGATCGGCGGCGGGCAGCTCTACCGTGCGGCCATCGACCACGCCGTGACCCTGTCGGTGACCGAGATCGACCTGTCGGTCGCCGGCGACACCCGTGCCCCGGCCGTCGGCCCCGAGTGGGGCGTCACGCAGGACCACGGCTGGCGGACGTCCGCGACCGGGCTCCGCTACCGCATCCGCACCTACGCGCGCCGCCCCTGAGCGGTCGGGCGGGAGTGACGGGACGGGAGAAAGGGAAGGGGCATCGTGCGCCCTTCCGGGGGGCGTCGTAGTCTTCGGCCATGACAGAGACGCAGTCCATAACCCCCGCGAAGGCCCTCGAGATGCTCCTGGCGGGCAACCGGCGGTTCGTCACCGGTGAGCCGGAGCACCCCAACCAGGACGCCGCCCGCCGCACCGAGACCGCCCCGGCCCAGAGCCCCTTCGCGGTGCTGTTCGGATGCTCCGACTCCCGCCTCGCCGCCGAGATCATCTTCGACCAGGGGCTGGGTGACCTGTTCGTCGTCCGCACCGCGGGGCACGTCACGGGCTCGGAGGTGCTGGGCAGCATCGAGTACGGGGTCAGCGTGCTCGGCTGCCCCCTCGTCGTGGTCCTCGGCCATGACTCCTGCGGCGCGGTCGCCGCGACCAGGGCCGCCGTCGCGGACGGCGCGACCGTGCGCGGTTTCGTGCGCGACGTGGTCGAGCGCGTCACCCCCAGCGTCCTCGCCTCCAGGGCCGCCGGTCACACCGAGGACGAGCAGTTCATCGCCGAGCACGTCCGGCACACGGTCGACCTGCTGCTGGAGCGTTCTAGCGCCCTCGCCAGGGCGGTCGACGCGGGCACCACCGCGGTGGTCGGCCTCTCCTACCGCCTCGAGGACGGCACCGCGCACCTGGTGACCGTCCGCGGGATCGAGGGACCGGTCGACGCCGCCGCCTGATGCCGGATGCCCCCGGCCCCGGGGCACGGCGACCGCCGCGCTCCGCCGCGGTGGTTTGCCGGCGCCGATCGGGGTGAGAAGGGGGTCGGTGGGCGAGAGCGAGGTCCGGACGACGGAACGTCCCCGGCGCCGTCCGGGCCTCGCGCCACCGGATGACAGCGGCCGGCCGCCGTGGCGATCACACCGGCGGGCGGCCGCCCGCCCGCCCCGTCGCCGCGGGGGCGCCGGCGTCGGTGGCCAGTCCGGTGAGGTAGTCGCGGAGGGCCTCCTTGTGGCGACGGGCCGCGTCGGCGACGCCGGGTGCGGTGGCGCCGAGTTCCCCGTAGGAGTTGACGAAGGCGCAGCCCCGGAAGCCGGGTTGGGCGAACCAGTCGGCGAGCCAGTCGAAGACGGCGAGCACCCGCGCGGCGGGGGTGTCGGCGGTGGCGTCCACGTGGTCGGCGAGGGCGGAGAGCCAGCGGCGGTCGCGGCGGTCCAGGTAGGCCTCGACGAGGTCGCCCTTGGACGGGAAGAGCTGGTAGAGGCGGCGCAGGGTGACCCCGGCGTCGGTGCGGACCGCGTCCATGCCGACCGCCTGGATGCCTTGTCCGTAGAACAACTCCTCGGCCGCGTCGAGGATCCGGGTACGTGCCGCGTCGGTGTCCATCCGCCCTGACCTTTACATGAGAACCATGGTTCTCATAGGGTAGCGGACATCGTGAGAACGACCGTTCTCACCTGACTCCGGCGTCCTTGGCTCCGGCGTCGTCCGTGGAAGGAGACCGGCATGTCCGAGCAGCGTCCGCCCCTGCCCCCGTTCACCGAGGAGACCGCCCGCCTGAAGGTCCGCGCCGCCGAGGACGGCTGGAACACCCGCGACCCGCAGCGGGTCTCCCTCGCCTACACGCCGGACAGCCGCTGGCGCAATCGCTCGGAGTTCGTCACCGGCCGCGAGGAGATCGTCGCCTTCCTCACCGGCAAGTGGCAGCGCGAGCACGAGTACCGGCTGATCAAGGAGCTCTGGGCGCACACCGGTGACCGCATCGCGGTCCGCTTCGCCTACGAGTGGCACGACGACTCCGGCCGGTGGTACCGCTCCTACGGCAACGAGAACTGGGAGTTCGACCCCGACGGCCTGATGGCGCGCCGGCACGCCTCGATCAACGACCTGCCGATCACCGAGGACGAGCGCCTGTTCCACTGGCCGCTCGGCCGCCGCCCCGACGACCACCCGGGGCTGACCGACCTCGGGCTCTGAGTCCGGGCTCAGGCGTGAGATCGGCGGCCGACGCGGCACCGCCCTGGAGCGGAGCGGTGCCGCGTCGGTACCCCGGGCGGTCGCGACGGGCCGGTCAGGCGAACGCCTCGGTGGAGTCCGAGGACAGGCCGGACAGGTCGATCGGTTCGCCCGCCCGGAGCGCCGCGGCCTCGACGTTGCGTCGGACCTCCTCGTCGGCGGCCCGGTGGTCGGGCGGGCCGAGTTCGAAGGTGGCGCTGGCGAAGCGGCCCCGGGCGGCCTGGGCCGGGTCGGGGTGGGGGTTGCGGTAGAGCTGTTCGGCGCGGTCGCGCAGTTCGAGCATGGTGGGGACGGCGAGGGCCATGTCCCGGGGGCGGCCGTTGAAGGCGGAGTCGAGGTAGCGCAGCAGGACGGCGTAGCGGGAGTTGAACGCCACCGCCTGCGCGTACACCGCGCTGGTGCTCTCGAACCGTCGGTAGTCGGCGACCTTGGAGTCGCCGTGGATCGGGTAGGCGTCGTTCCAGGTGACGTCGATCAGCGGGCCGCTGGGCCGGTCCCTCGGGCGGTCGTGCGGGCCGTAGCTGCGACCGGTGAAGATCTCGTTGAAGCGGAACCAATGGGCGAGCTCGGGCTGTTCGCCGAAGCGGTCGTTGCTGTTCCAGATGGTGCCGTGGACGCCCTCGCCCTGCTCGGTGATGGTCTCCAGCGCTTCGAGCGCCGAGTTGCGCCCGTCGACGGCGAAGACCTCGCCACCGGAGTTGTAGAAGTCCTCCGGGCCGACCTGGTGGCCGGGCCGCCCGCCGGCGAAGACCGCGTCGTGGCCGAGCGTCCTGATGAGGTGCTCCAGGCCCTCCCGGACGGTGTCGTAGAACTGTCCGATGGAGGTCCAGCCGTCGCCCGGGGCGGTGTCCGGCGTGATCGCCCTGGGCTGTTCGATCCGCAGGAAGGTCTTCAGCGCGGCGGGGGAGAAGTGCTGCAGTCCGATGCTCGGGACGGTCTCGCCGCTGAAGGGCAGCCGCGCCGGGTACTCCGCGACGAAGCCGGTGCCGACCGTCGGGGCGCCGCCGACCGCGTTGAGCAGGTTGGCGGCCAGCGTCATGTGGAGCATCTCCTCCATCAGGACGGCGCGGATCGCGTAGTACGCGGTGCGGTTGGTGCCGGGACGGATGGTGTACAGGCCGGTCATGTAGACCGGAATGGTGAGGTGCTCGACCTCCATCGCCGCCTGGAGGTACGTGCGCAGCTCGGGCAGGGTCCTCGGGACGCCGAAGCCGGCCTCGTCCAGTGCGAGCGCGGTGATCATGCCGGTACCTCCGGGTCCGTCGCGTCCCCTGCTCCGACCGCGTGCCCCGGGTCTCCCGCGGTGCCGTGCAGGTCGGCCGGCCGCCGCTCGATGAGCAGGTCCCGGTGGATCCGCGCGGCGCTGCGCAGGGCGAGCGCCAGCATGGTGAGGGTGGGATTGCTGGTGCCGACGGAGGGCATGCTGCCGCAGCCGACGGCGTACAGGTTCGGGTGCTCCCAGGTGCGCTGGTACTCGTCGACCACGGAGGTGGCCGCGGAGGCGCCCATGATGTGGGTGCCGGCGCCGTGGCCCGCGCCGCTGTAGGCCAGGTGCAGGGTCTCGCCGTCGACGGTGTGCACGAAGTGGCCGAGCGGTGGCACGCCGTCGCGCGGGGCGTGGTCGGTGTAGTCGGTGGCGCCCAGGTGCTCGAAGATCTTCGCCGCCACCTTGCGGGCCGCGAAGAGACCGTCGCGGGTGTGCCCGTCGAGGTCGTAGGTGATCACCGGGCGCAGGTTCCCCATGGCGTCGCGGAAGCGGCGGTCGAGGGTGACCCGGTTGTTCGGGTTCGCCGACTGCTCGACGGCGATCTGCAGTTGGAGCTGCCGGCCGAGGGCGGAGCCGAGCAGTCGCCGCAGCTCGGGTCCGAACACGCCGTCCGGCCGGACCTCGCCGTCGCGGTCGCCGCCGATGCCGAGGGCGGTCGCGACATTGCTCATCGGCGCACCGGTGGCCCAGCCCCAGCCCCAGTTGCCGATCTCGATCCGGAACGGTGCCCGCCGGGCGCGCCCCCCGCCGAAGCGGAAGGCCTCCCAGCCGGAGGTGTGCCCCGGCCCGCGGAACGGCCCGACCGGCCCGCGCCGCTCGTCGGCGAGCGCCCAGTTGAGGATCGTCGGGTGGTCCATCAGGTTGCGGCCGACCTGGTCACTGCCGTTCGCCAGCCCGGAGAACAGCAGCAGCCGGGCGTTCTCGACGGCGTGCGCGGCGAGCACCACCAGGTCCGCCTCGACCACGTACGAGCGCCCGACCGGCGAGGCCGGGTCGGTGTACGTGCGGAACTCCACCCCGCTCACCCGCCCGCCCCGGGTCGCGCCCGCCAGCCGGACGCGGGTGGCGACGCAGCGGGTGGCGAGCGAGACCGTCCGCGGGAAACGGGCCTGCTGACGCAGCGGATGGGACTTCGCCTGCACCGGGCAGATCGGCACACAGCTCGCGTTGCCCACGCAGCGCTCGCCGTAGTTGGGCAGGCCCACCGCGCCCTGCGGCCGGTACGGGACGGGGGAGTAGGCCGGGTTCGGCGTGGAGTTGCGGGCCTGCGGCAGGCTCCTGACCCGCAGCTCGTACTCCTCGCCGGCGAGGTCGTCCCGGACCGGCGTGCCGTCGAGGTCCTGGCAGTACCGGTCGATGTAACTGGCCGGGATCTGGTGCATCGGATAGACGTAGTCCGGGTCGCTGACGACCTCGATGGCGCGCTGGTCGTCCGCGTTCCCGGCCACGCCGATCTCGAACTCGGCCCGCGCGTACCAGGGTTGCAGCTCCTGCGGGTCGATCGGCCAGCTCCGCCCGTAGCCGTACCGCTCGGTGGCGAAGTCCTCGGGGTGCATCCGCGGCACCGCGCCGAGCCAGTGCATCGCCGTGCCGCCCAACTCCCGCAGGTAGTCGGTGCCGTAGGGGAGCCGGCCGTCCTGGACGAAGTAGCCGTTCGCGGTGAACTCGGGTCGGCCCGGCTCGGGGTCGCGCACCGGGGCCAGGTCGAGGACGTCCGGGGAGGGCGCCGCGACGCTGCGCCGGTAGGCGGAGTTGGGCACCTTGGCGACGGCGGAGTGGTAGGTCGAGAGCGAGCCCAGGTAGCCGGGCCAGGTCTCGGTGCCGTCGTTGCCGGCTTCCAGGACCAGGACGTTCCAGCCGAGGTCGCCGAGCTCCTTGGCGATCAGGCTGCCCGACCAGCCGCCGCCGACGATGACGACGTCGTAGCGCCGGTGGACGGCCTCGTCCGCGCCGACGGCGGTCACGGAGCCGGTCATGCGCGCTCCTCGCGGGTGGCGGGGCGGGCGGCGGGGCGAACGGCGGGTCCGGCGGAGGTCGGGACGGCGGACGGCGGGACCGTGCGCCAGGCCCGGTGGCCGGGCAGGAGGTGGTCGGGCACGGCGTCGAGGGCGACCTCCGCCGTCAGCCCCGTGCGGCAGACCGCCGCCTCGTCGAGGCCGAGCTCCCGTCGGAGCCCGTCGGTGGTGGGCTGGTCCGGCGGCCGGACCGCCCAGGTGCCGAAGCCCGGTGGCTTGGCCCCGGCCGGATGCCCGTGGAACGTCCGCCACACCAGCCCCTCGACGTACGCCTCCGGCGCGACCACGAACTCGGCGTTGGCCATCTGGCGCCGCAGCGCCGCGTGCGCGGCCGGAGCCAGCCGCGGCCAGGACCCGGTCAGCCACAGGTACGCCAGCGCCCTGGCCACCTCCAGGTGGACGGGCGAGAGGTCCTGCGGACCGCCGCGCTCGTCGAGGGCCGCCGACCACGCGGCCCAGAACTCGGCGAAGGCGGCCGGTCCGACCTGCTGCCGGGCGGTCTCCAGATAGCGCTCGGCCATGCCGGTGGCGTACAGGTCGAAGGCGGGGAAGCCGGCCAGCGGCACACAGCGGTCGACGAAGTCCGCGACCTCTGTCGTTACAGTGGGAACCGTCATCACGCTCCTCTCACGGGGAAGGGCACCCGGACCGGGCGCGGATGTCCCGCGTGAACAGTTCCCGGGCGAACCACCCGGCATCATCGCCCGCGGGCCGGGTGCGCAGGCGGTCCCGCCGGAGGTTTCACCCGACCGGGGGGCGCCTGCCCGCCCCCGCGCGCCCTGTTCCGTGCACCCCGCGCACCCGCGCACCCGCGCACCCGTGCGCCCTTCGCCGGGCCGACCGGCGAAGGGCTCTCCCGGGTCAGGCGCGGCAGCGCAGCATCGTCAGCGGGGGGTTCCCGGCGAAGTCGTCCCAGAACTCCTCGCCGTACTCGCGCACTCCGGCCGCGGAGATCTCCAGGGGGACCCAGGTGATCCCGGTGAATCCGGCCGCCCGCAGGCACTTCTCGAGCACCTCGCGGCTCGGCGGGTTCGCGACGAACGAGATCGGCGGGTCGAGGAGCGCGGTGATCCGCACCCGCGGCCCGATCGCCGACTCCTCGCCGAGGGACTCGCACAGGAAGCCGTACTTGGCCAGGGAGGGCCCGTCGAAGCGGAAGTCGGGGTGCTGCGTGAAGACGAAGAACTCGGCCCCGTCCACGACGCTCCGGCGGACGTTGTGACAGATCCGCTCGATGGTGGCGACGTCCTCGGCGTAGTTGAACAACTGGACGGCGACCGCGAGGTCGAAGCGCTCCTCGAAGAGGCGCAGCTCGGCGGCGTCGCCGACCTCGTACCGCACGCCCAACGGGTCCTCGGCCTCCATCGCCAGGGCCGCGTCGACCATCGCGGAGGAGATGTCGACGCCGAGGACGCGGGACGCGCCGCGGCGCTTCAACTCCCGGCTGTAGAAGCCGGTTCCGGAGGCGAGGTCGAGGACCGACCGGCCCGTCACGTCGCCGACCAGGGCGAGGAATCCGGGCACCTCGCCGTAGCGTGCGAGCGGGAGGTTCTTGAAGCCCTCGAAGGCCTCGCCGATCTCGTCGTACATCTGACCGCTCATCGCGTCGGTCCCCCTCTGTCGGTGGCGGCGGCCTCCGGTACGGGCCGCGGCCTCTGGCGGGAAGTCTTCCGCCCGCCGGCCCGGGCGGCGTACTGGCGAAAACCCCGAACATGGTGCGGTCGCGGACCGTTCGGTTCTCGTGTTCGTCCCGGACGGGCCGCTCGACGGGGGCGCGCGACGGGGCGCTCGGCCGGGCGCTGGGCCGCGGGCCGTCTGGGCGGCGTCGGGGCGGGGTGGCGCGGCGTCGGGGCGGGGTCGGTTCCGTCGGTGGTTGGGCCGGCGCGCCCTACTCCCGGGCGAGCAGGGCGGTGCCCAGGTCGGTCGCGGTGTAGTGGACCTCGCGGCGGTAGCGGTGGCCGGTGACCAGGCCGGCGTCCCGCAGGACGGCGAGGTGCTGGGAGACCGCGCCCAGGCTGAGCCCGGTGCGGGCGGCGAGCTGGGTGGTGGTGGCGGGGGAGCCGGTGCAGGTGAGCAGGTGGGCGCGGCTGCGCCCGAGCAGGCGGGCGAGGGCGTCGTCCGTGTTCTCCCGGCGTTCCCAGAGCAGGCCGAGCGCGCGGGCCGGGTAGACCAGGGCGGGCGGCGTTCCCTGACGTCCGGCCAACAGGTGGCAGCGGTCGGCGAAGGCGCTCGGGGTGAGGGTGAGTCCGGTGCCGTCCAGGGCTGGCCCGGCCGCCGGCAGGTCGGGGGATTGCAGGCGGTCGCCGGTCCGGCGCAGGGTGGGGTGAAGCGTGGAGAGCACCGCGTGGATGCCGTCCTCGGCGAGCAGGCGGGTGCGGTGGGCGATGTCCGCCTCCAGGGCGGCGCGGATCCGCGGCCAGTGCGGCCGGACCGCCGCCTCCCACCAGGCGTGCAGCGCGTCGGCCAGTTCGGGCAGGACGCGCTCCGGGTGCTCGGCCGGCCGTCGCTCGCAAGGGGTCGGCGCGGGCCCGCGGACGGATCCCGGGGCGGGCCGTTCGGGGGTGGCCGGGCCGCCGTCCCGGAGGCGCTCGGTCGGGGTGGCCAGCAGGGCCGACAGCTCCTCCTCGATCTCGGCCAGCGGGCACCGCGGGGCCGGCATCAGCCGGCCCGCCACCCGGTCGCACCCGCCGACGAGCGCCTCCAGCGGTGCGATCCGCCCGGCGAGCACACCGTCCTGACGCAGGGTCGAGGCCCGGCGGATCCAGGACAGGTGCACCACGTGCCGGCCGGGATCGGCGACGGCGCGCGCGGCGGCCACGGTCTCCCAGAGCGGGGAGATCGCGAACCTGAGATTGCCCAGGTCGTGCGCCCCGAACCACAGCTCGCCCATCGTCATCCCCCGTCATCCCCCGTCGACGTTTTCGCCCAGACTAAAACAATGGCCGCGCGGTGGGCACGCTCGCGATGCTGACCGGCATGACACCCCCTCCCACCGGCCGGTTCCGCCGTGCCGACGCCCGTCCTGCCGACTCCCGCCGCGCTGACCTCCGCCACGCCGACTTCCGGCGGTTCTGGGCCGCCGACACCGTCAGCCAGGCGGGCACGGCCGTCACCCTGGTCGCGCTGCCGCTGGTGGCGGTCGGCACGCTGGACGCCACGCCCTTCGAGGTGGGCCTGCTGGTCGCCTTCGAGTACCTGGCGTTCCTGCTGATCGGACTGCCCGCGGGCGCCTGGGTGGACCGGGTGCGGCAGCGTCCGGTGATGATCGCCGGGGACGCCGTCCGCGCCGCCCTGCTGCTCTCCGTCCCGGTCGCCGCCCGGCTGGACGTGCTGACCCTGCCCCAGCTGTACGCGGTGGCCTTCGGGATGTCCGTCTGCACCGCGTTCTTCGACGTGGCACACGGCAGCTACCTGCCGCACCTGGTGGCGGACGAGCACCTGGTGGCGGCCAACGTCCGGATCGAGGTGAGCCGCAGCACCGTCCAGGTCGGCGGACCCGGAGCCGGCGGGGCGCTGGTCGGCGCGCTGACCGCGCCGGTGGCGCTGGTGGTGGACGCGGTCACCTTCGGCCTCTCGGCGCTGCTGCTGGGCCGGATCCGACGGACCGGGGCCGAGGCCGCCGCGACCACCGCCGCGCGTCCCGCGACGCATCTGCGCAAGGAGATCGCCGAGGGACTGCGCTTCGTCCTCGGCGACCGGCTGCTCCGGGCGGTGACGCTCACGGCGGCCGTCTCCAACCTGTGCGGCACCATCGGCGGCTCGATGCTGCTGGTGCTGCTGGCCCGCGAACTGCACCTGTCACCGTTCCTGTGCGGCCTGGTCTTCACCGCGGAGGCCGTCGGCGGACTGGTCGGCAGCCTGCTCACGGTGCGGATCGCCGCCCGGCTCGGCCAAGGGCCGGCCATGTGCGCGGCGGTCGCGGGCAGTGCCGTGCTCTGGCTGCTGGCGGTGCCGCTGTTCCGGGACGACGGGTGGTTCGCGGCGGCCGTCCTGCTGCAGGCGCTGGGCTGGGTGGTCTTCATGACCTTCAAGATCACCTCGGTCGCCTTCCGGCAGCGGCTCTGCCCGAAGCCGCTGCTGGGCCGGATGACGGCGACGGTCCGCTTCCTGGTCTGGGGCGTGATGCCGATCGGCGCGCTGATCGGCGGGCTCCTGGGGCAGGGCCTCGGCGTCCGGCAGGCGCTCTGGGTCGGAGCGCTGGGCGAGCTGCTGGCCGTCCTGCCGGTGCTCTGCTCACCGCTGCGCCGGATGCGCGAACTGCCGAGCGCACCGGAAGCTCCCGCGAACCGGCCCCTGGCGGGCGCGACCGCCGGATGACCCGCCACGAGGCCGCGCGCAGCCGGTCGGAGCGTATGTCGATCGCGCTCCGACCGGCCGCCCGTACGTCCGACCGTCGTTACGTCCGGCCGTCCCTACGCCCGATCGCCCCTACGTCCGGGCGGACTCGACGGTGCTCAGCGGCGAGGCCAGCGACTCCAGGCTGCGCCGCTCCGCCTTGACGCCGATCGCCGCCTCCACCACACCGGCGAGCGTCATCAGACCCGCACCGATGCAGAACGCCAGCGTCGTGTCGGAGACCTTCCCACTGCTCACCAGACTGTTGAACAGCAGCGGCCCGCTGATGCCACCCACCGCCGTGCCGACGGCGTAGAAGAAGGCGATGCACATCGCCCTGGTCTCCAGCGGGAAGATCTCGCTGACCGTCAGATAGGCCGAACTGGCGCCGGCGGAGGCCAGGAACAGGACGGCCGTCCAACAGGCCGTCATGGTGACCGCCGACAGCGAGCCCTGCTGGAAGAGCAGCGCGGTGCCGAACAGCAGCACGCCGGAGCCGATGTAGGTGCCGGCGATCATCGGTTTGCGCCCCACCGAGTCGAAGAGGCCGCCCAGCAGCAGCGGCCCCAGGAAGTTGCCGACCGCGATCACCGCGAAGTAGTACCCGGTGTCGCCCTCCGGGACGGCGAAGAACTTGGTGAGGATCACCGCGTAGCCGAAGGTCACCGCGTTGTACAGGAAGGCCTGCCCGACGAAGAGCGCCAGACCGAGCACCGTCCGGCGCGGGTAGCGCGCGACCACGGTGCGGGCGATCGTGACGAAGCCCATGGGAGCGCGTTCACGGATCCGGATCGGCTCCTCCTCGACCGGCGGCAGCTCGCGGCCGTACGCGTGCCGGGTGATCCGTTCGGCCTCGGCCACCACCTCCTCGGCCTCGGAGGCCCGCCCGTGGGTGAACAGCCAGCGCGGGCTCTCCGGGACGTGCCGGCGGACCAGCAGGATCACCAGACCGAGCACCACGCCGATCCCGAAGGCCAGCCGCCAGCCCAGGTCCGTCGCGAACAGCGCGGTGTTCAGCAGGGCGATCGAGGCGAAGGCGCCGAGCGCCGCGCCGATCCAGAAACTGCCGTTGATCACCAGGTCGATCCGGCCGCGCAGCCGGGCCGGGATCAGCTCGTCGATCGCGGAGTTGATCGCCGCGTACTCGCCGCCGATGCCGAAGCCGGTGAAGAAGCGGCAGAGGAAGAAGAACCAGGCGGTCCAGGAGAACGCCGTCACGGCGGTGGCCGCCAGGTAGACGGCCAAGGTGATCATGAAGAGCTTCTTGCGCCCCAGCCGGTCGGTCAGCCAGCCGAAGAACAGCGCGCCGCTGCACGCCCCCGCGACGTACACGGCGGCCGCGATCGTGGTCACCTGCGTCGTCGAGACGGAGATCCCGCTGCCGTTCTCGGCGAGCCGGGCCGCCATGTTGCCGACGATCGTGACCTCCAGCCCGTCGAGGATCCAGACCGTCCCCAGGCCGATCACGATCCGCCAGTGCCAGCGCGACCACGGCAGCCGGTCCAGCCGCGCGGGGACGTCCGTCTCGACGACCGGTGGTGGCTCCTCCGCCCCCGTCTCCATCCCTCGCTCCGATGCCTTCGCCGGGTGGGCCATCGCCAACCCCCTCCTTGCCGGTGGTAGGACGCCCCGCCGTCTGCCCGGATCCCGCACGATCACACCGGACCGCCCCGCCCGGCGGGACACCTCAGAAGCTCCTCAAGTCCCGCGCGCGTCCGGTCGCCGGTCTTCTAGGGTCCTTGGTGTCCGACCCGGTTGGGGTCGGCACCAGGAGGTGGAGACGCATGACGTCGAAGAAGACCGCGCTCGCCACGTCGGCCGCCCTGATCGCCCTGACAGCCCTGCCCACTCTGACGGCCTGCACCCACGACCGCCCCGCCGACCGGGCGCAGCCCTCCCCACCCGCAGTCGCGTGCACGACGGAGTACCACGCCCCGGACGGCGAACTGCTGCGCCCGGAGAACGTCTGGGCCCGGGCCCCCTGGACCCGCTCCGAGGCCTCCCTCACCCTCTCCGCGAGCTGCCCGCCGGCGCCCGCCGCCCCGTCCGCCTCGTGCGCCCCGGCGGAGTTCCCGTGGAGCGCGCCCGACGAACTGCGGGCCGCCCGCCTGCACGCGGCCGGCGTGGAGACCTGGGTCAGGTCGACGCTCACCGGCGGCGGCACAGGCCAGGCCCTCACCCAGCAGGTGCTCCTGCTCCGCGCCGCCGAGGCACCCGGCACCCTGACCCGCTACCGGGACCACCTCTTGCACTGCGGTGCGACCCCCCTCGCCGAGGCCGACGACCACCCCCAGGTCCTCCTGCTGGAGGACCGTGCGGCCGCCCCACAGCTCCTCGTCGACCTCGCGCCCGACCGGATCACCGCCCTCACCCCGACGGGCCCGGGCTGGACGAGTCAGCAACTGCTCCAGCTCCGGCACTGACCCGGCTCCTGACCTCCCGATGGCGCCGAGCGCTCAGGCGACGGTCCACTGGCCGGTGCTGGAGGCGAAACCGCTGTCCAGGGTGAACTGGATCTTCGCGACCCGCGAAGCGGTCGGGATCACGAAGGTGAGGTAGCCGAGTGCGGTGTCGCCGGGAGTGACGGTGACGCTGCCGGGGAAGCCGGGACCCGCAGTGGTGTCCGTGGCGGCACTGGCGGTGAACTGCTGTCCCTCGCTGTCGATGAGCCGTGCACCATTGCTGGGGCTGTCCTCGTAGACCGCCGTTCCCGTGTTGCGGAGCCGGAACTGGACCGCGACCAGTCTCGAACCGGCCTTGGGCGAGGAGAACGACTCCTTGGCGGTGGCAGGGTCGACGACCTTGACGACCGTGACGTCCACCCTCTCCTCCGGCTTCAGCCCCGAGAGCGCGAGAGTGTCCCCGACCGATGCGACCGCCGGGACGGACGGGCTGGACGGGCTGGACGGGCCAGATGCCGAGGGGGTCGTCCGTCCGACCGAGACGGACGGTGTCCCCGGCACCGGCGATGTCACCGAACCGCTCTGCGGAGCGGTCACGACCGACTGCCCGCTCGTGCACCCCGTCACGAGGACGCCCAGAAGAAGACCCCACCCGAGCACGACCGCACGACGCATCGGACCTCCAGCCTCGCCAACCACTGCACTTCCACCACGATCACCCCTGGCCGCCCAACCCGCACCCCGTCGAACCTCACTGGTCCGGCGGGCCGGCGGCCGCCAGCTCCTGCAGTCGCCGCGCGGCGGCGTTGCACTCATTCTCTGGCGCTCTGATCCCACGGGTTGCCAGGTCGGGCCGTGATGTGGAGCTTTCGGCCTTCCCGCCGGGCGCCCCCTTCGCTGCCGAGGTCGGCTGCGCTCTGCCGGCCAGGTTCTGGCCCTGTTGCGGCTGTGTGCCTCGGGGGACGGTGTCCCCCGAGGCACACCCATGCTGCCCGCCGGGTACAGCGGACCGTCGGCGGCCCCGCGTTCGGGGCCGCCGACGGTTTCAGGCGGGTGTGGGCCGGTCGGGGTGGTCGTCGTCCGTCGTGCCGGGCTGTTCGACGAAGGACTTGAAGCGGCGCAGGTCGCCCTTCACCCTGCGGTCGATCACGCCGATGAGGTCGGCGGCCTTCTCGGCCACGCCGGTGGGTTCGAAGTCGATGGCCAGGCGGACGGCGGTGCGGTGGTCGTCGAGGGCGTCGAAGGTCACCACGCCCATCTGCCGCACCTCGCCGCCGATCGTGTGCCAGGCGATCTTGCGGTCGGGTCGCTGGTCGACGATCTCGGTGTCGAACTCGCGGGACACTCCCGCCACGCGGGTCTTCCAGTGGTTGCGGCTCCCGTCGATCCTGGTGACCTCCTCGACGCCCTCCATGAAGCGGGGGAAGTCCTCGAACCGCGTCCACTGCCGGTACGCGACGCTCAGCTCCACGTCGACCTCGATCGATTCCTGCACCATGCCCATGGCTCGTCCTTCCGTTCCGTCGGGTGCGGCTCGGCGCTCCGCCTGCCCGGAGAGGCTCCGGCCATGCCTGGCGTGGCCGGGGCGAACGGGGGCAGACGGCTGCCGGGCGCGCGCGGTGCGCTCCGGACGGAGGAGGCGTCATGGTGTCCACTGCACGGCAGCCCCGGCACCGTCGGGCGATCTCGGCGGGCCGGTTCCTGCGGACGGCCGGGCGGGCCGGGTTCACGGCCCGCGGTGTCGTCTACGTGGTGATCGGCTACCTCGCGCTGCGGATCGCGCTGGACGGTGCGGGCCCGGACGAGGCCGACCGTGCGGGGGCGCTGCGGCAGATCGCGGACCGGCCGGGCGGGCGGATGCTGCTGTGGTTGCTGGTGCTCGGCTTCGGGTGCATGGCGGTCTGGCGTGCCGCGTCCGCCGGCTCGCGCGGCGGCGAGCGGAGGAAGGCCGGCACGAGGCTGCTGGACGCCGGCCGCGCGGTGTTCTACGCGTCGGTCTGCTGGGGAACCGCGGCCTTCGCCGCCGGGTCCGGCGGGGCCTCCGGCAGTGACCGCACCTCCAAGGACTGGACGGCCTCCGCGCTCGGGCTGCCGGGCGGGCGCCTGCTGGTGGGCGCCGCCGGCGCGGTCCTGGTGGGGGTGGGTGTGGCCGTCGCCGTCCGCGCGGCCCTGCGGACCTTCCTGCGCCGGCTGGACACGGCCGCGATGGCGCCGCGGACCAGGACCGCCGTCACGGCCGGCGGAGTCGCCGGCAACACGGCGCGCGGGGCGGTGTTCGCGGGGGTGGGTGTCTTCGTCGTGACCGCGGCCGCCCGCTTCGACCCGGACCGGGCGAAGGGCATCGACGACACCCTCCGCTCCTTCGCGGCCACCCCGGCAGGGCCGTGGTTGCTGGCCGGGGTGGCCCTGGGGCTGCTGCTGTTCGGCGTCTTCTCCTTCGTCTGCGCCCGCTGGCGGCGCTTCTGAACGCGTCGCCGAGTGCGCGGACGGCACGCCCGCGCAGGCCCGCCCGAGGGTGTCGACGGCGGGGCAGTGACGGCGACGGCCGGGTGAAGACGAACGACGGCAGGGCGAGCCGGGTGGCTCGCCCTGCCGTCGTCGTGCCGGAGGCGGGGTCAGGTCAGTGCTGGCCGGCCTTGCGGCGGCGCATGACCAGGACGGCGCCCGCCCCGACGAGGCCGAGGGCCGCGACCAGGGTCACGCCGACGTTCGCACCGGTCGAGGCCAGGCTGTCCGCACCGCTCGCCGCCGCGGAGGCGGACGGCGAGGGCGAACCCGCGCCGCCCGCGGCGACCGTCGAGCCGGTCGTCGCGGTCGAACCGACCGAGGGGCCGGTGGTCGCGGGGGCGGTGGTGGAGGCGTTGGGGCTGCCCGACGCCGATATGGACGCGGAGGCGCTCGGCGAGGTGGTGACGCTCGGCGAGGTGGTGCCGGCCGGCGTGGTCGAGGTCGACGGGGCCGGCGTGGACGGCTTCGTGGTCGGCGTCGTCGGCGTGGACGACGGCGTCGTGGTGGGGGTGGTGGACGGCGTCGAGGTCGGCGTGGTGTTCACCGCCGGGCAGGTGTGCGAGAGGTTGAACCACTTCACCTCGCCGCCCTTGACCTCGGCGCTGGCCGAGGTCAGCTTGGCGCCCGGAGCCGAGGCGACGTAGGCGTGCTTGGTGGTGGGCGGCCCGAAGACGGTGACGACCTGGGGCGCGCCGTTGTCGAAGGCGACGGTGAGCTTGACGAAGTCCGTCGAGTTGCCCGGGAGGACGAAGTGCCAACCGTCCTGGTTGGTGCCGATCGAGCCGCACTTCGCCTCGTGCTCGCCGAAGCCGGCGGCCGTGACGGGAAGGTCCTGGTGGACCGGGACGGTGTAGGTGCCGGTGCCGGCCGTGGCGAACGCCGAGGGCGCCGCGGGGAGGCAGAGCAGGCCGACGGCCGCGGCCGTGAAGACGGCGCGTGTGGTGAGAGAAGCGTGCATGATTACCGTTCGCTGTCGGGGGTGAGGGCATTGGGGGACTGACCGGTCCGATCGACCGGCCGTGGCCCTCACACGTCCCTCAGCGCCGTCGCCGCCCGTTCTGTCACACCCTGGGCGCAACTTTTCGGTACCGATCGCGTGCCGCCCGCGCCGGGCCCCGTTGCCGGGCTGTGCGGGGCCGGTGGCCGGCCGGTGGAAGCGGCCCGGCCGTGCTGTCACATCCGGTGCGTCCGGCGGGTCAGTGGAGTGTTCGAGCAGGTCGGCCGCCCGCGCGTTCACCTCCCTTCCATTGCAACGATGCGGAGGGCTGTCGTTGCGTTAGATCTGCATCCGGTGCAACGATTCTACGGCGCTGACCTGCTAAGTCATCCATTTCTAGCAATGGGCCTGTTGTCGAAATGTGGAAAGCAACGTAGCTTTTGCGTTGTCAGAAACACGAAGCGCAAGCCAGGAGAAGCACGATGCTGAAGTTCGACACCCCCGCCCCCGTCACCGCCGCCGTGGACGTCCCGGCCGCCCTCGTCCGGTTCGTCGCCGCGGACCGCAAGGACACCACGGTCGAGATCCTCCCCGCGGACCCCTCGAAGAGCCGCGACGTGAAGGCCGCCGAGCAGATCCGCGTCGCCTGCGCCGACGGCGTGCTCCGCGTCGCGGCCCCGGAGGCGAAGAGCCGGGCCCTCGGCGGCTCCGGCCAGGTCGAGGTGACGGTCCAGCTGCCGGCCGGCTCCCGCGTCCAGGTGACGGCGGCGCTCGCCGAGCTGCGCGGCGTCGGGCGCCTCGGCGAGGTGACCTTCGAGGGGGCCCGGGCGACGGTCGAGCTCGACGAGGCCGCCGGCGCCCACCTCACCCTGAAGGCCGGCGACATCAGCGTCGGCCGCCTGACCGGCCCCGCCCGGATCACCACCCACAAGGGCGACCTCACCGTCACCGAGGCCACCGGCGGTGCGGTCGAACTGCGCACCGAGCACGGCGACATCACGGTCGGCGCCGCCCGCGGCATCTCCGCCACCCTCGCCGCGGCGACCTCCTACGGGCGGATCCACAACGCGCTCACCAGCACCGGCGCCGCCGACCTGGCCGTCACCGCGACCACCGCGTACGGCAACATCGCCGCCCACAGCAACTGACATCGACGCCGGGGCCCGGGCCCACCCGCCCGGGCACGCGGGCGCGCACTGAACCAGCAGAGGAGAGAGAGCCATGGAGACCACCCAGAGCCGGCCGCAGGCGCAGCCCGGTGCCTTCACCGCCTTCGCCCGCTTCGTGCTGTGCGGCGGCGGCGTGGGCCTGGCCTCCAGCCTCGCGGTCGCGGCCCTCGCCTCCCGGACGCCCTGGGCGCTGGCGAACGCCCTCGTCACCGTGGCCGGTACCGTCCTCTCCACCGAGCTGCACGCCCGCTTCACCTTCGGCGCGGGCGGGCGCGCCACCTGGCGCCAGCACGCCCAGTCGGCGGCGTCCGCGGCCGGCGCGTACGCGTTGACGTGCGGGGCGATGCTCCTCCTCCAGCAGTCGACGCAGTCGCCCGGCCTGGTGCTCGAACAGGCCGTCTACCTGTCGGCCTCCGCCCTGGCCGGCGTCGCACGGTTCGCGGTCCTGCGCCTCGTCGTCTTCGCCCGCACGCGCACGCGCACCCGTACGCGCAGCGCGGGTGCGGTCCGCCCCGTGACCGTGACCCGCACCTCCGCTGCGACCGCGCTCTGCCGCGCTGCCTGACCGCGACCACCACCCGCCCGGTGCTTCACGCGGAACGTGGTGACTCCTCCTGTGGACGGACGACCGGGGGCGCCTCCCCTTCGCGGGGGAGATGGAGTTCCTGCCGCCGTCCGATCCGCCGCCGACGCCGGGCGAACAGACTTGGTCGGGACAGCACGGGCGGCATCGGGGGAGGATTTCGATGGAGACGGCACTCACGGAGCACGGCCGGCGCAGCAGCTGGCCCGGGTACGTGGCCGCGGCGGCGGCCCTGGGGTACGCGGCGCCGCACTTCTGGTGGGGTGCCGGGATCGGCGCCACCTTCCCCGGCGACTTCGCCGAGGCCCCGCACGGCACCTGGGAGGCGGCGATCGGCTACGGGGGGATGGGCGTCGTGGCCGTGTTCGGCGCGCTGATCTCCCTCCTCCTGGTGCATCCCCGGGGGCGCCGGATACCGGCCCGGCTGCTCGCCGTCCCGGCGGCGGTCGCCGCGGTGGGCATGACGCTGTGGGGCTTCACCTACTTCGCGTTGCAGTACCTCCTGGCCGCCGACCGGGTCGTGTCAGCACCGGCGTTCGCCGCCAAGGACGCGCATCCGCAGGCCGCGTGGGGCCTCTTCTGGTACGCGCTGTTCGTCGTCTGGGGCCTCGCCCTCGGCCTGGCCGCCCGGAACCGCCTGCGGGGGAAGGTCCGCTGTTGCTGCGCGTAGCCCGCGTCCTCGAAGTCGATGAGGCGCGCGTCGGCCGGGCCGTCGGATTCGGGCCACGGCCCAGGGCTTCAGCGACTCCCGGTCCTCCACGGTCATCGGTGGGCCGTAGCGCTCGGTCAGGAGGTGCTGCAGGGCGACGGCCGGAAAGGTCGAGCTGGAAGCGGGCATCCGCCCCGGTACGACGTGACCCCTACGTCCGTACGGCGAACCGGGACGGTCGGGCCCCGGCGAGCACCGGGTGCCTGCCGGGGCCCGACCGGGCGTGGGGTCAGGAGGTGGGCATCAGGACGGTGTCGACGATGTGAACGGTGGCGTTGGCGGTCCGGACGTTGCCGCAGAGGACCTTGGCGGTGGCGTTGACGGTGAAGTCGGGGGTGGTGCCGGTCACGGTGAGGTCGTGGGTCTCCAGGGTCCGGTGGGCGCCGGCGAGGGCGGTGGGGGCGAGGCGCTGGGGGACGACGTGGTAGGTGAGGATCTTGGTGAGCTTCTCCTTGTCGGCGAGGACGGCGTCCAGGGTGGCCTTGGGGATCTTGCCGAAGGCGTCGTTGGTGGGCGCGAAGACGGTGATGTTCTGCGCGGAGTTGAGGGTGTCCACGAGGCCGGCCTGCTTGACGGCGGCGACCAGGGTGGAGAGCAGCGGGTTGTTGGAGGCGGCGGTGGCGACCGGGTCCTTGGCCATGCCGACGAAGGACCCCGCGCCGTCCATGGGAACGGCCGCGCACGCGGTGCCGAACGGCTGCTCGTCCGCGGACGCTTCAACCGCGGTCGCGGTCGCGGTCGGAGCGGCGGCGGGGGCCTTGGCGGCCGGGGCCGAGGACGAACCGGAGCCGCTGCTGCAGGCCCCGAGCCCGAGGGCGAGGGCGGTCGCGGCGAGGACGGCGGTGACGGTGGTGCGGCGGCGGGTGGTGACGTTCATTCCGGTGATCTCCTTGTGAGGTGGGCGGTCGGCCTGTCGGACGGACCGCACCGGGGGTTTCGGATTCGGACGGGTGAGTGCGGGGTGCCGACCGGGGCTCAGGTGACGGTGACGACGGTGCTGTGCCACCCGGTCGCGCCGGACGGGAAGGGGGCGGCCCGGTCCCCGGTCTGGACGGCGCCGGTGGCATCGGTCGCCCGGACCTCGATCCGGTGGGCGCCGGGCGTGGCTCCGGTCCAGCGGTGGCTCCACTGCCGCCACAGGTCAGGACCGGCGTCGGTGGCGAGCACGGTCTGCTGCCAGGGGCCGCCGTCCACGCGGACCTCGACCGCGGTGATCCCCCGGTGGGTGGCCCAGGCGGTGCCGGCCACGGTGACGTCACCGGCGGGGACCCGGGCGAACGGTGCGGGTACCTCGATCCGTGAGGTGGTGCGCACCGCGCCGGTGCGGTCCCAGCCGCGGCGCACCCAGTAGGGGTCGTACGCGGCGAAGGTGGTGACCTCCAGTTCGACGAGCCACTTGGTCGCCGAGGCGTAGCCGTAGAAACCGGGGACGACGCTCCGGCAGGGGAAGCCGTGGGCGACCGGCAGCGCCGCACCGTCCATGGCGACCGCCAGCAGTGCGCGCCGACCGTCGAGCACCGACTCCAGCGGGGTGCCGATCGTCATCCCGTCCTGCGAACGGCCGACCAACTGGTCCGCCCCGGCACGCACCCCCGCCCGGCGGAGCAGCGCGGGCAGGGCGGCGCCGAGCCAGCGGGTGGTGCCGACGTACGGCCCACCGACCTCGTTGGAGACGCAGGACAGCGTGTGGTCCAGCTCCTCCAGCGGCTCGCGCAGCAGGTCGTCGAAGGTCAGCAGGAGCGGGTGGTCGACCATCCCGCGGATCCGCAGCGCCCAGTGCCGGGGGTCGATGCGGGGGAGGGTGAGCGCGGTGTCGACCCGGTAGAAGTCCTCGGTCCGGGTCGTTAACGGCGACAGGCCGGGAACCGTCGGACGGACCGGCGCCGGCAGTGGCGGCAACGGCTTCGCGGCGGGCGGGATGCGGACGGTGTCGCGGGCCGCGCCGATGTCGAAGCGCCGGTCGGACCAGGCGCGGCCTCCGACGGCGGCGAGCGTGCCCGCGGCGAAGGTGCCGCCGGTGGCGGCGAGCACGGCCCGGCGGGTGGTGGTCCGGGGCCCGGGCGCGGCGTCGGCCGCGTCGGGTGACCGCGTGGTCGGTGCGGTCGCGGGCACCCGGCGTAGGAGGACGAGGACCGTGGCCGCACCGAGCAGGCCCGCCGCCACCGCCGGCGCGGCGGCCGACGCCCCGGCGCCCGGCCGGGCGAGGGCGGCCCAGGCGCCGAGCAGGCCGGCCGTCGCGAAGACGGCCGCCCCGAACGCCGGACGGCGGGCGGACAGCAGACCGGCGAGCGCGGCGAACAGCGCCGTCGTGACGTAGAGACCGCCGAGCAGGACCGCCTTGTCGTTCGTGCCGAACGTGCGGACGGCGTACTCCTTGAGCGGGGTCGGCGTCAGGTCGACGGCCGCCGACCCGACGGCGAGGACCGGCGAGGTGCCGGGCCCGGTGAGGGCGGCGACCAGCTCGCCCGCTCCGAGCGCCACCGAGGCGGCCGCCGCACCGGCCGCCACGGCAAGGCCCGGACGCCGGTGACGGCGGCGGTTGCCGCGGAGCGGCGCGGGGGTGTCGGACGGTTCGTTGCTCACAGCCGGGGTTCGGGGCGTCCGGTGCCGCGGATGGGTCGGACCGGGCGCCCCACCCGAACGAGTGGGCCGCCGACCGACGTTGACGGCCATCGCCCGGCAGGCACGGCGGACCGACTGGCACGGCGGACCGGCGAGCGCGGCGGACCGCCGGGCGCGGGCCAATCCGGAGGCGGCTCCACTCCGAAGGAAAGGCGGCAGTTCCCGTTCCCGTTCCCATGTCCGTCCGCCCGGCCGAGGCTGCGCCCCGGCCGTTCCCCGTGGAGGCCCGTGATGTCCGTCGCTCGTTCGTGGGACCAGGGACCGGGCTCGCCGCCCGGAGCCCGGGCCGAGGTGGTGCCCGGATGAGCACCGCTGTGGATCTGCCCGGTCCGGGCCGCTCGGGCCTCGACCTGAAGGAGCTCCTCCGACGCGTCGCGCTGGGCGACCAGGACGCGTTCTCGCGCCTGTACGACGCGGTGGCCGGACCGGTCCTGGGACTGGTGCGGCGCGTCCTGCGCGATCCCGCGCAGTCCGAGGAGGTGGCGCAGGAGGTGCTGCTGGAGGTGTGGCGCACCGCCGCGCGCTACCGGGCCGAGCAAGGGGAGGTGATGCCGTGGGTGCTGACGATCGCCCACCGGCGGGCGGTGGACCGGGTCCGGTCGGCGCAGGCCGCGGCCGACCGCGACCGGCGTGCGGCCGGGGCCTCCCACTCCCCGGCGTTCGACGAGGTCGCCGAGCAGGTCGAGAGCAGGTTGGAGCGCGAGCAGGTGCGCAGGTGCATGAGGATGCTGACCGAACTGCAGCGGGAGTCGTTGACGCTCGCCTACTACTCCGGCTACACCTACCCGCAGGTCGCCGAGGTGCTCGGCGTACCGCAGGGCACCGTCAAGACCCGGATGCGCGACGGGCTGATCCGTCTCCGTGACTGCCTGGGGGTGGGGGGATGAGCGCCGCCGACCTGCACACCCTGACCGGCGCCTACGCGACGCACGCGCTCGACCCCGCCGAGCGGTCCGCGTTCGACCACCACCTCGCCTCGTGCCCGGCCTGCGCGCAGGAGGTGGCCGAGTTCGCCGCGACCCTGGCGAGGTTGGGGGCCGCCCAGGCGGTCCGGCCTCCGGAGGCGCTGAAGGCCGCCGTGCTGGCCGCCCTGCCGACGGTACGCCAGGAAGGCCCCCGGACCGCTCCCGCGTCCGCTCCGGCCTCCCGCACCGGCCGTCGGCCGGCCCGCTGGACGAAATTCGTCCTGGCCGCCTGCCTGGCCGTCACGGCCGGCGCCGGCGGCCTCGCCGTCCAGCAGCACCGGCAGGCGGAGCGGGCCCGCGACCGGGTGACCGCCCTCCAGCAGCAGACGGACCGGCTCGCCGGGCTGTTCACCGCGCCCGACGCCCGGACGGTCACCGGCACCGCGGCCGGCGGTGTCGGCGTGGGCACGGTGGTCTGGTCGCACAGCCGCGGCCGGGCCGGCTTCCTGGCCTCGGGCCTGCCCGCCCCGGCGGCGGGCACCACCTACCAGCTGTGGTTCGACGACGCCGGAACGATGCGGTCGGCCGGACTGCTGCCCGGCGGGGACGGCGCCCTGCTGCTGCAGGGGCCACTGGGCGGAGCCACCCGGGTCGGCCTCACGCTGGAGCCGGCCGGAGGCTCACCGCAGCCCACCGCGGCGCCGCTCGTGCTGCTGCCGCTCGCCTGAGAGCCGGCGGGCCGGCCGGCCCCCGACGGCCGGCCCGCCACTTCACGGTCTCACGTGCCCGGTCGTCCGGCGGCGGTCCTGGCCCGGAAGCCCTCCGGCGGGGGAGGGGTGACCGGGTGCCACTCGATCATCATGATGGTGGCGTCGTCGGTCAGGCCTTCGTCCTGGTGCTCGAGGATGGCGTGGATGAGGCGACGCAGTGCCTCGGGTGCCGCTTCGCCGGCCGCGGTGGTCCGGATGACGAAGTCGGTGAAGCGTTCCAGGCCGAAGAACTCGTGCTGGGTGCCCTTGGCGTCGACGACGCCGTCGGTGTAGAGCAGCAGCCGGTCGCCCGGCTGGAGGGAGAAGGTCTGCACGGTCCGTGGTGCGCCGGTGAGGTGTCCGAGGCCGAGCGGCAGCTCGTCGGGGCCGGCCAGGGCGTCGGGGACCACTTCGTTGGCCCGGATCAGCAGCGGTTCGGGGTGGCCGCAGTTGGCCCAGTGCAGGGTCCCGGTGGCGACGTCGAGCCGCAGGAACACCCCCGTGGCGAACCGGTCGGGGAACCATTCGTGCAGCGCCTGGTCGATGGTGGCGACGAGGTCGGGGACGTCGCCGCCGTTGCGGCGGGCGTTGCGGCAGGCCGCGAGGGCGAGCGCGGCGGTGAGCCCGGACGCGAGGTCGTGGCCCATGGCGTCGAGGACGGCGGCGTGCAGGACGCCGTCGTCGAGGGAGTGCTCGAACGCGTCGCCGCCCAGGCGGTAGGCGGGTTCGAGTACGGCGGTGGAGACGGCCCGCTCGGTGCATACGGTGCGCGGCGGCAGGAAGGCCCGGAGCATCTCCGAGGGCAGGCTCATGGTGTCGGCACGGGTGCCGTGCGCGTAGCTGTCGCTGGTGTCCCGTTTGGAGGTGATCACCATGGCGAGCAGGGCGGCGAGCAGCCGGCAGCGGCGGACCGCCGCGCGGTCCAGGGACGCCGTGCGCAGGCCGAGCACGCCGAGGCGTTCGGCACCGTCCACCAGGGGGAACCACGCCGCCAGGCCGGTCGTGTCGTCCTCCGCGACCTGCATCGAGCCGGTCCGGAACGCCCAGCCGGCCAGGGTGCCGTCGATCGGCAGGTCCCGGCCGTCGGCCAGCGCGACCAGGCGGTTCTGTTGGATGTCGGTCAGGTAGACGGAGCTCGATCCGAGACCGAGCGCGCGGGTGTACTGGTCGGCGATGCGGGGTGCGTCCTTCGGGTCGAGGGTTCGTCCGGTGGTGAGGAACTGCTCCAGCAGCTCCTCGCCGAGGTTCAGGGGCAGGGTCTCGTCCGACATCCCACCAGCGGATCCCGGATGCGGTGCCGGCGCCCGCCGACACGGCGGGTCGCCGGGGCAGCGTGCGCCGAACGGACGACTGCCGGGAGCCTCCGGGGCCGGGTCCCCGCGGTCAACGGGGCGTCCCGCCGTCGTCGGCGGCGGACGGGGCGGACGGGGCGGAAGCGGGTGCCAGGGCACGGCCGACGGCGGCGCCCGCGTACAGGGTGAAGCCGACACCGACCAGCCAGGACTGGACGACCAGGACGGTGCCCACCGCACCGTAGGACAGGGCGTTGGAGACCACGAGCGGCGCGAACACCAGCCGGGAGAACAGCCGCAGCCCGGCGAGCGCGACCACGGTGGCCACCGCCCCCGGCAGCAGCCGTCGCCAGGAGACCCGCCCGGCCAGCAGCAGCCGGGGCAGCCCCCAGAACAGCAGCAGCCCGCCCAGCACGGTGACGGTGATCCGCAGCGCGGGCTGCACGGCGGCGTGCCGCCACGGCACCCCGCTCCAGGCGGCCGCCAGGACGTACCCGACCAGCCCGGCCAGGGCCAGCACCTGGCGCCACACACCGTGCCACGGCGCCGGCGGCAGCTCCCAGATCCGCTCGAACGCCTTCTGGACGGACGCCATCAGGGTGACGCCGAAGACGGCGAGCGCGGCCAGTCCGACGCCCGTGGTGGTGCTGAGCACCTGACCCGGGGAGACGAACAGCTCACGGACCGGCCGCTGCGCGCGGGAGGTCAGCCCGAGGCCGTCGGTGATCCAGTCGGCGATGCCGTTGCCCCGGCTCGCGGAGGCGGCGGCGATCACGATCAGCAGCGGCACCAGGGTCACGAAGCACAGCGCCGCGAACGCCAGCGAGCGCTCCATCAGCTCCGTTCGCCGCCCCAGCCGCCACACCCGCGACGCGAACGCCCACGGCCGGCGCCACAGCCCGCGCCACGTCCCGACGTCCGCCGCCGGCACGGTCCCGGCACCGTCGGCGGCGTGTCGCACCCGGTCGTCGGCTCTCGCCATCGCGCCGCCGCCTCAGCATCGAGCGACCCCCCGGACACCCCGGCGGCTGCCCCTTCCGCGCCGTCCCACACCCGGACCACCGTCCGACCTGTCCCGGGCCGCACCGGGCCGCACCGGGCCGCACCGGCGGCGACCGCCGCGACCGCAGTCGCGTGACGGTCCCGGCCGCTCCTGGACGGTCGGGACCGCCGCCCCGGCGAGCGGGGCGCTTCGGCGCGCGGGGTACCGGCGGGGCGGCACGCCCGTAGACTCCGGGGCGAGTCGGACGGAGTGAGGGCGCGCCATGGACTACTGTCGCCACGAGTTGAGCCACTGCGCCGAGTGCGCCCCGCCCGCGCGGCCCGGTCGAAGCGCTCCGAGCGTCGAGTGGGACGGCTGGCCGGAGTCGGCGATCATCATTCACCCCAGTCACAAGGCCCACCTGCCCGGCTGCCCCCACATCCTCGCGGCCGACGTCGAACCGCCCGTCTACGGCTGGGTGCTCGCCCCCTCGCCGGGGGCGTGGCGTCGGCTCTCCGCCTCCAGCCCGCTCCGGGCCACCGAGGGGAACACCCGGCGTACCGCCGTGAGTCGCTGCCAGGACTGCGACGCCACCCAGTAGGCGCCGCTCGTCGGGCGGCGTCCCGGGGCGGTGGCTAGCGTGGGAGCCGCCTCGCGGACGCACCCTGCGGACGCGCCCCGGAGGGATGGCGATGAGCACTGCGCCCGCCGGCGGATCCTCGCGCTACCTGGTGCTGGCGGCGATGATCTTCGCCGTCGCGATGACCTTCATCGACCAGACCATCGTGTCGATCGCCGTACCGAACATCCAGCACGAGCTGAAGCTCACCAGTACGGGCGTGCAGTGGGCGGTCAACGCCTACCTGCTCACGCTCGCGGCGTTCTTCGCCTTCGGCGGCCGGCTCGCGGACACGGTCGGCCACCGCCGGACGGTGGTGCTCGGCGTGCTGATCTTCGCGGGCGCCTCGGCCTGCTGCGGCCTCACCCCCACCGGGAGCGTGGCGGAGGCCTGGCTGATCGCCTTCCGCGCCGTCCAGGGCTTCGGCGGCGCCCTGATGTTCCCGGCCGCGCTGGCCATCGTGGTGCAGAGCTTCGCGCTCCGTGAGCGCGGACGGGCACTGGCCCTGTTCTTCGGCATCGCGGGCGGTCTGACGGCGATCGGACCGGTCCTCGGCGGCTACCTGACCGAGTGGACCTGGCGGGCCATCTTCTGGGTGAACCTGCCGGTGGCGGCGGTCGCGCTGGTGCTGACCGCGATCTCGAAACCGGTGACGCAGAGCCGTCCGGCGCCCATGGACCACCGGGGCCTGGCCCTGATCGCGGGCGGCGTCGCGCTGAGCGTCTTCGGGTTCCAGCAGTCACAGGTCTGGGGCTGGTCGAACCCGGCGATCTGGCTGTGCATCGCGGCCGGTGCCGCGCTGCTGGTCGTCTTCGTGGTCGTCGAGCGGCGCACCGCCTCGCCGCTGATCCGGGTGGACATCTTCCGCATCCGCGCGTTCTCGGTGCAGAACCTGGTGCTCGGCATCTCGATGCTGGTCTTCGTCCCGGTGTTCTTCTTCTCCAGCGAGTACGCGCAGATCGCCCTGGGTGACTCCTCGTCGGAGGCCGGCGTCTTCCTGCTCTGGTTCTTCATCGGGTTCGTGATCGCCTCGCAGATCGGCGGCCGGATGCTCGACCGGGGCGGCGCCAAGCGGCCCGTGGTGCTCGGCTGCGTGCTGGCCGCGGTCGGGTTCCACCTGTGGGCGGGCGACGTGACGACGCTGAGCTTCAGCGAGCAGCAGTGGGACGTCGTGCTGGCCGGCGCGGGCATGGGCTTCATGCTCTCGCCCGCCAGCACGGACGCGGTCAACCGTGCGTCGCGGCTGTCCTACGGCGAGGCGACCGGCATCACCCAGACGGTCCGCAACTACGCCGCGAGCCTGGGACTCGCCGTGCTGGGCACCGTCCTGGTCACCGAGCTGCGCTCCCGGCTGACCGACTCCCTGGTCGCCCAGGGCGTGCCGCACGACCAGGCGGTCTCCACCGCCGCCCACCTCTCCCAGGTGCAGGCGCAGAGCGGCGGGAGCGGGAGCACCGCCGACATCCCGCAGTTCTTCCGGGTCGACTTCGCCCACGCAACCCAGACCGTCTTCCAGTGGATGGCGGTCATCATGGCCGTGGCCGCGGTGGTGGCGGTCGTCGGCCTGCGGCCGGGCGTGCAGACCGAGGTCGCCGCCGAGGACCAGGAGCCCGTTCCGTCCGGTCCCACCGGTGGCCCCGGCCCGTGACCACGCACGCGCGGGGCCCCGAACACCGGCGGCAGGTGCCGACACGCACACCCGCTGTCCGGGCGCCGACCCGGCGGTGTTCCCGGGCGGCTTCGTCGAGCCGCTGGACGAACTCGACGAACTGCGCCGCGGCCGAGTGCTCGGAGAGCCGCGGACCGGGGCGCCGGCGCCGGTGTGAACCGCGTCACTCCCCGGACGCCCGGGGCCGGGCATGCATGATCATCATCCGTATGGACTCCCGTTTCCTCGGTATCCCCGAGCTCGACGAGACCCCGCCCGTGGCGGTCGTCATCGATGTCATGCGCGCCTACACGGTGGCCGCCTGGGCCTTCGCCCGACGCGCCGAGAGGATCGTGCTCGCCGCGTCGCTGGAGGAGGCCCTGGACCTCAAGGGCCGCCACCCGGACTGGGTGGCGCTCAAGGACGGCCCGGCGGCGCCCGGGTTCGACGCCGTCAACTCGCCCGGCCTGCTGCGCTCCCTGGACCTCGGCGGCCGGACCGTGGTGCAGAAGACCACCGCGGGGACGGTCGGCGCCCTCGCGGTCAAGGACGCGCCGCTGGTGCTCTGCGCCTCCTTCGTGGTGGCGGAGGCCACGGCCCGGCTGCTGCGGACCCGCGGGGCCGACCGCGTCACGTTCGTGGTCACCGGCGAGGACGGGCGGGCCGACGAGGACCTGGCGTGCGCCCAGTACATCGCCGGCCGTGCCGCCGGGGCGGGGACGGACGCGGCCCCGTTCCTGCGCCGCGCCGCCGGGTCGCGTGCCGCCACCGAGCTGGCGGAGGGCGTCCGGGAGGGCGTCCACCCCGATGACGTCGCACTCTGCCTCGAACTCGACCGCTTCCCCTTCGCCATGGTGGCGACCACGGAGGACGGGCTGACGGTCCTCCGCCCGTGGACCGAGTCGGCGGCCTGACGCCGAGTCCCGCGCCGGGCGCCGCGCCGAGCGGAGACGCGTGATCGCCCCGGCCGGAGCGGCCGGGGCGATCAGTAGTGTGCGGTCGCGGTCAGCGATCACCCGTCAGACGGTGACGCGCTCCGTCGGCTCGGCCCGCTCGGCCCGGAGGTCGGCGGGCTGCTCGGCGGTGGCCGGGGTGTTCTCCCGCGGGGTGGGGAGCACGGCCATGATCACGCCGGAGATCACCACGGTCGCGGCCCAGGCGAGCCCGTACCGGCCGACGAAGGTGTCGGAGAGCGGGCCGGCGAACCAGTCGCAGCTGGTGAAGGCGAGTCCGGCCAGCAGGGCGAGCACCCAGGACACCATCGCCTGCCAGCAGTAGCCGCCCACGTACCAGTAGCGGCTGTTCCGGCCGGTGTCCATCAGCGCCTCGGCGTCGTAGCGCACCGCGCGCGAGCGGCGGCGGTACATGTCCACCGCGTAGACGCCGATCCACGCCGAGAAGGAGACGGCGAGCAGGATGAGGAAGGTGATGAAGGAGCCCAGGAAGCTCTTGGCGACCAGCATCAGCAGCAGCCCGCCGACCAGCGAGATCACGGCGTTGATGCTGACGGCCATGGCACGGGGCAGCTTGACGCCCATGGTCTGGGCGGTGAAGCCGGCCGAGTACATGGAGAGGCTGTTGATCAGCAGCATCCCGACGATCGCGGTCAGCAGGTAGGGCACGGCCAGCCAGGTCGGCAGCAGGTCGCCGAGGAAGGAGACCGGGTCCGCGGCGTCGGCCAGGCCGGGCGAGGCCACCGCCATCACGGCACCCATCAGCACCATCGGCACCATCACCAGCGCGGCACCGGAGACCGTCACACCCACGATCTTCCGGCCGGAGGCGGCGTGCGGCAGGTAGCGGGCGAAGTCCGGGCCGGTGGGGACCCAGCTGATGCCGCCGGCGGCGATGGTGCCGATGCCGGCGATCATCATCGCGGTGGTGCCCGCCGGCTTGGCGAAGACCTCGCTCCAGTCCATGGTCGCGACCAGGTAGCCCAGCACCAGGACGCTGAAGACACCGAAGAGGTAGGTCGACCAGGTGTTGCAGACGTTGAGCGCCTTCCGGCCCATGCCGGAGACCAGGAAGGTGCAGGCGACGAAGGCGAAGAGCGTGATCACGATCAGCGCGGTGTTGCTCTTGACGTCGAAGAGCAGGTCGAGGACGGTCAGCACGGCGTAGGCGCCGGTGACGGCGTTGATCGTCTCCCAGCCGAACCGGGCGATCCAGAGGATCGCGCCCGGGAAGAGGTTGCCCCGCACGCCGAAGGTGGCCCGGGAGAGCGTGGCCCCAGGGGCGCCGCCCCACTTGCCGGAGACCGACAGCACGCCGACCATGCCGAAGGAGGCGAGCGCGGCGCACGCGGCGACGATCAGGACCTGCCAGAAGTTCAACCGGTTGAACACCACCAGGGCCGCACCCATGGTGAGCAGCAGGACGCTGATGTTCGCCGCGACCCAGGTCGGGAAGAGCTCGCGGACTCTGCCCCGGCGCTCGTGGTCCGGGACGGGCTCGATACCGCGGGTCTCTATCGCGCCGTCGGTCTCGGCGGCGGACGGGTTGTCCATGAGGGTGGCTCCGTGCGTGTGAAGCGGGAGATTTATCGGGCAAAGGGGATATCTGTGGAACTCTTCGCGCGTAGCGCGGAAGTTGAGTCATCCTACTTTGTCCACTTCACCCCTCTTGACGCTGCCCGGCCCCGGAGCGGGAAGGGACGACGGCCGCGCCTGCTCCCGCCGTGACCCCGGCGCTTCTCGGCCAGGCTCCGCGGCGGACCGGTTGTCCGGAGCCGGGGCGGGAAGGGGTTCGCTGCGGTTCGCTGCCGCGGTCCGTTCGTCGTGCGGAGGTGTCGACGGTGCGCAGGAGGCAGGGCTCCACGGCCCAGAAGGGCCATCCGTTCGACCGCCGGCCCACCGGCGGGCTGGCCGACCTGGTGTGGGACTGGTCGAAGTCCGGGACGCGCCAGGCGGCCCGCAACCGCCTGCTGCGGCGGCTGCCCGGGGTCGGCGTGGCGGCGGCGTACCGGTTCGGGCTGGTCGAGCGCCCGCACTACGCCTACGGGATCCGGCGGGCCACCGAGCTCGCCGCGCGGCTGGGGCACCGGGGCGTCACGGTGGTGGAGTTCGGGGTGGCGGGGGGCAACGGCCTGCTGGCCCTGGCCGAGCACGCCCGCTACTACGCCGCCGCCACCGGCGTCGCCGTACGGGTCGTGGGGTTCGACGGCGGGGCCGGTCTGCCGGTCGCCAAGGACCCTCGGGACCTGCCGTACCTGTTCGGCCCCGGCTTCTACGGCATGGACCAGGAACGGCTGCGTGCCCGTCTGGACGGCGCCGCCGAACTCGTCATCGGCGACATCGCCCGCACGCTGCCCGAGCACCTCGCCGCCCGGGCGGACGTGCTGCGCGACCATCCGGTCGGCTTCGTCGCGCTCGATCTGGACTACTGCTCCTCGACGGCCGACGCGCTGGGTCTCTTCCGCGGCTCCGCCCACGGGCATCTGCTGCCCCGCGTCACCTGCTACCTCGACGACCTGCCGGGAACGATCGGGCAGATCGGCGAGGCCGCCGCGATCGCCGACTTCAACGAGGCCCACCCGGACCGGCCGATCGGCCGGGTGCTCGGCCTGCGCGCGTTCACGCCCTTCGACCCGCCCTGGGCCGACCGGATCTACGTCCACCACCGCCTGGACCATCCGGACTACGCCCGCCTGGAGATCGGCGCCACAGGCGACCAGCTGCCGCTGGCCCCGCCGCCGGCCTGAGTCCGGTCCTCGCTCCGACGCCTTGCGCGACGCGTTTGGCGGTGCCTCCGGCCATTCATTTCAGTTTATATTCTGGCGCGGCGTCAGAGCCTTCCCGCCCGTCCGGACCCGGGATCGCGCAGCCCGGCGAGACCTGCGGAAGTGACGGCTGACCTGCCGGGTTGCCCCTTTGCGTAGGCGGTGGCCCTGCGGCGGCCCGGTGCCGGTCCCTTGACGCGGGTGTCATGGAGTCACCACTCTTGGGCGGGCCAAGCTGATGTGGCTGAGAAAATGTTCTCCATTCATCTCAGCTCATGTCTCCTCATGGCCTCAACCACCCGTCGCACCAGTCGTGGAAGGAGGTGTTCGTCATGAAGAAGATCGTCGTCCGCAAGACCGGCCCGGTCCGTCTGACCAGCACGGCGCGTGCCCTGTACCTGCCGTGGGACTGTGCGGTGCAGGTCTGATCCGACCCCGCCCGCAGGGAATCGCGGTGCCGGTCGGGCGCCTCACGACCGGCACCGCTCCACCCGCCCGCTCCACCCGGCCCGACCCGTCCCGGCCGCTCCGCTCCGCTCCGCCCGTCCCCTCCGCCCACCTCCCGCAAGGAGGATCCGTGCACTCCTCGGTGGACAGCAGCTCCAACGCCCCAGGCCTCGACCTGGACCGGCCGTTGCCCCTCCGTCGGCTGGTCTACCTGGAGGAGGCCGACGAGGTCACCATCGGCAGCCCGGAGACCGACACCTACGCCGTCTTCCCGGCCGACGGTGCCGAACTGGTCCGGATGCTGGCCGACGGCGTCACCCCCCGCGAGGCCGCCGAGCGCTACCGGGCCGCGCACGGCGAGAGCGTGGACATCGCCGATCTGGTCGAGGCCCTGACCGAGCTCGACCTCCTCCGCCCCGCCGACGCGCCGACCGCCGGGACCGGGCCGGTGCGCGGGCAGCGTCTGGGCGGGCTGCTGTTCGGCCGGCCGGCCCTGGTCGGCTACGCGCTCGTCACGGCCCTCGCCGTGGCCGAGACGATCCGGGTGCCCGCCCTGCTCCCGCGGGCCGACAACCTGTTCTTCAGCACGTCCTACACCCTCGTCGTCCTGATGCTGTTCTTCGGCCAGGTGCCCCTGCTCGCCCTGCACGAGGCGTTCCACGCGCTGGCCGGCCGCCGCCTCGGCCTGCGCTCACGGCTCTCGATCGGGCACCGACTGGTGTACCTGGTGCTGGAGACCTCGCTCGACGGCCTGGTGAGCGTGCCGCGCCGACGGCGCTACCTGCCCATCCTGGCGGGCATGCTGGCCGACGTCCTGGCGATCGCCGTCCTCACCCTGATCGCCGACGTCACCCGCGGGGGCGCCGCGACGGTCGCCCGGCTCTGTCTGGCGATCGCCTACGCCACGGTGCTGCGGCTCGCCTGGCAGGGCTTCTTCTACCTGCGGACCGACCTCTACGTCCTGCTCAGCACGGTGCTGGGCTGTGTCGACCTGCACGCCGCCGCGGTCGCCGTGCTGCGCAACGCCGTCCGGCGGGTCACCGGACGGCCGCCGCTGGACCTCTCCGCCCACCACCCGGTCGACCGGCGGGCCGCCCGCTGGTACGCCTGGCTGATGGTCGTGGGCTACGCGTTCACCCTCGCGATGTTCACGGGCGTCGTGGTGCCGACGGCCTACCGGCTGCTGCACGACATGTGGCTGCGGATCACCGGCGAGGGCTCCGACGCGGCCCGGCTGGACTCGCTGGCCCTGCTGGTGCTGAGCCTCGGCCAGACCGTCGCCGTCGTGGTCCTCGCCGTCCGGGAACGGCGCGCCACCCGCCGCGCCGGCGCCGCCCGTCCTGCCTGACGCCCCGGCCCCCCGACGTACCCGACACCTGCGTCCCATCTCCCCGTCTCCGTCCCCGTCACCGTCCCCGTCTCCGCACGAAAGGCAGCTGTGCCATGGCCGAACACCGCCACCACTGGGTCCGCGCCGCCCGGCGCTCCGCCCGCGCCGACGCCCGCGCGAAGCTCGACCTGCCGCCCGTGCTCGCCGTGGTGAACGCCGACCGCCGCCTGCGCGGGCCCTACACGGCGGTCGGGTCGATCCTGCGCGCCACCGTTCCCGACGCGCTCGCGCGCTGCCCCGAGGCCGTGGCCGGGCACGACATCGAACTCCTCTCCACCACCCCCGAACTCCGTGACCTGGTGCCCGCCACCCGCGAGACGCTCACCTCGCTCGCGGTGCCCAAGGAACGCACCCGCTTCTACTCCGCGCTGCGCACCCTGCGGATCGCGCACGGTCTGGTCGAGTTCCTGGAGGAGTACCTGCGCGCCCTCGGCGCGGGCCCGCAGACCCTGGTGGTCGACGACGCGCACCGCGCCGACCCCACCGACGGCGAGTTCCTCGCCGTCCTGCTGCGACGGATCGACCCGGCGCTGCTCACCGTGGTCGTCACCACCGGCACCGAGCCGCTGGAGCGCCCGGCCGGCCCCGGCCGCGAGACGCTGCCCGACGCGCTCGCCGCCCACTGCGCGGTGCTCGACCCGCCGGACCGGGAGCCCGCGCCGGGGTCCGGGGCCGTCGCGCCGCTCGGCAGGGCCGCGCTCGGCCGCGCCCACGTCGCCGCCGACGGCCTCGGTGACGACGCCGCCGAGCTCGCCGCCTACCTGGCGCTCCCGGCCGACGAACGCGCCCGTCTGCACGACCTGCGGCGCGCCGAGCTGGAGACGGCCGGCGAGTTCTCACTGAGGCTGGGCGCCATCGCCTGGCACGCGGAGCACGGCAGCGACCCGTCCGGCGTCGGGGCGGACACCCTGCGCCAGGCCCTCGACCACTGCATGGACCTCGGCTACTACCACGCCGTCGTGGACCTCGGCGAACGCGGCCGACGGCTGGTCACCCACGAGAGCAACCCGACCCACTGGTGGGCCTTCACCACCAAGATGACCACCTCCTTCGCCGCGCTCGGCCTGGCCGACCGGGCCCTGCCGCTGTACGAGGAGGCCCGGGCGCTCAGCACCTCGCCCGAGGTCCACATGCAGGCCGCGTACGCCACGGCCATGCTGCACACCCGGCACTTCGAGGCCGGGCGGCGCGACCACCAGGTGGCCCGCGGCTGGGTCAACCAGGCCATCGCCTTCGCCCGTTGGCACCCGGACCCGAAGGAGCGGGAGGCGCGCGTCGTGTTCAACCGCAACGGGCTCGCGCTGATCGAGGTCCACCAGGGCCGCCCGGCCGCGGCGTTGGCCCTGCTGGACGGCTGCATCGACCGGCTGGACGAGACCCTGGAGCCCCACGAGCACGCGCTGCACCGCTCGGTGCTGCGCTACAACCGCGCCCAGGTGCACGCGGCCCTCGGCCACCACGCCGAGGCCGTCGCCGACTACACCGCGGTGATCGAGTGCGACCCCAACTACGCCGAGTACCACTTCGACCGGGGCATGCTCTGGCGCGACCTCGGGGAGCCGGAGCGGGCGCTGGCCGACTACGAGCACGCCATCCGGCTCTCCCCGCCGTTCCCGGAGGCGTACTTCAACCGGGCCGACGTCCTGGCGGAGCTCGGCGACACCGAGGCGGCGGTCGCGGACTTCGGCTACGTCCTGCGGCTCGACCCGGAGTTCGACGACGCCCGGGTGAACCGGGCCTCGCTGCTGCTCGACGCGGGCGCGTACGACCTCGCCCGGGCGGACATCCTCGCCGGGCTGGAGCGAACCCCGAAGAGCGCCCGACTGCTCTGCCTGAAGGGCCAGTTGTTGTCGGCCGAGGAGGACCTGGCGGCGGCGGCCGAGGCCTTCTCGGAGGCGCTCGCCGTCGACCCCGGGTACGCCGAGGCCTGGGCGCTGCTCGGCGGACTCCGCTACCAGGAGGGGGACCTGGACGGCGCGGGCAGCCATCTGGCGCAGGCCGCCGAGCTCTCCGCGGAGCCCGGCATCCGGTTCAACCTGGCCGTGGTCCACCACGACGCCGGGCGGTACGGGGAGGCGGTCCGGCTGCTGGACGAGGTGGTGGACGCGACCGAGGACGTGGACGCGCGCCTGCAGCGGGCCCGTTGCCTGATCGGCCTGGACCGGACGGAGGCCGCCAAGGCGGACCTGCTGGTCTGCCTGGAGGCCGACGCCGGTGCCGCGGACCAGGTGTACGCGCTGATGCCGGAGCTGGCCGGTAGCTGAGCCCGCCCCGGCCCCTGCTGTCCCGGCTCCCGCCGTCCCACCCCCCGCTGTCCCGTCCGCCGCGCCCCCCACCCCGTGCCTACGCGCCCGGTGGGGGCGCGGCGAGTTCGGCGCGCATCCGGCGCCGCACATGGGCCATGACCGGTGAACGGCGGTAGGCGCGGGCCACCTCGACCAACCACGCGGCCTCCTCGCGGAGACCGGCCGCCAGCGGGTGCGGCACCCACGCCCCGGCGGGACCGACGGGGAAGCGGCGCCCGGCCCGGGCCGCCTCCAGCGCGGCCGCGATGGCGGCGGCCTCCACCACGACCGCGAACTCCTCCGTCCCGGCCGGGCGGACCACCTCACCCACCCAGCCCGGCACCCCGGGGTGCAGGTGCGGGCGGAGCGACAGCTGGCCGTCGCGGATCTCGATGATCCGGCGGAAGAGCGCGAACCGGATGTCGCTCCGCCGGCCGCCACCGGGCACGAACCAGGGCTCCGGGGCGCGGAGTTCGATCTCCGGCAGCTCCGAGCGGAGCACCGACCAGAGCGGTCCGAGCCGGCGGTGGTCGGACCAGTCGCGGACCGGCCCGCCCCGGTCGGCCCGGCGTTCCCCGGAGCGCGGCGTGCGGGCCGGCCCGGCCCTCCGGTCCGCCGGCGGCGTGGCGGCCCGGTCACCCATGCCGCACCGCACCACGGGCCCGCGGTCCGCCGAGTCCGTACCCCCACCGCAGGATCCCCTCGGCGAGTTGCCCGACCACCGCGGACCGCGGGCGCCGCAGCACCCGGTGCAGGGTCAGCGAGGCCACGAGTTCCGCCTCCCGCTCCTGCCGTTCCGTGTACGCCGACCGGCCGAGCACCCGCCGGACCAACTCGCCCGACAGCCCGGGCGTCAGGGCCTCCTGGACGATCTCGCCGATCCCGGCCCCGTCTCCGGTGTGCCCGCAGAGGAGGTGGCCGATCTCGTGCAGCACGATGTGCTGTTGGTGCAGTGCGGTGGTGTCGGCCGCGTAGCCGATGTAGTCCGCCCGGTCGGTGCTGATCAGCACACCGCACGGCGAGTGCGCGGGGCCCGAGAGCGGGACCAGTTCGATGGGTCTTCCGCGCAGCCGGGTGAGCGACTCGGTCAGCGCCCGGATGCCGAACGGCTCCGGGAGCGGTACCGCGTCCGCGACGGCGCGACATCGGTGCCAGAGCCCGCGCTCGACCCCACCCTGATGCCCCACGTCCGTACCCCCCGGTGCTCCACCGCCCACGTGCGGGAGGCGATCCTACGGACGGGGAAGCGCGGGGAGAACCGCTTCGACAGCGATTTCCGCTACCTGCCGCCCGATCCGCCGGATCCGCCGCCGGACCTGCCACCGTCCCCCCTGCCGCCGGGTCCGCCGGATCCGCCGTCCGGCCGGTTGCCGGCCTCGCGGCGGGCGATCGCCTCGATCATGTCGCTGATCGTGCCGAGCCCCTCGGGCGACAGGGCCACCGCCCGCAGCGCCACGTCCCGGACCCCGGCGTCCCGCAGCGCGCCGAGCAGCGCCAGCTCCTCCGCGATCCGGACGCTCTGCCGGTCGTCGAAGAAGTACGCCGGCGGCACCTGGAAGAACTGGGCCAGCGCCTCCAGATGACGCTTCGTCGGATTGTCCCGGCGGCCGGTCCGGAGCTGCCACAGATAGGTCGCCGAGAACGTCTCGCCGGTCGCCTCCCGACAGGCCCGGGCGACCTCCTCGTGGGTGTACGGCTCCCGGTCGGGACGGCGCACCACGTCGAACAACCGGTCCAGCTTCCCGGCGAGCGTGGACGCACCGGAGTCTGCGTCGGGCACGGCGCACCTCTTCCCTCACCCCGCGCACACGCCCCGTGCGTGTGCGGATCCACCACTCGCGACCGGCCGCCCATTCTAGGGGTTGTCACCCGCGCCTCGCCGGGGCAGTGGCACCGCGGAGCCCACCGCCCGTCCGCGAGCGAGTCCGTCCCGGCACACGCGCAGCGGCGGACGCGTCGTGACCGGGCCCGAGGGGCGGAGCCTGCCAGACTCGCGCCACCGGGTGCGGCGGACGCGCCCGGCGGGCGGGCGCCGACGGACGACCGTCCCCGCCGCGGGCGACGGGAGGCACGACGACATGTCCTTCGAGGGCGCGATCCCCGAGGTGTACGAGCGGTACACGGTCCCGCTGCTCTTCCGCCCCTACGCCCGGGACCTGGCGCGGCGGCTGGCGGAGCGGCACCCGCGGGACGTCCTCGAACTCGCGGCCGGCACCGGCGCGGTCACCCGGGAACTGGCCGCCGTCCTGCCGCGCGACACCTCGATGACCGCGACCGACCTCAGCCGGCCGATGCTCGACCGGGCGCGGGCCCTGCCGCTCCCGCGGCCGGTGCGCTGGGTAGAGGCGGACGCGGGAGCGCTGCCCTTCCCGGACGGCTCCTGCGACGCCGTGCTCTGCCAGTTCGGCGTCATGTTCTTCCCCGACCGCCCGCGCGCCTTCGGCGAGGCCCGCCGGGTGCTGCGGCCGGGCGGTGTCCTGCTGTTCAACGTGTGGCAGGCGCTCGGGGCGAACGACTTCGTCGCCGTGACCGAGGCCGTGGCGGCCGGGCTCTTCCCCGCCGACCCGCCGGACTTCCTGAGCCGCGTCCCCTACGGCTACCACGACGTCGCCGCGATCACCCGGGACCTCGCGGCCGGCGGGTTCACGGGCGCCCCGCGGATCGAGACCGTCGCCCGGCCCGGCCGCGCCGGCTCGGCCCAGGACGTGGCGACGGCCCTCTGCCGCGGCACCCCGCTGCGGGACGAGATCGAGGCCCGGGGCGGCCGCACCCTGGACGAGGTGACCCGGGCGGTCGGGTCCGCGCTCGCCGAGCGGTTCGGCCCCGGCCCGGTCGAGGGCCCGCTGAGCGCGCTGGTGGTGACCGTCACCCGCTGACGCCCCGCGGCATCGAGCACGCCATCATGATCGGACACCGCGCACCGCGGTCTCGCGTCATCACCGGCGGCAGGGGAGAACGGCCATCGCGACCATCGTTGTGGACATCGTCATCGCATCCGGCGCCGAGGACGTGTGGGACGCCGTCCGGGACGTGGGCGCGGTGCACGAGCGCCTCGTGCCCGGCTACGTCCTGGACGTCCGCATGGACGGCGACACCCGGTACCTGACGGTGCCCGGCGGCGCCGTCGTCCGGGAGCTGATCGTCAGTGTGGACGACGGCCTCCGCCGGCTCGCCTACTCGGCGGTCGAGGGGTTCAGGATTCCCCTCACCCACCACCACGCCTCGTTCCAGGTCTTCCCCGAGGGGCCGGGGCGCTGCCGACTGGTCTGGATCACCGATGTGCTGCCGCACGACATGGTCGAGCAGGTCCGCCCGCGCGTCGTCCGCGGCTCCCAGGTCATGAAGGAGACCCTGGAGCGGCGGGCCGTGCGCTGAGACCCGGTCATGGCACGGTGGCGGGCGCGAGGTCCGGCGCTACCAGGGCAGGGGTTCCCCGTCGCGGAAGAACCCGCCGGTCGGACCGGAGTCCGGCAGCGTGGCGGCCCAGACGATGCCGGCGGCGCCCCGGGCGACGGGTGCGCCGCCCGGGCCGCCCATGTCGGTGGCGATCCAGCCGGGGCAGACGGCGTTGACCAGGATCCGGTCCGCGCGCAGTTCGTCGGCGAGCTTGCGGGTGAGGGCGTTGAGGGCCGCCTTCGACACCCCGTAGGCGGGCGTCCCGCCCGACATGTGCGCCAGGGAGCCGGACTCGCTGGACACGTTCACCACGCGGGGGTGGGCCGAGCGCCGCAGCAGCGGCACCAACGCCTGCGCGGTCCGCCACGCGCCGAGGAGGTTGGTCTCCAGGGTACGGCCGACCTCGTCGAGGTCGACGTCGGTGGCGCGTTCACCGAGGTCGTAGTTGACGGCGGCGTTGTTGACGAGCACATCCAGGCGGCCGAACTCCGCCTCCACGGTTCGGGCCAGGGCACGGACGCCGTCGGCGTCGGTGACGTCCAGTCGACGCGGCAGCAGCGTGCCGGGCAGACCGGGGGACAGCTCGACGGCGGCCCGTTCGGCGTCCGCCGGACGGCGCGCGCACAGCAGGACGGTGTGGCCGAGCTCGGTGAGCCGGCGCGCGGTCTCGCGTCCGATTCCCCGGTTGGCGCCGGTGACCAGCGATACCGGCGGGGTGGTGCTCATGGTTCTCCTCGGTGGGACGATCGGGATGTGAGGGGCACGATAGGCCGTCGTCCCGCCCGCGGGGATCGGGCGCAGGTCGCGGGCGAGCCGGGGCCGCGGACGTAGTCCCCCCGCAGGAGCCGCACCGCGGGCACTCTCCGGAGCCACCGTGACGGTCGGTTACCCGGCCCCGGCGGTCGGATGACGGCGATCCCCGGCCGGTCTATGCTGGAAGGGAACCCGTGTGCGACAGCGAATCCGGTGATCACCATGTGGTCCCACAATCCGGGCTCCGAACTTTCGTCCACCGCGTCGACGACGTCCGCCACGCCCACCGCTCCCGCCGCGCCGGTCGCCGGTACCCCGCTGGGGCTGGTCGGCCTCGCGGCGCTGATGGAACGCAGTCGTGGGCGTCCGGACATCGGCGTGGGGCTGATCGACGGCCCGGTGGCGCTCGGCCATCCCGCCCTCGCGGCCGAACAGGTGCGTGAGGTGCCGGCCGGGCCGCCGCCGGGCTGCCGGGACACCGCGAGCGCGTCCTGTCGGCACGGCACCTTCGTCGCGGGCATCCTGGTCGGCCGTCGCGGCTCGCAGGCGCCCGGCATCTGCCCGGACTGCGTCCTGCTGGTCCGGCCGGTCTTCGGCGAGACGGCTCCGGGTCCCGGCCCGATGCCGACCGCGACGCCGGACGACCTGGCGGCGGCGCTGCTCGCCACGGTCACCGCCGGCGCGCGCGTGGTGAACGTCAGCGCCGACCTGCGCTGGTCCTCCGTGCGGGAGCGGAACGCCCTGACGGAGGCGCTGGACCACGCGCGACGACGAGGAGTGATCGTCGTGGCCGCCGCCGGGAACCAGGGCGCGGTGGGCGGTTCGACGCTCACCCGGCACCCCGCGGTGTTACCGGTCGCGGCCTGCGACGTGCACGGCCGGCTGCTGGGCTACTCCAACCTCGGTGCCTCGATCGCCCGCAACGGGGTTCGGGCGCCCGGCGAGGGTGTGGTCGGCCCGACCACCGGGCGGTCGGAGCCGATCAGTGGCACCAGCGTGGCCGCCCCCCTGGTCACCGGGACCGTCGCCCTGCTCTGGTCGATCCGCCCCGACGCCGGCGCCGCCGCGGTCCGGGACGCCGTCCTGAATGCCGCCCTGAACGCCGCCCCGGGACACCGCGCGGTGGTCCCGCCCCTGCTGGACGCCTGGGGCGCCTACCTCCGCCTGGCCGCCGGGAACCCCTGACCCGACCGCGACGCGGTCGAGGCAGGACGAGGAAGGGAGACGCCGTGCAACACCGACCCGGGCCGACTGCCCCGCAGGACCCGCCATCCCCCGCACCCACCCGCTCCCGTCCCCGGGTGCGGCTGCCCGGCTTCGTCTCCGACGAGGAGATCGGCCTCGGCGACGTCGTCAAACACGCGACCGCGAGCCTCGGTGTCCGGCCGTGCGGCGGATGCGAGCGGCGGGCCGAAGCGCTCAACCGGTGGGTGGGGTTCGGTGGTCGCCGGGATTCCTGACACCGCGAAGCGGCGCACCCGCCGCACGGACCCGCACGGACCCGCACGGACCCGCACGGACCACTGCGGCCGCCCGGGCGGCAGAGGAGGCGCGGTCTTGCAGGAGGCGGGGGCAGCACAGCACGGACGGACCGCAAGAAGGGAACGGACCGATGACGCGAGTGACCGAGGTGGTGCGCGATGGCTGAGCAGGCCACGGAGCTGACGCAGCAGCCGACGGAGCCGGTGGCACCACCACCGTCCGTCGCGACCCCGGCCCCGGTGGCCCCGACCGCCCCGCCGCCCGCGGGACCGCCGGAACCGTCGCGGCTGCTCACGCCGGCCGGGTCCGCCCCGGAGGAGCACATCTGTCCGGCCTGTGCCGGCTCGACGGGTTCCGGCGGCGCCGTACCGCCCCGCCACGTCTACGCGCTGGGCCGGATCGAGGTCCGCTTCCCCACCCTCGGATTGGAGAAGGAGTACAGCCAGGTCGGAGGTCGCACCGACGCGGTCGGGCTGACCGACCGGGAGCTGCTGCACGCCACGCTCTCCGACCCCGCCAACCGTTACCTGGCCCGGCAGTTGTGCTGGGTGCTGACCGTCGAGGGCCTGGAGACGTACCTGCTCCACCCGCGCGACCCCGCCGACCTGTCCCTGCTGATCGAGGCGGTGCGGCCGTCGCCCGGCCTCTCCGACCTGGACGTGGTGATCGGCGTGCGCGGTCCGGTCGCCGGGCCGGACCACTGCAACGGCCTGATGGTGCCCGTCGTGCTGTTCGACCAGATCTACTCCTTCGACCGGAACGCCCTGATCGACAGCCTGCCGGTCCCCGACGACGTCGAGGGCGATCGCTACCGCGTCACGGCGGAGGAGGTCTTCCACCGCACCCTCCAACTGTCCGACAACGCCGGGGCCACGGACGAGCACCGTGCGCTCAACTACCTCGCCGTGCGGTACCCGGCCGTCTACCACTGGGCGGCCAGGGCCCATGCCGACAACAAGTCGCTGACCGGGGTCGAGGTGCGGCCCTCCCGACTGGGCGGCAGCCGGACCGTCGTGGACGTCGTCTTCTCCTACACCGACCGCGGGACGGACGTCACCGACAAGTGCTTCGTCCGGGTGGACGTGAGCGAACGGTTCCCCTTCCTGGTCAGCAAACTCCAGCCCTACTACGACCGCTGAGTCGGCCGGGGGCGCACCCGCTCCCCCGGAGACGTCCGAGTGAGGAGGCAGTCGAGATGAGAATGCCCGGATTCGTCGCCGAGGCGTCGATCGGCCCGCCGGGCGGGCCCTACCGCACCAGTGCCGGTCCAGCCGGCCCGCTCACCGCCGCGCAGCAGCAGGTGGTGCTCCCGGCCCAGTCCGAAGTGTTCTGCGGCGTCTGCGCCCTGGGCGGCTTCGGCTGCGGCAAGGAGTGTCACGACTGCGGTCCGTGGGGATGGTTCGAGTGCTGCGACAGCGTCTGCACCGAGACTCTCAGCGCGTCGCCCCCCGCCCAGGCGTACTCCGCCGGGACGTCGCACGGCCGGGGCACCGGTGACGGCTGCATCCCGAACTGTGTGTGCATCACCGCCGAGGGCTGTCCCTGCTGCAACAGCGGGGACCTCAAGTCCGGGGGCGGCCTGAAGGAGTCGACGATCCGGTTCAAGGGTCCGAAGGGATGACCGGGACGTCGCCCGCGGTCCCGACCCGATTCGGGAGGTGTCACGCATGACTCTGCCCGGTTTCTCGGCGGAGGCGTCACTCGACCGGGCGGTCGGGTGCTACCGGACCTCGGTGGCGCGGCCTCCGGGGCATCCCGCCTCCGCGGTGTTCCCGTCCGGCCGCGCCCACCGGGCCGGCCCCGGACGCCCCCAGGCGCCCGGCCTGTTCCGGTGGTGCGAGGCGTACCGCCAGGAGTGCTATCTGCGCGCGTTCCTCTGCCACGCCTCGGACCCGCAGCCCGGCTTCCCGTCCTTCTGCGACCTCGAACTGTGGAGCTGCCTGACGGCGGTCCCGCCGTGCGGGCCGTACTGGACGGCCCCCTCGTAGGCCCGGCCCGTCCGCCCCTTCCACCTGTCCGAACTGTCCGCTCGGCCGGCCGGCCGAGCGGACAGCACCTCCTCGGCGACGTTCGCGGTGTCCACGAAGGTCACCCTCGGCTCCAGGGCGTGCGGCATCATCGGCCGCCCCTGGCCGAGGCCCAGCGTCCAGCCGTGGGCCGATAAGCTCACCCGACTCGGTAGACCCGCGTGCACGAGGAACAACGGAGAGAGCAGCATGGCGATTCAGCGGATGGACAACGTCGGAATCGTGGTCGAGGACATGGACGCCGCCGTCGCGTTCTTCGTGGAACTCGGTATGGAGCTGGAGGGCAGGTCGGAGGTCGAGGGCCTGTTCGCCGACCAGTGCACGGGGCTGGACGGCGTCCGCTGCGAGATCGCGATGGTCCGGACCCCCGACGGTCACGGTCGGCTGGAGCTGGCGAAGTACCACCACCCCGCGGTGATCGTCGACGGGCCGCGCAACCGGCCGCACAACGTCCTGGGCACGCACCGCGTGATGTTCGCCGTCGACGACCTCGAGGACACGGTGGCCCGCCTGCGCCCGCACGGCGCCGAACTCGTCGGCGAGATCGCCCGGTTCGAGGACATCTTCCTGCTCTGCTACGTCCGCGGCCCGGGGGGCATCATCGTCGGACTGGCCGAGGAACTGCGCTGAGCGCGGGCGCGTCGGCGTCGGCGTCGGCGAGGCCCGGTACGGCTCAGCGCGGCCGGTCGTACTGCCAGTCCCAGGGGACGGCGGCGAACACCGGGGCGTCGGCCGCGCGCCGGAGCCGGTACGGGCCGCAGGCGCGGTCGAACCGGGCCCGGCTGCCCGGGGCGGCCCCGCGCAGGTCGGCGATTACGGCGTTGTCGGGGACGCTCCGGGCCAGGGCGGCGAGCACCGGGTCGGGGTCGACCGGAGTACCGGCGCCTTCGTCGCGCAGCGCGGACGCCGGGTGCAGGACGAGCTCGGGGCCGTCGGGGTGCAGGGCGTCCCAGAACTCGTCCGCGTAGGGCTGGACGCCGTCCTCGAAGCCGACCTCGTCCACCAGCTCCTCGGCCGTGGTGACCAGCCGGTCCAGCCAGTCCGCGAGCGAGCCGGCCTGGACGTACAGGCCGCCCTCCCGGTACTGCATGAGCACCTGGCCCCAGCTCCCGTCCGGGGCGACGTCCACCCAGGTCAGCCCGCCGCCGCCGTCGTCCGACACCACGTGGCCCGGCTCGGGGAGCGCGGGACTGCGCCGGCGCGGATGCCCCGTCAGGCGGACCTCCACCGGCGGTACGGAGAAGCCGCCCAGGTGGCGCAGGAGTTCGCGCTCGGCGGCGCCGGGACCGGTGGTGTCGGCGTCGCCGGCGTCCACACCGGGGCGGACGGCGACGTCGAACGGGACGCGCGCGGCCAGCGAGCGCAGCCGCCTGGCCAGGGATTGACCGGTGATCATGGCGTCACGCTACCGGAGCCGACGGACCGCCCGCCCCCGGACCGTCCCGGACCGCCCCGCACCGCCCCGGCACCGCCCGACGGATCGGCCGGGCGGGTGCCCGTCGGCGCGGGAACACCGCACGGAACCGCTCCACCCGCTATCCAGGGTGCATGCCGCTCTCGCACCCCAGCAGTCCCGGACGACTCCCCGGCCCGCCCTCCGCGGTCGACGGCGGTGCGGCATGCCGGTGAGGCGGCCCGGCCCCCGGCGCCCGCGCCCCACCGCGCCCCGCAGCGGTGCCGCTCCCACGGCGCCCGGTGCGGGCCCCGTGCTGCGCGGGCTCTCCGACTACGCCTGGCGGCTGGTCGCCGTCGCGGTCGCCGCCTACCTGGTGCTGACGGTGCTGGGGAAGTTCCACCTGATCACGCTGGCCGCCTTCCTCGCCCTGGTGATCACCTCGGTGGTCCGGCCGCTGGTCGACCTGGTCGGCCGGGTCGTCCCCCGCTCGCTCGCCGTGCTGATCGGCCTCGCCGTCGCGATCCTGGTGCCGGCCGGTCTGCTCGCGCTGATCGGCGAGACCGTGGCGAACGACCTGGACCGCCTGAGCCGGGAGTTCCAGGGCGGCCTGGACCGCCTGGAGAAGCTGCTGGAGGGCGCGCCGTTCCACCTCGAACCCACCACCTTCGACGACCTCCGGAGCAAGGTCGCCGACTTCGTCTCCGCGCACCGCTCGACACTGATCAGCACGGCCCTCAGCGGTTCCCGGCGGCTGCTCGAGGTGGGGACCGGCGCCGCGCTCGGGCTCTTCATGTCGGTGTTCTTCCTGCACTCCGGCGAACGGATGTGGCGGTGGACCGCCGCCCAGCTGCCGACCGCCGCCGGCGACCACCTCGACCGGGGTGGCCGGGCGGCCTGGCGGACCTTCGCCGGCTACACCCGGGGCATCTTCGTCGTCGCCGCGACCAACGCGGTCATGGTCGGCATCGCCCTCTACTTCCTCGGCGTGCCGCTGGCCGTACCGTTGACCGTGCTGGAGTTCTTCGCCTCCTTCGTCCCGCTGGTCGGCTCACCGATCGCGATGCTGGCCGCCTCCGTGGTGGCGCTGGCCTCCCGGGGGCCGGTGATCGCGGTCGTGGTGCTACTGCTGATCGTGGTGATCGGGCAGATCGAGGGCCACCTGCTGCACCCGCTGGTGATGAGCCGGGCGGTCAGTCTGCACCCGGTGGTGGTCGCCGTCTCGGTGCTCGCGGGCAGCATCGCCGCGGGCGTCATCGGCGCCGTGGTCGCCGTCCCCGCCGTCTCCGTGATCTGGGCGGTCTACGCCGAGCTGCGCCGCCCCCGACCGGACCCGCTGACCGCCCCCGGCCCGGGGAGGCCCGGCCGCAGCCGGCCGGCCAGGTGATCAACTCGGTCACTGCTCATTTGCTCAGCCGGGTCCTCTCCCAGGAGTCATCGCCCGGCGCAGACCCTCGCCACGGATGTCTGGCAGGACAGGCCTACGACGGGCGCGGGGCAGTTCGGAGGCGGTCCATGAGGTCGGTGACACCGTCGACCTGTCGGTAGGGCCTGAACGCCGGGATCAGCTCGCGGACCAAGGCGACGCACCGCTCGGCACCGATTCTGCTGGCGAGGTCCAGGGACTGGTTCGTGACGGCGAGGGCCTGTTCGACCTCGCGGACCCGCAGGAGGCTGCGGGCCTCGTAGGTCAGGAAGATCCCACGGGTTTTGTCGCGGGATCGCGGCAGCAGGGTGATGCCTTCGTCGATGCGGGCGTGCGCCTCGTCCGTGCGGCCGAGGTCGAGCATGCACTGGCCGGAGTCGACGGCCAGGTCCGCCGTGCTCATCCACCGGCACCACGTCGGGGCCGGGTCGGGACTGTCGGCCAGGAGGGCGGCCTCGGCAGCGGCCAGGTCACGGTGGCAGTCGGTGGCGACGCCGAGAGCGGCGTGTGCGCGGGCCCGACGGAGGTGGAGAAGGGACCGCGCGGTGGGGTGCCGGGTGTGGATCAGGGCCTGGGTGAGCGGCCCGACGGCGGCAGCGGGCTGAGTGAGCCAGATCGACTGGTAGGCGAAGTCGGAGAGGATGCCGGCGCCGAGGCCGCGGTCGCGGGCGGCGTGCGCGTTGGTCAGGGCCGCGTTCCAGAGCTTGCCCGCTGCGAAGTGCTGGCCCTGGTCGAAGCTGTGCCAGCCGCACGTGCTGGCCAGAGTGGCGGCCAGCACGTGGAGCTGCCGACCGACGGGTTCGGTGTAGCGGCCGTTTTCCAGCAGGTCGGTCACCACGTCCAGCTGGGCGTCCATCAGCTTCGCGGTGTGCTGGCGCTGTTCGGTGGGCAGGGCCGTCAGCCTGGTGCTGGTGTCCTCCAACCAGTCGACCAGCTCGGCATCGACTTGCCTGCCGTCGAGGGCAACGGTGAGCCGGTCGGGCTCGAGGGTGGCCCACTGGGCTGACAGCCCGGCCAGCGCGAGCGCGCTGAAGGTCATGAAAGTACGGCGGCGGGGGTCCATGGCGGCTCTCTGGGCATCTCGAAGTGCGCGAACAGTGGACGCCGATCCGAGCGGCACCGGTTGTCCCTGACCGGGCAGCCAATGGGGCCAAGCGCAGGCTTCCAGGTCGGCGGTCGGGACATCGAAGGCTTCGGCGATCAGAAGCTGGGATTCGATGCTGGGTGTCTTTCGCCAGTTCTCCCATTTGCTGACCGATGCCTTGTCGGCGCCGGACCTAAGCCCCTCGGGCCTGTTCCTGGCAGCGCGGTGGATGCGATCCGCGAGGTCCGTCTGAGACCAGCCGCGGAGCGCGCGGGCGTAGGCGAGGGGGTGCCGGATCTGGTCGTCCACGGGACCAATCCCATCATCGACGGTGACAGGGAGCCTACTGCCGGCAATAGCGGGACCACCCCGGGACTACAGGAAACGGCTGGTTAATGACTGTCGGTCGAGCTCTACTCGTCATGCACCGAGAAAGTTCCGTCACGAAGCGGAGGAGTCCGCACATGAAACGACGAGCTGCGGTCATCGGCCTCGGCCATCAGGCGGTCGAGGACCACCTTCCCGCCCTGCTCGGCTCCCACAGGGCCGAACTCGTCGCGGTCTGCGACAGCGACCCCGACATCCTGCGGCAGCGACAGGAAGCCCTCCAGGTCCCCGGGTTCACCCGCGCCGGCGAGCTGTTGGACGCGCTGCGCCCGGACTTCGTGGTCGTCGCGGTCCCACACCACGCCGGCCGGGAGGTCGTCCGGGAGTGTGCCGCCCGGGGCGTTCACGTTCTCAAGGAGAAGCCGTTCGCCACCTCCGTGTCGGAGGCCCGGGAGCTCGCCGGGCTCTGCCGGACGGGGCAGGTCGAGCTGATGGTCACTCTCCAAAGGCGGTTCAATCCGATCTACACCAGCGTTGCCGGGATGCTGGACCAGATCGGCACCCCGTTCCTCATCGACGGCCAGTACACCTTCCACACCGACGACCCGGGAGGCGGATGGCGCGGTGACCGACAGAAGGCCGGCGGGGGCTGCATCATCGACATGGGATACCACCTGATCGACCTGCTGCTGTGGTACTTCGGCCTGCCCAGCAGGGTTATCGCCGAGTTCTCCACCACCGCTGTCCCGGGCGGCGGCTACGACGCGGAGGACACCGCCGTCATCCAGCTCGGCTACGACACGAACCTGTACGGCTCGGTGCTGCTGTCGAGGTGGGTGGCCCCGAAGACCGAGCGCCTGCATGTGGTCGGCACCCGAGGCTCCATGCTGCTGACCGAGGGAACGGTCCAGCGTCTCGACCTGGGGGGCGCTGTGGTCGAGGAGCTGACCGGCCCGCACGCGCCCGCCTCGGCGGCCAGCGCGCAGATCGACTACTTCTGCCGGGTCCTGGACGGTGAGCGGCCCAACGCCTCCGGCCCGGACCAGCACCTGGCACACGCCGCGTTCATCGCCTCCTGCTACCAGTCCAAGGCAACGGGGCGCTACGTCGACCCGAAGGAGATGCTGTGACCAGTGCCCTCGCCCTGCTCGGTGGCAAGCCCACCGTCGCCGCCGCGGGCCCGCACTTCACCTGGCCGCCGATCGACGACACCACCCGCGCCAAGGTCGCTGCCCAACTGGAGACGTCGATCTCCATCCCCGGCCGGTCCGGCATCGTCGCCGAGCTCGAGGACGGGCTGCAGGAGTACTTCGGCGTCCGGCACGCGGTCACCACCAGTTCCGGCACCGCCGCCCTGCACGCCACCTACTGGGCCGCGCGCATCAAGCCCGGCGACGAGGTCATCGTCCCCGCCTGGACCTTCCACGCCACCGCCTCCCCGCTGTTCCACCTTCGCGCGGTGCCCGTGCTGTGCGAGACACGGCCCGACGGCAACATCGACCCGAACCGCATCGAGGAGCTGATCACCCCCCGCACCCGTGCGATCATGGTCACCCACCTGTGGGGCAAGCCCGCCGACATGACCGCGCTCGTCGCCGTGGCGAACGCCTACGACCTGATCGTCCTTGAGGACGGCTCCCACGCCCATGGCGCGAACCTCAACGGGCACAAGATCGGCACCTTCGGCCTGGCCTCGGCGTTCTCCCTCAACGGCCCCAAGCCGCTGTCCGGAGGCGAGGGCGGGTTCGTCCTCACGGATGACGACGACACGTACCACAGGGTCATCACGCTGGCGCACTACAACAAGCGGGCCAAGACCGAGATCCCGGAAGGCCGTCCGCTGGCGCGGTTCGCAGTCACCGGGGCCGGTCTCAAGCTCCGCATCCACCCCCTCGCCGCCGCCATCGCCCACGACCAGCTCTCCCGCCTCGACAGCTACCTCGCCGGACGCGCCGACATCGCCCGCCACCTCACCGCCGCGCTGGCCCGGATACCGGGTGTGGAGGTCACCGCCATGCCCGAAGGTGTGATCCCGTCCTGGTACGGATTGACGCTCACTTACCGGCCCGAGGAGCTCGGCGGCCTGCCGATCGAGCGGTTCCACCAGGCCCTGATTGCCGAGGGCGCCACCGAGTTCGACAGGCCCGGCGCCACCTGCCCCATGAATCAGCTCCCGCTGTACCAGCAGCCGAGCATGCTCTTCCCGGGCCACCCGCACTCCCACCGCCCCTACGGGATCGGGGACTTCCCCGTTGCCGAGCACGCCCACGCACACACGATCAAGCTCCCGGTCTGGCATCGTGAGGAGGATCTGGAACTGGCCGAACAGTACGTCCGCGCCGCCGTCAAGATCAGCGAGCATCACAAGGAGTTGCTGTGACCGTCACCTCCCCCGAGTTCGTGGCCGGCTTGGCGGCCGACGCCGAAGCCGCCGGTATCAGCGGCTTGGTCGCCGCTGCGGTCATCAACCACGACGGCCGCATCCTGTTCGTCCGCCGAAACCCGGACGATTACATGGGCGGCCTCTGGGAACTCCCCTCCGGTGCCGTCGAGGACGGCGAGAGCATTCTCGACGCCGTGTACCGCGAGACGGCTGAGGAAACCGGCCTCACCATCCGTGAGGTCACGGGTTACATCGGGCACTTCGACTACCGGAACAGCCGCGGCGGCACCACCCGGCAGTTCAACTTCTCCGCCGCCGTGGAGAAGCCCGAGCCGGTGGTCCTCACCGAACATGACGCCTACCGGTGGGCCACGGCAGATGAGCTGCCCGACGTCACCGACGCGGTACGCAAGCTGATCACCGTCTGATCGACCGCTCTGCAAGACCCGACGACACGGCCTGCCTCTCTCAACGCGGAGAGAGGCAGGCCGTGTCGTTGCCGGTCGGGGACGGGGCGGGGGAGCCGACGCTCCGGCAGTCCGAGGCACGGCTTCCAACCCAAGAGGGTCAGCCCGGGAGGCGGGACACCCCGGTCCGGGGCCGGCGGAAAACCCGTTGGCGGCGGCTGGGGGATCGGCTATGGTGATCACGTTCTCGCCGCCAGTGCGCGAGACCCCGATGTCGAGGAGGTGTGTCCGGATGGTTCCCGCCGTGTTGCGGTGCGCCTTTGCGAGCGCGCCATACGCCTTCCTCGTACGTCATCTCCCCACCGGCTGAAACGCCTCGTACCGGCGCACCCGGTGGGACACTCCTCAAGGGGTCACCGCAGTGCGCGAGCGCTTTGCCGACAACGAATCCTTCTCCCGTATCCGCCCCAAGGGCGGTCTCCGGCGTGGTCGCCGGTCCGACCGGTTCGACGACTTCGAGCCGGAGTACTTCCCCTCCGGGGGAGCCGACTTCCCCGGGCTCACCGGGTTCCCCGATTCCACCGGGTCCTCCGCGTTCCACGGTGACGCGGACGGCTTCACCATCCTCTCCCCGGCCGCGGACGTTCCCTCCGAGGGTCCCGAGGAGGGCGACCGCTGGTCCACCTGGGACCAGTCCACACCCACCGAGAAGGGGCCCGAGCCGCGCCCCGACTGGGTGGTGACCGAGCTGGCGGCGGTGGACACCGAGCTCGGCATCGTGAAGACCGGCAAGGAGGCCGACGTCTTCCTGCTGGAGCGCGGCGTGCCGGGCACCGAGCGGCGCACCCTGATGGCCGCCAAGCGCTACCGCGACGGCCAGCACCGGATGTTCCACCGCGACTCCGGCTACCTGGAGGGCCGCCAGCACAAGGAGTCCCGGGTCTCCCGGGCGATGGCCAAGCGCACCGCGTTCGGCAAGGAGGCGATCGCCGGGCAGTGGGCCGCGGCGGAGTTCTCCGCCCTGTGCGGCCTCTGGTCGGCCGGCGTGGCCGTCCCCTACCCGGTGCAGATCACCGGGACGGAGATCCTGATGGAGTTCGTCGGCGACGAGAACGGCACGGCCGCCCCCAGGCTCGCCCAACTCCGGGTCGAGGAAGCCGACATCGACGACCTCTGGGCGCAGCTGGGGCACAGCCTGTCGCTGCTCGCGCTCGGCGGCTTCGCGCACGGCGACCTCTCGGCGTACAACATCCTCGTCCACCGGGGGCGCCTGGTGATCATCGACGTTCCACAGATCGTCGACGTCATCGCCAACCCGCGCGGGCTGTCCTTCCTGGAGCGGGACGTGCGCAACGTCGGCGCCTGGTTCGTCTCCCGCGGCCTGCCCGAGGGCCGGGTCGAGGACCTGGTCGTCTCCCTGGCCGCCGATGCCCGGCTGCGACGGTAGGACGTCGGCGGGCGATGTCGTGGGCGACGGCTCGTCCACCCCGGTCGGGGGTCGACGAGCCGTCGCCGTTCGCACGGGGAGCCGCGCCCGCTGTCGCGCCCGGAGCCGCGCTACTGCGGCGTCACATAGGCGCCGGAGATGCCGCCGTCGACGAGGAAGGTGTTGGCGGTCATGAAGGAGGAGTCGTCGGAGGCGAGGAAGGCCACCGCGGCGGCGATCTCCTCGGGCTCGGCGAACCGGCCGAGCGGGATGTGGACCAGTCGGCGGGCGGCCCGCTCGGGGTCCTTGGCGAACAGCTCCTGCAGCAGCGGGGTGTTCACCGGCCCGGGGCAGAGGGCGTTGACCCGGATGCCCTCGCGGGCGAACTGCACGCCCAGCTCGCGGGACATCGCCAGCACCCCGCCCTTGGAGGCGCTGTAGGAGATCTGCGAGGTGGCCGCGCCCATCACCGCGACGAAGGAGGCGGTGTTGATGATCGAGCCCTTGCCCTGGCGCTGCATGTGCGGGATCGCGTACTTGCAGCACAGGTAGACGCTGGTGAGGTTGACCTCCTGGACGCGCTTCCAGGCGTCCAGGCCGGTGGTGAGGATGGAGTCGTCGTCGGGCGGGGAGATGCCCGCGTTGTTGAAGGCGATGTCGAGCCGGCCGTACTCGTCGACGGCCCGCTGGAACAGGTCGCGCACCGCCTCCTCGTCCGTGACGTCGGCCTGCAGGAAGAGGCCGCCGACCTCGTTGGCCGCCTTGGCGCCGGTCTCCGCGTCGAGGTCGACGCAGACCACCTTGGCGCCCTCGGCGGCGAAGCGGCGGGCGGTGGCGAGGCCGATGCCGCTGCCGGCGCCGGTGATGACGGCCACCCGGCCGTCGAGTCGCTGGGTCATGCTGATCACTCCTCCGTGGAGATGAAGACGTTCTTGGTCTGGGTGAAGGCGTCGAGGGCGTCCGGGCCGAGTTCGCGGCCGAGGCCGGACTGTTTGAAGCCGCCGAACGGCGTGGTGTAGCGCACCGAGGAGTGCGAGTTGACGGAGAGGTTGCCGGCCTCGACGCCGCGCGAGACCCGCAGGGCGCGCCCGAGGTCCCTGGTCCAGATGGAGCCGGAGAGCCCGTACTCGGTGGCGTTGGCGATGCGCAGGGCGTCCTCCTCGTCGCGGAACGGCACGACGGTGACGACGGGGCCGAAGATCTCCTCGGTGAAGGCGCGGTCGTCGTGCCGCACCGGGGCGAGGACGGTCGGGGGGTACCAGAAGCCGGGCCCGTCGGGGGCGCTGCCGCGGATGGCGACGGCGGCGTCGTCGGGCACGTAGGAGGCGACCCGGGCCCGGTGGGCGGCCGAGATCAGCGGGCCCATCTCGGTCTTCTCGTCGCTCGGGTCGCCGACCCGCACACCGCGAACCGCCGGCTCCAGGAGCGTCAGGAAGTCGTCGAACACGGAGGCTTCGACCAGGATCCGGGACCGGGCGCAGCAGTCCTGGCCGGCGTTGTCGAAGACGGCGTACGGCGCGGTCGCGGCGGCCTTGGCGAGGTCGGCGTCGGCGAAGACGATGTTGGCGCTCTTGCCGCCGAGTTCGAGGGTGACGGGCTTCACCTGGGCGGCGCAGCCCGCCATGATCTCCTTGCCGACCCGGGTCGAGCCGGTGAACACCACCTTGCGCACGTCGGGGTGGGTGACGAAGCGCTGTCCGACGACGGGGCCGCGGCCGGGCAGGATCTGCAGCACGCCGTCCGGGATCCCGGCCTGCAGGGCGAGTTCGCCGAGGCGCAGGGCGGTGAGCGGAGTGAGTTCGGCCGGTTTGACGACGACGGTGTTTCCGGCGGCGAGCGCCGGGGCCAGGGCCCAGGCGGCGATCGGCATCGGGAAGTTCCACGGCACGATGACCCCGACCACGCCGATCGGTTCCTGGAAGGTGACGTCGACGCCGCCGGCGACGGGGATCTGTCGGCCGAACAGCCGCTCGGGGGCGGCGGCGTAGTACTCGATGACGTCGCGCGCGTTGCCGGCCTCCCAGCGCGCGTTGCCGAGGGTGTGGCCGGCGTTGGCGACCTCCAGGGCGGCGAGGTGGTCGAGGTCGGCGTCGACGGCGGCGGCGAAGGCGCGCAGCAGCCGGGCCCGGTCGGCGGGGGCCACCCGGCGCCAGGTGTCGAAGGCGGTGCGGGCGCGGGCGATCGCGGCGTCGGTCTCGGCGGTGCCGGCCAGTTCGACGGTGGTGATGACCTCCTCGGTGGCGGGGTTGACGACCTCGAAGAGGTCCGGTGCGGTCATCGGCGGTTCTCCCGGTGCGTGGCGGCGTGCTGGCCGGCGGTGATCAGGGCGTGGAAGAGGCGCGGGTCGTCGGGGTCGGTCTCGGGGTGCCACTGGACGCCCAGCGCGAAGGTGCGGCCGGTGAGTTCGAGTGCCTCGACGGTGCCGTCGGCGCTGTGGGCGGTGGCCCGCAGCCCGGCGCCGAGCCGCTCGACGGCCTGGTGGTGGTAGCAGGAGACCTCGGCGTCCGGTCCCAGGAGGGCGGCCAGCCGGCTGCCGGCCACCGTCTCGACCCGCTGGCGGACGAACTGGGCGGGGACCTTCTGGTGGCTGCCGTCGGGCAGGTGCTGCCGCAGGGTGCCGCCGAGTTCGACGTTGAGCAGCTGCATGCCGCGGCAGACGCCGAGCACCGGGAGGTCCCGGGTCAGGGCGGAGTGCAGGAGCCTGCTCTCCCAGTCGTCCCGGGCCGGGTGGAGCGGGCCGGTGCGCGGGTCGGCGTCGGCCGCGTAGCGGGCGGGGTCGATGTCCTGTCCGCCGGCGAGGAGGAGTCCGTCCAGGGCGTCGAGCAGGTGCTCGGTGCCGCCGGGTTGCGGCGGCAGCAGGACCGGGGTGCCGCCCGCGCGGACCACGGCGTCCACGTAGGTCTGGGGTACCAGGGAGGCGCGCTGGTGCCAGACGGACCAGGCGGTGTCGTCCTGGTAGCTGGTGATGCCGATCAGCGGGCGGCGGCCGTGGTCGCCCTGGTCGCGCTGGTCGCGGTTCACAGCCGCTCGAATCCGCGGCGCCGCTCCCAGTCGGTCACCGACCGTTCGTAGGCCGCGAGTTCGGTGCGTCCGGCGTGGGTGTAGTGCCGGACGACGTCCTTGCCGAAGGCCTCGGTGGCGACGGCGCTGCGTTCGAAGGCGTCCACCGCGTCGCGCAGGGTGGAGGGTACCCGGGGGGCGTCGGAGGCGTAGGCGTTGCCGATGAACTCCGGTTCGAGCTCCAGCTGGTGCTCGATGCCGTGCAGTCCGGCGGCGATCAGCGCGGCGACCGCGAGGTAGGGGTTGACGTCGCCGCCGGGGACGCGGTTCTCGAAGCGCAGCGACGGGCCGTGGCCGACCACGCGCAGGGCGCAGGTGCGGTTGTCGCGGCCCCAGGCGACGGCGGTGGGCGCGAAGCTGCCGGGCACGTAGCGCTTGTAGGAGTTGACGGTGGGGGCGAGCAGCAGGGCGAAGTCGGCGAGGCAGGCGAGCTGCCCGGCGAGGAAGTGCTCCATGGTGCGGGAGAAGCCGTGCGGCCGGTCACCGGCGAACACGGGTGCGCCGTGTTCGTCGCGCAGGCTGAGGTGGATGTGGCAGGAGTTGCCCTCGCGTTCGTCGTACTTCGCCATGAAGGTGAGGCTGCAGCCCTCCTGGGCGGCGATCTCCTTGGCGCCGGTCTTGTAGACGGCGTGGTTGTCGCAGGTGGTGAGGGCGTCCGCGTACTTGAAGGCGATCTCGTGCTGGCCGAGGTTGCACTCGCCCTTGGCGGACTCGACGGTGAGACCCGCGCCGGCCATCTCGTTGCGGATCCGGCGCAGCAGGGGCTCGATCCGACCGGTGCCGAGGACGGAGTAGTCCACGTTGTACTGGTTGGCCGGGGTCAGCCGGGTGTAGTCCTTCTCCCAGGCCTGTTCGTAGCTGTCCCGGAAGACGATGAACTCCAGCTCGGTGGCGGCCTGGGCGGACCAGCCGTGGCCGGCCAGGCGGTCCAGCTGGCGTTGCAGGATCTGCCGGGGGGAGACGGTGACCGGGGTGCCGTCGTGGTGGACGACGTCGCACTGGACCATGGCGGTGGCGGGATGCCAGGGCACGGCCCGCAGCGTGCCGAGGTCGGGGCGCAGTACGAGGTCGCCGTAGCCGTTCTCCCAGGAGGAGACCTCGTAGCCGTCGACGGTGTTCATGTCGACGTCGACGGCCAGCAGGTAGCCGCAGCCCTCGGCGGTGCCGGGCACCACGTCGGTGAGGAAGTGGTCGGCGGCCAGGCGCTTGCCCTGGAGGCGGCCCTGCATGTCGGTCATGGCGAGCACGACGGTGTCGACGGAGCCGTCGGCGACGCGGGCGCGCAGGTCGTCGAGGGTGAGCCGCGGGCTGGTCATCGGATCTCCAGTTCGGTGTCGCGGGCGTCGGGGGCGGGCGGGGTGGTCAGGACGTGGGGCCCGGTGAACCAGTGCCGGGCGGAGGCCAGCCACCACACACCGGCGAAGCCGACCACGACGGCCACGGCGACGGGGGTGTAGTTGAAGCTCTCGGCGGTGATCGGGGAGGTGGTGGGGAGCATGAAGAGGACGGTGATCACGGCCGTCCAGGCGACCGCGAGGATGCCGATCGGCCGGCTCCACCGGCCCAGGTGCCAGGGGCCGGGCGTGAAGTCCCCGCCCTGGCGCAGCCTCAGGTACACGGGGATGACGTAGGAGATGTACAGGCCGATGACGGAGATGGAGGTCACGGCGGTGTAGGCGGTGGTGTTCCAGAGCGCGGGCAGGCCGAGCAGCAGCGCGCCGCCGGTGGCCAGCCAGACCGCGTTGGTCGGGGTCTGGGTGCGCGGGTCGATGCGGTGCCACAGCCGGGAGCCGGGCAGTGCGCCGTCCCGGGAGAAGGCGTAGATCATGCGGGAGTTGGCGGTGACGGAGGCCATTCCGCAGAAGAACTGGGCGCCGATGACGATCAGCAGCAGGAACTGGGCGCCGCCGGAGCCGATCGCGTCGATGAAGATCTGCGCGGGCGGGACGCCGGTGTCACTGGCGAGCGCGCCGTCGTAGTCGCGGATCGCGAAGGTGATGCCGAGCAGCAGGATCCAGCCGGCGGCCAGGGAGACGGTGATGGCGTTGACGATGCCGCGGGGGCCGGAGCGGGCGGCGTCGTGGGTCTCCTCGGTCATGTGCGCGGAGGCGTCGTACCCGGTGAGGGTGTACTGGGCCATCAGCAGGCCGATCATCGCAACGTAGAACTGGTTCTGGAAGCCGGTCCCGTTGACGAACTCGGTGAGGACGAAGGAGGCGGAGGCGTGCTGGTCCGGGAGCACGGCGAGCGCGCCGACGATGACTGCCACGCCCACCAGGTGCCACCAGACGGACACGCTGTTGAGGAGCGCGACCAGGCGCACGCCGCGGGTGTTGAGCAGGCCGTGGACCAGCAGGATGACGGCGAAGATCTCGATGGTGTGCGCGGGGCTGGCCTCGAAGCCGAAGCGCAGGGTGAGGAAGGCGTTGGTGAAGAACGCGGCGCCGAAGTCGACGCCGGCCGTGACCGCGACCTGGCCGAGGAAGTTGAACCAGCCGGTGAACCAGCTCCAGGCGGGGCCGCGGCTGCGGCTCAGCTTGGCGGCCCAGTAGTAGAGGCCGCCGGCCGTCGGGTAGCTGGAGCAGATCTCGGCCATGGCCAGCCCGACGCAGAGGGTGAACAGGCCGACCACCGGCCAGCCCCAGATGATCAGGGCCGGGCCTCCGGTCTTCATGCCCGTCCCGTAGAGGGTCAGGCAGCCGGAGAGGATCGAGACGATGGAGAAGGAGACGGCGAAGTTGGAGAAGCCGGACATCGAGCGGGCCAGTTCCTGGGTGTAGCCCAGCTCGCGGAGCCGTTGTTCGTCGTCGGAAACGGGGGAGGTGTTCTCCGGAAACACGGCGGGGGAAGGCTGGTCGGGCGAGCGTGCGTCGGTCATGGGCACCCCTGGGGGTTGAGGGTGTGCCGGGGAGGGCACGGCCACGACGGCGTGGCGCGCTCGGCCCGGCGGGTTCGACGGTCGGACGGCTCTTCAATGGTCTGGAACCAGACCATTGGGTGGGTGAGCAGCATCGTTCCGGCTCGGCCGGGGCCACGTCAAGGGCCGAACGGAACGAGTCCCGGAACCCGCCCGTAGGTACGATTCCGCCGTGGACCTGGACGAAGCACGTGAACGGGCGCGGCTCGACTGGCAGGCCGGCGCGATCTTCCGCCCGGTCCGGACCGGCAACGCCTTCGAGGAGACCGTCGAACGGCTCCTCCAGGCGATCAAACTCGGCGTCTTCGGCCACGGCGACCGCCTGCCCGCCGAACGGGACCTCGCCGCACGGCTCGGCGTCAGCCGGGAGACCCTGCGCGAGGCGCTGCGCACCCTGCAACAGGCCGACTGCGTCGAACCCCGCCGCGGCCGCTACGGCGGCACCTTCGTCACCTACCGGATGCCCGCACCCGACGTCGCCGACCTGCGCCGGGCCGCCCGCGACCTCGGTGGCGCCCTCGAGGACGCGCTGACCTACCGCCACGTCCTGGAGACCGGCGCCGCCGAGGCCGCCGCCCGCCGCGCCCCCGCCCTCAGCCCCGGCCAACGGGCCCACCTGGAGAACCGGCTCGCCGACCTGGAGGACGCCCCGCCCGACCAGTACCGCCAGCTCGACTCGCGCTTCCACCTCGCCATCGGCGAACTCGCCGGGTCCCCCACCCTCGCCGCGGCCATCGCCGAGGCCCGGATGCGCCTCAACGACCTGCTCAACGCCATCCCCATGCTCGACCGGAACATCGAGCACGCCGCCGACCAGCACCGCGCCATGGTCCGGGCGATCCTCACCGGCGACGCCGAGGCCGCCCGCCGCGCCACCGAGGAACACCTCGCCGCGACGGCCGCGCTGCTGCGGGGCTTCCTGGCCTGAGGCCCGGCGCTCGACCCCGCTGCGGGGTGGTGAAGGGTAGGCCGTGCGCCCCGTCGGCGCTCCCGGTGGGGACGGGCGGTGGCGCGTTCCACTCGTCCGCGGGCCGGATGCCGCGCCGGGGCGTCCCCGCGGGCCGCCCGGCGCGTGTGCGGTAGCCGCGTCTGCGCAGGCCGGAGCCGTGATGCCGGTCCGGACCCGTGCCAGGCGGGCGGCTTCCCCGAAGCCCGGCCGGGCAGCCCCGCACGCCTCACTCGTCACTTCCGCCCCGTCAGATCCAAAGCCTTCGCGTCGATATGACCGATATGCAGCCGGTCGACCGGAGATGCGATTGACCGCACCGGATGTCCCGGTAATGCTGGTCGGGTACGACCCAATCGGAACCGGTTGCGACGGGTTTTCCGGTTCCGCATTCGATTTCCGCATTCGATTCGTCCGGGGAGGACCTGTGTTCTCGAAAACGAAGAAGCTCATGAGTGTCGGGGCTGCCACGTTCGCGGCCGCGGCGGCGTTCACGGTGGCGGTGCCCTCGGGCAGCGCGTTCGCGATCGACCACGTCGAGTGCCGGGGAGGCGAGAACTTCCTGAAGATCTGGTCGCACAACGGAGGCATTCAGAGCGTCGACTGCTACGCCAACGCGGGCCGCACCGACTTCGGCAACTGGTGGGTCGACCGGATCTCCACCGGGAACAACGACCTCATCTACTACGACGCCAACGGCGATTCGATCAGGATCAACCGGTGGACGGACATCTCGTTCCCGAACCGTCCGCCGCAGGTGAAGTCCATCGAGATCCTGTGACCTCCCCCGTGAGGTGAGGCGCGCCGCTCCGTCCCCCGGGCAGGCGCAGGACGGTACCGCCGGCGCCGCTCCCGGCCCCGCCCCGCCTGCCCGGGCCTTCACGCGGGGTGGAGGCCGAGCGCGGTGCGGCTCTCGCCCACGAGGCGCAGCGAGCCCAGGACGACGATCAGGCCGCCGGGGCCGGCGAGTTCGGCGGCGCGGTGCAGGGCCGACGGGGTGTCGGCGGCGGTGGCGCACGGTCCCCGGCGGTCGGGGGAGAGCCGCTCGTGGAGGACGGCGGGGTCCGCGGCGTTGAGCGCGTCGGTGCGGGTGAGGACCAGGGGCCAGTCGCGGGGGAGCGGGGCGAGCATGGCGCGGACGTCCTTGTCGTCCATGGCGGCGAAGACGAGCACGGGCGGGTCCGAGCGGTCGCCGGCGCCGGCGCCGACGCCGGCGTGGCGCAGGATCTCGGGGGCGACGGTCTCGACGCCCTGGGGGTTGGTGGCGCCCTCCAGCAGGGCGCGGCCCGTCCACTCGCCCAGTCGGGCGCGGGGCACCAGCTCGAGCCGGCCGGGCCAGCGGGTGGCCGCCAGACGGGCGCGCAGCTGCTCGCCGTCCGGCGGCCGGATGTGGCCCCGTTCGGCCAGCGCGTCCACGGCGGCGACGGCGGTGGCGAGGTTGTGGTGCTGGTGCGCGCCCGGCAGCGGGCAGGGCAGGTCGCGGTGCACGGCGCGGGGCGTGGTGACGTCCACCAGGGTGGTCGGGCCCTGCGCGCTGCCGTGGCCGACCGTACGGGCGGTGTAGTGGATCTCGTGGTCCATCCGCCACACGGTCAGGCCCGTACGCTCCTTGACGACCTGTTCCGCGCCGGCGGCGGCTTCCGGGGCGAGCCGCCCGAGGACCAGATGGTCCCCGTCACGCGCCGCCGAGACCTTGGCCCTGGCGATCTCGGCGAGGGAGCCGCCGAGCAGCCGGGTGTGGTCGAGTCCCACGCCGGTGACGACCTTCACGTCGAGGCCGAGTTCGGCGACCGCCGTCCCCCTGCCGCCGATTCCCGCCTCCGCCACCGCCACGCGGACGCCCGTTCGCCGGAAGTGCACGGCCGCGGTCACCGCGAAGACGCCCTGGGCCATCACGGGCAGGTCGTGCCGTTCGATCGCGCGCCAGACCTCGGCGAAGGTCTCGGTGTACTCGTCGCGGGTGACGGGGACCCCGTCGATCCGGATCCGCTCCCGGAGTTCCTGCAGGTGCGGGCTGGGCAGGCTGCCCACCCGGATGCCGCTCGCGGTCACCGCCGACACCGCGAACGCGCAGGTCGACCCCTTGCCGTTCGTTCCGATCACCAGCATCCCGCGCAGTCCGTGCTCAGGATTCCCCAGTGCCGTCAGGAGTGGGGAGACGTTCGCCTGCCGCACCTCCCGGGGGAGCCCCTGCGGGTTCTCCAGCAGTTCGGTGATGATGTCCGCGCAGCGTCGGTAGTCCACCGCGGCATCATGGCACCCGCAGCGACGGATCGGAAGCACCGAGTAGTGGCCTGCGTGTGCGGAGTTCAGCCGTTCAGTGCCGCGGTGGCGGCGTCGACCTGGGTCTGCAGGGCGGTCTTGATCCGGGCCATGGCGGTGGCGTTCTCGGCGACGGCCTGCTGCTGGTAGGCGTGGTCGACGGAGTACCAGACGCCGACCAGGTTGGTGCGGTGCCGGCAGGCGGCGTCGGCGGTGGCGACCTGGATCTCGTGCGGGGTGGGCGCGGGGGTGGCGGGCCAGGCCTTGTCGCCCATCGCGGCGATGGGGTCCCGGTAGTCGAAGCCGCTCTCCTTCATGCACTGCGACCACTGGGCGAACACCGCCTGCGTCCGGGCGTCCTGCTGGGAGTCGTGCAGCGTACGGAACTTGAGGTCCTCGGCGAGCTGCGCGTCGCCGACCCGGCCGTCCACGGCGCCGGTCAGCGTCCTGAGGGCCTCGCCGACGCAGCCGTGGTCGGGGACCGTACGGCCGTTGACGGCCTGGCCGCCGGGGCCGAACTTCTGCTTCGGGTCGGAGGAGCCGCGCAGCGCGGTGGTCATCTGCGGGCTCAGCTGCGGCGGCGGGGGCACCGCGCCCGGGCCGGTGTCGCCGCCCTGCGGATGGTAGCCCCACGTCGCCATCACGGTGGCGTCCTGCGGTCCGTAGCGGCCGTCGGTGCGCGTGGTGGGGGCATCGGTGCCGCGTGCCGGTTCGGCCGGGGTGGGGGGTGCGTAGGTGAAGCCGAGGCGTGCCATGCAGCCCGTGACGAGCTTGGCCTGGGCCTTGGCGACCGTGGACATCTGCGCCGGGTTGAAGAGGTAGGCGTCCAGGGGCAGCGGCTGGTCGTTCGCCGAGTCGAGCACGGGCGTGGCGGCTACCGTGGGTGGCGCGGCGGGTGGCGCCGCGGCCTCGGTCGGTGCGCCGGTCGGCGTTCCGGTGGCGGGCTCCGCGGACGCGGTGACGGCTCGGCCCGGTGTGCCGGTGCCGGGTCCCGGCCCGGGGGCGGCGGCGCTCGCGCAGCCGGCCAGCAGCAACGGCAGGGCGACCAGGAGGGCGGTCGGGCGGCGCGGGCGGCGGAACACAGGCGTGCTCTCTCTCGGTCAACTGGCCAACGGGTCAACGGGTCAACTGGTCGGGTGGGTCGGGTGGGTCGGTAGCGGCGGCCTCCGGCCGGCTGTCCGGGCCGGAGGCCGCCACCGGGCTCCCCGCCTGCGGCCAGTGCCCGGCCGTCAGTGCGCGGATGTCACTGCCCGGCCGCCACTGCTCGACGTCGGTCGGCTCCGGCTCAGCCGAAGTAGCCGGCCGCGTTGTTGTTCTTCATCGTCGAGTTGAGGTCCCGGTGGCTGTAGTCCGGGATGGTCTGGCAGGCGTAGCTGCAGTTGCGGAAGCCGCTGTTGTAGTAGACCGTGAACGCGCCGGCGTACCAGCTGTCGACCGACGCGGCGTGGTTCTTGACCGAGAGGCCGGCGCCGGCGGTGCCGTAGGCGCTCTCGCCGAAGCGGTAGTTGGTGTAGTCGGAGATGTTCGAGCCCTGGACGAAGACGGCGCCGTGGCCGTTGCCGCTGGAGTTGTAGTACAGGCAGACGTAGGCGCCGCCCTGGCAGTCGGCCAGGCTGGAGGCCGAGGCCGTGCCGGCGGTCGCCAGGCCCGCGGTCAGAGCGGTGCCGGCCACGGTGGCGGCGGCGAAGAGCTTCCGGATGCGCATTGTCGTCCCTTTCCTGACACCGGCGTCTCCGGCGTCGCGGGGACACATGCTAGAGCGTGTTTGGAGTTGTGATCAACATGGCGGATTCGCACCGTGTGAGGGAAACGTGCTGGTAGAAAGGTGATGTGATGCGACGTGAGCTGAGCGACGCCGAGTGGGCCGCGATCGAGCCGTTCGTGCCGATCGGACGGTACGGCCCCTACCCGCACCGTCTGCGCGATCATTTCGAGGGCGTCGTCTGGCGGTTCCGCAGCGGCGGGCGCTGGCGGGAGGTGCCCGAGGAGTACGGGGCCTGGCAGACGGTCTACGACCGGTTCGCCCAGTGGCGTGACGCCGGAGTGTTCACGGCCCTGACGGAGGGGCTCGCGGCCGCCGGCGCCGCGGTGGCCCCGCAGGTCCTGGCCGCGTTGACGGAGGCGGCGGCGCAGGAGGACCGGCGACGGAGACCGGCCGCACCACCGCGATGACCATCGTCCTCGGCGCGTGGGAGCACCTGCCGGCTCGACCGGTCGGGCGGTAGGTCGGTCGGGCGGTCGGCGAAAAGTTTTCGGCCGTGCTGTCACATCCGTCGCGGGTGGCGGGTCAGTGGAGTGTTCGAGCAGTTGAACGGACCGGGGCAGCGCATCACCGCCCTCCCCCTTCCACTCCCTCCCAACGAATCCGGGGTACCGCCATGTCTGTCGCCCACGTCGTCCTCGCCGTCGTCAGCGCCCTCTGGGTCGGCTTCTCCGGCGTCTCGCTCGCCCGCCGCGCGGAGTTCGTCACCCAGCCGCTCGTCGAGTACGGGGTGCCGCGCTCGTGGTGGGGCCCGCTGGCGCTGGCCAAGCTCGCCGGTGCGGCCGGCCTGCTGGTCGGCCTGGCGGTCCCGGCCCTCGGCGTCGCCGCGGCGATCGGTCTGATCCTGTACTTCCTCGGTGCGGTGCTCACCTGCCTGCGGGCCCGCTCCTACAAGACCGTGCCCTTCCCGCTCCTCTACCTCGCCCCCGTCGCGGTCACCCTCGGCCTGGGGCTGGCCGCCTGACCGGGCGGCACGGCGCTGCCCGCGACCGTCGGACGCCGGGCCGGCGACGGTGCGCCGCTCTCGCGGCCGCCGCCGGCCCGGTCGGGTGCGTCGGGTCCGGTCAGCTCACACAGGTGACGACGACCTGCCAGTAGCCGGGCGAGACGACGTCGCTCTCGGCGCCGCACTGGTCGTCGGTGTAGCCGGCGGCGTGCGCGGCGGCCCAGGCCCGGTTGGAGGCGTAGACCGGGTTGACGCCGTAGGCCTTGAAGTACTTGATGGTGGTGGCCGAGGCGTCGGCGGTACCTGCGACGCCGAGCAGGGCCGCCGCGGTGAGGGTCACGGCGGCGATGCGGCGGGGAAGCGAAACCATGGCTGTTCTCCACTCTCCTGAGGGATGGCGCGGGAACGTGCACGTGCTGAGTTGTCGCAAGCAGGGACTGTAACAACTGATACCAACGTCTGACAGGCACTCAGCAGGTGTTGTCGATCAATGGCCCGGTCGACGTTCGCGGTCGATCCGCGTCGCGGCCGTCGGTGGGGCCTGCGGCCCCCGCGGGGAACGTCCGCCACCTGGCCCGCAGGCTGACAGCCCTCCTGTGGAGGCATCGCGTCGGTGTCCCCACGTCGTGTGCTGATTCTGGCCAAATTCGGCAAAGTGTGCCGTTCCTGTGGGCGGGATGTGCAGGTCCGCGATCCGAAAGGCGTCACTCGCTTCGGCGTGAGGCGTCGTTGGTGCTCCGCGAAGTCCTGATCACGACACCCCGCGGGCCCGGGCCGCCTCCGGGCCCGCCCCGTGATCCCGGGTGCGGCGGGTGTGCCGGCAGGGTGCTAGAAATCCGTGGTGGACATTCCCCCCGAGCCCTCGACCGTGCGCGTCTTCGTCGCCCTGGCCCCGCCCGACGACGCCAAGGACGAACTGGCCCGGGCCCTGCAGCCCGCCTACACCCGGTACCCGCGGCTGCGGTGGAACCGCATCGAGGACTGGCACATCACCCTCGCCTTCCTCGGCGAACTGCCCACCACGGCGGTCCCGCCGCTGCGCTCGGCCCTGGCGGCCCCCGCCGCGTCGCGCCCCGCCCTGAGCCTGGCCCTGCGCGGCGGCGGCCACTTCGACCAGCGACTCCTGTTCAGCGGCGTCGACGGAGACCTGGACGGCCTGCACGCCCTCGCCGACGACGTCCGGGGCCTGATCGGATCGTGCGGCATCGAGTTCCGGGAACGCCCGCTGCGACCCCATCTGACCCTGGCCCGGGCGCGTCGTGACGATCCGACCAGCGTGCCGCTGGTCGCCGCCGGCCTCACCGACTTCGTGGGCCGGCCGTGGCGCACCGAACGTCTCCACCTGGTCGGCAGCAACATCGGCCGCGGGCCGGGGCCGATCCGCTACCGCGACATCGAGTCCTGGCGCTTCGCCGCCCCCACCCCGACCGGCAACGACGGCACCACGCCCACCGAACCGTAACCGCCCGGCGGGCACGAGCGCGGGAAGTCGGACCGGCCGACCTCCCGCGCTCGTGCCCGCCGTCAGCCCACCTCGGCTCCGAAGCGGCGCCGGTACGCCGAGGGGGAGTCGCACATCTCCTTGCGCGAGCCCGAGGGCGAACGCACGGTCCTGCTGCCCGCGGGGACGGTCTTCACGGTCCCCGCGGGGACGGAGCACAAGCCGTCCGCGCCGTCCGGTGCCGCGATCCTCATGGTCGAGCCGACCGGGACGCCGACCGTGGGCGACCGCCACGACGAGGTCCCCGACCACGTGGACGCGACCACCGGCCACGTCCTCAACGCGTGAGCGCACGCGCGGGCCACCGGGGGCCCTCGTTCGAGCTGTGCAGCCACGCCCACTGGTGCTCCGGGGTGACCGTGACGCCGTAGTGGTGGGGGGCCGGCCGGCCGAGTGCCTCCCAGCGGCCCCAGGCCCGCATCAGCTCGTCGCCGATCCGTCGGTCACCGCCCTGGTACAGCGCGGTCGTGCCGTCGCCGAGGGCCGAGAACGACGCCCACGACCCGGCGCCGTCGTGGACCCAGGCGTTGACCCCGTCCTCGTCGCGGCCGGTGGTGATCAGCGCGTCCGGCACCGCGACCCGCAGCGCGAAGCGGAGGTCCCAGTCGGCCTCGAGCGGCGCGAGGTCCCGGTCGACGATCCGCTCGGTCGCGGCCGGCCCCCGGCCGCGCACCGCCGTGAAACCGGCCCGCCCGGCCGTCGGCGGCACCGGGCCGGTGCGGTCCGCCATGAACTGCGCCAGCCCCTGTACGAAGCCCGACGCCGAGCGCCCGTCGGCCGCGACGGTGAGGGCGACGTGCCCGAGCCGGCCCCACGGGTGGACGATCCGTCCGCCCGGCCGACAGGCCACCACCCACGTCCACGGCACCCGTTCGACGGCGTAGGTGGCGATCACCCGGTCGAAGCGGCCGCCGCCCGGCGCCGTGGTGGTGGCGTCGGCGGTGCGCACCTCGACGTCCAGGCCGGCGGCCGCCAGTCGCTGCCGGGCGAAGCCGGCGAGCCCGGCGTCGATCTCGGTCGACACCACCCGGCCCGGACCGGTCCGCCGGGCGGCGAGGGCCGCGTTCCAACCCTGTCCGCCGCCGATGTCCCACACCCGTTGGCCCGGTTCCGGCAGCAGCGAGTCGAGCATGTCCACCACCACGGCCGGCGCGGAGAGACTCGAGGAGGGCAGCCCGCCGCTCACCTGGGTGACCGCGGCCGCGTCCGGGTCCGTGTACAGCTCGTCCGCCCAGCCCTCCGGATCGGTGCGCCGGTCCACCGGCACGTACGCGTGGCCGTCCCACCGCCACAGCCGGTCGGGCGCGAAGAGGTCCCGCGGCACCTCGGTCACGGCCTCCCGCAACCACGGCGAACGCTCCGGCCAGTCCCCGCGCGCGTCCATGGCCTCGTCCAGGGCGGCTCTTCGCTTCACCAGGTCCACGGCGTGTCAGCCCTGCTTCGGCTTCCGGTGCTTCCCGTCACCGCCGGGATCCGGCTTCGGCACCTGCCCGTCGGCGTTCCCCGGAGGAGCCTCGCCCTCACCCGGGTCCGGCGGCGGCTTCTCGTGCGATCCCATCGGCCGAAGACCTTCCGTGTCCGGGACAACGACCCGCCCATCCTGACCGATCCGGTGGACGAGGGGCAGGGCGCGCGCGTGCGCAACCGGCGCGTGCCTCCACGCCCTTGCGCCTCGTGACGGGGTCCTCGGCGGTGCGTGTTCGTTCTGCGGCGGCGGAGCAGGAAGATGCCGGCGACGGCGGTGGTGGTGGCGTGATCCGGCGCCTCGTCGGCGGCGGACAGGTCAGGAGCGCGCCGCGACCACCTCGAAGCGGTCGCCGCCGACGATCCATTCGCCGCGGCGCATGACGGCGACCAGGTCGTAGCCGGTGGAGTCGAGCACCACCAGGTCGGCGAGCTTGCCGGTCTCCAGGGTGCCGACCCGGTCGGCGGTCCGGCAGCATCGCGACGCCGTTCTTGACCTCGACCTGGAGGGGGCCGAGGGGGTAGAGGCCGTCGCCCATGCCGGCGGCGCCCATGGCGTCGGTGATGAGGGCGACCCGGGAGGCGCCGGC
>JOHN01000013.1 GCA_000719695.1 Streptomyces sp. NRRL F-6131
GGAAACGCCCGGTTACATTCCGAACCCGGAAGCTAAGCCTCACAGCGCCGATGGTACTGCAGGGGGGACCCTGTGGGAGAGTAGGACGCCGCCGAACAAATTTTCAGGAGAAGCCCCCGCCCGGGAATGGGTCGGGGGCTTCTCTGTTGTAAGGTCAACGTGAAAAGTTGCCATACGTGACAGGAGGCCCCCGGGTGGAGGTCCAGGAGACGCGGGTCCAGACCGATCGCGTCCTCACCATCCCCAACCTGCTGAGCATGGGCCGGCTGGTCGGTGTTCCGCTCTTCCTCTGGCTGATCCTCTGGCCGGTGTTCGACGGTCCGAACAACGACGGTTGGGCGTTGCTGATCCTGATGCTCAGTGGCATCAGTGATTACCTGGACGGGAAGCTCGCGCGCAGGTGGGGCCAGATCAGCCGGGTGGGGCAGCTGCTCGATCCGTTGGCGGACCGGCTCTATGTGCTCTCCACCCTGGTCGGCTTGACGTGGCGTGAGATCCTGCCGTGGTGGTTGACGGCGATTCTGCTGGCGCGCGAGGTGTTCATCGCGGCGCTCCTGCCGATTCTCAACCGGCACGGCTACGGACCGTTGCAGGTGAGTTTCCTGGGGAAGGCCGCGACATTCAACCTGATGTATGCCTTCCCGCTTCTGCTGCTCGGTTCCGGGGGCACCTGGATCGCCCGGCCGGCCGAGATCGTGAGCTGGGCCTTCATCTGGTGGGGCACCACGCTGTACTGGTGGGCCGCCGTTCTTTACGCCGTTCAGGTGCGACAGATCGTCCGCGGCGGCTCGACCCCCTCGCCGTCCACGGCCTGAGACGTGATCTGAGAGAAGTCCCACGGCGACACGGTGCGTCGTTCGAGACCTTCCGGGTAGAGAACCACTGGAACGGTTTGATGGACCTGCACGGTCCACCACCGCGAAGGAGGACGCACCCGTAATGAAAGCCGTTGTTATGGCAGGGGGCGAAGGCACTCGACTTCGCCCGATGACCTCCAGCATGCCGAAGCCACTGCTCCCGGTCGCCAATATGCCGATCATGGAGCACGTGCTTCGTCTGCTGAAGCGGCACGGTCTCTCGGACACTGTCGTGACCGTCCAGTTCCTGGCCTCGCTGGTGAAGAACTACTTCGGCGACGGCGAAGAGCTGGGCATGCACCTCACCTATGCGAACGAGGAGACTCCACTCGGCACCGCGGGGAGCGTCAAGAACGCCGAGGACGCCCTCAAGGACGACTCTTTCCTGGTGATCTCCGGCGACGCATTGACGGACTTCAACCTCTCTGAATTGATCGAGTTTCACCGCAGCAAGAACGCTCTGGTCACCGTCTGTCTCACCAGGGTGCCGAATCCCCTGGAGTTCGGTATCACGATCACCGACGAGGAGGGCCGGGTCGAGCGCTTCCTGGAGAAGCCGACCTGGGGCCAGGTCTTCTCGGACACGGTGAACACCGGTATCTATGTGATGGAACCCGAGGTCTTCGACTACGTCGCGGCCGGCGAGTCGGTGGACTGGTCGAGCGACGTGTTCCCGCAGCTGCTCAAGGAGGGCAAGCGGGTCTACGGTTACGTGGCCGAGGGCTACTGGGAGGACGTGGGCACCCACGAGAGCTACGGCAAGGCCCAGGCGGACGTCCTGGAGGGCAAGGTCGAGGTCGAGCTCGACGGCTTCGAGATCTCGCCGGGCGTCTGGGTGGCCGAGGGCGCCGAGGTGGACCCGGAGGCGATCCTGCGCGGTCCGCTGTACATCGGCGACTACGCCAAGGTCGAGGCCGGCGTGGAGATCCGCGAGCACACGGTGCTGGGCAGCAACGTCGTGGTGAAACGGGGGGCCTTCCTCCACCGGACGGTCGTCCACGACAACGTCTACATCGGGCCGCAGAGCAATCTGCGCGGCTGTGTGGTCGGCAAGAACACCGATGTGATGCGGGCCGCGCGGATCGAGGACGGCGCGGTGATCGGGGACGAGTGCCTGGTCGGCGAGGAGTCGATCATCACGGCCAACGTCCGGGTCTACCCGTTCAAGACCATCGAGGCCGGCGCGGTCGTCAACACCTCGGTGATCTGGGAGTCCCGGGGGCAGGAGCACCTCTTCGGGGTGCGCGGCGTCTCGGGCATCCTCAACGTCGAGATCACCCCGGAGCTGGCCGTCCGGCTGGCCGGGGCGTACGCGACGACGCTGAAGAAGGGTGCCACCGTCACCATCGCGCGTGACCACTCCCGCGGTGCGCGCGCGCTCAAGCGGGCGATGATCTCCGCGCTGCAGACCAGTGCGATCGACGTCCGCGACCTGGAGAACGTGCCGATGCCGGTGGCCCGGCAGCACACCGCGCGGGGCAGCGCCGGCGGGATCTTCCTGCGGACCACCCCCGGGGTGCCGGACTCGCTGGACATCCTGTTCTTCGACGAGCGCGGCGCCGACCTGTCGCAGGCCGGGCAGCGCAAGCTCGACCGGGTCTACGCGCGCCAGGAGTACCGGCGGGCGTTCCCGGGCGAGATCGGCGACCTCACCTTCCCGTCGAGCGTCTTCGACGCCTACGCGGGCAACCTGCTGCGGGCCGTGGACACCACGGGTGTGCGCGAGGCGGGGCTGAAGGTGGTCGTGGACACCGCGCACGGCAGCGCGGGGCTGGTTCTGCCGAGCATCCTCGGTCGGCTCGGGGTGGAGGCGCTGACCGTCTCCAGCGGGCTGGACGAGGCACGGCCGACCGAGGACGCCGAGGAGCGGCGGGCCGGGCTGGCACGGCTCGGCGAGCTGGTCGCCTCCTCGCGCGCGGCCTTCGGGGTGCGGTTCGACCCGGTGGGCGAGCGGGTGGCCTTCGTGGACGAGCTCGGCCGGGTGATCGACGACGACCGGGCGCTGCTGGTCCTGCTGGACCTGGTCGCGGCCGAGCGGCGGAGCGGTCAGGTCGCGCTGCCGGTCACCACGACCCGGATCGCCGAGCAGGTCGCGGCCTACCACGGCACCCAGGTCACCTGGACCACCACGACGCCGGACGACCTGGCCAAGGCGGCCGCCGCCGAGGGCACGGTGTTCGGCGGTGACGGTCGCGGCGGCTTCGTGGTGCCCGAGTTCAGCGGGGTGCTGGACGGGGCGGCGGCGTTCGTCCGGCTGGTCGGCCTGGTGGCCCGCACCCAGCTCACCCTGAGCCAGATCGACGCGCGCATCCCGCAGGCGCACATCCGCCGACGGGACATCGCGACGCCGTGGGCGGCGAAGGGCATGGTCATGCGCTCGGTGGTCGAGGCGGCCGGCAGCCGGCAGCTGGACACCACGGACGGCGTGCGGGTCGTCGAGGCGGACGGGCGGTGGACGCTGGTGCTGCCCGACCCGGCCGAGGCGGTCACCCACCTGTGGGCCGAGGGGCCGGACGACGCGGCGACCGAGGCCCTGCTCGACGAGTGGGCGGCGGTGGTCGACAGCGCCGGGCGGTGAGTCCGCGGCGGGGCGGGGCGGCGTCGGCCGTCCCGCCCCGCTGTCCGTTTCGGGCGGTTGGTCGCACTCCATCCGATTTGACATGTTTGCAGGTCAGGGGGCGTGCACACGGCCCTCGCGCGACGTGGGACGATGGTCCGCATGTCAGCGACGCCGGGGCAGGGTGCCAGCAATGGACGGTACAACCGTCCGGATGCCTCGATGTCCCTGCTGACCAATGTGATGGACCACAGCCTCGACGAGGGGTACGCCGAGGCGGCGGCCGCGCGGGGCGGGGCGGGACCGTACCGGATACCCGGCACGGTGCGCGGGCTGCTGACGCTGGGGGCCGGGCTGGCGCTGGTCGGTGCGGTCGTCACGGTCGGGGCGGTGAACGCGCACAAGGCGGAGCCCACGCTGGCCAAGGAGCGCGACGCCCTGATCCACCGGATCAACGACGCCAACGGCTCGGCGGACCACCTCCAGCAGCAGGTCCAGGACCTCCGGCGGAAGGTCGACAGCACCCAGCAGCAGGCGCTCGCCCCGGGCGAGGGGGACCCCGCGGCGCTGGCCGGCGCGGTCGGCCTCGGCGAGGTCACCGGTCCCGGAGTGAAGCTGGTGCTGGAGGACGCGGCCGGGACGGGCGCCGGCGGGAACGTCGACCCGCGCGCCGGGCAGGGCTTCTCCAACAGCGGGCGGCTGCGCGACCGGGACCTCCAGTTGGTGGTGAACGGGCTCTGGGCCTCCGGCGCGGAGGCCGTCTCGATCAACGGGCAGCGGCTCACCGCGCTCTCGGCGATCCGCGCGGCCGGTGAGGCCGTCCTGGTGGACAACCGGCCGCTGGTGCCGCCGTACACCGTGCAGGCGCTGGGGGACGGGCCGCGGCTGCTGGGCGCCTTCGAGAGCGCCATGGCCGGCCAGTACCTGCGGCTGCTGCAGGAGAAGTACGGCATCAAGTCGACCGTGTCGGCGCAGAAGAACCTCACCCTCCCCGCGGCCGTCGGCGTGAGCCTGCGGACCGCGCAGCCGGCCGTTCCCGAGGCCTCGCCGACCGGCGGCCCGACGGGCCCGGCGAGCGGCTCGCCGTCCGCGAGCCCGTCGGCCTCCCCGTCACCGTCCCCCTCGGCCCCGTCCTCGCCCTCCGGCTCGACGAGTCCGTCCGCCGGGGCCTCGCCGTCGGCGAAGGCGAGCGGGCCGACCGGCGGGAAGCGGTCGTCGAGCTCGCCCGCCAGATCCTCGGCCCCGCCGTCCCCGCCGTCCTCGCAGACCTCTCACCCGCCCACCGCGACCACCGGGTCGCCCGCCGCAGCGACAGGAGCAGCTACACCGTGATTGCCGTACTGGGTCTCGTGATCGGCGTCGTCGTCGGACTCTTCGTCCAGCCCGAGGTGCCCGACGCCGTGGTGCCCTATCTTCCGATCGCGGTGGTGGCGGCGCTGGACGCGGTGTTCGGCGGCGTCCGGGCGATGCTGGACGGCATCTTCAACGACAAGGTCTTCATCGTCTCCTTCCTGTCGAACGTGGTGGTGGCGGCGCTGATCGTCTTCCTCGGCGACCAGCTGGGTGTCGGCTCGCAGCTGTCCACGGGTGTGGTCGTCGTCCTCGGCATCCGCATCTTCTCCAACGCCGCCGCGATCAGGCGCCATGTCTTCCGTGCCTGAGCCGGGCCGCGAGCGCGCGGCGGAGGAGGAAGTGAACGGATCGGCGGGAGATGTTGTGCGGCACGAGAAGCAGGGGGAAAGCTCTCCGGACGAAGCGGTGACCGTTCCGGCCGAGGACGGGGCACCCGCGGTCGAGGAGCCCGGGGCGGTGCCCGGGCCCCTCGACGAGGGCGAGCCGGGGACCGTCGAGCCCGAGCCCGGGACCGGGCCCGCCCCGGCGCCGAAGGAGCTCGCTCCGGTGCCCCTGGCGAAGCCTGTTTCCGCGCCCGCGCCCGTGACCGAGCCTGTGGCCGCGCCCGTGACCGAGCGCGCCCCCGAGGTGACACCTGCGCCCGCGCGTGCGCCGGAAGCGGTGACGCCGATCCCCGTGACGGACCCGGGGTCGCCGGGAGCGCGGCGCGAGCGGGATCCCGACAAGCAGCCGGAGAGCGCGCCGGACGCGCCGGACTGGTCGGACGAGACCGACGAGACCGACGAGACCGACGAGCCGGACGAGGTCGAGCTCGCGCCGATGTCCGTGTCGGCGCAGCCGGTCGACCGCCACTCCGGACGGCGGCGGCTGAAGGCGGCCCTGTGGCCGCCGCGGCTGTCGCGCGGTCAGCTGGTGGTGGCCGTGCTGCTGTTCTCGCTCGGTCTGGGGCTCGCGATCCAGGTGCGCTCGACCAACGACCACCACAGTCAGCTGCGCGGCGCGCGCCAGGAGGACCTGGTTCGCATCCTCGACGAACTGGACAGCCGTCAGCAGCGTCTCCAGCAGGAGAAGGCGGAGTTGGAGCAGTCCCTGGCCAAGTTGGAGAACAGCTCCAACCAGGCCAAGGAGGCCCAGGAACAGACCAGGAAGAAAATGACGGAACTCGGTGTGCTCGCCGGGACCGTCCGGGCCACTGGTCCGGGCATCGTACTGACGGTCGATGATCCCCAAGGGCAGGTGAAGGCAGATATGCTGCTGGACACCCTGCAGGAACTCCGAGCGGCGGGGGCGGAGGCGATTCAGATCAACGATGTGCGCGTGGTGGTCAACACCTACTTCACGGACGCGTCCGGCGGCGGTGTGCAGATCGACGGCAAGAAGGTCTCGGCGCCCTACCGCTTCACCGTCGTGGGGAACCCCCAGGACCTCACCCCCGCGCTGAACATCCCGGGAGGTGTCGTCCGTACTCTGGAGAGTCACCAGGCGCGTGCGACGATCTCCCCGCAGCAGAAGGTGCTCGTCGACGCACTCGTCGATCCGAAGACGCCGCAGTACGCCAAGCCGGCTCCGAAGTGACCAGCACAGTCGGAGTGCCACACCCGCCGGCCCGATCCACGACCGGGCCCGCAGCCTGTCCGAGGTTCTCACCCTGCCCCACGGGCGGGTCTGTCACACGCAAGGGGATTCGCCCGTGAGTTTCTTCTCGAAGTTGTTCGGTCGTCACAAGGGCCGCGACGCGGCCGCCGCGGAGGCGCCGACCGCGCTGCACCGCCGGGACGACGAGGCCGCCGTGCCCGGCATGCGCTCCGCCCCCGAGGGCGCGGAGTACGCCGAGCGTCCGCTGTTCCGGGACGGCGCCGGAGCCCAGTACGCGGGGAATCAGGCGGGCTACGGCGCGTCGGTTGACCCCTCCGGCGCGCCGCGCATAGGTTTCCCGTCAGCACCCTCAACCTCTGGTGGAGGGTTTGCTCCGGACCCGTACGCCGGGCACAACCCGTCGGGTGTGCCGCGCCAGGAGGCTGTGAACATGGCTGGCCCCACTCCGTGCCCCAGGTGCGGCAACCAGAACCCGGCCTCGGCCCGGTTCTGTTCCAACTGCGGTACGGCGCTGCGCGGTGGGCTGCTGCCCGAGGGGTCCGCCGAGACCACCTCGACCATCTCGATCTCCGGTCTGGAGTCCTACGATCCCAACACCACGACCGGGACCGGTACGCCGGCGCTCTCGGCCGAGGTGCTGGCGGCCATCGACGCGCTGCCCCCGGGCTCGGCCCTGCTGATCGTCCAGCGCGGCCCGAACTCCGGCAGCCGTTTCCTGCTGGACTCCGACAAGACCACGGCCGGCCGCCACCCGCAGGGCGACATCTTCCTCGACGACGTCACGGTCTCCCGCAAGCACGTGGAGTTCCGCCGGACGCCGGGGGGCGGCTTCACCGTCGCCGACGTCGGCAGCCTGAACGGCACCTACGTCAACCGGGAGCGGATCGACGAGGTCGCGCTGAACAACGGCGACGAGGTGCAGATCGGGAAGTACCGGCTGGTCTTCTTCGCCAGCCACAACCGGGGGTACTGAAACCAACGTCGGCAGGAGCCCGAGTGAGTACGAACACCCCTTCCTCTCCTCTCGGGGCGGCCACCCCCGCGTCGTCCGGTTCCCCGTCGGACCGGGGCGCGCGGGGTGTGGTCGCGGCCCCCAGGCAGCCGACCCGCCCGGACCGGCCCGCCGGCCGGCGGCGCGGCGGCGACGAGCTGCTGAGCATCGGCGCGGTGCTGGCCTTCCTGCGTGACGACTTCCCCGAGGTCACCATTTCCAAGATCCGCTTCCTGGAGGCGGAGGGGCTGGTCGAGCCGCAGCGCACGCCCTCGGGGTACCGCAAGTTCAGCCCGGCCGACGTCGAGCGGCTGGCCTACGTGCTGCGGATGCAGCGTGACCACTACCTGCCGCTGCGGGTGATCCGTGAGCACCTCGACGCCATGGAGCGCGGCGAGAGCCCGCCGGCGCTGCCCGCCGCGGACACCCGGCCGGGGCCGCTGGAGGAGGCGGACCGCGAGCTGTCCGCCTCGGTCGAGGCCTCCGCCGGGGTGCGGCTGGGCCGGGCCGAGCTGCTGGCGGCCGCCGAGTCCGGCGAGGCCGAGCTGGCCGAGTGGGAGTCCTACGGGCTGGTCGCCCCGGGGCCGGACGGCGGGTACGACGGCGAGGCGCTGCAGGTCGCCCGGCTGGTCGCGGAGCTCGGCCGGTACGGGCTGGAGCCGCGGCACCTGAGGGCCATGAAGGCGGCCGCGGACCGCGAGGTCGCCCTGGTCGAGCAGGTCGTGGCGCCGCTGCGGCGCCACCGCAACCCGCAGACCAGGGCGCACGCCGAGGCCACCGCCCGGGAGCTGGCGACGCTCTCCGTGCGGTTGCACGCGGCGATGGTCCAGGCGGGTCTGCGGATCCGCTCGTAGCCCGTCTCGAACCCGCCCTCGAACCCGTCCTCGAACGCCGTGCTCGAACCCCGCCCGCGGGCCGTGGCGGGGCCGCGCCGGGGCCCTGTCCACCGGCCCTGACCAGCGCCGTCGGCGCTGCGCTTTCATATCCGGGTCGGGAGCCATAGGGTTGCCTGTGTGAATGAGCTCGACGTCGTGGGTGTCCGGGTGGAGATGCCTTCCAACCAGCCGATCGTGCTGCTCCGTGAGGTCGGGGGCGATCGGTACCTGCCGATCTGGATCGGTCCGGGGGAGGCGACCGCGATCGCCTTCGCCCAGCAGGGGATGACACCGGTGCGCCCGCTGACGCACGACCTGTTCAAGGACGTCCTGGAGGCGCTCGGCCAGCAGCTCACCGAGGTCCGGATCACCGATCTGCGCGAGGGCGTCTTCTACGCCGAGCTGGTCTTCGCCGGCGGCGTGGAGGTGAGCGCCCGGCCGTCCGACGCGATAGCGCTGGCGCTGCGCACCGGGACGCCGATCTACGGGAGCGAGGAGGTGCTCGCCGAGGCGGGCATCGCGATCCCGGACGAGCAGGAGGACGAGGTCGAGAAGTTCCGCGAGTTCCTCGACCAGGTCTCGCCCGAGGACTTCGGCGGCAGCGGCCCGCAGTAGGCGGAGCCGGGGACGGCCCGTGCCCGTGGCCCCGAGGGCCGGGTGCGGGCATCAGCCGTTTTGCCAAAGAACGCGCACCTACCCACACTGGGGGCACGAAAAACCACCCTCCTGAGTGATGTGGTCCGTTCGGCTCGGCGTGGCGATCGTTGACGGGCCATAGGGGACTGCCTACCGTCAGGAGGGGCTGCCCGGGTGTCCGACGCCCGGGGTCCGGGTTGCCCGCAGCACGAGTGGACGGAGGTAGGCATGACCGGCACTGGCGACGAAGTGGCCACGGGAGGCCTGTGCGCCGTACACCTGCCCCGCACCGCCCGCACGACGGTGACGGAGCTGCCCCGGACGGAGCTGCCGAGAGTGGGCCGGTTCCCCGCGGTGCAGCCGGGTCAGCCGGCGATGGAGCGGCTCGCGCCGACCTCCGAGCTGATCGGCTACCGGGGCCCGACCGCCTGCGCGGCGGCCGGCATCACCTACCGCCAGTTGGACTACTGGGCCCGCACCGGGCTGCTGGAGCCCAGTGTGCGCTCGACGTACCCGGCGAGCAGCCAGCGGCTCTACAGCTTCCGCGACATCCTGCTGCTGAAGATCGTCAAGCGGCTGCTGGACGCCGGGGTCTCGCTGCAGAACATCCGGGTGGCGGTCGCCCATCTGCAGGCCGCCGAGGTCGCCGACCTGGCCGGGCTGACCCTGATGTGCGACGGCGCGACGGTGTACGAGTGCACCACGCCCCAGCAGGTGATCGACCTGATGAAGGGTGGTCAGGGGGTGTTCGGCATCGCGGTCGGCGCGGTCTGGCAGGAGCTGGAACGGACCCTGGTCCGGCTGCACGCCGAGCGGACCGACACCGGCGAGACGGTGGTCGGCCACGACCCGGGGGACGAGCTGGCGCAGCGGCGCAACCGCGCGGTCTGAGCGCACCGCGGGGCCCGCACCACAGGGACCCGCACCTCAGGGACCCGCACCTCAGGGACCCGCACCGCGCGGTCCGACCGCCTCCCGCGCGCCGCGGGACTTCGAAGCGACGCCGTGGGCCCGGACGGGGGAACCGTCCGGGCCCACGGCGTCGTCGTGCCCGGTGGTTCGACATGAGGGAGGGCACGTGCGGTTCGGTTCCGGCATCCCCGGTCTGGTGACGCGCAGGGCGGTGGGGCTCGGCCGACGGCTGCGCCGGCGGTCGGCGCAGCGACGGCTGTTCCAGCTGGCGACGGTCGGCTGCGCCCTGGCGCTCGCGCCGAGCACCTGGCTCTTCCTGTCGGCCGGTGACCGGGTGGGGACGGTGGCGAGCGCGCCCGAGGCGCCGGTGGCGGTGGTGTTCGGCGCCGGGCTGTTCGAGGGGAGGCCCTCGCCGTACCTGGCGCACCGCCTGGACGCGGCGGTGGAGCTGTACGAGCGGCAGAAGGTCCGGGCGATCCTGGTGACCGGTGACAACAGCCGGACGAGCTACGACGAGACCGACGCGATGCGCCGCTACCTGGTCGAGCACGGGGTGCCGGAGGTGCGGGTGGTCGGCGACTACGCGGGCTTCGACACCTGGGACTCCTGCACCCGGGCGCACCGGATCTTCGGGGTGGACCGCGCGGTGCTGGTGAGCCAGGACTTCCACGTCCGGCGGGCGTTGGCGCTCTGCGAGGCGGCGGGGATCGAGTCGTACGCGGTGGGCGTGCCGGAGCCGCGGGACCTCACCTGGCTGTACGGCGGCTTCCGGGAGATCCCGGGGGCCGGGAAGGCGGCGCTGAACGCCTGGCTGCGGCCGGATCCGCTGTTCCTCGGTCCGAGCGAGCCGGGCATACCGCGGGCGCTGACGGACGCGGGTGCCGCCCGGGCCGACCGGGAGGCCGCGGGGGCCGAGGGTGCCGACGGCGGCGGTGCGGCGGTGCGCTGAGCCCCGCGGCCGGGTTCGGCCCGGTTGTCGGACCCTTGCGGCATGATCGGCGGGTGCGGTCACTGCCGAGCATCATCCACCTCGACATGGACGCCTTCTTCGCGGCGGTGGAGCAGGCGGCCAAGCCGAGCCTGCGCGGCAAGCCGGTGATCGTCGGGGGGCTGGGCGGGCGCGGGGTGGTGTCGACCGCCTCCTACGAGGCGCGGACGTTCGGCGTGCACTCGGCGATGCCGATGGCGCAGGCGCGCCGCCTCTGCCCCAACGCGGCCTTCCTGGCCGGTCGCTTCGAGGCGTACCGGCAGGTGAGCGACGTGGTGATGGGGCTGCTGCGGGAGCTGTCGCCGCTGGTGCAGCCGCTCAGCCTGGACGAGGCCTTCGTCGATCTGGAGGCCGGTCCGTACGGCCCGGTGCTGGCGGAGGCGGAGCACGGGACGGGGGAGCGGCTGGTGCTGGCGCTGGCCGAGGACCTGCGCGCGGACATCCTGCGGCGCACCGGGCTGACCGCCTCGGTCGGGGCGGCCGGGTCGAAGCTGATGGCCAAGATCGCCTCCGAGCAGGCCAAGCCGGACGGGCTGGTGCTGGTCGAGCCGGGGCAGGAGCGCGAGGTGCTGGGGCCGATGCCGGTGCGGGCGCTGCCCGGGATCGGTCCGGCCACCGAGCAGGTGCTGCGCCGCGCCGGGCTCAACACGGTGGCCGAGCTCGCGGAGGCCGGCGAGGCCGAACTGGTGCAGCTGCTCGGGAAGGCGCACGGCGTCGGCGTCCACGCCATGGCGATAGGCCTGGACGACCGGCCGGTGGTGGCGGACCAGGACGCCAAGTCGGTGTCGGTGGAGGACACCTTCGAGGTGGACCTCGCGGACCGGGACCGGGTGCTGCGCGAGGTGGAGGCACTGGCGCTGCGCTGTGTGCGGCGGTTGCGCGGTGCCGGGCGTTCGGGGCGGACGGTGGTGCTGAAGGTGCGGCGGTTCGACTTCTCGACGCTGACCCGTTCGGAGACGCTGCGCGGGCCGACGGACGACGAGACGGTGGTGGTCGAGACGGCGCGCCGGCTGGCCTCGCAGGTGGACATCACCGGCGGGGTGCGGCTGCTGGGGGTCGGGGTGGCCCAGCTGGCCGACTACACCCAGGAGGACCTGTTCGCCCAGGCCGTCCGGGAGGAGGCGGCCGCTGCGGCCGCCGCCGGGGCCGGGGCGGAGGAGGAGCCGCAGGCGGTGGAGGAGGAGGCGGTGGCGGTGCGCCGCTGGCTGCCGGGGCAGGACGTGCGTCACGAGGAGCACGGGCCGGGCTGGGTGCAGGGCAGCGGGGTGGGCCGGGTGACGGTCCGCTTCGAGACGCCGTGGAGCGGACCGGGGCGGGTGCGGACCTTCCTGATCGACGATCCGGCGCTGGAGCCGGCCCGGCCGCTGCCGCTGCGCCCGGGGTGGCCGGGCGGCGGCGACGGAGCCGGTGGCGAGGTCGGCGGGTGGGGGGAGGGCTGAGCGGTGGCGGTGGCGGTCCGGGACGCGGAACGGCCCCACCCGGCAGGGGGGCCGGGTGGGGCCGTTGCGCGTTCCGGGCCTCGGACGGTCGCGATGCCCTCGTCGACCGTCCGGGTCCGGTCCCCGCGCCCTGTCCCTGGGCGCGGGGCGGGACGCCTCGTCAGGCGTCGGTCTTCACCGGCTGCTGGCCGGAGGTCAGGTCCGCGGCCGCCTGGTTGCCGGAGGCCACGGTGGTGGTCGGCTTGACGGTGCGGATCAGGAACGGGACGGCGCCGGCCACGACGCAGACCACGGCGGCGGTCCAGAACGCGTGCTGGTAGGCGTCCAGGGTGGGCAGCTTGACCGGGATCGGCAGCTTCATGGTGTCGCCGGTGAGGATGGCGGCCATGACGGCGGTGCCGATCGCGCCGCCGACGGTGCGCAGCACGGCGTTCATGCCGTTGGCGATGCCGCTCTGCTCGACCGGGACGGCGCCGTTGATGTAGGCGGGCATCGCCGAGAAGGCGAGGCCGATGCCGAGGCCGAAGATCGCCGAGGCGAGGTAGATGTCGCCCTCGTGGCTGTGCCGCAGGGCCAGGTAGGCCATCGCGACGGCGCCGAGGACGCCACCGAGGACCAGCGGCAGGCGCGGGCCGCGGCGGGCGATCAGCAGGGCGCCGACCGGGGCGGCGATCATCGAGCCGAGGGCGGAGGGCAGCAGCATCACACCGGCGTGCAGCACGGTGGCGGTGAAGCCGTAGTGGGCGAACTTCTCCGGGGTCTGGGCGAAGTTGCTGATCACCATGAACGAGCCGTACATGCCGAAGCCGATGAGCAGGCCGGCGAGGTTGGTGAAGGCGACGGCGGGGCGGGACATCATCTTCATGTCGACCAGCGGGTGGGCGACCTTGACCTCGATGACGCCCCAGATCAGGGCGACCACGGCGGCGACGGCGAACAGGCCGAGGGTCTTGGTGGAGGTCCAGCCCCAGGTGTTGCCCTGGCTGACCGCGACCAGCAGGGCGGAGAGCCAGCCGGCCAGGGTGACGGCGCCGAGCGGGTCGGCCCCGCCCTCCTTGTCGGTGACCGGGTCGGTGGGCACCCGGAGGGCGACCAGGGCGACCGCGAGCAGGCCGAAGAACAGGCCCATCCAGAAGATCGACTTGTAGCTCCAGTGCTCCAGCAGCAGGCCGGTGGCGACCAGGCCGAGGCCGCTGCCGACACCCATCGAGGCGCTGATGGCGGCGACGCCGCCGGTCACCTTCTGCTTGGGCAGCTCGTCGCGGACGATGCTGATCGCCAGCGGGAGCACGCCACCGCCGGCGCCCTGGAGCACGCGGGCGACGACCAGCCAGGTGAAGGAGTGCGTGGAGACCGCGAGTGCGGAGCCCGCGACCAGGCCGCCGAGCGAGATCAGCAGCATCGGCTTGCGGCCGCGCAGGTCGCCGAAGCGGCCGAGCAGCGGGGTGAGCACCGCGGCGGACAGCAGGTTGGCCGTCATCAGCCAGGTGATGCTGGAGCCGGAGACGCTCAGTTCCTTGGCGAGCGAGGGCAGGATCGGGACGACCGCGGTCTGCACCACGCTGAAGGACAGCATCGCCAGGATGAGGGCCGGCAGGACCCGGGCGCTGCTCTGCTTCTCGGCCGCAGTGGTGGGCTGTGGTGCCTCACTCACGGTTGCTTCCTCTCGTACATAGTGAATGAACTGAAGTAACCATGCAGGGAGATACTTCAGTGTGTCAAATATTCATTGGTTAAGCCTTGGCAAAGAGGAAGGACCCCGGCCGTGGGCGGCCGGGGTCCTGCGGTCCGGGGAGGAGCGGCCCCGGAGTTCCTGGGAGGGTCAGGCGAGCGGCCGCAGCGGCGCCGGCCGGGCCTGGTCCTCCGCGGCGGCGGGGGCGTGCGGGGCCTGCCGGTCCGGGGCGAGAGCGGTGGACGGGGCGGGCGTCGACGCGGCCGCGGTGTTGTCGTGCACCTCGACGTGCTCGCGCCGCAGCTCGTCCCGGACCACCTCCTCGGCCGTGTACCGCTCGACGACCAGGCGGACCCGCTCGATCGGCGCCAGGTACTTGCGGACCACCGGGCGCTCCTCGCGCAGGGTGACCTCCTCCACCGCCTCGGCGATCTCCTTGTCGCTGAGCGAGGCCCGCTCCGCGTCGCCGACCGGCATCCGCTCGACCCGGACCCGCTCGCGGACCACCGGGACCCGCCGCTCCACCGGCTCGCTGGTGACGTACTTGCGCAGCTTGGCGGTGCCCAGCACGTGCCACTCGGTGGTGATGTCCAGGCGCTCCTCGCGGCAGGTGATCTCCACCGGGCCGTTGGGGAAGGACGCGGCGGGGCCGGACGCCGGGTCCCCGGTGTCCGGGGCGGGCACGGTCGTCGAGGGGCCGCCCGCCTGCGCCGGTGCCGGAGCGTGCGGCCGCGGTTCCACGGCCGGCTGCGCGGTCGTGGGCGTCGCGGTGGTGGGCAGGGGCGTGGCGAGGGTCCGCACGGGGGCCTCCGGGGCGGGGTCGGACGGCTTGCCGAGGTCGGCGGCCGGGCTGGGGACGGGGGTGGGGGACTGGTGGAGGCCGAGCGGCTTGGCCGGGTGCGCGGTGCTCGTGCCGTTGGTGGCGCTCGTGCCGTGCCCGACGGCCGCGCCCACCGCGGCCGTGCCGGCCGCCGCCGCGGTGCCGCGGTCGGCGGTGGTGCCGAAGTCGAGGTCGGCCGGCTCCGAGCCGGAGCCGTCACCCGCCGACGGCCGGCCGTCCACCGGGGTGTCCAGCCCGTAGTAGCGGTAGAGCTGGAGCTCCTGGGCGGGCGACAGGTGCTGGCCCACGCCGAAGTCCGGTGATTCCTTCACCAGGGACTTGTCGTACGGCACCCGCAGTTCGTCGCCGGAGAACTCGCTCGTGGTCAGGGGGACGAAGGCGTCCCGGCCGAAGATGCCGGTCCGCACGGCCGCCCACTCGGGCCGGCCGGTGGCGTCGTCGAGGTACACCTCGTCGATGGTGCCGATCTTGTCCCCGTTGCGGTCGACCGCCTTGTGGCCGATGAGGTCCCGGGGGTCGATGTCGGTCTGCACTCTTTCCTCCAGTGCGGTGATCCTGCGGAACGCCCGCAGAACGGCGGCCGGCCCGCCCGTCCCGTCCGCCACTTCACACCAAAAGCCATGAACCGGACGGGCGCGACCGGGGCGCGGCCGGACGGGCCGGGCACTGCGCCGTCCGGGTCAGACCGGCCGACCGGGGCGGCGCGGCGAAGTGACCGGACACACCCGTGATCGCCGGGGCTGCCGCTGGTACCCTGGGCGCGACCGCCGAGCCCGCTCGGGAGAGTCCCCGGCAGTGGAAACCGCTGGTCGGGGCGCCGAAGGAGCAACTCCTCCCCGGAATCTCTCAGGCATCCGTACCGTGCGGGATAGGTCACTCTGGAAAGCAGGGCAGGACCGCCGGCGAGGGAGCCGACGGCCACCACCCTCACCGACGGTGCAAGCCGGCGGGGCGTCCCACGGCGTCCCCGCGCGGGCGAAGCTCTCAGGTCCCGATGACAGAGGGGGAGGCCTGTCGGGTTCGTCCGACCGGGTCCTCCGCTGTTGTCCGCAGCGGCGAGGACGCCCGGCGTGCGCACCCCCGCCGGTCCGTGACCAGGAGGCCTCGACCACCATGAACGCCCAGCCGAACTCGGGACGCCCCACCACCCCCGCGACCCTCACCGAGCTCGAACAGGTCAGCCCCTTCGAGAACCGCCACATCGGCCCCGACGCCGCCGCGCAGGAGAAGATGCTGGCGCACGTCGGCTACGGCTCGCTGGACGAGCTGGCCACGGCCGCCGTTCCCGAGGCGATCCGCTCGATCACCGCGCTCGACCTGCCCGCCGGCCGCTCCGAGGCCCAGGTCCTGGCCGAGCTGCGCGAGCTGGCCGACCGCAACTCCGTGCTCCGGTCGATGATCGGCCTGGGCTACTACGGCACCTTCACCCCGCCGGTGATCCTGCGCAACGTCATGGAGAACCCGGCCTGGTACACCGCCTACACCCCGTACCAGCCGGAGATCTCGCAGGGCCGCCTGGAGGCGCTGCTCAACTTCCAGACCCTGGTCTCCGACCTGACCGGCCTGCCCACCTCCGGCTCCTCCCTGCTGGACGAGGGCACCGCGGCCGCCGAGGCGATGGCCCTGGCCCGCCGCGTCACCAAGGTCAAGGGCGGTGTCTTCCTGGTCGACGCCGAGACCCTGCCGCAGACCGTCGCGGTGATCAACACCCGCGCCGTGCCGACCGGTGTCGAGGTCGTCGTCGCCGACCTGTCCGAGGGCATCCCGGCCGAGATCGCCGAGCGCGGCGTCTTCGGCGTGCTGCTCCAGTACCCCGGCGCCACCGGTGTGGTCCGCGACCTCGCCCCGCTGATCGACCAGGCGCACGGCCTGGGCGCGATCGTCGCCGTCGCCGCCGACCTGCTCGCGCTCACCCTGCTGAAGTCCCCGGGCTCGCTCGGCGCCGACATCGCCTGCGGCACCTCGCAGCGCTTCGGCGTGCCGATGGGCTTCGGCGGCCCGCACGCCGGCTACCTCGCGGTGCGCGCCGAGTACGCCCGCTCGCTGCCCGGCCGCCTGGTCGGCGTCTCCGTCGACGTCGACGGCAACCGCGCCTACCGCCTGGCCCTGCAGACCCGCGAGCAGCACATCCGCCGCGAGAAGGCCACCAGCAACATCTGCACCGCCCAGGTGCTGCTCGCCGTGATGGCCTCGATGTACGCCGTCTACCACGGCCCGGACGGCCTGGCCGCCATCGCCCGCCGCACCCACCGCTACGCCGCCGCGCTGGCCGAGGGCCTGCGGGCCGGCGGCGTCGAGCTGCTGCACGGCGAGTTCTTCGACACCGTCACCGCGGTCGTCCCGGGCCGCGCCGCGGAGATCGCCGCCGCCGCCCGCGCCAACGGCATCAACGTGTTCCAGGACGGCGAGGACCGGATCTCGGTCTCCACCGACGAGACCACCACCCGCGAGGACCTGGCGGGCGTCTGGGCCGCGTTCGGCGTCGGGGCCGTCGAGGTGGCCGAGACCGCCGAGACGCTGCCCGCCGCGCTGCTGCGCGAGGACGAGTACCTGACCCACCCGGTCTTCCACAGCCACCGCTCGGAGACCGCCATGCTGCGCTACCTGCGCCGCCTGTCGGACCGGGACTACGCGCTGGACCGCGGCATGATCCCGCTGGGCTCCTGCACCATGAAGCTCAACGCGACCACCGAGATGGAGTCGGTGACCTGGCCGGAGTTCGGCCAGCTGCACCCCTTCGCGCCGGTCGACCAGGCCGCGGGCTTCCTCACCCTGATCCGCGGTCTGGAGCAGCAGCTGGTCGAGGTGACCGGCTACGACGCCGTCTCCATCCAGCCGAACGCCGGCTCCCAGGGCGAGCTGGCCGGCCTGCTGGCCGTCCGCGCCTACCACCACGCCAACGGCGACACCCAGCGCGACGTCTGCCTCATCCCGTCCTCCGCGCACGGCACCAACGCCGCCTCCGCGGTCATGGCCGGCATGCGGGTGGTCGTGGTCAAGACCCTGGTCGACGGTGACGTCGACGTCGAGGACCTCAAGGCCAAGATCGAGCAGCACCGCGACAGCCTCTCCGTGCTGATGGTCACCTACCCGTCCACCCACGGCGTGTACGAGACCCAGATCACCGAGATCTGCGGCCTGGTCCACGAGGCCGGCGGTCAGGTCTACGTCGACGGCGCCAACCTGAACGCCCTGGTCGGCCTCGCCAAGCCGGGCAAGTTCGGCGCGGACGTCTCGCACCTGAACCTGCACAAGACCTTCTGCATCCCGCACGGCGGCGGCGGCCCGGGCGTCGGCCCGGTCGCGGTGCGCGAGCACCTCGCGCCCTACCTGCCCAACCACCCGCTGCAGGCGGAGGCCGGCCCGGCCACCGGTGTCGGCCCGATCTCGGCCGCCCCGTGGGGCTCGGCGGGCATCCTGCCGATCTCCTGGTCGTACGTCCGGCTGATGGGCGGCGAGGGCCTCAAGCGCGCCACCCAGGTCGCGGTGCTGAACGCCAACTACATCGCCAAGCGGCTGGCCCCGCACTTCCCGGTGCTCTACACCGGCCCCGGCGACCTGGTGGCGCACGAGTGCATCATCGACCTGCGCCCGCTCACCAAGGAGACCGGCGTCACGGTGGACGACATCGCCAAGCGCCTGATCGACTACGGCTTCCACGCGCCGACCATGTCGTTCCCGGTCGCCGGCACCCTGATGATCGAGCCGACCGAGTCCGAGGACCTGCACGAGATCGACCGGTTCTGCGACGCGATGATCGAGATCCGGGCCGAGATCGAGAAGGTCGGCTCGGGCGAGTGGGCCGCCGACGACAACCCGCTGCGCAACGCCCCGCACACCGCCGCCACGCTGGCCGGCGACTGGGCGCACGGCTACTCGCGCCAGGAGGCGGTCTTCCCGGCCGGAGTGAACCCGGCGGACAAGTACTGGCCGCCGGTCAGCCGGATCGACGGTGCGTACGGCGACCGCAACCTGGTCTGCTCCTGCCCGCCGCTGGACGAGTACGGCGTCTGAGACCCGTACGCCGTCCGGAGCGGGCGGCACTCGGGAGGCCGTCCGTTCCGGGCGGCACACGACAGGGCCCCGGCGGTGCTACCGCCGGGGCCCTGCCCTTGACGTTCGGCTGGTGCGTTCCCCCGTACCGGCCCGGCGGTTCAGACCGCGGTGGCGGCCGGGCGGCGCGGGGCGATCACCCGGCCGTCGGGCAGCAGCTCGCCGGTGTCCTCGAAGAGCAGGACGCCGTTGCAGAGCAGGCTCCACCCCTGTTCCGGGTGGCAGGCCACCGGGACGGCGGCCTCGCGGTCCTCGGACTCGGCCGACGGACACTCAGGACGGTGCTGGCACATGCGTACCCTCGCTTCGCTCCGCGATCCTCCCCGTGATGCGGTGCCGTCGGATGACCGTCGGGCGCCGCCGCGGTGGTCGGATTCTGTCCGGCGCCGGGCCAGGTGTGGACCGGCGCTCAAGTGGGTAGGACAGGAGGTCCTTCCACGCTGGTTCCCAGTGTCGGCATCCCGGGACGCGCGCGCAGCGATTTCGTGACATGCGCCACAACCCCCGACCAGAGATCACCCGTTCAGGTGGCAGGGAGCCGGAAACGGCGCCGGACGGGCCATCCGTCGGACGGCCCGTCCGGGCCATGCCGGATGACCCGTCCGGATGACCCGTTCGGGTGGCCGGTCGTCCGGGTGGCCGGTCGGTCGGGTGGCCTGTCGGTCGGGTGGCCGCCGGTCGACGCCCGCGATCGGGCCGTGCCGACACCGCCGGTACCGGGTCAGAGCGCCCCGGAGGCGAGCCGGGCCGTATCGGAGGGCGCGCCGAGCAGCAGCGGGCGGGCGATCGGGGACCGGGCGATCGGCCCGCGGACCAGCACCGGCAGCAGCTCGGCGGCCGGGTGGGCCCGGTGCGCCGTGACCCCCATCGGTGCCGGTGCCAGCGGGATCAGCAGGTCGGCGCCGGGGCCGCCGTCCGGGCTGTGCAGCCACAGCGCCGTCGCGTACTGGCCGGGGAAGGTCAGCAGCCGCGGCTGGCAGCGGGTCCGGGCGGACTGGGCGAGCTGCCAGGCCTGGCGCAGCGCTCTGACCGTGGAGTCCAGGTAGGGGCCGGCGGTGAAGTGCGAGAAGGTGTGGCCCTCGGCCCCCTGCACCACCTCGGCCGCGGCCGCGACCTCGGTGCCGTCCTTGATCAGGAAGCGCCATCCGGTCCGCCGGGCGGCGGTGAGTTCGGCCCGCGGCCCCTCCAGGACGTGGACGGCGAGCGGGTGCGCGGGGAGGAGGGGCCCGGTCGGGTGACGCAGCGCGGCGGCGGCGGGCTGGCGCAGCGCGGTCTCCGAGTCGAGCGCGGCGAGGACCGCGCGCAGGGCACTGGGTGGGGGCTGAGGGGTCTGCAGAGTCATGGCAAGGTCGCCTCTCCGTGCGAGATCGGCGTGCGAGTGCGGCATACCGGCATGGCGGGTGCGTCGGCGGTGACGGGACCTGGGCCTTGTCCGGTTGGGCAGGATCGCGGTGCCGGCGCGGCCGCGCCCTCGGGTCTCGGGGCGATGGTCGGCCGGGCCGTGGCGCAGTGCGAATTCTACTCGAACAGGTGCACAGGGTGACCTGTTTATCACAGGCGGTGGCCTCGGGCAAGTCGGCAGTTGAGCTGAAACGACGTCAGTTTCCTTGCAATGCAAGCCATTCGACGCGTTCGGGTATCGATCTTCGGGTTGGGCATGATGCTTGCACGGTCGAGGGCCGGCCGGCTCAGGAGGAGGGGACCATGGGCGAGAAGGTGGTGGCGACGCGGGCGGACCTGTCGGACCGGCAGATGTACCGCCGCAAGCTCCAGTCCTGTCTGGACACGCTCGACCGGATGCTCCGCGAGGACCGCTTCGACCGCCCCAAGGCCGTGATGGGCCTGGAGATCGAGCTCAACCTGGCCGACGAGCAGGGCCTGCCGGTGCTGAACAACGCGCAGGTGCTGACCGCCATCGGCTCCGCCGACTTCCAGACCGAGCTCGGCCGCTTCAACATCGAGGTCAACATCGCGCCGCACCGGCTCGGCGGGCACGTCTTCGAGGAGCTGCGCGAGGAGATCGACACCGGCCTGCGCTACGCCGACCGGCGGGCCGGGGAGGCCGGTGCGCGGATCGTGATGGTCGGCATCCTGCCGACCCTGGAGCTCGACCACACCGGGCTCGACGCGATGTCCCACAATCAGCGGTACAGCCTGCTCAGTGACCAGATCCTGGCCGCCCGGGGGGAGGACATCACGCTGGACATCGAGGGCGTCGAGCACCTCGCGCTGGACTCGATCACCATGGTCGCCGAGGCCGCCGCGACCTCGCTCCAGCTGCACCTCCAGGTGACCCCGGAGCGGTTCTCCTCGGTGTGGAACGCCGCCCAGGCGATCTGCGGGCCGCAGCTCGCGCTCGGCGCCAACTCGCCGTTCCTGTTCGGCCGCGAGCTGTGGCGGGAGACCCGGCCGGTGCTCTTCCAACAGGCCTGCGACACCCGTTCGGCGGAGCTCAAGGCGCAGGGCGTGCGCCCGATCACCTGGTTCGGCGAACGCTGGGTCGACTCGGCGTACGACCTGTTCGAGGAGAACCTGAAGTACTTCCCGGCGCTGCTGCCGATCTGCGACGACGAGGACCCGGTCAAGGTGCTGGCCTCCGGCGGGGTGCCGCGGCTCGCCGAGATGCGGCTGCACAACGGCACCATCTACCGCTGGAACCGGCCCGTCTACGACGTCAGCGGCGGGGTACCGCATCTGCGGGTGGAGAACCGGGCCCTGCCCGCCGGTCCGACGGTGGCCGACACGCTCGCCAACGCGGCCTTCTACTACGGCGTCGTACGGGTGCTGGCCGAGCAGTCCCGACCGATCTGGACCAGGCTTCCGTTCGACCGGGCCGACGAGAACTTCCGTCAGGCGGCCCGGTACGGCATCGACGCGGTGTTCCAGTGGCCGCGGGCCGGCCGGGCCGGGCGCGCCGGCGGGCTGACCACGGTCTCCGCCGTCGACCTGGTGCTCAACGAGCTGCTGCCGATGGCCTACCAGGGCCTGGACGCGTGGGGCGTGGAGCCGGCCGACCGGGACCGCTACCTCGGCATCATCGAGCAGCGCTGTCTGCGCCGCACCAACGGCGCCGCCTGGCAGAGCGCCACCTTCCACCGGCAGCGCGAGCAGTACGGGACGGACCGGCCGACCGCGCTCGCGGCGATGACCCGGCGCTACATGGAGCACATGCGCGGCGGCGAGCCGGTGCACACCTGGCCGGCCGGGTAGTCCGGTGGGGTAGTCGTGCGGCGGGGGTTCCCCGGCCCCGGTCCCGCCGGGCCCGGGGGAGACGCTGTGGAAGGATGATCGCTCCGGTCCGCCGACGGCCGTCCGCCGACGGCCGGAGCGCCGCCCGTCCGCCGCCGTCCGCGCTGGAGCACCCCCGTGACGACCGTCCCGACCGCACCGGAGACCGTGCAGCCGACCCGCCGGCTGCTCGGCGTGGAGCTGCTGACCGTCCTCGGCCTCTCGCTCGGGGCGAGCGGCGTCGGCGCGCTGATCAGCTTCACCGGCTCGCTCACCGAGACCCTGAAGCTCGGCCAGCAGGTCGCCACCCTGAACGGCTCGCGCGCCCCCGGCCGGCCGTGGCTCGACCTGGTCTGGCAGCTCTACTACATCGGCCGCGGCCTGATGCCGGTGGTGCTGGTCGGCTACCTGCTGGTCCGCGAGGGCGGGTCGCTGCGGGTGCTGGGCTTCGACCTCGGGCAGAAGCTGCGCGACCTCGGCCGGGGCGCCGTCGTCGCGGCGGCGATCGGCGGCTCCGGGCTGGTGCTCTACCTGGGCTCGCAGGCGGCCGGCTACAACCTGACGGTCGCGCCGTCCGGGCTGCCGGACGTCTGGTGGCGGATCCCGGTGCTGGTCCTCTCGGCCTGGCAGAACGCGATCCTCGAGGAGGTCGTGGTCCTCGGCTACCTGCTGCGCCGGGTGACGCAGCTGGGCTGGTCGTGGCCGGCCGCGCTGGCGGCGAGTTCACTGCTGCGCGGCTCGTACCACCTCTACCAGGGGGTCGGCGGGCTGGTCGGCAACGTCGTGATGGGGGTGGTGTTCTGCCTGCTGTACCGGCGCTGGGGGCGGGTGATGCCCCTGGTGGTGGCGCACGCGCTGATCGACACGGTGGCGTTCGTCGGGTACGCGCTGCTGGCCGGGCACGTCAGCTGGCTGCCCACCGGCTGACCGGGGGGACCGCCCCGGGGCGCGGCGGGCGGGACAGCAGCCGGTCCACGTGCCGCCGTTCGAGGCCCTCGCCCGGGTCGATCGGCAGCAGCAGCCGGTCGCGCCGCCAGAGCGAGCCGCGGACCAGGCGGGGCGGGATGACGTCGTCGATCCAGGCGAACGGGCGGCCGGCCGCGTGGCGCAGCAGCGGTGCCCACTTGTGGGCGGAGAACAGTTCCATCAGCGGGACGCGCGGGTCGCCCGGCTGCGGGACGTAGCCGCTGAAGCGGACGAACGGCAGCTCGGGCAGGCCGATCGCCGGGGCGATGTGGGTGTTGGCGTGCTCCTCCCAGGTGGTGGCCCAGACGAGGTCGTACACCCCGCTCAGTTCGCGCAGCCAGCTGCCGTGCCGGGCGGAGAGCAGCACGGTGTAGCCGAGCAGGGTGTGGGTGTCGAACTCGGCCTCGGGCCGGGGCCGGACCGGGTTGAGCACGCCGTCGACGTCCAGGAACAGCAGTGGCTTCGGCATCGGGCGCCCCCCAGGTCTCGTGCGTCGTCACCTGGTCGGACGAGTCGGGCCCTCCGGTGGTTGCCCACCGGAGGGCGTACCCGGGGGCGCACGGGGCGCGTCCGGGGCGGGCGGCTCGGGGGCCGGGCTCGGGGCGGCCCGGTTCAGTGGGTCGCGGCGGGCTCCGGGAGGGTGTCGGCGGGCCGGCCGGCGGGGCGCCGGGAGAGTCGGCGGACCTGCGGCTCCAGCAGGACGGCGGCGCTGAGCACCAGGGAGATCACCGCGCAGGACCAGAGGGCGCCGGAGAGGCCGAGCAGGTCGGCGGCCGGGCCGGCGAGGGCGGTGCCGAGCGGCGCCAGCGAGAGCGAGCCCAGCTCGTCGTAGGCGGCGACCCGGGAGAACGCCTCGGCCGGGATCTCCTGCTGCAGCGCGATCATCCAGTTGACGCCGAAGACCGTGACGCCGACGCCGGAGAGGAACATCGCGGCGCAGAGCACCGGCAGCGGGGCGGACACCGCGAGGGCGAGCGCGGGCACGCCGAACAGGAAGACGCCCCAGTTGCCGACCAGCAGGATCCGGCGCGGCTGCCAGCGGGCCATCAGCACCCCGGTGGCGACCAGGCCGACGCCGTAGGCGGCCATCGCGAGGCCCCAGTCACGGGCGCCGCCGAGCCGGTCCTTGGCGACGGCCGGCCCGTACACCGCCTCGACCGCGCCGACGCAGGCGACCAGCACCGAGAACTGGAGCACGATGACCCAGAGCCACCGGCGGGAGGCGAACTCGTGCCAGCCCTCGCGCAGGTCGCGGAGCATGCCGCGGCTCTCGACGGGGGCGGTCGGGGCCTGCGGTTCCAGCAGGAAGCGCAGCGCGGCGGCGGCCAGGAAGCAGGCGGCGTCCAGGGCGAGCACCCAGCCGGGGCCGACCGCGGCGGTCAGCGCGCCGCCGAGCGCGGCGCCGCCGATCTGCGCGCCGTTGAAGCCCATCCGGTAGACCGAGAAGGCCCGGGCGGCGTGCTCGGGGGTGACACTCTCCAGGATCATGCCCCCGGAGGCGGGGGAGTAGAACGCGTAGCCGGCGCCGGCCCCGGCGGAGAACAGCATCAGCTGCCAGAGCGTCGGCTCGCCGACCAGGACCAGGGCGGCGAGCGCGCCCTGGGAGACGGCGCTGAACACGTTGGCGCCGACCATGACGTGGTGGCGCGGCAGCCGGTCGGCGAGGGCGCCGCCGATCATCAGCAGCAGGACGGTGGGCAGCAGCCGGGCCGCGGTGACGTAGCCGACGTCGGCGGTCGAGCCGCCGCCGTCGAGGATCGCGAAGGCGGTGGCGATGGGGGCGCCGGCGTTGCCGAGACCGCTGATCACGGTGGCGGCGGTCTGGATCCGGAAGTTGCGGCTCGCCCAGCCGAAGCGGCCGGTCGACGGGGGTGGGGGTGGGCTCTGCACCCCGTGACTATGCCGGGACGAGTGGTCCGTGTCCATCCGATAAACGGACCGCCGGGGGGCCTGCTCGACGACCTTCCCGAACGACCTTCCCGGACGCTCCGCGGTGGGTCCCGAGGGCTCAGCCCAGGTGGCCCCAGAGGAAGGTGAGGGTGCGCCTCCAGGCGATCTCCGCCTGCAGCGGGTCGTGGGTGCCGAGCAGGTTCTCCTCGTTCATGAAGGCGTGCCCGGCCGGGTAGAAGTGGAACTCCGGGCGGACGTCGGTGGCCTCGCCGATCCGGATCGCGGCCTCGTCCACGGCGGCCATCGGGATCGACCGGTCGTGCTCCCCGTAGTGGCCGAGCACATGGGCGGTCAGACCCCGGTACTCGAAGTCAGGGTCGGGCGGCAGACCGTAGAACGGGACCGCCGCGGCCACCCGGTCGCCCTCGGCGGCGGCCAGCAGCAGGGCGAAGCCGCCGCCCATGCAGAAGCCGACCACCCCGACCGCGTCGCCGACCACGCCGTCCAGGCCGAGCAGCAGGTCGACCGCGCCGCGCAGGTCCTGGACCGCCCGCTCGACCGGCAGCTCGCGCTTGAGCCGGGCCGCCTCGGCGTTGTCGTGGGTGGTGGCGCCGCCGAAGAGGTCCGGCGCGAGGACGGTGAAGCCCTCGGCGGCGAACCGGTCGGCCACGGCGGCCAGGTACGGGGTCAGGCCCCACCACTCCTGGACCACCACCAGGCCGGGGCCGACGCCCTGCGGCGGGCGGGCCAGGTAGCCGTGGGCCTCCCGGCCGTTGCTCGGGAAGGTGACGTTCTGTCGGGAGCCGCCCTGGTCAGGCATGGCTTCCTCTCGGGGGACGGGCCGCCGGGCGCGGCGGCGGGTCGGGGGCCGGGGGGTCGGGTGTCGAGGCGTCGGGGGCCTTCAGGGGGACCGGGGACCGGGGACCGGGGCGTTGGGGGCGTCCGGAGGCCGGGGGCGTTCGGGGCCTCCGGGGACCGGGGGCGTCGTCCGGGGCGCCGGAGGGGGCCGCCTCAGCCCATCTCCTCCAGGGCGCGGCCCTTGGTCTCCTTGATGCAGTAGGCCACGAACGGGATGGAGAGCAGGGCGAAGAACGCGTAGATGACGTAGGTCGCCGACAGGTTCCAGTCGGCGAGGTCGGGGAAGCTGACGGTGATCGCCCAGTTGGCGATCCACTGGGCGGAGGCGGCGACGGACAGGGCCAGCGCGCGGATCCGGTTGGGGAACATCTCGCCGAGCAGCACCCAGACCACCACGCCCCAGGAGAACGCGAAGCAGAGCACGAAGACGTGCGCCGCGACCAGGGCGACCGTCGCGTGGGTGTCGTCCAGGGTGGCGCTGTCGCCGGTGCCGTGCCGGTAGGAGAACGCCCAGGCGGCGGTGGACAGCGCGGCCGCCATGCCGACCGAGCCGGCCAGCGCGAGCGGCTTGCGGCCGATCCGGTCGACCAGGGCCATCGCGATCACCGTGCCGATCACGTTGATGATCGACGTGGAGAGGCTGATCAGCAGCGAGTTCGACTCGTTGATGCCGACCGACTGCCAGAGGAAGGAGGAGTAGTAGAAGATCACGTTGATGCCGACGAACTGCTGGAACACCGAGGCGCCGATGCCGACCCAGACGATCGGCAGCAGGCCGAACCGGCCGCCCAGCAGGTCCTTGAGCCGGGGCTTGTGCGTGGACGCCAGCACCGCGCGGATCTCGGCCACCCGGGCGTCCAGGTCGACGTCCTCGCCCTCGACCTCCCGCAGCACCTTGCGGGCCTGCTCCTCCCGCTGGTCGGCGATCAGGTAGCGCGGCGACTCCGGGATGGCCATGGCCATCAGCCCGTAGACGAGGGCCGGGATCGTCTCCACGCCGAGCATCCACTGCCAGGCCTGGACGCCGCCGAGGTGGCCGGTGGACTCGCCGCCGGCGGCCTGGTTGAGCGCCCAGTTGGCGAGCTGGGAGACGGTGATGCCGAGCACGATCGCCATCTGCTGGAAGGAGGCCAGCCGGCCCCGGTAGGCGGTCGGGGCGACCTCGGCGATGTAGGTCGGCGCGATCACCGAGGCGATGCCGATCGCGACACCGCCGACCACCCGCCAGGTGGCCAGCACCTCGATGTTCGGCGGGAACATCGAGCCGATGCCGCTGACCGCGAAGAGCGTCGCGGCCAGCAGCATGGTCCGCACCCGGCCCAGGTGGTCGGCGAGCCGGCCGGCCACCACCGCCCCGGCCGCCGAGCCGAGCAGGGCGATGGCGACCACGAACGCCGTCGTGCCGTTGCCCACCCCGAAGTGCTTCTGGATGCCCGTCACCGCGCCGTTGATCACGGCGCTGTCGTAGCCGAACAGGAACCCGCCCATCGCGGCGGCGGCCGAGATGAAGACGACGTGCCCGAGGTGCGCCTCGCCGGATGCCGGATGGGTCTGGGTCCTGGACACGCACGCTCCCCGGGATCGACGGTCCCGCCCGCACGGCGATCGGGCAGGGTTCGGCTCACATTCGATCAGCCCCCGGGGGAGTGCGCCTCGATGAATGGGCCAAACGGGTGACGCCGCGTCAGATCCGCGCGCGGTCGCGTCAGATTCGCGCGCGGTCGGGGCCGGCGGGCGTCGCAGGCTGCGCCGACGGACCGGAGCGGCGGGCGTTGCGCCGCAGCAGCTGGGTGCGGGCGCCGGCGTCGAGGCCGCGGCCCCGCTCGGCGAGGCGGCCGGCCATGGCGTACTGCTCGACGGCCGGCTTCTTGTCGTCGAACTTGAACTTGGCGCGGACCTCGCGGACCGTCAGGCGCAGCCCGGTCAGGCCGGGGAGCACCCGGGCGAACTCGCCCTCGCCCGGGGTCACCCGGACGTCCGGGCGCTCCGGCTGGAAGTGGGCCAGCTGGCGGTTGAGGATCTCCGCCTTGCCGGCCGGGTCCGTGACGACCGCGGCGGTCGCGTGGAAGTGCACCGAGGCGTAGTAGCTGGTCGGGGTGCCGGGCTCGCCGCGCCAGTGGCCGGGGGCGAAGGCGTAGTCGTCGGTGACCGCGAGGGTGACCTCCGGGTCCGCCCGGACGGCCGCGAGCAGCGGGTTGGGAGCGGCCAGGTGGAGCAGGATCTCGCCGCGGTCGGCGTCCAGCAGGAAGTGGGTGGGGACGAGGACGGGGCCGTGGCCCGGTCCGCCGTTGGCGGCGAGCAGGCCGAAGTCGCGGCCCTCGGCGAGCCAGGCGCGCCATTCGGCCTCGTCGCCGCGGTCCCAGGAGCGGATCAGCATCAGGGGCCTCCGGTCAGGCGGTGGGCACGGGAGCGGCGGGGCTCGGGGCGGTGAGGGTGCGCAGGTTGGCGGGCAGCGGCACGGTGGTCGAGGGGTCCGGGACGGGCGCTCCGTAGCCGGTGGTGACCGGGACCAGCCCGGCCCAGTACGGCAGGTCGAGGTCCTCCTCGTCGTCGGCCGCGAGGGCGGCCCGGGTCTTGGCGGACACCTCGTCGAGGTCGAGGCGGATCACCGCGGTCGCGGCGAGCTCCTTGGGATTGGCCGGGCGGACCTCGGCGGAGCGGCCCGGCACGACCTGGTCGACCAGGGCGTTCAGCGCGATGCCCAGCTCCTCGGGGTCGGTGACCTGGTGCGCGGTGCCGTGCGCCACCACCGAGCGGAAGTTGACCGAGTGGTTGAACGCCGACTTGGTCAGCACCAGTGCGTCCACCAGGGTGACGGTGAGGCAGACCGGCAGCCCCGCCCCGTCCCGGGCGCCGCGCAGCGGCCGGCTGCCCGTGGAGCCGTGCACGTAGAGGCGGTCGCCGACCCGTGCGTGGATGGTGGGCAGCACGACCGGCGCGCCGTCGACGACGAAGCCGAGGTGGCAGAGGTAGGTGGCGTCGAGGATCGCGTGGATCGCCTCGCGCTCCCAGGTGGCGCGGTCCTTGTAGCGGGTCGGGGTGGTGCGCGGGGTGCGGGCGTAGGACGTGTCGCCGTCCGGCGTGGTCGACATGACAACCTCTATGTACTAGTGCATAGTATGTTTTGTGCTAGGAGACTATCGGATCACCGGTCGGCGTGCCAGCGAGATCGCCGCCGAGATCGAGCGGGGCGTCAGCGGCGGGCAGCTCGCGCCCGGGACGGCGCTGCCGCCGCTGCGCGACCTCGCCACCGAACTCGGCGTCAACCCCAACACCGTGGCCGCCGCCTACCGCCTGCTCCGCGACCGCGGAGTCATCGAGACCGCGGGCCGCCGGGGCAGCCGGATCCTGCCGCGCCCCGCCCACACCCCGCGCGACCGGATCCGCCTGCCCGTCCCGGCGCACGCCCACGACCTGTCCGACGGCAACCCCGACCCGGCGCTGCTGCCCGACCTCACCCCGGCCCTCGCGGCCGCCGCCGAGGCCGCCCGCCGGGAGCCGGTCCGGTACGGGGACCCGGCCGCCGACCCCGGTCTGCTCGCCCTGGCCGGCGAGGGCTTCGCCGCCGACGGCCTGCCGGCCGGGCCGATCGCCGTCGCCTCCGGCTCGCTGGACACCATCGAGCGGATCCTGACCACCCGGCTGCGCCCCGGTGACGCCGTCGCCGTCGAGGACCCGGGCTGGGCCAGTCTGCTCGACCTGCTGCCGGCGCTCGGCCTGCGCACCCTGCCGGTCCTGCTTGACGACGCGGGCCCGCTGCCCGGGGCGCTCGCCGGAGCGCTGGACGGCGGAGCGCGCGCGGTGGTCGTCACCAGCCGGGCGCAGAACCCGACCGGCGCCGCGGTCACCGCCGAGCGGGCCGCGGAGCTGCGCGCCGTGCTGGCCGCGCACCCTGAGGTGCTGCTGATCGAGGACGACCACGGCCACGGCATCGTCGACCTGCCCTACCACCCGTTGGCCGGGGCGGGTTCGCGGCACTGGGCGGTGGTGCGCTCGGCGGCCAAGGCCTACGGTCCGGACCTGCGGCTCTCGGTCGCGGTGGGGGACGAGGACACCGTCGGGCGGGTGCTCGGGCGCCAGCGGCTGGGCGCCGGCTGGGTCAGCCATCTTCTCCAGCACACGGTGGCCGCGCTCTGGCGGGCGGACGCCGCACCGGTGGACCGGGTGGCCGGCGCCTACCGGGCGCGCCGGGAGGCCCTGATCGGCGAGCTGGCCGCACGGGGGGTCGCGGCGTACGGGGCGAGCGGGCTGAACGTGTGGGTGCCGGTGCCGGACGAGGCCGTCGCGTTGGCCGGTCTGGTGCAGCGGGGCTGGGTCGCGGCGCCGGGCGCCCGCTACCGGCTCCAGTCGCCGCCCGGGCTGCGGGTCACCGTCGCGCAGTTGGACCCGGCCGAGGCGGGGCGGCTGGCGCAGGACCTGGCGTCGGTGCTCGGCGGGTGGGACGGGATCGCCGGGGCGGGAGCGGGGGGAACGGCCTCGCGGCCGGTCTGAATCGGGTCGGTCCGAGTCCGGAGCGGTTCCGGAGCCGGTCCGGGACCAATGGGCCGACGCATTTCCGCATCATTCCACGTCAATGCCGGGGTGAATTTCGATCCGATCCGGATCGGATCGGAATTCACCCCGGCATTTCGACTTCCGGCGATCTGAACCCATCGGTAACAAACTGAGAAATCCGCTGCAGATACCTAGCGGTAACAAGCGCGGGCATGTCATCTTCATCGCGCCACCGGCCGGCGGCCTACCCTCACCCCGCGTCTCCCCGCCCCCACCTGCGGGCGAGACCGATCGTTGGAGTTCCGCCGTGCCCGAAATCCGTTCGCGCAGTACCCGCCGGATCCGCGTGACCCGCAGGACCGGCTCCTGGAGCGGCCGACTGATCGCCGCCGCGCTCGCCCTCCCGCTGGCCGCCACGGGTCTGGTGGCCGGCACCGCCGCTCCCGCCCGGGCCGCCACCCCGACCGGCCCGACCGCCAGCGTCACCCTCGGCGACAGCTACATCTCCGGCGAGGCCGGCCGCTGGAAGGGTAACTCCGTCACCGGCGGCGGCAACCGGGCCGGCACCGACCGGGCCTGGACCGGCAGCGGTTACGACCCGAGCCGGATCTACGGCGCCACCTACGCCAGCGGGTGCGACCGCTCGGACGTGGCCGAGGTGCGCAGCGCGCCGACCGTGGCCCAGGCCCAGATCAACCTGGCCTGCTCGGGCGCCGTCGCCGCCAACGTCTTCCGCGCCGCCAACGGCGGGCAGTCGTTCAAGGGCGAGGCCCCGCAGGCCGACCAGCTCGCCACCGTGGCCCGGCAGAACAACGTCAAGCTGGTCACCCTGTCGATCGGCGGCAACGACCTCGGTTTCGGCGACGTGATCTCGACCTGCGTCCAGGACTACCTCGTCTGGTACTCCTACTGCCACGACGACCAGCAGGACGAGATCGACGCCCGGATGCCGGCCGCGATGGCCGGCGTCGGCAAGGCGCTCGACGAGATCCGCGCCGTGCTGGCGGACGCCGGGTACGCGGCCGGCGACTACCGGATCGTGCTGCAGTCCTACCCGTCGCCGATCCCGCGGGCCGCCGAGATCCGCTACCCGGAGAGCGGCTGGAGCCGTTCGGACACCGGCGGGTGCCCGCTCTGGAAAGGCGACGCGGACTGGGCGCGCGACTCGTTGGTGCCGCAGATCTCCCGGTCGCTGGCCGGGGTGGCGAAGGCCAAGGGCGTGCAGTTCATGGACCTGAGCGACATGCTCCAGGGCCGTGAGGTCTGCTCGAAGTCGACCCGTCAGGCCAGTTCGACCAGCGCGCCGTCGGCGACCACCAGCGAGTGGGCGCGGTTCCTGGACGGCGGGCTCAACTCCTCGCAGGGCACCCTCCAGGAGTCGCTGCACCCCAACTACTACGCGCAGCAGGCGCTCGGGCGCTGCCTGACCCTGCTGTACGGCCGGACGAGCGGTGACTGGGCGTGCCGCAACACCGCCGGGCAGGACGCGAACGGGATGTACCTGACCGCGAAGTAGTCCGCCGCGGACCGTTCCGCGGACCGTTCCGCGAACCGTTCCGCGAACCGTTCCGCGAACCGTTCCGCGGACCGACACGCCTCGCCCCGCCCGGCCACGCGGCCGGGCGGGGCCGGGTACGTCGGGGCGCCGGTCAGCCCTTGGCGAGCAGCGCCTGGGCGTGCTCCTTGACCTGGTCCCGGGTCAGGTAGGCGTCGGTGTACTCGAAGTCGCGCAGCCGGGCGGGCTGGCGGGCGAGGAACCCGGTGCGCACGAAGTCGTCGCCGGCGGTCGCGTTGAGCAGCCAGTTCGCGCCGACCCGGAACTTGGCGACATTGGTGCGCATCGCCATCAGGTGGTAGCCGCGCGCCACCAGTTGTGCCGGGACGCCGCGCAGTTCCACCCCGACCGGCTTGGAGACGGCGTCCTTGCCGCCGAGGTCCACCACCAGGCCCAAGTCCTTGTGGTAGTACGGCTCCAGCGGCTGGTTGCGGAGGGCCGCGATCACGTTGTGGGCCACCGCCCGGCCCTGACGGGCCGAGTGCTGGGCGGTCGGCGGGCAGACCGCGCCGTCGCCCTTGGCGAGGTCGGGGACGGCCGCCGCGTCGCCGAGCGCGAACACGCCCTCGAACTGCGGCACCCGCATCTCCGCCGTCACCGCGATCCGGCCGCGCACCGTCTCCGCGTCCAGGGTGGCGATCAGCGGGCTCGCCGCGACGCCGGCCGTCCAGATCAGGGTCCGGCAGGGCAGCACCCGGCCGTCGGTGAACTTGACCGACTCGGCCCCCACCTCGGCCACCGAGACGCCCAGCGAGACGTCGATGCCCCGCTCGCGCAGCACCTCCAGGGCTGCGGTGCCGAGGGCGTCGCCCAGTTCGGGCATCAGCTTGGGGGCGATGTCGATGAGGTGCCACTTGATCTGCCGGGCGTCCAGCCGCGGGTAGCGCTGGGCGGCCGCGGTGGTGAGGCGCTGGAGGCAGGCCGCGGTCTCGGTGCCGGCGTAGCCGCCGCCGACCACCACGAACTGGAGCCGGGACTCGCGCTCCCGCTGGTCGGGGGTGGCCGAGGCGAGGTCGAGCTGGGCGATCACGTGGTCGCGGACGTAGGCCGCCTCGGCGAGGGTCTTCATGCCGCGCGCGTAGTCGGTCAGACCGGGGATGTCGAAGGTGCGGGTGACGCTGCCGGGGGCCAGCACCAGGTAGTCGTACTTCTGCGCCACCACCTCGTCGGTGATCTTGCGCACCACGCAGACCTTGGAGGCCGGGTCCACACCGATGGCGCCGCCGGGGACGATGTGGGTGCGGCGCAGCGAGCGGCGCAGCGAGACGGCCACCGACTGGGGCGTGAGCACACCGGCCGCCACGTGCGGCAGCAGCGGCAGGTAGAGCTGGTAGCTGAACGGGGTGACCAGGGAGATCTCCGCCTCCGCCGGGGAGAGCTTGCGCTCCAGCCGGCGCGCGCACTCCAGTCCGGCGAAGCCAGCGCCCACGATCAGGATCCGGGCTCGTTCCATCGTGCGTCCCTCACAGTGCAGGTCGTTCCGCCGCGGCGCGCCGTGCCGGCGCGGTCGTGGCGGTGCGGGTCATGGCCGCTGCGGGTCGTGGCCGTCGGGTGCTCCGACTACTGTCCGCCACGTTCGCACGGAGCGGCCGGGGCTGCCACCGGGGCGGCCCGGGCGGGCGAGCCGGGCCGGGGCGCGTGGGGCGGGCGGGACGGAGTGGGGTGCCTGGGGCGGGATGGGGTTGCGCGGGCCGGGCGGGACAGGCCCGGGCGCGCCTGGCGACACCCGCCCCGTGCATATGCCCGATAGGCTGTCCGCCGTGCTCCCCGAGGTGACGGCGGTCCGTTATGTGACGCCACTGCGAGAAGGCGGCTCGATGCCGGGCCTGGTCGAGGCCGACGACCGGCGGCTGTACGCGCTGAAATGGGTCGGCGCGGCGCAGGGCCGCAAGGCGCTGGTCGCGGAGGTGCTGGCCGGTGAACTCGGCCGGCGGCTCGGCCTGCCGGTGCCCGAGCTGGTGACCGTCGACCTGGACCCGGTGCTGGCCCGCAGCGAGCCCGACCCGCAGATCCAGGACCAGATGCGCGCCAGCGGCGGGGTCAACCTGGGCATGGCCTTCGTCAGCGGCGCCCTCAACTTCGATCCGCTCTGCTTCGACGTGGACGCCGGGCTGGCCGGGCAGGTGCTCTGGTTCGACGCCCTGATCGGCAACGTCGACCGCTCCTGGCGCAACCCCAACCTGCTGGTCGCCACCGGTGGACTGCGGCTGATCGACCACGGCGCGAGCCTGATCTTCCACCACCACTGGGCGGGCGCGGCCGGCTGGATCCGCCGGCCGTACGACGCCTCCGACCACGCGCTGCTGGGCGCCGAGCCGGACCTGCTCGCCGCCGACAAGGTGCTCGCCCCGCTGGCGGAGGCGGCGATCGAGGCGGCGGTGGCCCGGATCCCGGACGTCTGGCTGGTGGACGAGCCCGGCTTCGACTCGCCCGAGGCGGTGCGCGCGGCGTACCGCACCCAGTTGACCGAGCGACTGGCCGGTCCGCGCGACTGGCTGCCGGAGGTGTCCGCGTGACCGGGTCGATCCGGTCGGCCCTGCCGACCGCCGCCGAGCTGCACGACTACGAGTACGCGGTGATCCGGGCGGTGCCCCGGGTGGAGCGCGGCGAGTGCGTCAACGTGGGCGTGCTGCTGTACTGCCGGCAGAGTTCCCACCTGGCCGCCCGGACCCATCTGGACCAGGCGCGGCTGCTGGCGCTGGACCCGGTGGCCGACGTGTCCGGGGTGCGGCGGGCGCTGCAGGGGATCGAGGCGGTCTGCGCGGGCGGGCCGCAGGCCGGTCCGGCGGCGTCGGACAGCCCCGGGCAGCGGTTCCGCTGGCTGACCGCGCCGCGCAGTGCGGTGGTCCAGCCGGGCCCGGTGCACACCGGGCTGACCGCGGATCCCGAGACGGAGCTGCGGCGTCTCTTCGACCAGCTGGTGCTCTGAGGGTCGGGGGAGGAGTCCGCGGTGGCGGTTCGGTCGCGGGATCTTTGCCGTGCTCAAATCTTGAGTTGCTGAAGCAGTCGGTCGTAGGCTGACCTCATGGGTTCGACAGCGACCACGACCGCACCGACCAACGCCGAGCTGATGGAGGCGCTGGCCGCCGTCGGTGCCGCGTACTTCCAGGACTTCGCGGCCGCCGCGGCCCGGCACGGTCTCTCCTCCTCGCAGGCCAAGGCGCTCGGCGCCGTCCAGGAGCCGGTGCCGATGCGCGCGCTGGCCGGACGGCTCGGCTGTGACGCGTCCAACGTGACCGGGATCGTCGACCGGCTGGAGGCCCTCGGCCTGGCCCGCCGGGAGGCCTCGGCGGGGGACCGGCGGGTCAAGATCGTGGTCATCAGCGAGCAGGGGCGGGAGATCCTGACGCTGATCCGCGGCGAGATGAGCCGCACCCACCAGGCCTTCGAGAGCCTGAGCGGCGAGCAGCGGAGCGAGCTGCACTCGATCTGTCTCCAGGTCCTCCCGGTGCTCAGCGGCCGCCAGTAGGCACCGCACGCCCTCGGCCGGCCCGTGCGCGTCGAGGGTCGGGGCGGGCGCCGCCGGGGGTCCGTTCACGGGTGCCCGGTCCGGCGCCGTTCCGGCTGACCTCGGCTGTTAGGCTTGCGAAGCGTGAGCGCGAAGCCCCAGATCCCCAATGTCCTGGCCTCCCGGTACGCCTCGGCGACCCTGGCCCAGCTGTGGTCCCCCGAGCACAAGGTGGTCCTCGAGCGCCACCTGTGGCTCGCCGTCCTGAAGGCCCAGCAGGACCTCGGCGTCGAGGTGCCCGCCACCGCCGTCGCCGACTACGAGCGGGTGATCGACCAGGTCGACCTCGCTTCCATCGCCGCCCGTGAGCGGGTCACCCGCCACGACGTCAAGGCCCGGATCGAGGAGTTCAGCGACCTCGCCGGCCACGAGCAGATCCACAAGGGCATGACCTCCCGGGATCTGACCGAGAACGTCGAGCAGCTGCAGATCCGCCAGTCGCTGGAGCACGTGCGCGACCGCACCGTCGCCGTGCTGGTCCGGCTGGGCCGGCTCTCCGCCGAGCACGCCGAGCTGGTCATGGCCGGCCGCTCGCACAACGTGGCCGCGCAGGCCACCACCCTGGGCAAGCGCTTCGCGTCGATCACCGACGAGCTGCTGGTCGCCTTCCGCCGCCTGGAGGAGCTGATCGCCCGCTACCCGCTGCGCGGGATCAAGGGCCCGGTCGGCACCGCCCAGGACATGCTCGACCTGCTCGGTGGGGACACCGAGAAGCTCGCCGAGCTGGAGCGCCGGGTCGCCGGGCACCTCGGCTTCGACAACGTGCTCACCAGCGTCGGCCAGGTCTACCCGCGCTCGCTGGACTTCGAGGTGCTGACCGCCCTCGTCCAGCTGGCCGCCGCGCCGTCCAGCCTGGCCAAGACCATCCGCCTGATGGCCGGCCACGAGCTCGTGACCGAGGGCTTCAAGGAGGGCCAGGTCGGCTCCTCCGCGATGCCGCACAAGATGAACACCCGCTCCTGCGAGCGCGTCAACGGCCTGGCCGTGATCCTGCGCGGCTACGCGTCGATGACCGGCGAGCTGGCCGGCGACCAGTGGAACGAGGGCGACGTCTCCTGCTCGGTGGTCCGCCGGGTCGCGCTGCCGGACGCCTTCTTCGCCTTCGACGGCCTGCTGGAGACCTTCCTGACCGTCCTCGACGAGTTCGGCGCCTTCCCGGCCGTGATCGAGGCCGAGCTGGACCGCTATCTGCCGTTCCTGGCCACCACCAAGGTGCTGATGGGCGCGGTGCGCGCGGGCGTCGGCCGGGAGACCGGGCACGAGGTCATCAAGGAGCACGCCGTCGCCTCCGCGCTCGCGATGCGCGCCGGCGCCCGGGAGAACGAGCTGCTGGACCGGCTGGCGAACGACGACCGGATCCCGCTGGACCGGGCCGCGCTGGACGCGCTGCTGGCCGACCGGCTGTCCTTCACGGGGGCGGCCGGTGCGCAGGTCGCCGAGGTCGTCCGCCAGGTCGAGGCGGTCGCGGCCGCGTACCCGGAGGCCGCCAAGTACGCGCCGGGCGACATCCTCTGACGGTCGCTCCACCCCGGTTCCCGGGCCCCGTCGCCTCCGAGGCGGCGGGGCCCTCGGCGTGTTCGGGCCTCGGCGTGTTCGGGGCGGCCGGGTCGGCGGGCGGGCGGGTGCGGGGTGGGCGCGGGGTGGACGTCAGCCCTGGTCGGCGGCCGGGTGACCGGGGTCGAGGGGCGGGGCGTTGGTGCCGCAGGCGTACCGGCAGTCCGGCTCGGCCACGGGGTGGCGGTCCTCCGGCGCCAGGACGTTCCCGTGGACGGTGGCCAGGGCCGTCAGCCCGCCCGCCACGAGCAGTCCGGCGCAGATCAGCATCGCGGTGCGGAAGGCGGAGTCGACCGCGCCCGGCACCTGGTAGGCGTCGCCGCTGAGACCGGCCAGGGCGGGCAGTGCGGCGACCGCCAGCAGGCCCGCCGCGCGGGCCGCGGCGTTGTTGACCCCGCTGGCGATGCCCGCGTGCCGCACCTCCACCGCCGCCAGCACGGTGGCGGTCAGCGGGGCGACCAGCAGCACCATCCCGCTGCCCATCACGGCGACCGCGGGCAGCACGTCCGTCCAGTACGAGGCGTCGGACCCGATCCGCAGCATCAGCAGCACGCCCGCCGCGCAGAGCAGCGGGCCGACGGTGAGCGGCAGCCGCGGGCCGATCCGTTTGCCCAGCCGGCCGGCCCGGGCGGAGAGCGCCAGCATGATCACGGTGATCGGCACCAGGGCCAGCCCGGAGACCAGCGGGGAGAAGCCGGAGACGATCTGCAGCTGGACGACCAGGAGGAAGAAGACACCGCTGAACGCCGCGTAGACGGCGAGGGTGACCAGGTTCACGGCGGTGAACAGCCGTGAGGAGAACAGGCCGAGCGGCAGCATCGGCTCCGGGGTGCGGCGCTCGACCAGCACGAAGGCGGCGCCGAGCAGGACGCCGGCCGCGCCGGTGACCCAGACCGTGGTGGACAGGCCGTCCCCGGCGGCGGTCAGCGCATAGGTGAGCGTGCCGAGGGCGAGGGCGGCCAGCACCGCGCCGAGCACGTCGAAACGGCCGGTCGCGGACTCGTCCCGGCTCTCCGGGACGTGCCGGGCGGCGACCGCCACCACCACCGCGGCCAGCGGCAGGTTCAGCAGGAAGATCCAGCGCCAGCCCGGGCCGTCCACCAGCCAGCCGCCGAGGAACGGTCCGACGGCGGCCGACACCCCGCCGAGTCCGGACCAGAGGCCGACCGCCGCCGAGCGGTCGTCCGGATGGAACACCGCCTGGAGCATCGCCAGCGAGCCCGGGGTGAGCAGCGCCCCGCCGATGCCCTGCACGGCGCGCGCCGCGATCAGCACCTCGATGGTCGGGGCGGCGGCGCAGGCCGCCGACGCCACGGCGAACCAGACCACGCCGAGCAGGAAGACCCGGCGCCGGCCGTACCGGTCGCCGAGCGCGCCGCCGAGCAGGATCAGGCCCGCCAGGGTGAGCAGATAGGCGTTGAGCGTCCATTGCAGGGCGTCGAGTTGGGCACCGAGGTCGGTGCCGATCCGGGGCAGCGCGACGTTCACGACGGTCCCGTCGAGCATCGCCATGCTGGAACCGAGCACCGTTGCCAGAAGTACCCGGCGTCCCTGCGCGGTGCCCAACCGCAGGGTGCCGGCCTCGGAGGTGGCCACGGCTCATGGTGGGTCCCGCGGGGCTGACGTGACAAGGGTCACCGGGGGTGTGTCGGGGGATGTCCGTTGCGTGAGTGATCGTGTGCGGACCGATGACGATGTCGGCGGAGGGTGCTGGATCACGTGCGCGCCGTGAATGGATTGTGCACGCACTGTGCATGGATTCCCTGCGGAGCGTCACGGCATTCCGGACTTTGGTCCCGGGTTCCGGAGATCGACATTGCTTCACCCGAACGGATGGGTTTTAGTTCAGCGACCGCCCGGCGTCAGCCCGGGTGGCCACCGGGTGGAACGCCTAGTCCTGCCGTTGCCCGGTGGTACGCAACGAACTCTGTACGGCAGGAGCGGGGGACCCACAGGTAAGTCGCCGGACCCGAATTTCTCGTGGCCCGGCTCGGGGTGAAGCCGCGTCTTATTGCGGCCGGGCAACTCCAGCCCGAACCCGACAGCTCACCTCGCAGGCGTCGGAGAGGACATTCCCCATGCCCGCACAGGCTCGTCGTATCGCCCTGCCCCGCGCCGTCCGCATCGGCATCGCCACCGCCGTCACCGGCGCCGCCTTCGCCCTCCCGCTGGTGACCACCGTCGCCGCCCAGGCGCACGAGGCCCCGGCCGCCGGCCACACCCAGCAGAGCAGCACCTGGACCGGCGCCACCAGCGTCGACGCCACCCCGACCGCCGCCGAGGCCGCTCCGGCCGCCGCCGAGACCGCCCCCGCCGCTCCGGCCGCGCCGGCCGAGGAGAGCTACAAGGTCGTCGGCGGGGACACCCTGTCGAAGATCGCCGACGCCAAGAACGTCGACGGTGGCTGGCAGGCCCTGTACGACCACAACCGCTCGGTCGTCGGCGCCAACCCGAACCTCATCTTCCCGGGCCAGCAGCTCGCGCTCGGCACCAAGGCCGCCGAGGCCGCCAAGCCCGCCGCTCCGGCCGAGGCCGCCAAGCCGGCCGCCCCCGCGGCCAAGGCGAAGACCTCGCAGGACTCGGTGAAGCCGGCCGCCAAGCCGGCCAAGCCCGCCGCCCCGGCGGAGAAGCCGGCCGCCCCGGCCGCCAAGCCCGCGGTCCAGCCCGTCGTCGCCCCGGTCGCGAAGCCCGCCACCCCGGCTCCGGCCCCGGCCGTCGCCGCCTCCGGCTTCTTCGCCCCGCTGGCCAACCCGAAGCTCGGCACCGCCTACGGCGTGGCCGGCTCGATGTGGGCCTCCGGTCACCACACCGGTGCCGACTTCGTCGCCTCCACCGGCACCCCGCTGCGCGCCGTCGGCGCCGGCACCGTGGTGAAGGCCGGCAACGGCGGCGCCTACGGCAACGAGGTCGAGATCAAGCTCGCCGACGGCAAGTACGCCCAGTACGCGCACCTGTCCTCGATCGGCGTGTCGGTCGGTCAGACCGTCACCGCCGGCCAGCAGATCGGCCTCTCCGGTGCGACCGGCAACGTGACCGGCCCGCACCTGCACTTCGAGATCCGCACCGGCTCGGAGTACGGCTCGGACATCGACCCGATCGCCTACCTGCGGGCGCACGGCGTCGCGATCTGACCCTCGGTCGGATCAACTGCCACCGCTGGGTGCGGGGCGAAACGACCCCCGGGATGGTCATGTCGGGTGACCGCTCGACCGGGTGATCGCCGCACCTCCAGTGGATCGACGGGCGCGGGACACGCCCGTCCTGCCGGCCGGCCCGGCTCGCGAAACCTCCCTCGCGAGCCGGGCCGGCCGTCGTCGTGCCCGGGGCGGGGTGGGGGCCGCGCCGAAGTTCAACAGTCCCTGGTGGGGGGGTGATTGACGAGCGATCAGGAAGGCTTGGCACGCCGGCGGTTCAGGAGCGGTGGGCCGGCAGCGCCTGCTCGGCGGCGGTCAGCAGCTGGTGCACCCGGTGGCCGAACTCGTCGGCGTCGCGGGCCGGTTCGGGGAAGACCAGGCGGACGTCACGGTGGCCGTGCGGGTGGTCCAGGCGGAGCACCAGGCCGTACCGGTCGAGGGCGAGCGGGCGGATGTCGGGGCGGTCGGCGAGCAGCGCGGCGTCGAGCAGCCGGGTGAGCACGGCGAGCGCGTCGGGGTGGTCGTCGGCGAGGTGGGTGAGCAGACCGGCCTCGTAGCGGGCGAGCGGGTCGGGGGCGGCCGCCGCGAGGTCGGCGCCGGTGATCGCGGTGGTGCCGTACGGGGTGGAGAGGACGGCGTGCGCCACGTCCAGGTGGAGGTGGACGCTGAGGCCGTCGTCGGCCAGATGGGCGAGGTGGAGCCGGCCGGCCAGGGTGAGGCGGCCGCGGACCCGGTCGCGGACGGCCACCGGGGCGATGTCGGTGAGGTCCAGTACGACGGCGAGGCCGTCCTGCTCGCGGGCGGTGGCGGCGGTCACCGGGGAGTCGAGCGGGGCGCGCAGCCGGAGCCGGGAACCGTGCACCGAGACCGGGGTGGAGAGTTCGTGCTGCTCGCCGCAGGCGCGCAGGACCACCGAGGAGGTGGCGGTGAGCAGGCTGGCGATCCGCTCGGCGGCGGTGGGCTCGGGGATCGCGGCGTCGTGGTCGTGCTCATGGCCGTGGCCGTGGCCGTGGTTGTGCGGGTGGGGGCGCATGGGTACGGGACCTCCGACGGACTGGCTGCTGGTTAGGTGAGCCTAACCTAATCAGTTGCGAGGGGGAGGGCAAGGCGCCGGGGACGGTGGTGTCGGGACGTGCTCGAAGGGCCCGGACGTGGTGTCCGGGCCCTTCGTCGCGGCGGTGGTGCTCGTCCGTCCGGGGTGGGGTCAGCCGATGACCGCCTGGGCGTCGATCTCCACCAGCATCGGCTCCTGCGGCAGTTCGACGAAGATCGTGGTCCGGCACGGCTTCACGCCGCCCGGCTTGATGTTCTCCTCGATGAACTCGGCGTAGACCTCGTTCATCAGCGGGAAGTCGGCGCGCTTGGTGAGGTACACCCGGAACATCACCACGTCCTCGACGGTCGCGCCGCCGGCCTCCACGATCGCCTTGACGTTCTCCAGCGTGCGGCGGGTCTGCGCCTTCACGTCGCCGTGGTGGAGGTACTCGCCGGTGGCCGGGTCCTGCGGGCCCTGGCCGGACACCTGGAGGATCGGGCCCTTGCGGACGCCCTGGGAGAACATCCAGGCCGGGGCGGGGGCGCCGTCGGTGCGGATCTCGGTCTTGTCGCTCATGCGTGCTCGCTTCGTCGAGGAGGTGGGAGGTGGGGACGTGTGGACAGGGGGGCAGGGGGTCAGGGGCGCCGGGGGGCGGTGGTCGCGGGTGCCGGGGCAGGCGGTCACGGGTGCTGCGGCGGCTGGCCGCAGTCGGCGGAGATCGCCCGGGCGGTGGCGAGCAGCTGGGGCAGCAGCTCCAGCACCTGCTCGTAGGGGAGCACGACGTCCGGGACGGAGATCGAGGCGGCCGCGACCACCCGGCCGCTGGCGTCCCGGATCGGCGCGGCCACGCAGTTGATGAACGCCTCGTGCTCGGCGTGGTCCTGGGCCCAGCCCTGGGCGGCGACCCGGTCCAGCTCGGCCAGCAGCGCCTCGGGCGTGGTGAGGGTGCGCGCGGTGTGCGGGGTGAAGTCGATGCCGGCCACCACCCGGCGCCGCTCGGGCGCGGGCAGGTCGGCTAGCAGCACCTTGGACACCGCGGCGCTGTGCAGGGCGGCGCGCAGGCCGATCCGCGAGTACATCCGCACCGGGTGCCGGGAGTCGTACTTGTCGATGTAGACCACCTCGCCGCCCTCGTACGCGGCCAGGTGCACGGTCTGGCCGGTGCCGGCGTTCAGCTCGGCGAGGTACGGCGCGGCGATCCGGCGGACGCCGCGCTGCTCCAGTGCGAGGCCGGAGAGGGCGAACAGGCCGGCGCCCAGGTGGTAGCGGTAGCCGGCGTCGCGGTAGACGAAGCGTTCTTCCTCGAGGCTCTGGAGCAGCCGGAGCACGGTCGTCTTGTGCACGCCGAGGACCTCGGCCAGCTGGTCCAGGGAACGCTCGCCCTCGCCGAGTTCGGCGAGGATGCGCAGGGCGCGGGTGACGGTCTGGCTCATGGTGCTCCAAGGGCCGGGGTGGCGGCCGGTCGAGGGTCGGCGGCACCGCCCCCGGGTGCGGCGGGCGCGGAGCGGCGGGCGGGGACGGGCTGGTCGGAGGCGGTCCGGTCGGGTCCGGCGGTGTGCCGGTCGGGGGTGTGGCGGTCCGGGGTGTGGCGGTCGGGGGCGGGGGTCGGTGCGGCGAGCGCAGGGGACACGATGCCATCCGCCGAGATCCGGGTGGCGGCCCAGTCCTCGGGAGAGGCGTCGAGCAGGGCGGCGACCACCGCCTCGGGCGGCAGCTCGGCCTGGTCGCCGTGGGTGGTCAGCGCGCACGCCGCGCTCAGGTGGCCCAGTCGCAGGCGGCGCCGCTGGTCGAGGCCGCGCACCGTCCCGGCGAGGTAGCCGGCGGCGAAGGCGTCGCCCGCGCCGGTCGCCTCGACCACGTCGACCGTCAGGGCCGGTTCGGAGACCGCCGTGCCGTCGCGCTCCACCGCGGTGACCAGCCGGGCCTCGTCCTTGACCACCACCGTGGCGGGGGAGGGGAACCGGCGGCGCAGGGCCTGCGGCTCCCCGGTGCCGAAGGCGGCCTCGGCCTCGTCGGCGCCGAGCAGCAGCAGGTCCGCGGCGTCCAGCAGGGCCGGCAGCACCGTGAGGTCGCGGTCGCGCCAGAGCGCCGGTCGCCAGTTGAGGTCGAAGCTGACCAGCCGGCCGGGGCGGCGGTCCGCCAGCAGGGCGCGGAGCAGGGCGAGGCAGTCGTCGGAGAGCGCGGCGGTGATGCCGGACAGGTGGAGCAGCCGGGCGCCGCTGAGCAGCCGGACGGCCGTCGGGTCGGTCAGCAGGGCCGGGGAGAGGGCGGCGGCCGCCGAGCCGCGCCGGTGGTAGTGCAGCCGGCTGCGGCCCGGGCCGAGGTCGTGACGGTCACCGGTGGTGCCCCCGACCTCCTTGAGGTAGACGCCGGTGGGGCGGTGCGGGTCGACGGCGACCGCGGAGACGTCCACCCCGCGGGCGGTCAGGTCGCCGAGCAGCCGGCGGCCGAAGCCGTCGTCGCCCACCCGGCTGATCCAGGCGCTCGGTACGCCCAGGGCGGCCAGGGCGCCGGCGACGTTGGACTCGGCGCCGCCGACCGAGAGCCGGAAGTTCTCCACGGACTCCAGCGGCCCGGCCCGGTCGGGGAGGAGGACGGCCATCGACTCGCCCACGCAGACGGCCACGGGGCCGGCGGCGGCTCGGTCGGTCGGGGAGGTCAGGGCGGCCGGGGAGGTGAGGGCGGTCGGGGTGGCGGGGGCGGCTGACGTGGGGTCGGGGCCGGGGCCGCCTTCGGGGCCCGGATCGGTCGGTGCCGGGGCCGGGGAGGCCGTCGGGTTGCCGAGCTGCGGGGTGCCCGGGCTCGCGGCGGCGTCCTGGCGTGGCATCTGCTGGGCTCCTCGGAGTACTGCGGCCGGCCGGGGTGGGGGTGCTGCGGCGAGCCTGGCTGACCCGCGTCCGGCGGGCGGCTGTCGTTGACCTTCGTCCGGCGCCGATGCTAGAACCGTGTTGCCAGCATGTGCAACCCTCATTGCGCATGTTGCAACATGGCAGATGGAGGAAGACGGTGGACCAGACCTTCGCCAGCAGTGGCGGCAGCGGCAGCAGGACCGGCGGCGGGGCCGGTGGCGGCAGCGGCGACGCGATCGACTCCGGGGCGGTGGCGGCGCTCGCCGACGAGGTGATCGACTGGCGGTTCAAGGCCCTGCCCCCGGCCGCCGCAGGACTGACCGTCCGCCAGTACCTCGCCACCGGCCCCACCCTGGCCGACCTCGGCACCCCGCTGCTCACCCTCGACGCGGGCGCGCTCGACCACAACCTGCACACCATGGCCCGCTGGTGCGCCGACGCCGGCATGGCGCTCGTCCCGCACGGCAAGACCACCATGGCGCCCGCGCTCTGGCAGGCCCAGCTGGCCGCCGGCAGCCACGGCATCACCCTCGCCAACCTGCCGCAGCTGCGGGTCGCGCGCGCCTTCGGCGTCCGACGGGTGCTGCTCGCCAACGCCCTGCTCGACCCGGGCGGCCTGCGCTGGCTGGCCGGCGAGCTCGCCGACGACCCGGACTTCGCCTTCCTCTGCTGGGTCGACTCCGTCGAGGGCGTCCGGCTGATGGACGAGGCGCTGCGCGCGGCCGACGCCGGGCGTCCGGTCGAGGTGCTGGTCGAACTCGGCGGCCCCGGCGGTCGCACCGGTGCGCGCACCGTCGACGCGGCCGTGGAGATCGCGGACGCCGTCCGGCGCGCGCCGACCCTGCGGCTGGCCGGCGTCGGCGGCTACGAGGGCGCCCTGGCGCACGACGCGAGCGAGGGCGGGCTCGGCACGGTGCGCGGGTACCTGAGGTCGCTGGCCGAGCTGCACGGGCGGCTGGCCGGCCGGTACGCGGAGGGTGCGGCGCCGGTGGTCACGGCGGGGGGCAGTGCCTACTTCGACCTGGTGGCCGAGGAGTTGGGCGCGCTGAAGGACACGTTCGTGGTGCTGCGCTCGGGCGCCTACCTGGCGCACGACGACGGCTTCTACCGGGGGATCTCACCGCTCGCCCGGGGCGGGGGAGGGGCGGCGGCCGGTTCGGGTGACGTCGCCGGTGGCGGTGGCGGTGCCGGTGGCGGTGCTGGTGGCGGTGCGGGGGACGGTCGCGGTGAGGTGTTGCGGGCGGCGCTGCACGGCTGGGCGCGGGTGGTGTCCCGACCGGAGCCGCAGCTGGCGCTGCTGGACGCGGGCAAGCGCGACCTGCCGTTCGACGAGGGCCTGCCGGAGCCGCAGTCGGTCCGCGGCGGGGCGGAGTTGAGGGGCACGGCGGCGCGGATCACCGCGCTCAACGACCAGCACGCGTTCCTGCGGGACGCGGGCGACCTCGCGCCCGTCGGCGCCGTCGTGCGGCTCGGGATCTCGCACCCGTGCACCGCCTTCGACAAGTGGACGCTGATCCCGGTGCTGCACGACGCCTCGGCGGCCGAGCCGAAGGTGACCGGGCTGGTCAGGACGTTCTTCTGATGAGTGCCGGGGGTGGCGGGAGCGTGCTCTTCCGCGGTGCCACGGTGGTGGACGGCACGGGGGCCGGGCGCTACCGGGCGGACGTCCGGATCGCGGGCGGGGTGATCGTCGAGGTCGGGGCGGCGGGCGGGTCCGCGTCCTCGGGTCGCCCGGACCGGACGGGTTCGTCCGGCGGTCCGGCGGGCCCCGGCGGTGGTCCGGTGCGGACGGTGGACGCGGACGGGCTGGTGCTGGCCCCCGGCTTCATCGACATGCACGCCCACTCCGACCTCGCCCTGCTGCGCGAGCCCGCGCACCCGGCCAAGGTCACCCAGGGCGTGACCTGCGAGGTCCTCGGCCAGGACGGTCTGTCCTACGCGCCGGTCGACGACACCACCCTGCCCGCGCTGCGCCGGCAGATCGCCGGCTGGAACGGCGACCCCGACGACCTCGCGTGGGACTGGCGGTCCGTCGGCGGCTACCTGGACCGGCTGGACCGGACCGGCCCCGCCGTCAACGCCTGCTACCTGGTGCCGCACGGCTCGTTGCGCATGCTCGCGATGGGCTGGGACAACCGGGCCCCGAGCGCCGCCGAACTCGATCGGATGCGCGAGCTGTTGGCGCAGGGCCTCGCCGAGGGCGCGGTCGGGATGTCCAGCGGCCTGACGTACACCCCCGGGATGTACGCCGACACCGCCGAGCTGGTCGAACTCTGCCGGGTCGTCGCCGGGTACGGCGGCTTCCACGCGCCGCACCAACGCTCGTACGGTGCCGGCGCGTTGGAGGGCTACGCGGAGATGGTCGAGATCGCCCGGCGGTCCGGCTGCCCGCTCCACCTCACCCACGCCACCATGAACTTCGGCGTCAACGAGGGCCGCGCCCACGAACTGCTGGACCTGCTCGACCGGGCCCTCGACGACGGCGTGGACCTCACCCTGGACAGCTACCCCTACCTGCCCGGCTCCACCACCCTGGCCGCCCTGCTGCCCGGTTGGGCCACCGAGGGCGGCCCGCAGGCCACCCTGGCGCGGCTCGGCGACCCGGCCGTGTGCGAGCGGATCCGGTACGAGGTGGAGGAGAAGGGCAGCGACGGCTGCCACGGCGTGGTCACCGACTGGGCCACCGTCCAGCTCTCCGGCGTCCGCGCCCCCGGACTCGCCGACGCGGTCGGCCGGACCGTCGCCGAACTCGCCGTCGAACAGCGCCGGAGCGGGACGGAGGTCTTCCTCGACCTGCTGCGCCGCGACGAGTTGGCCACCACCATCCTCCAGCATGTCGGCCACGAGGAGAACGTCCGGGCGATCATGCGCCACCGGGTGCACACCGTCGGCAGCGACGGGCTGCTGGTCGGCGCCCGTCCGCACCCGCGGGCCTGGGGAACCTTCCCGCGGTACCTGGCCCGGTACGTCCGGGAGACCGGCGTGCTGACGCTGGAGGAGGCGGTCGCCCGGATGACCGGCCGGCCGGCCGCCCGGCTGCGGTTGCACCGGCGCGGGCGGATCGCCCCCGGGTTCCACGCCGATCTGGTGCTGTTCGATCCCGAACGCGTCCAGGACGCGGCCACGTTCGAGGAGCCGAGACGGCCCGCCGTCGGTGTCGAGCACGTGTACGTGAACGGTGTCGCCGTCGTGGAGCGGGGCCGCACCACGGGCGCCCGCCCCGGTCGGGCGCTGCGCCGGACCGGGCGCGGGGTCGAGGCGGTGTGACGGCCGGTCGTGAGCCGGGCTCCGGGGGCGGGGCCGGGCCGTGCCCCCGGAGTGTCAATGCCCAGTGAAGTCGAGTCGAAGGATGCGAACGCCGTGAATCCCAGCCCCGTGCATGCGAGCCCCGTGGATGCCAACTCCGTGCATGCCAGCCCCGTGCATGCGAGCCCGGCCGACCCGGGTCCCGCGGACCGGAAGTCCTCCGCCGCCGCCATGGTCGAGGCGGCGCGGGCCGCGCTGGCCGCCTCGCCGGTGATCGCGGTCGTCCGCGCGCCCCGGATACCGGATGCCGCCGCCCTCTGCGCCGCGCTCGCGGAGGGCGGCATCACCTGGACCGAATTCACCTTCACCACACCGGATGTGACGACCCATCTGCACCGGGCGGCGCAGGCCGGCCACCGGGTCGGGGTCGGGACGGTGCTCACCGCCGAGCAGGCCGAACGGGGGCTCGCCGTCGGAGCCGCGTTCCTGGTCACCCCCGGTCTGCGGCCCGAGGTGGCGGACGCCGCGCACGCGGCCCGGGTCCCGGTGGTGCTCGGCGCCCTCACCGCGACCGAGGTCGCACAGGCGGTGGACCTCGGTGCCGCCGCGGTCAAGATCTTCCCGGCCCGGGCGTTCGGCCCCGGCTACTTCAAGGACCTGCGCGGCCCGTACCCCGACGTCCCGCTGGTCGCCTCCGGCGGGGTGAACGCGGGCAACGCCGCCGCGTTCCTGGCGCACGGGGCGCTCGCGGTCTGCGCCGGGACGGACGTGGTGGCGCCGGAGCTGGTCGCGGCCGGGGACTGGGCGGAGATCACCCGCCGGGCCCGGGTGTTCACGCAGGCCTGCGCGGCGCGGTAGGGCTCCAGGGGCCTGCGGCGGGTGTCGGGCGGTCCGGTGGCGGGAGGCCGTGGGCGCGCGGAGGAGCGGAAGGGGCTCGCCGGGGCGCGCGGCCCGGTCGGGGGATCCTCCCGGGAGCCCCGGGCCGGTCCAGGAGTGGCCGGGCCGGACTGTTGGGACGACGGGGATTCGACGAGAATCGGTAGCCCCCGGCACCCGGCAGGAGGATCCCACCCATGACCTCGACCCGCCCCGGCCCCGACTGGCTGACCGACGCCGTGCTCTACCAGATCTACCCCCAGACCTTCGCCGACTCCGACGGCGACGGCATCGGCGACTTCGCGGGCATCACCGAGCACCTCGACCACCTCGCCTGGCTGGGCGTGGACACGGTCTGGTTGAACCCGTGCTTCGCCTCGCCGTTCCGCGACGCCGGCTACGACGTCACCGACTACCTCGCGCCTGCCCCGCGCTACGGCACCGCCGAGGACCTCGCCGCCCTGGTCGAGGCGGCCCGCCGCAAGGGCATCCGGGTCCTGCTGGACCTGGTCGCCGGGCACACCTCCGACCAGCACCCCTGGTTCCGGGCCTCGGCCGAGGACCCGTCCGACCACCGCTACATCTGGTCCGAGCGGCCGGTGGACGGCTTCGTCGCCTCTCCGGGCGGGCGGGCCGGGTGGTACCGGCCGAACTTCTTCGAGTGCCAGCCGGCGCTCAACTTCGGCTTCGCGCGCGACGATCCGGACCAGCCGTGGCGCCAGCCGGTGGACGCCGAGGGCCCGCGCGCCAACCGTGCCGCGCTGCGCGCGATCATGGCCCACTGGCTCGGCCTCGGCCTGTCGGGCTTCCGGGTCGACATGGCGTCCTCCCTGGTCAAGGACGACCCCGGCTTCGTCGAGACGGGCAAGCTCTGGACCGAACTGCGCGACTGGCTGGACCGCAGCCACCCGCAGGCCGCCCTGTTCGCCGAGTGGGGCGACCCGGCCGCCGCCGTCGCCGCCGGGTTCCACGCCGACTTCTTCCTCCAGTTCGGCGGCGCGGACCAAGGCCTGCCACTGCGCTCGCTCTGGAACAACAACACCGGGACGGTGGAGGAGTCCTGGAAGCAGGGCCCGTGCTACTTCGAGGCGGAGGGGCGCGGGACGCCCCAGGTGTTCCTGGATGCCTGGCGCTCGGCGGCCCAACTGACCGAGGGTGCCGGGCACATCGCCCTCCCCACCGCCAACCACGACTTCTCCCGGCTGGCCACCGGCCCGCGCACCGCCGAACAACTCGCGCCGGCCTTCGCCCTGTTGCTCACCTGGCCGACCCTGCCGGCGGTGTACTACGGCGACGAGATCGGCATGCGCTACGTGCCGGACCTGCCGGACGTCGAGGGCAGCGTGCTCGGCCCGGCGTACAACCGGGCCGGTTCGCGCACCCCCATGCAGTGGACACCCGGTCCGAACGCGGGCTTCTCGACGGCCCCGGCGGAACGGCTCTACCTCCCGGTCGACCCCGACCCGCACCGGCCGGACGTGGCCACCCAGCGGGCCGACCCGACCTCGTTGCTGCACACGGTGCGGCGGCTGATCGCGCTGCGCCGCGCGCACCCGGGCCTGGGGGCGCGGGGCTCGGTGGAGGTCCGGCACGCCGGGTAGCCGCTGGTGTACACCCGGGCCGGGCGGTACCTGGTGGTGGTCAACCCGAGGCGGGAGCCGGCGGTGGTCCCGCTGGAGGGCCTGCCGGCCGGGGAGGCGGGGGCGCTCCGGTCGGGTGCGCTGCGGCCCTTGGACGTCCAGGGCGTGCGCGTCGGTGCCGGCGGTGAGCTGCGGGCGGACGGGTTCTCGTACGGGGTCTTCGACCTGGGGTGAGGGCGACCGGTCCGGGGGTAGGCGTCGGTCCACCCCCGGACCGGTTGTACACTGCATCCATATAGTTGCATTTACCATCTTTCACTGGCGACCGCCGGAGGACGGACCGAACCTCATGAGCACACCCCGGACCACCGTCGCAGCGCCCGCCGCCCCGGGCCACCCGCTCAAGCACCTGGCCCTCCACCTGATCACCCCGCTGCTGATGTGCCTCGGCATGGCGCTCGCCTACCAGGGCGCGTTCCACCAGCCCGAACCGCACCACCTGAAGGTCGCCGTCGTCGGCACCGCCCCGGAGGCGCGGGCGCTGGCCGGGACCGTGCAGGCCGGGGCCGGCGACGCGCTCGACGTCACCGCCCTGCCCGACCGCGCCGCCGCCGAACAGGGCCTGCGCGACCGGGAGCGGGTCGGCGCGTTCCTGCCCGACCCCAGCCACCCGGAGCTCCTCGTCGCCAGGGCGAACTCGGACACCTCGGCGATGGCGGCCGAGAAGGTCTTCCAGCACGTGACCGCCCGGCAGGGCGTGCCGCTGGCCGTCACCGACCTCACCACCCCGAGCGAGGGCGACCCCACCGGCCAGGGCCTGTTCTTCCTGCTGGTCGCCCTCAGCATCGGCTCCTACGGCAGTGTCGCGGTGATCGGCGCGGCCGGCGCGGCGCTCGGCATGCGGATCCGGGTGCTGGTCGGACTGGGCGTGTCGCTCGCGGTGAGCGTGATCGGGATCGTCACCGCCGGGCCCGTCTTCCACGTCGTGGACCACGACCTGGCCGGGGTCTGGGCGCTCGGCTGGCTCTACTCCGCCGGGGTGGTCGGGATCGGCATCGGCCTCCACACCTTCCTCAAGCGGTGGACCACGCTGGTGATGATGGTGCTGTTCGTGATGCTGAACTTCACCAGCTCCGGCGGCGTCTACCGGCCGGACCTGCAGGGCGGGTTCTTCGGCGGACTGCACTCCTTCTGGACGGGGGCGGGCTTCCTGGAGGGTGCGCGCAGCCTGCTGTACTTCGACGGCGGGGCCGGGTTCGGCGGTCACCTGCTGACGCTGGTGCTGTGGCTGGTGGCCGCCGGTGCGCTGCTGCTCGGGGCGGCGCGGTACGAGAGGCGCGGCCGGGCTGTCGCCGGTGTCGCCGGTGTCGCCGGGGCCGTGGGCGCGGGTGGGAAGGACCCGGGGGGCTCGAACGGCTCGGAGGCGGCGGAGGAGGAGATGGAGGAATCGGCGGTCGCGGTCTGAGTGATCGTCTGTTCGTCAACGCGCCACCTCCTCGAAGGACTTCACCCGGTGCCGGGGGCATCGGTGCCGGGTGGGGACCGGCGGCCCGCGATCGGCCCTGGAAAAGCCGGTCGCGGGCCCCCGTCCGTCCGCCGCTTCCGAGGAGTCCCGTCGTGTCTCCGTTGTCCCGCGTCGCCCCCGCGTCCCCGGTTGCTCCCCGGCTCCGGGTGTGGCGGATGTCCGTACCCCGGGCGTTGGCGCCCCGAGCGTCCGTGTTGGGCGGGTCCGCCGCCCTCGCGCTGGCCCTGCTCGCCGGGACCCCGGCCGTCGCCGTCGCGCCGCCGCTCTCCGAGCCCCGGATCGTCGCCCACTTCGATCTGGCCCTGGGCGCCCAGCCCGAGAACATCGCCGTCGAACCCGACGGCTCGGTGGACCTCACCTTCTCCTTCGCCCGCCGGCTCGGCCGGCTCGACCCGGACGGCCGGCTCACCGTCCTGGCCACCATGCCCGCCCCCGACCACCCCGCGACCCCGGTCATCGGTGCGGCCGTGGTGTCCGGCCTGGCCCGCGCCCACGACGGCACGCTGTACTTCGCCTACGCCACCGGCACCGAGGACCTCACCGGAATCTGGCGGCTCTGCCCCGGCGGTGAGCCGGAGCGCATCTCCGCCTTCCCGGCGAACAGCCTGCCCAACGGCCTCGCCCTGGACGAGCGCTCGGGCGTGCTGTACTCCGCCGACTCGGCGCTCGGACTGGTCCGGGTGGTGCCGCTGGCCGGCGGTGCCCCGGAGGTCTGGTCGGACGACGCCCGCCTCAGGCCGGTCGGCGCGTTCGGTGCCAACGGTCTCAAGGTGCACGGCCGTGCCGTCTGGGTCGGCAACACCGACAGCGGCTCCCTGCTGCGCGTCCCGATCGGCGCGGACGGCGCGGCCGGTCCGGCGGAGGTGCGTGCGGACGGCCTGCCGGGGCTCGACGACTTCGCCTTCGTCGGGCCCGGCGACGCGCTGATCGCGGCGCTCAACACGTCCAGCGAGGCCGTGTACCTCCCCGGTGACGGCACCCGGCACACCGTCCTGGACGCCTCCGACGGGCTCTCCAACCCGACCTCGGTCGGGGTCCGCGGTGACACGGTCTACGTGCCGAGCGCCGCGTTCTACACCAGGAGCGACCCCAACCTGGTGGCGGCGACCCTGGAGCGGTGGGCGCCGGGCGGTCGGCGGTAGGCGGTCGGCGGCCGGCGGTAGGTCGACGCGATCGGCCGGGTCCGTCCGGTCAGCGGCGCCGCGGTGGGCGGGTGAAGCAGCAGTCGCCGCAGACGCCCGCCTGCGGGCCGACCCGGTAGTAGAGGCAGCAACTGGTGCGTCGGAACGCGGTGCCCGCCCGCGGTCCGGCCGCGGTGAGGGCTCCGGTGCCGGCCAGCGGCGGGTGGGCCAGCGCCTCGGCGACGAGTGACCGGGCGAGGCCGGGGTCCACGGGTTCCGGCGAGGGGGCGGTGGCGGCCGCCTGCGCGAGGTGGGCGTCCAGCATGCGCAGGGCGCCGGCCAGGGCGGAGGCGGCGTTGCCCCGGAGCAGCCCGTCGGAGAGCGGGACCACGGAGCGGACGGCGGCCGAGAGCTCCGCCAGCTGCCCCTCCACGACGGCCCGGCGGAACCGGTCGGTGAGCGGGGCCCGGGCCATCGGCGCGGGCGGGTCCGTCGGCGTGGGCGGGTCCGTCGGCGTGGGCGGAGCGGACTGCGCGGGCCGGGCGGACTGCGCGGGCCGGTCCGGGGGTGAGGTCCTGGACGGCGGTGAGGTCCTGGACGGTGTCCAGAGGTCGATCGGCCCCTGGTCGGGGACCCGCACCCACGCCTCGTCGGGGGCCAGTTCGGGGACCTCGCCGAGCAGCACGGCGGCGCCGAGGCCCACCGAGCAGAACCTGGCGGCCAGGCCGAGGTGCAGGATCGACGCCGCGACCCGCGCCTCGGTCGTGCCCAGCCGCCGCCCCACCTCCCGGACCCGGCCCGCCAACGGACCGTCGGGGCCCGGGGCGTAGAGCTCGCGCAGGGGCCGGAAGCCCGTCGGCGGTCCCTGGCCGGGCTCCTCGGCGGCGGTCAGGGCGAAGTACGGGCCCACGGCGGCGAGTCGGCCGTAGTCGGGCGCGTCGCTCACCGGCCGGTCCCCGCCGGCCCGGCGGTCGTCGGCGGTGCGACGTGCTGCGGGCCGGTGCCGGAGGGGGGTCGGCGGCGGTCGGGCATCGGGCTGGTCCTCCGGCTCCGTGAGGCGGCTGGGGGACCGGTGTGCGGCGGGGGACGGTTCCCGCGCGGCGACGTACCGGTCCGGTCCGGACGAACGGTACCGCGCCCCGACGCAGCACGTCCGGCCGGTGAGGGGTCCGGCCGGACGTGCGGAACCTGCGAGGTGGGGGTGGCCTCCGGACGTCGTGTCCTCCGGCCTGTAGTTCGATCGTCGACCGAGGTACCAGCGGCAGACCCTGATCCGTCTCGATCTGTCGCCACTGCCTCCTGCGGTCGAACTTCCTCGGCTACCTCGCAGGTCCACCACCATGATGCGCCTCGGGCGCCCGGTGCACCAGGGGTTTCCGGGAAATATTCCAACAAATCTGGACATATTTCCGGATCGGCCCTGGGGGGCCTCAGGTGCGGAGCGCGTCCTTGCGGAGGAAGCGCTTGAGGCGCTGCCACGGCCAGGTGTTGATCACGTCCTCGGAGGTGAGCCAGGCGCGTTGGGCCGTGCCGATCCCGTACCGGGGATAGGCGAGGTGCGGGGTGGCGTGCGCGTCGCTGTCGATCGAGAACTTCACGCCGTGGCGCCTGGCCCGGAGCACGTCCTCGTCCCGGAGGTCCAGGCGCTGGGGCGAGCTGTTGATCTCGATGGCGGTCCCGGTCCGGGCGGCCGCGGCGAAGACGGCGTCCAGGTCGACGTCGATCGGCCCGCGCCGCCCGATCCGCCGGGTGGTGAGGTGGCCGATGACGTGCACGTGCGGGTTCTCGCAGGCGCGGATCAGCCGACGGGTCTGGGCGTCCCGGTCCGCGCCGAAGTGGGAGTGCACGGAGGCCACGCAGACGTCGAAGCCGGACAGGAACTCGGCCGGCCAGTCGACGGCGCCGTCCGGTCCGATGTTCAGCTCGGTGCCGTGCAGCAGTCTCATCTTCCGGTGGCGCCCGGCCAGTTCGCGCAGCCGTTCGCGCTGCGCGAGCATCTTCTCGTCGGTCATCCGCTGCATCACCAGGTCGGGGGCGTGGTCGGTGACCGCGTAGTACGCGTAGCCGCGGGCGGCCGCGGTGTCGATCATCTCCTCCAGGGTGGCCAGCCCGTCGGTCAGGTCGGTGTGGGTGTGCAGGTCGCCGCGGAGGTCCGCCTCGGTCACCAGCTCCGGCAGGTCGCCGCGCAGGGCCGCCTCGATCTCGCCCCGGTCCTCGCGCAACGGCGGTGCGATCCAGGGCAGGCCGAGCGCCGCGTACACCCCGTCCTCGTCCGCCGAGACGATCTTCTCGCCGCCCTCGGCGTCGAACAGCCCGTACTCGGAGAGCTTCAGGCCGGCCCGGACCGCCATCGTCCGGAGCTTGATGTTGTGCGCCTTCGACCCGGTGAAGTAGACCAGGGCCGCGCCCCAGTCCTCCTCCGGGACCACCCGCAGGTCGACCTGGATCCCGTCCGTGGTGCGGATCGAGGTCTTGGTCGGTCCGCTGCCGATCACCTCGGCCGTGTACGGCAGTTCGACGAGCGCCGCCATCAGGGGCGCCGAGTCCTCGGCGGTGGCCAGGACGTCGATGTCGCCGACCGTCTCGCGCATCCGGCGCAGCGAACCCGCGTACGCGCAGCGGGTGCACCCCGGTACGGCCGCCAGCGCCGCGACGATCTGGTCGGCCAGCGCCGAGGCGGCGTCCAGCAGGGTCCGTCCGCCGGACTGCCGCATCAGCTCGATGCCGTGCAGGATCTTCTCGCCGCTGCGCTCGCCCAGGCCGGGGACCTCGCTCAGCCGGTCGGCCCGGATCGCCTCGGCGAGTTCGTCGACGGAGGCGATGCCGAGGTCGCGGTGGAGGGCGAGGGCGCGCTTGGGCCCGACCCCGGGAACGGACATCATCGCGCGGACCCCGGCGGGGATGTCGGCCCGGAGCTTCTCCAGCGCCTCGATCCGGCCGTCGGCGAGGTACTCGGCGATCTTCTCGGCGGTGGACCTGCCGACCCCCGGGATCTGCTGGAGCGCCTTCACGTCCAGGCCGTCGATGTCCTCGGGGTGGCCGCCGACCGCCCGGGCGGACTTCTCGTAGGCGCGGGCGCGGAAGGCGTCGCCGCCGGTGATCGAGATCAGGTCGGCGTACTCCTGGAGCAGGTCCCTGACCTTGTCGTTGAGCCGGGCCATGGGGTCAGTCTAGGTTCGCGGGTCGGATCGGGTCGGGCGTCCGCGGGCATCCGTGGAGGGGGTGCTGGTGGGGCGGCGTGTCGGTGGCGCGTGTCGGGGCGGGGTGGTGGGGCGGTGGAGCGGGGGCGCGCGCGGACGGGTGTGCGCCGGTGCGGTGCTCCCGTCGGTCGGCGGAGGCCGGCCCCGCTGGTCGGCGGGGTACCGGCGGCCGATGTGGCTCCGGGGCCGGATTGTCACCCGGGCGGCGGGGGCGCAGGCTTGGCGCAGGGCCGGGGAAGCGGCCCGCGCCGGTCCGCCCCGGGGTGGCGGACCGGGTTCGCGAGGGACTCCGCGAAGGACGAGGGGCAGGACGATGACTGGCGGGAAGCTCTGGGGCTACGTCGCGTCGGGTGCCCGGGCGCTGGGCGGGCTCGGCCCGCTCGGACGGTCCGGGGCACTGGCGGGCGCACGGCTGCTCAAGGGCGTGGGCGGGAGCACCCGGCCGGAACCGGTCGGGCGCGGGGCGGTGCTCGGCGGGCCGGTCGCGATGGCGGCCGCAGGGGGTTCGGGCCGGACCGGGGCGGGCGGCATGGCCGGACCGCAGTTGCTGTCACGGCCCGAACTGGAGCGGTTGCGCTGGATCGACCGCGCCGGTGGCTGCGTGCCGGACGCGCGCCACGTGCAGGTGGCCGAGGTGGTCGGGCGGGTGCTGCGGGGCGGCGGCCGGGCTCCGTCGGTGGCGGTTCGACTGCCGGTGGGGCTGCCGGTGGTGGTCGCGGACGCGCCACGACTGGAGGCGGCGCTGGCCGGGCTGGTCGACCACGCGATCCGCCGCACCCCGGCGGGCGGGCGGGTGCTGGTCCGGGCCGATCCGCTGCCGGGGCCGGACGGACTGCTCGGTGTCCGGGGCGGCTCGGGCTTCGGCGGCGGGGCGTTCGGCGGCGGGTCGTTCGGCGGGGGAGCCTCCGGGGGTGGCGCGTTCGGTACGGGAGCGTTCGCCGGGCCGGACGCCTGGACGGCGGAGCCCGCGCGGGTCGAACTCCGGGTGGTGGACCGCGGCGGGTCGGAGCTGCCGGAGGCGCGTGCGTGGCTGCTGGGCGGGGTCGGCGGGCTGGGCGGGGTCGGCGGGCTGGGTGGTGTCGGCGGGCTCGAGGCGGTGGGCGGACCGGGCTCGGGCGGTGGGAGCGGGTGGGGCGGCGGGGGCGCCGTGCCCGGCGGGCCGGAGCGGGTCGGGCCGTCGATATCGGCGCTGGTGCGGGCCGCCGGGGGACGGCTGAGGGTGGAGCAGACGCCGGGAGGCGGGCTCACCGTGGTCCTGGTGCTGGCCGTCGCACGGGACTGAGGGCCGCCGCGCGGCCCGTTCGGCACCGTTCGGGACCGTTCGGAGCGGTCGGGACCGCAAAGGGTTCTTCGCAAAAAGCCTTCGCAAAAAGTCTTTGCGAAGAACCCTTTGCGGTTCTAAGGTGTTGCCATGACCGATGACCCGAGGTGGCCGCACAGTCCGGACCCGCAGACCGATGTCGTGATCGATGCCAAGGGCCTGCGGGCCCTGGCTCATCCGGTGCGCGTGCAGCTGATCGGGCTGCTCCGCAAGAACGGCCCCTCCACCGCCACCAGGCTGGCCGAGCAGTTGGGGCTGAACTCGGGAGCGACCAGCTACCACCTCCGCCAGCTCGCGGCGTCCGGATTCGTCGCCGAGGACACCGAGCGCGGCAACGCCCGCGACCGCTGGTGGAAGGCGGTCCACCAGGTCACGTGGTGGACGGACACCGACCTCGCGGAGGAGGAGCCGGAGGCGGCGCTCGGTTACCTGCGGTCGATCGTCACGGCCCACACCCTCACCGCGCAGACCGCGCTCAACGCGTACGAGACCATGCCGGCCGAGTGGCGCCACGCCGTGGACCTCAGTGACATGGTGCTCCAGCTCACCCCGGAGGAGGCCCGGGGCCTGGCCGGCGAGCTGTCGGCGGTGATCGCCCGCTACCGCCGGATCGACCCGGAGGGTCCCGCACCCGAGGGCACGGAGCGGGTGGCCGTGGTCGTCCACGTGCTGCCCGAGCCGCAGGACACCGACGACGAGCAGGAGGGGCGGTCATGAGCGCGCGCACCGAGGCACCGGCCCCCGCCACGTCGCGCGCGCCGACCCCGGAGGGGGCCGCCGGGCCGCGCAGCTTCCGGCCGCTGGCCGGGGTGCTGACGGCGATGGCCGTCTCGCTGACCGGCACCCGGGTCTCGGCGATCGCCCTGCCGTGGTTCGTGCTCGCGACCACCGGCAGCGCCACCATGACGGGCGTGGTCGCGTTCGTCGAGCTGGCGCCCTACGTGCTGGTCAAGGCGCTCACCGGCCCGGTGATCGACCGGCTGGGCCCGCGGGTCGTCTCCTGGACGACGGACGCGGTGAGCGCCGTCGCTGCGGGCCTGGTCCCGCTGCTGCACCTGATGGACCTGCTGCCGTTCTGGCTGCTGCTGGTCATGGTCGCGGTGATCGGTGGCGCCCGCGGACCGGGGGACCTGGCCAAGGAGGTCATGGTCGCCGAGGCGGCCGACCGGGGCCGCGTCCCCATGGAACGGGCCACCGGCCTGTCCGGGGTGACGGAGCGACTGGCCACCACCATCGGTCCGGCGGTCGGCGGCGGGCTGATCGCCCTGCTCGGCCCGATGGCCGGCCTGACCGTCAACGCGGTCGCCTTCGCACTCGGTTCGCTGGTGATCGCCGTCGCGCTCCCGGCCGGGATGGGCCGGTCCGTCGCCGCGCCGCAGGCCGCCGCGTCGACCGGTGGCGATGCCGGGGCACCGGGGGCCGGCGTCGGCGCCGGGTCGGACGAGCCGGTCGGCTACTGGCGGATGTTCCGGGAGGGCTTCGCCTTCCTGCGGGGTGAGCCGCTGCTGCTGACCATCATCGTGACGGTCGCGGTGACCAACCTCCTGGACGCCGCCTTCATGACCGTGCTGCTGCCCGTCTGGGCCCAGGAGTCGGGCGGCGGTCCGGCCGCGATCGGCCTGGTCGGGAGCGTCTGGGGGACGGCGGCGGTGGCCGGCAGCCTGATCGCGGCGGCAGTCGCCCACCGGTTGCCGCGCCGGACGGTGTTCTTCGTCGGCTTCCTGCTCGCCGGGGCACCGCGCTTCCTCATGCTGGCCGTCGACACGCCGATGAGCGTGGTGGCCGTGGTCTTCGCGGCCAGCGGCTTCGGTGCCGGGTTCCTCAACCCGATCCTGGGCGCCATCCAGTTCGAGCGGGTGCCGCGCCACCTGCTCGGCCGGGTCAATGCCCTGGGCGACTCGCTCGCCTGGGCCGGGATCCCGCTGGGCGGTCTGATCGCGGGTGCGACCGTGGCCGCGGTCGGGCTCATACCGGTGCTGCTCGCGTGCGGCGGTCTGTACGTCGCCACCACGGCCCTGTCCGGCCTGCGGCCCGAGTGGCGGGAGATGGACCGCGGGCGCGGCCGCAGCCCGGCGGCGCCCGACGCGAGCAGCGAACCGGAGGAGAAGGTCCTGGCGGTCTCGTCAGCCTCGCCGGCCTCGGTGGCCCCGGGCGGCAGCTGACGGAGACCCGTCGAGGAGTCGGACCCGGGGCTCACCGCTGTGGGCCCCGGGGGTGGGGAACGGGAGCCGGGGAGGTGGTCCAGCGAAGGAGGAGCACGGAGGCGAGGGCGGCCAGGGCGCACCAGGTGGAGACGAAGGCGAGCTGCCAGAGGAGGGCGCACACCAGGGCGCCGACGCCGGTGAGCAGACCGAGACGGCGAAGGTCGCGGTCACCGCTGAGGAGGAGCGAGCCGACGGTCGCGAGGAGGTAGCAGGCCAGGAGGAGAGCGGGGTACGGGGCGCCGAGGCGGTAGTCGAGGGTGTGGGCGTGGGCGGTGGCGCCGACGGGGTGAGTGGCGACGGTGTGCGCCAAGGGGACGGCGACGAGGACGCCGAGGACCACGAAGCCGGTCAGCAACCGCCGACGGGGCCGGTCGACCCGCGCCGCGCAGCGGACACCGATCGGCACCAGGAGGGGGAGCAGGGGTAAGGCGATCACCGCCCAGGCGGTGCGGGCCCAGCCGGCCGGGGCGGCGGGCAGATCGCCGTCGGCGCCGAGCCAGACCGCGGCCTCGATCAGCTGGTGCACGCCGAGGACGAGTGGGAGCGCGGCGAGCGGCAGGCGTTCCGGTCGGCCGGCGCGCTGGGCGCGCACCAGGCAGAGCGCGCCGACGGCCGTCACCGCGCCGCCGACCACGAGGTCGGCCTGGGCGCTCCAGCACATGGGTGCTCCTGAGATCGGGGGTCGGGCGGCGGGCGGTGGGCGGCGGTTCGGGGGCAGGCGGTCAGCCGGGGTCGGTGGGTGGGCCGGTGCCGGGGGTGCCGTCGGTCGGGGCACCGGGTGGACGGTCCGCAGGGTCCGCCGGGCCGGTCGGGCCGGCCGGGTCCGCCGGGGCGTCGTCTGTCTCGGTGCCCGCCCCGGTGCCAGCCTCGGGACCGGCTGCCCCGCCGGCTGCCCCGCCGGCCGCCCCGTTGGCCGCCCCGTTGGTCGTGTCGCCGGTCGTGTCGTCCGGGACCTGGCCGATGGACTCCAGGGTGGCGCCGACCGTGCCCGGCATGGCGGGGTGGCGGCCGATCACCACGACGCCGATCACGATGGCCACCAGGCCGGCCGCCTCCCAGGCGAGGGCGCCCGGAGTGACCCGGAGGCGGTCGCCGAGGAAGCCGACCGCGCAGACGATGCCGGAGATCGGCTGCGCGGCGGTCAGCGCGGGAAGGGACATCCGCAGCGGCGCGGCCTCGAACGCGCTCTGCACCAGCAACAGGCCCACCACACCGGCCGCGACGACGGCGTACGGCTGCCAGCTGCGCAGCACGGCGTCCAGTCCCTGGTGGTCGAGCCGCTGGGTGGTGGTGCGGGTGAGCGCGTCCTGGAGTCCGTAGAGCAGGCCGGCGGCCAGGGCGAGCAGGGTCGCCTCCTCGAACAGCGGCATCCGGCGGGCCGTCGAGACCAGCAGCAGCGTCAGCCCGACCACCGTCCCGATCACCAGCCAGTGCCGCAGTTCGCTCGCGGGTGGGCCGCCACCGGTCGGGCGACCGGCCACGATGAACACCGTCACCCCCAGTCCGAGCAGCAGCACCCCCGCCCAGCCGGAGCGTCCGAGGGTCTGGCGGGTCAGCACCCGCGCGAGTGCCATCGCGAAGATGAGGTTGGTGGCGAGGAGCGGTTCGACGAGCGAGACCTCGCCCTGGTTGAGGGCGAGGGCGGAGAGGATCAGTCCGGTGACCATGAACCCGGTGCCGAGCAGCCACTCCCTCATCCGCAGCAGGTCCAGCAGCAGTCGCCAGTGCAGCAGGTCGGCACGCGGGGCCCGCTGCGCCGCGTGCTGCTGGAGGACGAATCCGAGGCCCAGGAAGCAGGCCGCACTCAGTGCGAGGAGGAAGACCGCCACGGAGGGACCACCCGATGGTTGCCGACGGCGCCGCACCGCCGGGCTCCGGGGCCGGCCTCGGTCTGTCGTGCCCAGGCGGTTCGACGGTCCGGAGCGGGGTGTTCGCGGCATTGGCGCGCTGTGGCCAGCCTACCGCCGGGGTGCGGCGCCGACCCCCGGAGCGGTCCGGCCGTGGCGCCGGGGGCGCCCGCCCGGCGTCCGCTTGCCGCCGCCGTGCCGACGGGCGCACGCTGGTGTGAGCGGCCGCCCCCGGCGCCACGGCCGGACCGGCCCGAGCGGGCGTGACGGGGGTCGGCGCCAGGAGGTGTGGCATGCACAACCAGTGGGATGTGGAGCTGAGCTTCGAGGAGGACGGCGTTCACACCGGATGCCAGGCGAGGCTGACCGGTGCCCGGGCACCGGGCCTCACCGCACACGGGGAGTCGACCAAGAGCGCGGACGACCGTCCGCTCGCCAGGATCGGCGAGGAGGTGGCGGCCTCCCGGGCGCTCGAGGAACTCTCGCGCAAGCTGAGAGCTCAGGCGACCGGGGAGATCGAGGACGAGGGCCACCGGCCGGGGTACCTGATCTACTGACGAGGTCGACGGACCGGCGGCCGGCCGCAGAGGCCGGTCCCCGGTCGGTCGGGCGCCGTCGTCACAGGCTCAGCACCAGGTCCCGGACCGCGGTCGGCCGGGACAGGAAGGGGTGGTGGCCGGCGTCGAGTTCGACGACACGGCCGGCCCGGCGGGCGTACTCGCGTTGCAGCCGCGCCGGGGTGCCCCGGTCCTGCGTGCAGACGAGGTACGTCGAGGGCACCCGCTGCCATGCGGCCGCCCCGACCGGCTGCCCGGTGACGTGCAGGCTCTGCCGGGCGAGGTGGTCCGCCGCGCGCTCCTGCACCTCCGGCGCGCAGTCCTGCAGGAAGGTGTCCACGAGCAGTTCGGGACGGACGCCGAACGTGCCGGTGCCGGGATCGACGTCGAGGAACGGGGCGGGGCCGCCGTCCCCGAAGGCCGACAGGCTCTGCCCGACCTCGGGCAGGTAGCTCGAGACCAGCAGCAGGTGATGCACCGAGTCGATGCCCGCCGCGGCCTCCGCGGTGACGACGCCGCCGTAGCTGTGGGCGACCACGACGGTCGGCCCGTCGTCGGCCCGCAACACCCGCCGCACCGCTGCCACGTCCTCCGGCAGCCCCGGCCCGTCGACGCCGCCGGGCCGGCCCGTCTCGCCGCAACTCGGAAGCGCCGTGGCGACGCTCGGCACTCCACGCTCCCGCAGCAGTTCGGCGGTGGGGCCCCACCACCACGACCCGTCCCGCACGCACGCCCCGTGCACGAACACGACTCTCATCGCCACCTCCAGGTGGGTCTCGATCGACCCGCGGACCCTGCCGACCATGCTCCCTCCGCAGGCCGGTGATCGTCAGCACCGGCGGCGCTTTTCGGCGGGCGCCCCGGCAGTCGTGCGTCCCGGCAGGCGGGCGCCCGGGAGAGACGGCCGGGGCGCCCGGACCGGGTCAACGGCGCCGCAGCGACGGGTCCAGCAACGCGGGCGGGGTGTCGTGCTTCTCGTGCGGAGCGAGGTCGACACCGGGTGCGGTGATGGCGTCGATCGCGTCCAGCACCTCGGCCGGGAGCACGACGTCGGCGGCGGCGAGCTGCGCGTGCAGGTGGTCCAGGGTGCGGGGGCCGATGAGTGCGCCGGTCACCGCGGGGTGCGCGGTCACGAAGGCGAGGGCGAGCTGGATCATCGTCAGTCCGGCGTCGTCGGCGACCTTCGCCAACTGTTCCACCGCGTCCAGCCTGGCCCGGTTGGACGGCAGGGCGGGGTCGAAGCGCTGCGGCATCGAGACGGAGCGGTTGGTGGTGATCTCCCGCCCCGCGCGGATCGCGCCGGACAGCCAGCCCGAGGCCAGCGGGCTCCACGCCAGCACGCCGAGGCCGTACTCCTCCGTCACCGGCAGGACGTGGGCCTCGATCCCGCGCTGCAGGATCGAGTAGCTGGGCTGTTCGGTGACGTAGCGGCTCAGGCGGTGTTCGCGGGCGGCCCACTGGGCCTGCACGATGCGGTGGGCGGGGAAGGTCGAGGAACCGAAGTGGCGGATCTTCCCGGCGCGCTGCAGGTCGGTCAGGGCGGCGAGGGTCTCCTCGTCGCCGGTGGTCGGGTCCCAGCGGTGGATCTGGTAGAGGTCGACGTGGTCGACGCCGAGCCGGCGCAGGCTGGCGTCCAGCGCGGTGACCAGCCAGCGGCGCGAGCCGCCGCGGTGGTTGCGCTCCTCGCTCATGGGCATGCCGGCCTTGGTGGCCAGCACGATGTCGTCGCGGCGGCCGGCGACGGCCCGGCCGACCATCTCCTCCGACTCGCCGTTGCCGTACATGTCGGCGGTGTCGATGAGGTTGATCCCGGCGTCGAGGGCGGCGTCGACGATGGCGGTGACCTCGTCCTGGGTGGTGCGCCCGATCCGGCCGAAGTTCATCGCGCCGAGCGCGAGGGTGCTGACCTGCACGCCGGTACGGCCCAAAGTGCGGTACTGCATGGCTGTGTTCCTCCATGACGGGTTGCGGGGTTGCGACCCGTCCGGGTCGCTGATGCTCGTCGGCTGTCGGCTGTCGGCTGTCGGCTGTCGGCCGTGGACGTTCGACGTCGACGAATGTCATGAGATGGGCCCCGCTTCGGCTAGGCTCGAAGCGGAACGTTGTTCCAGATACGATACGGAACGCTGTTCCGCTTAGTCAATCACCGCTCGGACGGAGAACGTGGTGCCCACCGCAGACGAGCCGGCGAAGGCGCCGACCCGAAGCAAGCGCGCCGACGCGCAGCGCAACCAGCAGGCGCTCCTCGGCGCCGCCGCCGAGGTGTTCGCCGCCTCCGGCATCGACGCGCCGATCCGCGAGATCGCGGCGAGGGCCGGTGTCGGGGTCGGGACGATCTACCGTCACTTCCCGGCCCGGGCGGACCTCGTCGTCGCCGTCTACCGTCACCAGGTCGAGGCCTGTGCCGAGGCCGGCCCGCGCCTGCTGGCCGCCGCGGACTCCCCCTTCGTGGCACTGCGCCAGTGGGTCGACCTCTTCGTCGACTTCCTGGCCACCAAACACGGGCTCGCCAACACCGTGCAGTCGGACAGCGGCTTCGACGCGCTGCACTCCTACTTCCTCGACCGCCTGGTGCCCGTCTGCTCGCAGCTGCTCGACGCCGCCGTCGAGGCCGACGAGGTCCGGCCCGGCACGCACGCCTACGAGTTGATGCGCGGCATCGGCAACCTCTGCATCGGACGGGACAGCGACCCCCGCTACGACCCCCGCCGACTGATCGACCTTCTGCTCCGGGGCCTGGGGCGGCCGGAGGAGGCGTGACACCTGCTCGCGCGGTGAACGGGCTGAGCGGGGTGGTGGGGCGTTGACGCGTGAGGCCGGGGGTAGGGGCGGGGGAGGTGTTCGGAGGACTCCGGGGAGGGGTGCACGAGGTGGAGCCGACGCAACAGCAGGCACAACCGCAGGCACAACCGCAGGCGCCGACGCAGCTGGTCCGGCTGCTGCGCGGTCTGACCGCCGAACTCGATCTGTTCGGGGCCGAGTTCGCCGCCCGCAACGGCCTGCACCCGACCGATCTGCGGGCGCTCATCCATCTGGTGGACGCCGCACGGACCGGAACGGTGGTCACCCCGGGCCGGCTCGGTGGGGCCCTGGGGCTGAACTCGGCCGGGACGACGGGGCTGGTCGACCGGCTGGAGCGGCTGGGGCTGATCCGGCGCGAGCGCGACGAGGAGGACCGCCGCAGGATCCGGCTGCTGGTGGAGGAGCGGGCGGTCGAGCTCGGCGAGGTCTTCTTCGGCGCCCTGGTCGCCGATCTGACGGCCGCGATGGGCGCCTTCGGGGAGGCGGAACTCGCCGTGGCGCGGCGGTTCCTGGTGGCGATGACCGGGGTGGTGGCCGCGGCCCGGGCGGGATGAGCGGAACGCGGGGGTGACCTGGCCGGGCCCGGCCCTCCCGGTCACGCCGCGCCGAGCGCCCAGCCGACCAGGGACAGGGTGGCCATCGAGACGAGCGTCGAGGCGAGCACGGTGTCCCGGGCGAAGGCTACGCCGTGGTCGTACTCGCGGGCGTAGGTGAACACGTTCTGCGCGGTCGGCAGGGCCGAGAACAGCACCACGGTGAGCAGTTGGTGGGGCGGCAGGTCGAGCACCAGCGCTCCGACCGCCCAGGCCGTCAGCGGCTGGACGAGGGTCTTGATCGCGACCGCGGAGCCGACCTCCAGGTAGCGGGAGACACCGGTGACGGTGGGCGGGTGGCAGATCGCGAGACCGAGCGCCACCAGGGCCGTCGGCACGGCGGCACCGCCGAGCAGTTCGCAGGAACGGTTCAGCTCGGCGGGCGGCCGCCACCCGGTCGCCGACAGCACGGCGCCGAGGCCCACCGCCAGCAGGATCGGGTTGCGCAGCGGCAGGGTGAGCGCCGCCCGCAGGCCCGCGCGGCCGGAGTCCAGCACGGTCAGCACCGTCGGGGTGACCACCAGGATCTGGAACAGCACCACCGGGCCGACGAAGGAGGCGTCGCCGAGCACCTGCACGGCCACCGGGATGCCCAGGTTGGCCGAGTTGACGTACCCGGCCGCCATCCCGCCGAGGGTCCGTTCCGGCAGCCCGCGGCCGAACAGCCGGTACGAGACGAGGAGCCCGAGCCCGCCCGCCACCGCCGTGCCCGCCGTGAACGCCAGCATGGAGGGGTTGGCGAACCGGTCCAGCGGCGTACGGGCGATCATCACGAACAGCGCGGCGGGCATGGCCACATGGAAGACGAACCGGTTCAGCACCTGCTCGGCGTGCTCGCCGAGCAGCCCGCTGCGGCCGAGCAGGTAGCCGACGCCGGTCAGGGCCCAGATCGGGGCGAAACCGGACAGCAGCGGGTGCAGGCTGGGCATGGCTTCCTCGGCGCGGTCGGCGGTGCGGGCGGCCGGGAGCGCGCGGCCCGCGGGGGCGGGTGGGACGCCGGGAAGTCAATCAGCCGGCCGGCCGGCGCCGACGGGCAGGCCCCCGCGCGGCCGGGCCGACCCGGCGCCTACGATGGCGGGGTGGACTACCTGAGCCTGGCCGAGGTCGAGCGGATCGCCCGGAACGCGCACGCGGGGCAGACCGACAAGAACGGCCACCCCTACGCCGAGCACCTGGCGGCGGTCGCCCACGGGGTGGCGGCGCGCGGCGGCAGCACCGAGCAGATCGCGGCCGGCTGGCTGCACGACGCCGTCGAGGACGACGCGTTGACCCGCGAGTGGCTGGCCGAGGCCGCGCTGAGCGACACCACCAAGGCCATCGTGGACGCGGTCACCAAGCGCCCCGGCGAGCCGCTGGAGGAGTACACCGCGCGCATCCTCGCCACGCCGGGCGCCCTGGTCGTCAAGCAGGCCGACCTGGCGCACAACTCCGACCCGGCCCGGCTGGCGACCCTCGACCCGGCGACCGCCGAGCGCCTGGCCGCCAAGTACCGCCGCACCCGTGAACTGCTGGGCCTGACGGCGGAGTCCGACTGACTTCCGGCCGGCCACCGGTCGGCCTCGGCCGCGGAACGGCCGCAGGCCCGGCCGCGCGGATCGCGCGCGGCCGGGCCTTCGGTCACCCCGGTGGTCCCTGTCCGACCCCGGGGTGAGGGGGGACAGATGGTCCGGATTGCCGGTGCCGTGGAAGGTTCCTCGGTTCGGCCTAGTACCAGTGGTGGTTCTGCCAGAAGGCCCAGGCGGCGTTCGGGCTGCCGTAGCGGCTGTTCATGTAGTCCAGCGCCCAGCGGATCTGGGTGGTGGGGTTGGTCTTCCAGTCGGCACCGTGGGTCGCCATCTTGGAACCCGGCAGCGCCTGCGCCAGGCCGTACGCGCCCGAGCTCGGGTTGGTCGCGGTCACGTTCCAGCTGGACTCGTGGGCGATGATGTTGCTGAACGAGGCGAGCTGGTTCGCCGGGACGATCTGCGCGGCGATGGTCCGCGGCGAGGCGGTCGCGGCGGACGCGGTGGCGGGCATCACGCCGGCGCCGATGGCGGTCAGACCGGCGGCACCGGCGAGAAGAGCGGCCGAGGTACGCATACGAAGCTTGAAAGCGGGCATGTAGAACTAGACCTCAATCAGGTTGGGCCGGTGCTCGCCCCGCCCGGACCGTGGCCGGACAGGGGCCATAACGGTCGCGGGGCGTGCATCGGCAGCAGTTCGTGTTGGCCGCGCTCCGGTGGGACAGGTACCGGTGCGGCCGGCGACGAGAGCCATTGTTGCCAGACCGGATCGGCCCCCGCCAAGACCCCGTCGCTACGACGCCGCGTCGTAGCGATCTCGCGCGCCGTCGATTCGAAGGCTGCCCCCGGCCTCGCCTGACCTGCGCCGATCCCACCTCGGCGGCACCTTCGGCGCGAGCACTACGCCCCGTCGTGCCGACGGATTCCTTGTGAGCGCACTCACCGTGTGCGCCCGGCCGCCGTCACCCACGGCCGCACCCCCGCCACGACGCGTCGCCGTTGATCTGAGACCGCCACCACAGCCGGAGCCCGTTGGAACGGTTCAGGAAGTCGGACCGGTCGACTTTCCGTGCGATCGGGGGCAAATGGGGGCGGTCGGGGTGGGTCAGGGCGGCCGGGGTGGCCGGGGTGGCCGGGACGGTCAGGGGCGGTGGAGGAGGTCGCCGAGGTGGCGGTGGCGGTGGGTGCGGGTGGTGAGGCGGTCGGGGACGGGGGTGCCGGTGAGGCCGGCGAGGGTGGTGGCGACGGCGTGGCCGAGGCGGGCGCAGAAGGCGGCGGGCTCGTCGGCGGCGTCGGGGAGTTCGGGGACCACGGTGTCGACGAGCCCGACGGCGGCGAGGTCGTGGGCGCCGATGCCCTGGGTCCGGGCGAGGTCGGGGGCGTGGGTGCCGTCGCGGTGGACGATGGCGGAGGCGCCCTCCGGGGGGAGCGGGGCGAGCCAGGCGTTGCCGGCGGCGATGACGTGGTCGGCGGGGAGGAGGGCGAGCGCACCGCCGCCGGAGCCCTGGCCGAGGAGGACGGCGAGGACGGGGGTGCGGAGGGAGAGCAGGGTGGTGAGGCAGTGCGCGATCTCGACGGCCACGCCGTCCAGCTCGGCCTGGACGGAGAGCTCGGCGCCCGCCGTGTCGACGACGGTGACGAGCGGGAGGCCGAGCTGTTCGGCGAACCGGGCGGTGCGGCGGACGGCGCGTAGGTCGGCGGCGGTGAACGGACGCTCCTGCGCGCCGGCCTGACGCTGCTGGCCGACGATCACGGCGGGCTGACCGTCGAGGACGGCGAGGGCCCGGACGAGGGCGCCGTCGCGACCGCCGGGGGCGTCGAGGAGGACCAGTTCCTCGGTGGTGCGGCGCAGCAGTTCGCGGGTGCCGGGGCGGTCGGGGCGCCGGGTGCGGAGGACGGCCCGCCAGGCGTCGGGGCGTTCGGCGGGGTCGGTGTCGGTGTCGGTGTCGGTGTAGGTACCGGTGGACGGGGGCGCGGGCGGAGGAGTGGACGGGAAGGCGCGGCGGGTCAGGACGGAGAGCGAGCGACGCAGGACCTCGCGGAGTTCCTCGGGTGCCACCACCGCGTCCACCAGGCCGCGTTCGGCGAGGGTCTCGGCCCGCTGCACCTCGGGCGGCAGTTCGACGCCCCGCAGCTCCTCGTAGACGCGCGGGCCGAGGAACCCGAGCCGGGCGCCGGGTTCGGCGAACACCAGGTGCCCGAGCGTGCCCCAGGAGGCGAACACCCCGCCCATGGTGGGGTTGCGCAGGTAGGTGAGGTACGGCAGGCCGGCGGCGCGGTGGGCCTGGACGGCGGCGGTGATCCGCAGCATGCAGAGGAAGGCCGCCGACCCCTCCTGCATCCTGGTCCCGCCGGACACCGGCAGGGCGATCAGCGGGAGGCGCGCGGCGGTGGCCCGTTCGACGGCCCGGGTGATCCGCTCGGCCGTGGCCACGCCGATCGATCCGCCGAGGAAGCCGAACTCGGAGGCGACCAGGGCGACCTGTTCCCCGCCGATCCGGGCGAGGCCGGTGAGCACCGCCTCGTCCGTCCCCGTCCGCTCCCGCGCCCGCAGCAGGCTCGCCCGGTACTCGGCGTCCGGTGGGGCGGCGGTGACCGGTTCGTCCCAGCTCACGAAGGTGCCGGGGTCGACCAGTAGTCCGATCAGCTGATGTGCCGTGCGGGACATGCTCATCTGCTCCACCCCATCGCCCGATCCGCGTGCGCGCCGACGAAGATCACGATAGGGCGCGGGGGCGACGCGGTGGGGGATTGCGCGGCGGGTGTGAGGAGGTCGACAGCCAGGGCCGCGGCGGAGCGGACCTCCCCCGGGCGGGGGAGGGGGATCGCGCCCGCGCAGGATTTCCCGCGGGCGGTGGGGGCGGAGGGTGGAGGCATGACCGCTGTCGCGATGGACCTGCGCACCGAACGACCCGTCCCGGCCTGGGCGCTGCGCGGCGCCCGGGCCCTTCCCCTGCTCGCGCTGCCGCTCTGCCTCTGGCGGCTGCCGTTCGGGGTCGGGTTCCAGATGGGGATGGACGTCCCGCGCGAGGAGCTGTCGCTCTGGGTGACCGTCCCCTACGTCCTCGCGCTGAGGCTGCTCCCCGAGGCGTTCGCGCTGGTCTGCGCGGGGCTGGTCAGGCCGTGGGGCGAGAGGGTGCCCGCCCGGGTGCCGCTGATCGGCGGGCGGCGGGTGCCCCGGCGCCTCGTGGTGGCGGCCGGGACGGTGGCGGGCGGCGCGTTCACGCTGCTGACCGTGCAGTGGGTGCTCACCACCTTCGACCTCGCGGGCTTCCGGGACGTAGGTTTCGTCAACGGCTGGTGGCGGGCGCCGGCGGCGGTGACGAGCGGTCTGTTCGTGCTCTGGGGACCGCTGATCCTCGCCCTGACGTACGGGTACCACCGCCGTCGGCGGGCCTGAGCCGAGCCGACGAACGCCGACCGGGGCGTCGTGGTGCAGCCCGGCGCGGGTCAGCCCAGCGTGGGTTCAGCCCGGAACGGCTTCGGCTCAGCGCGGGTTCAGCGCAGCGCGGCCGGGGCGCCGGCGCGGGCCTCGTCGTAGCGGAGGGCGACCAGGTGGGCGAGGGCGTCGTGGGTGCCCAGCGGGGCGCTCGTCCAGTGGGCGGGGGTGGCGGCGGCGCGGTCGGCGAAGAATCCGGGGGCGAGCAGATGGGTGGCGACGGAGACCCGGCGGTGGCCGGCGGCGTGCAGGGCGGCGACGGCCTGCTGCGGGGTCGGGCGGGCGGCGGACAGGTAGGCGGGGACGACCGGCCGGCCGTCGGCGAGGCGCTCGGCGAGCAGTTCGGCCGTGCGCGCGGTGTCGGCGTTGGCCGCCGGGTCGGAGGAGCCCGCCGCGGCGAGGACCACCGGCCCGGCGCCGGCCGGTCGCCCGGCCGCGGCGAGGCGGTCGGCGAGCGCGGTGGCCAGCAGCGGGTGGGGCCCGAGCGCCCGGGCGAGCGGAAGGTGGGTCAACCCGGCGGCGGCGAGCGCCTCGGGCAGGTCGACGCGCAGGTGGTAGCCGCCGCCGAGCAGCAGCGGGACGAGCACGGCCGCGCGCCCGTCCAGCGCGGCGAGCGCCTCCGGGAGGGAGGGGCGGGCGAGGTCGAGGAAGCAGCAGCGGACGTCGAGCCCGGGGCGCAGCGCGCGGACCCGGCGCAGCAGGGCGTGGCTCGCCGCGACCCCGGCGGCGGAGCGGCTGCCGTGGGCGACGGCGAGCAGGACGGGGGCGAGCGGCGGGCGGACGCGGGGCGGCGCGAAGGACCGCGGCGTTCGAGGCGCACCCGGACAGGTGCCGCGGGCGGGTGCGACGGTGCCGTGCAGGACGGGCGGCGGCGCGGTCATCAGCCCGCCGCCAGCCGGTAGCCGCGCTTGGGCACGGTGCGGATGAGCTTCCCGTACGGCCCCAGCGCGGCCCGCAGCCGGCCGACCGCCGCCTCGACGGCGTGCTCGTCGGCCGCCGCGTCGGGCCAGGCCGTGCGCAGCAGGTCGGCGCGGCTGAGCACGTGGCCGGGGCGCTCGGCGAGCGCGCGCAGCACGGCGGCGCCGCGCGGGCTGAGCAGCCGGCTCTCCCCGTCGACCAGGGCGGCGTTCCCCTGGAGGGTCAACCGGGTGCTCCCCAGAACGAGTTCGCGGCGCCCCCGGCCGGGCAGGGTCTCCACGAGCAGGCGGACCAGCGAGCCGAGCCGGCCGCGCTCGGGGAACTCGGCCGGCAGGCCCAGGTCGGCGAACGGCCGGGCGCAGAGCGCGCCGACGCAGACCGGCAGGACGTCCTCGCGCAGCGCGTCCAGCAGGGCGTCGCGCAGGCCGTCGGCGGTGGCCGTCTCGACGAACGCGGCGACGGCGGGGGCGCTGGTGAAGGCGAGGGCGTGGACCTGGCGGCGGACGGTCTGCTCGACCAACCGGCGCACCGCGGCCGGGTCGTCCGGCGGGACCCAGCGGTAGACCGGGACGGAGATCACCTCGGCGCCGCGTTCGCGCAGCGCGGCCGCGAAGTCGTCGAGCCGCACACCGTGCTCCTGGACGGCGATCCGCCGGCCGGCCAGCGGTCGGGCGAGCAGCCAGGTGAGCAGTTCGTCGGTGGCTTCGGAGCCGGGGGAGAAGCCCTCGCCGAGGCCGCTGGCCCGGACGGCGCCGGTGGCCTTGGGGCCCCGGGTGAGGACGACGGCCTGCCGGCAGGCCTCGGCGAGGGCGGCGCCCCGGCCCCAGCCCTCGGCGGCGCTCATCCACCCGCGCCAGCCGACGCCGGTGGTGGCGACCACGTAGTCGAGCGGTGCGGCCAGGCAGGCCTCGGTCGCCCGGCGCAGCGCGAGGTCGTCGGCGAGCGGCACGATCCGCAGCACCGGCGCCTCGACGACCTGGGCGCCGCGCCGGGTGAGCAGCGCGGTCAGCTCGTCCCGGCGGCGGGCGGCGGTCACCCCGATGGTGAAGCCGGTGAGGGGTCCGGGCCGCGGGGTGGGGCGCGGTCCGGTGAGGGTGGTTGTTGCCATGGCCGAAAGGGTGCGGTCCGGTCGTTACGGGGAGATTGCCCGCCCGTCACCCGGGCGTTAGCGAAACGGTCGCTCCGGTTACGGGGGATGTCCGGCACCGCACCACGGGTGGTGGCGGGCGTGAGGGAGGCGTACCGCGCGCGCAACACGGCGGACCCGGAGGTGAAACGATCCCCGGCGAGATTTCTCGTCATGACCCCCGCTGCCACCGCCCCCGCCGCCGGTTCCGTCCCCGGCGCCGCTGCCGCCGGCGCCCCCGCCGTCACCGGCGGCCCGGGCGCGGCGACCGACACGCACTGCCCGTACTGCGCCCTGCAGTGCGGCATGCGGCTGCGCCCGGCGGCGACCGCCACGGCTGCCGCCGGCACCCCCGACCGCGCCGAGCTGCTGCCCGTCGAGGTGGTGGAGCGCCCGGACTTCCCCGTCAACCGGGGCGCGCTGTGCGGCAAGGGGCAGTCCGCGCCCGCCCTGCTGGCCCGGGGCGTGCGGCTGACCGAACCGCTGGTCCGCGACCGGCCGGGCGGTCCGCTGCGCCCGGCCGGCTGGGACGAGGCCCTGGACCGGGTGGTGGCCGGGTTCACCGCCGTCCGGGCGCGGCACGGCGCGGACGCGGTCGGCGTGTTCGGCGGCGGCGGTCTCACCAACGAGAAGGCCTACCAGCTCGGCAAGTTCGCCCGGGTCGTGCTCGGCACCGCCAACATCGACTACAACGGCCGGTTCTGCATGTCCTCGGCCGCCGCCGCGCACCGCCGCGCGTTCGGCCTGGACCGCGGGCTGCCGTTCCCGCTGGCGGACGTCCCGCACACCGGCTGCCTGATCCTGGTCGGCGGCAACCCGGCCGAGACGATGCCGCCCGCGCTCCGCTACTTCCGCGAACTGCGGGAGAACGGCGGCACCTTGATCGTCGTCGACCCGCGCCGCACCCGGACCGCCGACCAGGCCGACCTGCACCTCCAGCCCAGGCCCGGGACCGACCTCGCGCTCGCCCTCGGCCTGCTCCACCTGGTGATCGCCGACGGCCTGGTGGACGAGGAGTTCGTGGCGGCCCGCACCACCGGCTTCGACCGGGCCCGGGCCGCCGCGATGGCGCACTGGCCCGACCGGGTGGAGCGGATCACCGGAGTCCCGGTGGCACAACTGCGCCGGGCCGCCGAGTTGTTCGGCCGCGCGGCGGCCGGCATGGTGCTGACCGCGCGCGGCCCGGAGCAGCAGAGCAAGGGCACGGACACCGTCGGCGCCTGGATCGACCTCTGCCTCGCCACCGGCAACGCGGGCCGCCCGTACGCGGGTTACGGCTGCCTGACCGGCCAGGGCAACGGCCAGGGCGGCCGCGAGCACGGCCAGAAGGCCGACCAACTGCCCGGCTACCGCTCGATCGAGGACCCGGCGGCCCGGGCGCACGTCGCCGGGGTCTGGGGCGTCGACCCGGACACCCTGCCCCGGTCCGGCCGCTCCGCCTACGAGCTGCTGGACGGCCTCGGCCGGCCGGACGGCGCCCGCGCGCTGCTGCTGATGGGCTCCAACCCGGTCGTCTCCGCGCCGAACGCCGCCCACGTCACGGCCCGGCTGCGCGCCCTGGACCTGCTGGTCGTCGCCGACCTGGTGCTCTCCGAGACGGCCCGGCTGGCCGACGTCGTCCTGCCGGTCACCCAGTGGGCGGAGGAGGACGGCACCACCACCAACCTGGAGGGCCGGGTGATCCTGCGCCGGCGGGCCGTCGACCCGCCCGAGGGGGTGCGCGGCGAGCTGTGGCTGCTGGGCGAACTCGCCCGACGGCTCGGCGTGCCGCACGGCTTCCCCGCCGACGCCGAGCAGGTCTTCGAGGAGCTGCGCCGCGCCTCGGCCGGCGGCGACGCCGACTACGCGGGCATCAGCTACCGGCGGATCGCGGCGGAGGACGGGGTGTTCTGGCCCTGCCCGGATCCCGCGCACCCGGGCACGCCCCGGCTCTTCCTGGACCGCTTCGCCACCCCGGACGGCCGGGCCCGCTTCGCGGCGGTGACCCACCGTCCGGCGGCCGAGGAGCCGGACCGGGAGTACCCGCTGCACCTGACCACCGGCCGGGTCCTCGCCCAGTACCAGAGCGGTGCGCAGACCCGCCGGGTGGCCGAGCTGAACGCGGCGGCGCCCGGGCCGTTCGTCGAACTGCACCCCCGGCTGGCCGAGCGGCTCGGTGTCGCGGACGGCGACCCGGTCGCGGTGGTGAGCCGGCGCGGCCGGGCGGTGGCGCCCGCCCGGGTGAGCCCGGGGATCCGGCCGGACACGGTGTTCATGCCGTTCCACTGGCCCGGCGCCGGGCGGGCCAACAGCCTGACCAATCCGGCGCTCGACCCGGTCTCCCGGATGCCGGAGTTCAAGACCTGCGCGGTCCGGGTCGAGCGGACGGAGCCGGCCGCGGCGGCCGGACGGTCGGACGACCCGACCGGCGCCACGGCCGACCCCCGCGCCCCCGGCCGCGGCCCCCACGACGAGAGGACGGTGGCGTGATGCCCGGAACCGCCCCCACCGGGGCGCCCGCGCCCGGTCGCCGGATCGCCGTGGTCGGCGGCGGCATGGCGGCCGCCCGGTTCGCCGAGCGGTACACCGCGCTCGGCGGCCCCGGCACCGTCACCGTCTACGCGGCCGAGGCCCGCACCCCCTACAACCGGGTGCTGCTCGCGGACGTGCTCACCGGCCGGTACGACGCCGAGGCGATCGCCCTGCCGCTCGGCACCGCCCGGCTGCGCACCGGCTGCGAGGCGGTGGCCGTCGACCCGGTGGCCCGGGCCCTCGGCCTCGCCGACGGCACCGTGGAGCCCTGGGACGAGCTCGTCCTGGCCACCGGCGCCAACCCGGTGCTGCCCCCGATCCGCGGCCTGCGCCCCGCCGACGGCGGCCACGACGCCGACGGACGGCACCCCGGTGACCGTCCCGCGTACGGCCCCGGGCTCGCCGAGGGCGTGCACACCCTGCGCTCGCTGGACGACTGCGCCCGGCTCGCCGAGGAGGCCGTCGCCGCCCGCCGCGCCGTGGTGATCGGCGGCGGGGTGCTCGGCGTCAGCGCCGCCCGGGCACTGGCCGCGCTCGGCGTCCGGACCGAGATCGTGCACCAGGCGCCGCACCTGGTCGAGCGCCAGCTCGACGCCGAGGCGGGCGCGGTGCTGCGCGAGCGGCTGGACGCGCTGGGCGTCGCCACCTACTGCCGCAACCGGGCGAGGGCGCTCGCCACCGCCGTCGACGCCGACACCGGCGCCGTCCGGGTCACCGGGGTGCACCTGGCCAACGGCTACCTGCTCGACTGCGACCTGGTCGTGCTCGCCTGCGGGACCCGCCCGCGCACCGCGCTCGCGCACGCGGCCGGCCTCGCGGTCAACACCGGCGTCCTGGTCGACGACCGGCTCGCCACCGGCGCCCCGCACGTCTTCGCGATCGGCGACTGCGCCGAGCACCGGGGCGCCGTCCAGGGTCTGGCCATCCCGGCCTGGGACCAGGCGGACGTGCTGGCGCTGCGGCTGTCCGGCGCCGATCCGGACGCCCGCTACACCGGCTCCCGCCCGCCGGCCCGGCTCTCCACCGGCGGCCTGGAGTACGCGGCCTTCGGCGACGTCGACGAGACCCTCGGCGAGGGGCTGGACGTGCTGCGGCTCACCGACGCCACCCGCGGCAGCTACAAGAAGCTGGTGATGCGCGGGGACCGGCTGGTCGGCGCGATCCTGCTCGGCGACCTGGCCGGGCTGGACGCCCTCGCCGACGCCTGGGACCGCGACGACGCGCTCACCGGCCACCCGCTCCACCTGCTGACCGCGGCCGGCCCGGGAGCCGTGCGGCCGTGACCGGACCCGCGCCCGGCCGCCGCCCCGCGCCCGGCCGCCGCCCCGCGTCCGACCGCCGCCCCCGGCCGCGCGCCGCCCCGGGGCCGAGCCCCGCTCCCCACCCCCCGATCCGCCCCACCCACCCCGCACCACCCCCGAGGAGTCACGCATGACGTCGCACACGGCCGAGCGGCCGCTGGACCTCGTCCTGGTCGGCCACGGCATGGTCGGCCAGCGCTTCCTGGAGGCCTGGACCGAGCAGCCCGGCGCCGAGCGCTGGCGGGTCACCGTGCTCGCCGAGGAACCGCGCCCCGCCTACGACCGCGTCCACCTCAGCTCGCTCTTCGACGGCCGCACCCCCGAGGAGCTCACGCTCTGCCCGCCCGGCTTCCTCGCCGAGCACGGCATCGACCTGCGCCTCGGCGACCCGGTCACCGCCGTCGACCGCGCGGCCCGCACCGTCACCACCCGGTCCGGCGCCGAACTGCGCTACGACGCCCTGGTGCTGGCCACCGGCTCGGTCCCGTTCGTGCCGCCCGTCCCCGGCAAGGACGCCGTGGGCTGCCACGTCTACCGCACCGTCGAGGACCTCGACGGGATCCGGGCCGGCGCGGCCGAGGCCCGTACGGCCGACAGCGCCGGCACGGGCACCGGCGTCGTGGTCGGCGGCGGCCTGCTCGGCCTGGAGGCGGCCGGCGCACTGCGCGCGATGGGACTCGCCACCCACGTCGTCGAGTTCGCCCCCCGGCTGATGGCCGTCCAGGTCGACGAGGGCGGCGGCGAACTGCTCCGCCGCAAGATCGAGGACCTCGGCGTCACCGTCCACACCGCGGCCGCCGCGAGCGGGGTCGCCACTGACCCGGACGGCGCGGTGCGCGGCCTCACCCTCTCCGACGGCCGTGAACTCGCCGCCGACCTGGTGGTGTTCTCGGCCGGCGTCCGCCCCCGGGACCAGCTCGCCCGCGACTGCGGCCTGCCGGTCGGCCCGCGCGGCGGCATCGTGGTCGACGAGCGCTGCCGCACCGAGGACCCGGCCGTCCTCGCCATCGGCGAGTGCGCCCAGGCCGCCGACGGCCGGGTCTACGGACTGGTCGCGCCCGGCTACCAGATGGCCGAGACGGCCGCCCGCGAACTCGCCGGCCGCCCCGGCTCCGGCTTCACCGGGGCCGACACCTCCACCAAGCTCAAGCTGCTCGGCGTCGACGTCGCCAGCTTCGGCGACCCGCACGGCAACGCCGAGGGCGCGCTCGACGTGCTGTACAGCGACAGCCGGCTCGGCGTCTACCGCAAGCTCGTGATCGGCACCGACGGGGCGCTGCTCGGCGGCGTCCTGGTCGGCGACACCGAGGCCTACGGCACCCTGCGCCCGCTGGCGATGGCCGGCAAGCCGCTCACCACCCCGCCCGAGCAGCTGGTGCTGCCCGCCGGGTTCGCCGCCGCCGGCCCGATCGCGCTGCCCGACGACGCGGTGCTCTGCTCCTGCCACAACGTCACCCAGGGCGCCGTACGGGCCGCCGTCCACGAGCAGGGCTGCGAGAGCGTCGCCGCCGTCAAGAAGTGCACCCGGGCCGGCACCGGCTGCGGCAGCTGCCTCAAGCAGCTCACCACCGTCGTCACCGAGGAGCTCGCCGCCTCGGGCGCCGAGGTGCGGACCGGCCTGTGCGAGCACTTCACCCAGAGCCGGGCCGAGCTGTACGAGGTCGTGCTGGTCACCGGGATCACCACGTTCTCCGAACTGGTCGACCGCCACGGCACCGGCGAGGGCTGCGACATCTGCAAGCCGACGGTCGCCTCCATCCTGGCCAGCCTCTCCAACGGCCACATCCTGGACGGCGAACAGGGCGCCCTGCAGGACTCCAACGACCACTTCCTGGCGAACCTCCAGCGCAACGGCTCCTACTCGGTGGTGCCCCGGGTGCCCGGTGGCGAGATCACCCCCGACGGCCTGATCGCGATCGGCGAGGTGGCCCGTGACTTCGGCCTCTACACCAAGATCACCGGCGGCCAGCGGATCGACCTCTTCGGTGCCAGTGTCGACCAACTTCCCTCGATCTGGGCCAGGTTGGTGGACGCCGGCTTCGAGTCCGGTCACGCCTACGGCAAGGCACTGCGCACCGTGAAGTCCTGCGTCGGCGAGACCTGGTGCCGCTACGGCGTCCAGGACTCGGTCGGCCTCGCCATCGAACTGGAGCTGCGCTACCGGGGGTTGCGCTCCCCGCACAAGCTCAAGTCGGCGGTCTCCGGCTGCGCCCGCGAGTGCGCCGAGGCGCAGAGCAAGGACTTCGGCGTCATCGCCACCTCGTCCGGCTGGAACCTCTACGTCGGCGGCAACGGCGGAATGACGCCCCGCCACGCCGACCTGCTCGCCGCCGACCTGGACCGCGAGACCCTGATCCGCACCATCGACCGCTACCTGATGTTCTACATCCGCACCGCCGACCGCCTGGAGCGCACCTCGGTCTGGCTGGAGCGGCTCGACGGTGGTCTGGACCACCTGCGGGCGGTGGTCCTCGACGACTCGCTCGGCATCGCCGCCGAACTCGACGCCCTGATGGCCCGCCACATCGATTCCTACCAGGACGAGTGGGCCGCTACGCTGGCCGACCCGGACCGGCTCCGCCGCTTCGCCTCCTTCGTCAACGCCCCCGGCACTCCCGACCCGGCCGTCACCTTCGTCCCCGAACGCGGCCAGATCCGCCCCGCCCGCCCCGACGAGGACGGCTACGTCCTCGCCGCCCCCGCCCCGGTCCTCGTGGCCGGTCCCCGACTGGAGGTGCTCGTCAAGTGACCGTGGAGATCCACGACGGAACCCGCTGGCAGCCCGTCTGCGCCCTCGACGACCTGCAACCGGGCCGCGGCGTCGCCGTCCTGCTGCCCGACACCGACACCCAGGTGGCCCTGTTCGTCGACCGCTCCGGCGCGCTGCACGCCGTCGACAACCGTGACCCGTTCAGCGGCGCCCACGTGCTCTCCCGCGGCCTGATCGGCAGCCGCGAGGGCCGGCCGACGCTCGCCTCGCCGATGTACAAGCAGACCTTCGACCTCCTCGACGGCCGCTGCCTGGACGAGGACACCGCCCCCGACGGCACCCCCGCCGTCCTCCGCCGGTGGCCGGTCAGGGCCCGCGCCGGCGCCACCCGGAAGGACCGGACATGACCACCGTCGTCGACCAGGCACCGGCCCGGGCGGCCGCCCGCACCCTCACCCACTGGGACCCGGAGGACCGGGAGTTCTGGGACCGCACCGGCGCCCGGACCGCGCGCCGCAACCTGATCCTCTCCGTCCTCTCCGAGCACATCGGCTTCTCGGTCTGGAGCCTGTGGTCCGTCCTGGTGCTCTTCCTCGGCCCGGAGTACCACATCGACCCGGCCGGGAAGTTCACCCTGACCGCCCTGCCCACCGCGCTCGGCGGCCTGCTCCGTCTCCCCTACACCTACGCCGTCGCCCGCTTCGGCGGCCGCACCTGGACGGTTGTCAGCGCCCTGCTGCTGCTCGTCCCGACCGGTCTCGCCGCGCTCGTCCTCACCCCCGGCGTCTCCTACGGCACCCTGCTCGCGGTGGCCTGCGTCGCCGGTGTCGGCGGCGGCAACTTCGCCTCCTCGATGGCCAACATCAACGCCTTCTACCCGCACCGCCTCAAGGGCTGGGCCCTCGGCATCAACGCGGGCGGCGGCAACCTCGGCGTCCCCGCCGTGCAGTTGCTCGGCCTGCTGGTGCTGGCCACCGCCGGCGCCTCCCACCCCCGGCTGCTGCCGCTGATCTACCTGCCGCTGGTGCTCGTGGCCGCCACGCTCGCCTGGCGCCGGATGGACAACCTGCCGGCCGTGCCCCGCGAACCCGGCGCCCCCGCCGACCGCTCGCTGCGCGAGGTCGCCCGCGACCCGTACGGCTGGGCCGTCTCCACCCTGTACATCGGCACCTTCGGCTCGTTCATCGGCTTCGGCTTCGCCTTCGGGCAGGTCCTCCAGGTGCAGTTCCACGACCGCTTCGACACCCCGGTCAAGGCCGCCGCCCTCACCTTCCTCGGCCCGCTGCTCGGCTCCCTGCTGCGGCCCGTCGGCGGCCGGCTCGCCGACCGCTGGGGCGGCCCCTGGGTCACCCTCTGCACCTTCGTCGCGATGGGCGCCGGCACCGCCGTCGTCCTGGCCGCCTCCCGGGCCGGCTCGCTGCCGCTCTTCCTCTCCGGTTTCGTCGTGCTCTTCGTCCTCAGCGGGATCGGCAACGGCTCGACGTACAAGATGATCCCCGCCCACTACGAGGGCCGGGCCAGGCTCACCGTCGCGGACGGGGCCGACCCGGTCGCGGCCGAGGCCACCGCCCGCCGGCGCACCGCCGCGCTGATCGGCCTGGCCGGCGCGATCGGCGCCTTCGGCGGGGTGCTGGTCAACCTGGCCTTCCGGCAGTCCTTCCTCAGCAGCGGCAACGGGGACAACGCCTACCTGGCCTTCCTCGCCGCCTACCTGTTCTGCTCCGCCCTCACCTGGGTCGTCTGGCTCCGCCCCGGCGCCCGGCGCTGACCGTCACCGCCCCACACCGTCGGCCCCGGACGCCCGCCGCGTCCGGGGCCGACCCGCGTCAGGAACCCGTACGGACCGGCCCCCGGCGCGTCAGGACCCCGTCAACGAACCGCCCGACCGTCCTCCACCGGGCTTGGCTGACCACGACACCAGTCACCAGTGATCAGTCATCAGTCATCAGCCGGAAGGACGGACCGCACCATGACGGACGAGGCGGACGAGGCGGACGAGGCGGACGAGGCGGACGAGCCGACAGCCCTCCCCACCGAGCCGGACGCGCCGGAGGACGACGGCCGCGGCCGGATCGTGGTCGGCGTCAGCGGCTCGCTCGGCAGCCTCGCGGCCCTGCACCGGGCCGTCGCCGAGGCCCGCCGACGGGACGCCGAACTCCTCGCCGTGCACTGCTGGACCCCGGTCGGCGGCGAGTTCGGCTACCGCCGCTCGCCCTGCCCGCCGCTGCTCTCCGCCTGCCGCGACGCCGCCGCCACCCGGCTGCGCGAGGCCCTCGACCAGGCCTTCGGCGGCGCCTGGGCGGGCGTCCGGCTGCGCAGCGTCGCCGTCCGCGGCGAGACCGGGCAGGCCCTGGTCCGCTGCGCCGACCGGCCGGAGGACCTCCTGGTGCTCGGCGCCGGCCCCCGCGGCCTGCTCGCCCGCACCCTGCGCCCGTCGGTCACCGCCTACTGCGTGCGGCACGCCGTCTGCCCGGTCCTGGCCGTCCCCAAGCCGCCGCTCCAGCGCGAACTGGAGGCCCTGGAACGCCACCCCCGCGGCCGCCTCACGGTGACGGCATGACGGGCCCCGCCCCCTCGGTGTCCGCGGCGGTCACCCTCACCGCGTCCGCCGCGCTGCTGCCGGTGCTCGCCGTGCTCGGTGAACTCCGCTCCACCTGGGTCGCGTTCACCGCCTTCGCCGCCCTCTGCGCCGCCGTCGGCCGCCGTTCCCGCCCGTCCGCTGCGCCGCTGATCGGCCTCGCGGCCTGGCTCTTCCACAACGGCTTCGTCGAGCACCGCCACGGCACCCTCGCCCTCGCCGCACCGGTCTCCGAGGCCGCCCACGTCCTCCTCCTCACCGCCGCCGCCCTCGCCGCCGCCCTCCTCGCGGCACCCCGCCTTCGGTCCGTCAGACCGGATCTGGTGCCCCGGCCTCCGCGGGCGCCGTCCAGGGGTGACCCGGAGTCACCCGGGCGTTCCCCGCGGTTCGGACACCCGTTCTGAGCTGGTAGTGTTCCTCTTGTCGCGAGGGGGACGGACAGAATCCCTCGCCAGGCGTCAGCGGTGCTACCAGAGCACGTCCCACTTTCAGTGGGGAGAGTCCGTGCAACCCGGGCCTGGCGCTCCACGGTCGAACGGGCCCGGTACCTGAATTCCAGGTACCGGGCCCGTTCGCGTTCCGTCAGGCGCGGCCGGCGGCGCGGGCCAGCAGGGCGGCGGTGGCGCGGCCGGCCAGGACCGCCCCGGGGGTGCGGGCGGCGACGCAGTGGCCGAGGGCCGGGTCGTACTCGGTGAGGACGACGCCGGCGTGGTCGGTGTCGAGCTCCAGGAACTCGGCCGCCGGTGTCAGCAGGGCGGTGTCCAGGGCGCGGGTGGTGTCGGCCGGCACGAGGTCGTCCCCGGTGCCGTGGACCAGGAAGAGCGGGACGGGAGAGGGGCGGTCGGCGAGGGCGCCGAGCGGGGCCTCCCCGGTGGTGACCGCGGGGCGGGCGTAGCTGGAGGCGATGCCGACGGCCGCCGTGGGGCGGCGGTCCTCGGGGGTGTCGCGGCTGGTGGCCACGGCTATCGCCTCGCGGCCGGACATCGACCAGCCGGCCAGGACGAAACCGAGCGCGGGGTCGCCGCCGTGGTCGGCGGCGTGCCGCCGGGCGTGCTCCAGGGAGCCCAACAGGTCGGCGCGGCCGCTGTCCCCGGCGTCGGACCGCCAGTCGGGGGCGAGTACCAGCAGGCCGTGCCCGGCCGCCTCCCGGGCGAGCGGGGCGACCTCGAAGCGGCTGTCGGGGGCCTTGCCGTGCCAGAGGAGGACCACGGGCCAGGGCCCGGCGAGTGCGGCCGGCGGCCGGTGGACGTCCATGAGGCGCCCGGGGGCGTACTCGACGGTCTCGGGCGGTGTGGTGACGGACATGCGCGGTTCTCCTGTGGTTCGGACCGGTGTTCCGGACTGGTACTGTTCTTCCTGTCGCGAGGGAAATGATCTCTCGTCAGGCGTCAGCGGTGCTACCAGAGCACGTCCCACTTTCAGTGGGGAGAGTCCGTGCAACCCGGGCCTGGCGCTCCAGGATCGGGCGGGGCCCGGCACCTCCAGCAGGAGGGGCCGGGCCCCGTTCGCGTTTCCGTCGGCAGTGGCCTGCCCGGCGGGCCCTACGGGACGGGCCGGTCGGAGCCGAGTTCGCGGGAGACGCGCAGCCCCACCTGGGCGACCACCGGTCCGAGAGCGCGCACCCGGGCGGCGGTCATCCGGGAGGTGAGGCCGGAGACCGAGAGCGCGGCGGTGACCTCGCCGGTGTGGTCGAAGATCGGGGCGGCGACGCAGCGGACCTCGGGTTCGTTCTCCCGGTCGTCGATGGAGTAGCCGCGGGCGCGGATGCGGGCGAGGTCGGCGCGCAGCCGGGTCTCGTCGGAGATGGTCCAGGCGGTGACCGGGCGCAGGCCGGCCGCGACGACCTCGGCGACCGCCTCCTCGGGGAGCCAGGCCAGGATCGCCTTTCCGGTCGCGGTGCAGTAGGCGGGGGCCCGGCTGCCGACCCGCGAGGCCATCCGGACGTTGGTCTCGTCCTCGACCTTGTCCAGGTAGACGATGCCGGGCGCCTGCCAGACGGTCAGGTGGACGGTCTCGCCGGCCTCCCGCTGGAGGCGTCTCAGGTGTTCGGCGGCGACGCTGCGCAGGTCGAGGGTGGAGAGGTAGGCCTGGCCGAGCCGGAGCGAGCCGTGGCCGAGCCGGAACCAGCCGGTCTCCCGGTCGCGGTCGAGCAGGTGCTCGTCCAGCAGCGGGCCGGTCAGCCGCAGCACGGTCGACTTGTTGAGGTCCAGCGCCTCGGCGAGCTGGGCGAGCGGGACGCCGCGTCCGTCGCCGTGGTCGCGGACGTAGCCGAGGACGGACAGTGCCCGGCGCAGCGAGGACGACTGGTTGCGCTCGCCCGTCGCCTTCCTCGGTTTCCCGGTGGTGGCGGCCGTCTGGTCCGTCATCGGTCCGTTCCCCTCTCGTTCCGCCACCCGACTGCGGCGGTTGTCGAACCGTACCCCTTGCGGGCAGGAGCGCCGCGTTTTCGATACACCGTTGTGCACTGCAAAACTTCCCGAATCGGGTCTTGTTGGCCGTGAGCGCCCCCGCCTAACGTCCCTGGCATCGAGCAGGCGACGCAGCCCACCCGAGCGGTCGCACTGCCGTGTCCACACGCATCACCACCCCCGCTACGACGCGTTCACGCACTCGCGGTCCAACGCACCCACCCACCACCGGCCCCGGTCAGGGCCTGCTTCGACGCGTCCGTTCCCAGCGGCGCGTCGACGGCGGCAGCTGTCGGGAGGGGAGGCTCCACACCATGCGCATCGCCAGACGGACCACCGCGGCCGCCGTCCTCGCCGCCACCTGCCTCGCGGCCGCCGCCTGTTCGCCCGGCACCGCGGTGCCGGCCGGCGAGAAGGCCGCCGACGACAAGACCGGAACGCTGCAGGTCTGGCTGTACAACGAGGCCGGCAACGCCGCCAAGGAGGCGGTGGTCGCCAAGGCGGTCACCGAGTTCCAGTCCGCCCACCAGGGCGTCACCGTCAACATCAGCTACATCGACACCGACGCCTCGGCCCGCGCCGCCAAGATGAAGGGCGCCTTCAACGACCCCAACAGCGCCCCGGACCTGGTCGAGTTCGGCAACACCGACCTCCCGGGCTACGTCGCGGCCGGCGGCCTCGCCGAGATCGGCTCCGACCTCGGCAGCTGGAAGGACAAGGACGACCTCGACCCGGCGATCGCCGCGACCGCCGTGCTCGACGGCAAGACCTACGGCCTGCCGTGGTGGGTCGGCGTCCGCGCGCTCTACTACCGCACCGACCTGTTCACCGAGGCGGGCCTGGCCGCGCCGGCCTCGTACGACGACCTGGTCGCCGCTGCCCGGAAGATCCACGCCGCGCACCCCGACACCTTCGGCATCGCGGTCGGCGGCAAGTACACCTTCGGCGCGCTGCCCTTCGTCTGGGACGCGGGCGGCGACATCGCGGCCAAGGACGGCGCGGCGTACAAGGCGGCGATCAACTCGGCCGCCTCGCAGGCCGGGGTTAAGCGCTACACCGACCTGTTCAACGAGGCCGGCTGCCCGGCCCAGCAGTGCGCCGACCTCACCGGCGGCAAGACCGTCGACCTGTTCGCGGCCGGCAAGGCGGCCATGGCGATCCTGCCGAACTCCAGCCGCAGCAAGGTGGACGCGGGCGCGGCCAAGGACAAGTACGCGGTCGTCCCGCTGCCCGGCTCCAAGGCCGGCACGATCGCCCCGGCGTTCGCCGGCGGCAACAACCTCGGCGTCATGAAGGCGGCCAAGCACCGCACCCTGGCCGTGCAGTTCGCCCAGCTGCTGGCGAGCCCGGTGTACCAGGAGCAGATGTACGACGCGATGGGCAACCTGCCGACGCTGAAGTCGGTCAACAGCAAGGTCGCGGCCAAGGACGCCTTCCTGAAGCCGTTCACCGACACCATCGCGGCCGGCACCCGGTTCGTCCCGCTGGACCAGGCGTGGGCGCAGATCGACGCGCAGTCCGTCATCCCGACCATGCTCCAGCAGGTCGTCACCGGCAAGGCGGACGTGGCGAAGGCCTCGGGCGACGCCGCCACGCAGATCACCTCGGCCTTCGCCGCCCACTGAGCCCTGGCCCCCGGGCATCCAGAGAGCAGGTCCCGCACGTGTCCGCACCCACCACGACCGCCCCGGCGGCGCCGCCCTCCCCGAGCGGGCGGCGCCGGGGCACCGCGTCGGCCGCGCCCCCGCGCGGCCGACGCCGCCCCCCACTGCTGCTCCTGCTGCCGGCGGCGGTCGTCATGATCCCGCTGGTCGCCTACCCGATCTACCAGCTCGGTCTGCTGTCCGTCCTGAACTTCGGTCAGGCGCAGGCCTCCGGCGGTGTGCCGACCAGCTTCGTCGGCCTCGGCAACTACCGGACGATCCTGAGCGACGGGCAGTTCTGGTCGGTGCTGCTGCAGACGATCGGCTTCGCCGCGTTCTGCGTGGTCGCCACCCTGGCCGTCGGCGCCACCCTCGCGGTGCTGCTGACCAGGGTCGGCCGGGTGCCCCGGCTGGTGCTGACCACCGCCGCGATGGCGGCCTGGGCGGCGCCCGCGATGACCGGTTCGACGGTGTGGAGCTTCCTCTTCGACACCAACCTCGGGCTGGTCAACAAGACCCTGGTGAGCCTCGGCCTGGACGGCTTCCACGAGTACAACTGGTTCTACGACAAGTGGACGGCCTTCCTGATCGTCGGCGCCGTCGTCGTCTGGCACTCCTTCCCGTTCGTGATGGTGACGCTCTACGCGGGCATCAAGGCGATCCCGACCGAGATCCTGGAGGCGGCGTCGCTGGACGGCGCCGGCACCTGGAGCACCTTCCGCCGGATCACCGCGCCGATGCTCCGGCCGATCCTGACCATCGTGGTGATCCAGTCGGTCATCTGGGACTTCAAGGTCTTCACCCAGATCTACGTGATGACCGAGGGCGGCGGCATCGCCGGCCAGAACCTCGTCCTCAACGTCTACGCCTACCAGAAGGCCTTCGCCTCCTCCCAGTACGGGCTCGGCGCGGCCATCGGCGTGATCATGCTGCTGATCCTGGTGGTCCCGACCGTCCTCTACATCCGCTCGCTGCGCAGGACGGGGAACGAACTGTGAACACCCGTAGCCGTTGGCGGTTCGGCGCCAACACCACCGCCCTCGTGGTGGCCGTCGTCACCGCCTTCCCGATCTTCTGGATGGTGCTCTCGGCCTTCAAGCCCAAGGGGGAGGTGCAGTCGCTCGACCCCCGTCCGTGGACGGCGCACCCGACCCTGGAGAGCTTCCGCCAGGTGCTCGGCGTGGACGGCTTCGGCCGGTACTTCCTCAACAGCCTGGTCATCGCCCTGTCGGTGGTGGTGCTCTCCGCGATCGTGGTCTTCCTCGCGGCGGTCGCGGTGACCAGGTTCGACTTCCGCTTCCGCACCACGATCATGGTGATGTTCCTGATCGCCCAGATGATCCCGGTCGAGGCGCTGACCATCCCGCTGTTCTTCATGTTCCGCGACGCGGGCCGGTTCGCGCCGGGCATCGGCCTCAACACCCTGGCCTCGCTGGTCCTGGTGCAGTTGGCGTTCTCGCTGCCGTTCGGGATCTGGATGATGCGGGGCTTCGTCGCCGCGGTGCCGGTGTCGATCGAGGAGGCCGCGCAGATCGACGGCGCGAGCCGGGCCCGGATCCTGTGGACGATCCTGCTGCCGCTGGTCGCCCCGGGACTGGCCGCGACCAGCGTGTTCTCCTTCATCGCGGCGTGGAACGACTTCGTCTTCGCCAAGACCTTCATCATCAGCGCGACCGAGAACCAGACCCTGCCCTCCGCGCTGCTGGTGTTCTTCAAGCCGGACGAGAACGACTGGGGCGGCATCATGGCGGCCTCGACGCTGATGACCGTGCCGGTGCTGATCTTCTTCATCGCGGTGCAGCGCAAGCTGGTCTCCGGGCTGGCGGGCGCCGTCAAGGACTGAGGGCCGGCGGACCGGGTCCCCGGCGGAAAACGCCGCGACGGAGGAGCTGCGGCGGGTGTAGCGTCCGGGCCGTGGAGGTGGGGATCATGGACCGGGAACGTGCCGACGGGCAACTCGCGCAGATCGCCGAGACGGTGGGCCTCGCCCACCGTCTCGGTACGCGCGTCTGGCTGCGCGGCGGCTGGGCTATGGACTTCTTCCTCGGCGAGCAGACCCGCGACCACGAGGACATCGACTGGTTCGCCCCGGCCGCCGACGCCGCCGTCCTCGCCGCGGGCCTGGGGGCCCTCGGGTACGCGCCGCTGGAGGGCGTCCCGCCGGAGCAGCAGCTCGACTTCGTCAAGGACGGCCTGGAGTCGAGCTTCGCCCTGGTCGACCTCGCCCCCGACGGCCGGGCCCTGGTGGCCGGCGGCCCCTGGGCCGGGACGCCGTGGCCGGCCGGGCTGCTGGCCGGGCCGCCGGGCCGCCTCGACGGCGTCGACTGCCCGATCGTCGCCCCCGGGGCGCAGATCGAGATCAAGCGGATGATGCCGGTCTGGGACCCGCGCCGCCCCCGCCGGCCGAAGGACGCCGAGGACATCGCCCGCCTCCGCGCGGCGTTGGAGAGCGCGTAGGGCGTCGGGCCTCAGGCGGCCGCCGGCTCTGCGGTCGAGACCGGGCCGACCAGGGTGAACGCCGCCCCGCCGTCGTCGGCGACCACCGCCCGGCGCCCGTACGGCGTCGGCTCCGGTCCGGACCGGACCGTCCCGCCGAGGTCCCGTACCCGCTCGACCGCGCGGTCGGTGTCGGCGGCCCCGAAGTGGACCGCCCAGCCGGGCCCGGGCCGCCGGGCGATCCCCCCGACCGGCATCCCGTCGACCCGGAACACCGTGGCGCCGTCGACCTCGCGCCCGTAGGAGTAGCCGAAGACCCGCCGGTAGAACGCCCGGGCGGCGTCCGGTTCGGGGGAGTGCTGCTCGCTCCAGCTGAACGCGGCCGGTTCGTCGACCAGGCCCGCACCCTGCCACAGCGTCCCCTGTCGGAGCCCGAACACCGCGCCGACCGGATCGGCCGCGAGCGCCGCCCGGCCCTCCTCGGGCAGCTCGTACGGCTCCCGGAGGAGCCGCCCGCCGGCCGCCCGGACCGCCTGCGCCGTCCGCTCGGCGTCGGCCACCGCGAGGTAGGTCGTCCAGGACTGCGGCCCGCCCGCGGGCCGCGCGGTGAGGCCGGCGACCTGGGCGCCGCGCAGGGTCGCCACCGTCCGGTCCGGCAGCTCGACGAACTCCCAGGCGAACAGCCCGCCGTAGAAGCGCCGGGCCCGCCCGAGGTCGACCGCGGCCAGCTCGACCCAGCAGGGGACGCCCTCGTGGTACCTGCCCGCCTTCGGCATGCGGCGGCCTCCTCTCCGGGTGCTCCGGTCGCTCCGGGCCGGCGGCGTCGGCCGGGCCGGGTGGGGTCGGCCGGGTCGGTGGGGCCGGGCGGGGTCGGCCGGGTCGGCAGGCGCTCCGGTGGGGGATCAGGCGACGCCGCGCGGCCGGAACTGGATGCTGATCCGGGGCCCCGTCGGCCGGGCCGTCTTGGGTACCGCGTGCTCCCAGGTCCGCTGGCACGAGCCGCCCATCACCAGCAGGTCCCCGTGCCCCAGCCGGTGCCGGACCACCGGTGCTCCGCCGCCCCGGGGCCGCAGCAGCAGGGCACGGGGTTCGCCGACCGACAGGATCGCCACCAGGGTGTCCTCGCGCTCCCCCCGCCCGATCCGGTCGCCGTGCCAGGCCACGCTGTCCCGGCCGTCCCGGTAGTAGCAGAGCCCCAGCGTGCGGAACGGCTCGCCCAGCTCGCGCCGGTAGTACGTGCTCAGCGCCGTCCGCGCCGCGCCCAGTACCGGGTGCGGCGGTGCGTCGTCCTCCCGGTACGAGGCGAGCAGCCGGGGGACGTCGACGGTCCGCTCGTACATCTCGCGCCGCTCGGCCCGCCACGGCACCTCGGCGGCCAGCTGTTCGAACAGCCGGTCGGCGCCGTGCAGCCAGCCGGGCAGCACGTCCACCCAGGCACCGGCCCCCAGCACCTCGCGGCGAACCCCGGCCAGCGGCCCGAGGGCGGGCCCGGCCGGCCCGGGGTCGTCGAACAGCGACGGCTGGAGGTGCACGGCGGCGGTGGTGCTCATGAGCCCAGCCTACGCCTGAAATCGAACGCAGGTGCGAATAAGGGGTCGGGGTGCGGGTCGGGGGGTCAGAGTGGGATCACCGACAGGGTCCGGTCGAAGAAGTTGGTGACGTAGAGGCGGGTGCCGTCCGGGCTCACCGCCACCCCCCGCGGGCCGCCGGGGACGGCGATGCTGCGGGTGACCGTGCGGCTGTTGAGGTCGACCACGGAGACCGCGTCGAACGGGAAGTGGGCCACGTACAGCTGCGAGTCGTGCGGGCCGACGGCCAGCCCGTACGGGCCCCGGGGGACCTGGATCACCGCGAGCGGTTCGGCGGGCGTCGGCCCGTCGACCGCGATGAGCTCGGTCGCGTCGTACACCGTGACCGAGCCGCTGAAGTAGTTGCTGGCGTAGAAGCGGTTGCCGCTCGGATCGGCGGCGAGGCCGACCGGGAAGTCGATGCCGGTCAGGGTGCCGTGGCTCTTGGTGAGCAGGTCGGAGATCATCACCTGGTCGTCGCCGGCGTTGGCGATCAGCAGCTGTTCGGGGTGGACGGTGATGGTCAGTCCGTACGGCCGGGCGCCCGTGCCGCTGCTGATGGCCCGGTCGCCGGTGGCGGTCTCGTAGACCTTGATGAAGGTGGAGGCGTTCGCCGCGACGTACAGGCGCTCGCCGTCGGGGGCCACGGCCACGCCGTACGGGCTGGGCCCGACCTCGAAGGTCATCGCGACGGTGTTCGCCGGGGTGTCGACGGCGGTCACCGTCCCGTCGTTGAAGTTGGTGACGTACACCCGCCGGCCGTCGCCGCTCGCGGCCACGCTGTGCGGGCCCTGGCCGACCGGGATCGTCTCGAAGGGCGCGGCGCCGGCCCGGTCCGGGCCGGCCGAGGAGATGGTGACTGACATGGTCCGCTCTTTCGTCTCGCGCCGGAGTCCTCGGACAGCGGCGGGCCGCCCGTCCGGGTTCCGGTCCCGGCGGCGGCCGTCGCGAGTGCGCCGCGCGCGGAGGCGCGGTCGGGTGCGGTGGTTAATCCGGGCGCCGGCGCGAGGCCGGTCGTCTCCAGGGGGGTGGGCAGCATCGGACGCTCCCTGGGGTGCGCAGGTGGTCGCCGTATTTCGATCGTACGCCGACCGACTCCCCGTGCGACCGGCCTGACCTGGGGAACCGATTTCCGATCGGGCGCGCCGGCCTGCTACTGTTCTGTCCGTCGAGAGGAAACGATCTTCGCGGAGCGGGGATCGGGCGAGCTCGACCAGGCGTCAGCGGTGCTACCAGAGCACGTCCTACTTTCAGTAGGGAGAGTCCGTGCAACCCGGGCCTGGCGCTCCATCGGAAGCGGTCGTTCCCCCTCGGGGGAGCGGCCGCTTCGTCGTTGTGGCGGGTTCGTCGTGCCGGAGTCGTTGCGCGGGAGTCGTCGTGCCGGAGTCGTTGCGCCGGGGTGGCGGGTCGGGTGTCGTGCAGGCGGTGCCGGGGTGCGGTCCCGGAGGCCGGGCGACTCCGGTCCTATCGCATCCGCGGCCCGAAACCCATCGGCGTGGCCGACAACCGGCCAAGGTCCCGTGCCAGGTGGGTCGTGCGTTCGTGTCACGTACAGGCGTCCGGGCAGCGGCGATGCCGGGGACTCCGGTCTGATGGTCCGTCAAACGATGGCTGAAAACACCTGGTTGTGGTGTGAATATGCCATTGGAATGTTCGTCGTACGGGATCCGGCAGTAGCCTTCCGTGTCGAACCCGCCACTGGTCGTGGCGGTCGCCCGGCGCCCGGGGGCCACGCCCTGCGCCGGCTCTCCTGCGCCGCTTCCTCCCCGAACCCTCCGAAGGAGCCCGAGTGCCGGGTATCGACGAGTGCCTGTCCCAGGCGATGGCGATCGCCGGGGCCCGTGCCGCCAGTCTGATCGACTGGAGCAGCGGACTCGCCCTGGGCAGCGTCGGAGTCAGTCCGACCGGCGACCACGACACCACGGCAGCGGAAGCGACCGACCTGGTCCGGGCGGCCGTCGAGGGCTCGACCTTCACCGCGGCGGAGGACCGCAAGGCACCGCTGCAGGACATCATCCTGACCGCGGGCCGCAGTTACCACCTCCTTTGCTTCATCGACACCGTTTTCGACAGCCGACTCGTCCTGCACCTCTGGCTCGACCGGGCCGAGGGCAACCTCGCCGGCGCCCGCTACCGCCTCCAGTCGCTCGCCGAGGAACTGGTGCTCGGATGACGCACCCCGTCACCAGCGACCCGGCCGCCGGGGAGGGCACCGCGGTCGGCTTTCGGCCACCGGCAGGCCCGGTGGCGCCCGTGCTCCCGGTCGCCGTCGCCCCCGGCTGGACCCCGGGCGCGGCCGTCGAACGGCTCGCCGGCGAACGCGCCACCGGAGCCCTGCGCGGGCCCGCCGGGACCGTCTACCTCGTCGACGGCCTGATCGCCCACGCCGAGTCCGACCGGGCCCCCGACCTCGCCACCCTGCTCACCGTCAGCGGCCGCCTCGACCGCGACACCTGGCAGGAGGCCGTCCACCGCTTCGGCCCGTACGCCCGGGTCGGCGAGGCGCTGGTCGAACGGGGCCGGCTCACCCGCGGCGAACTCGAACTCTGCCACCTCGGCACCCTCTACGACGCCGCCTGCTTCCTGCTCGACACCCCCGCCACCCTCGCCTCCTGGACCTTCGCCCCGGGCCTGCGGCACTGGCTCGGCCCGGTGGCCGCGGTCGGCGCCGAGCGGCTCCGCCGGGAGGCCGAACGCCGACGGCAGCTGCTGGACCGGATCTGGCCCTCGGCCCAGCTGGACACCGCGCCGCTGCGCCGGGTGGCCCCGCAGACCGCCGCCCCGGGGCGCCACGCCCGCCGGGTCCGCCCGCCGACCCGGCGGCAGTGCGAGCTGCTCGACCACGCGGACGGCCGGAGAACCCCGGCGGAGCTGGCCCGGCTGCTCGGCCGTTCCGCGTTCGCGACCACGGCGGACGTCCGCCGCCTCGCCGCCGCCGGTCTGCTGACCGGACCCGAGGCCGGATCCGAGGCCGGACCGGGCGTCGGGCCCGGTGCGGCAGCCGGCGCCGGGTGTGCGGCGGGGTCGGGCCCGGTCGGCGGGGTGCCGGCACCGCGGGGGCCCGGTGGACTGCACCGGCGCGTTCCCGGTGCGGCGCTCGCCGCGCTCACCGGTCGCGCAACGACGCCCGTCGCGCCCGCCCCGCTCGCGCCGTCCGACCCGACCGTGCCGGTGCCGGCCCCGGTGCCGGCCCCGGCCGGACCGCGGACCACCGCCCTCCCGCTCACCGCCGCCGACCCGGACATCGCGCTGCTGATCCGGGTCCGAACCCTTCTGGAGGCCCGACTTTGAACCTCTCTCCGCCCGCGACCCCGCCCTCACGGCCATGAGGCGGGCGCTCAAGCAGCGTGTCGGAAGGAGACAACTGATCGCCTTGGAGACCGAGCTGCTGGCCGAACTCCGCGCCATCAAGCACCGGGTGCCGCACCTCGCGGGCGGCCTGGTGGCCAGTGTGGACGGCCTGCTGGTCGCCCACGACACCCACGGGACCGAGCCCTCGGACCTGGCCGCGATGACCGCCGCCTCGCTCAGCCTCGCCCAACGGCTCGCCGACACCACTGGCCAGGGGGAGTTCCGGGAGTCGCTGGTCCGCGGTGAGCACGGCTACGTCGCCACCTACGCCGCCGGAGGCAGCTGCGTGCTCACCCTCCTCGCCCACCCGGACGCGAACGTCGGCCGCCTGCACCTGGAGGCCCGCCGTTCCGCCCAGCGCATCACCGCGCTCCTGAACGACACGCTCCTGCCGAAGGACGCCCGGGACGCCCGGGAGTCCAGGGACTACTGACACCCCGGGCCTGCGGGCCCACCCGGCACCACCGCACCGACCTGACGACGTACCGATGTGCCGACGTACCGACGTACCGACGTACCGATCTACCGACATTCAGACGCACCGACGAAGTGGAGACAGTGACATGACCGACGCCGCAGGCGCGCTCAAGCAGGCCATGACCGTGATCGAGGGCGCCATCGGCGCGGCCCTGGTCGACTACAACAGCGGCATGGCCCTGGCCACCCTCGACGGCCCCGGCGGCTTCGACCTGAACGTCGCCGCCGCCGGCAACACCGACGTGGTCCGGGCGAAGATGCGCACCATGGACATGCTCGGCCTGGGCGACGGGATCGAGGACATCCTCATCACCCTGAGCAGTCAGTACCACCTGATCCGCCCGCTCACCGGCCGCGGCGGCAAGGGCCTCTTCCTCTACCTGGCGCTGGACAAGGGCCGCGCCAACCTGGCGATGGCCCGCCACCAGCTCACCAAGGTCGAGGCCGACCTGGAGGTCTGACGGGGTCAGCCGAGGGGCTCCTCCGGTCCGGCGACCTCCCCGCCGGGGAGCCCCGCGCAGATCGTGCCGTCGGGCGTGAAGACGCGCCACGGCGCGATCAGCGCGTGCGGCGGAACGGACAGCGTCCTGCCGCCGTCGCCGCCCCGGCCGTCGTCCGCGCCGCCGCCCGTGCCGTCGTCCGTGCGGTCGCCGGTGAAGGACAGCTCCAGTCCGCCGGCCGGGGTCACCCGCGCGGAGTCGACCTCGCGGCCGACCAGACCGAGCAGTGGTCCGGTGGGCCGGAAGGTCAGCGCGGGGTAGAAGTGCGCGACCTCCGCACGGCCGGCGAAGCGGAAATCGTGCGTCACCCGGACGGTCACCGGACCGTCCAGCGTGAGGTCGAGCCGGTCGCCGCCGCTGACCGCCGTCACCCGGCGGCCGACCAGGGCGACGGCGAGCGGACTCCCGGACGGTGCCGCGTGCTGCGTCTTCTGCATGCGGCCAGTGTGGACCGGCGGGACGCCGCCCGTCCCGCCGTCCGCTCAGCCGGCCGGGTACCCGCCGACCAGTTCGGCCGGGCCGCCCGGCCGGTCCCGCGCGGCCAGCGCGGCCGCCGTCCGGGCCCAGGACGCGGGCCTCAGCAGCGCCCGCGCCTCCGCCGGCCCGCAGAACCGCCACTCGACCAACTCCTCCGGGGGCAGCACGATCGAGGCGAGCGACTCCTCGTCCACCGTGCCCCCGTCGAACAGGTACACCAGTAGGGCGGTGTCCCGGTCCGCGGTCGGATCGGCCGCCCGGCCGGGCAGCCAGTCCAGTGCCAGCAGCCGCCCCGGCTCGCAGGACCAGCCCAGCTCCTCCCGGACCTCCCGGCGGGCCGCCGCCCGGGGCAGTTCCCGGTCCGCCTCGATGCCGCCGCCCGGCAGCGTCCAGTACGGCACCTCGCCGCCCGGCAGGTCCCACGGCCGCTGGCGCACCAGCAGGACGCGGCCCGCGCTGTCCGTGAACACCGTCCGCGCCTTGGCCCGGATCCTCGGTCGGCCGGCGATGTAGGCGTCCCGGTCCAGCGGCGGCGGCCCGTCGGCGACGGAGTCCCCGTCCGCCGCCGGCCAGGAGGAGGAGAGCTCGGCCAGACCCGCCGGGCCGGTGTAGTCGGGCACCGCTCCGGGGGCCGGCACCTCGTGGTCGGGCCCGACCGGCAGACCGTCCTCCAGCTCCAGCGGGCCGGCCGCGCGGGGTGCCCGCAGACAGGCCGTCACCCGCCGGGAGAGCCTGGGCGGCAGCGCACGGCCCGCCTGCTCCGGTGTCAGCCAGGCCCAGCCGCCCACCTCGGCGCGGTCCGGCGTGAACGCCGCCGCCTGCTCGGGCGTCAGCGGTTCGGCCCAGTAGAGGTGAGCCGCGATCGGCGGGCGGTCCTCGTTCACGGTCCAGTCGAGGCAGGCCAGTGGCCCCAGCCGGGGCGTGAAGCCCAGCTCCTCCTCGATCTCGCGCAGCGCCGTCCGCCGCGGCGAACCGTCCTGCGGGTCCCAGCCCCCGCCCGGCACCGCCACCGGGTGCTTCCGGTCGTACGGCAGCCGGACCACCAGGACCCGCCCCCGCTCATCCGGGAACAGCACCCCGGCCGCCGCCAGCAACTCCCGCCCCGAGCCCTCCGCCACCATCCGCGCCCCCTTCGTCCAGTCGGTCACGTGTCACGACATCCGGGCGTGGTGCCCTGGTTCCGGTCGGAGGTCCACGCCGCCTCGGAGCAGGAAGTCGGCGGGTCGGACTTTCTGGTCCGGGTGTGTGTCGGGGTGAGGTCGGATTCTCGTGGGTGGGGTGGGGGAGGGTGGTGAGGGCGGTGGTGGTCGCGCGGGCCATGCGGGCGTCCTGGTGGTCGGTGGTGCCGCGCAGGCGGGCGTACCCGTCGACGGCGGCGAGGGCGACCAGGCCCGGCAGCAGGTCGGTGCTGCGGTCGACGACCCAGCGGGTGCCCCTGGTGGCCATCCACCAGAGGTCGGCCAGGGTGCCGGGCGGGGGCTCCGTCGGTTCCGGGACGGGGGCCGGGCCGAGCGGGCGGCCGGCGGTGGCCAGGAGGTCGTGGAACCCGCGGGCGATCAGGTGGTGGCCCTCGGCGCTCGGATGCAGCCGGTCCGCGCTGAGCAGGTGCCGCTCCGTCGCCCAGGGCAGCTCGGCGACGTGCAGGTGGACGGCCCGGTGGCGGACGGAGAGCGCGTGCACCACGGTGTTCACCGCCCGCATCCGCCGGGCGAGCGGGCGGGCGAGCGGCCGGGGCAGGCGCAGCAGGGCGCCCGGGTCCGGCAGACAGGCGGTCAGCACCAGGGCGCCGCTGTCGGTGAGCCGACCGAGGACGGTGTCGAGGGCCAGCGTGGTGCGCTCCACGTCGAAGCCGGACCGCAGGGTGTCGTTGCCGCCGGCCACCACGGCGGCGACCTGCGGCCGCAGGGCGAGGGCCGACGGCAGCTGCTCGGTGGTCAGGTCGGTGGTGAGCGCCCCGCTGCGCGCGAGGTTGGTGAACCCGACCCCGGTCTGCGGCGGGGCCAGCGAGCGGGCGAGCAGGGCCGCCCAGCCGCGCCACCCGTCGGCGATCGGGTCGCCGATGCCCTCGGTGAGCGAGTCGCCGAGGGCCACGAACCGTACGGGTTCGCCGGTCCTCCGTCCGTCCGGGCGAGTCGCTCCCCGCGCGGTACCCGGTACGGTGCCGCCTCCGTCGTCCACCGCCGCGATCGTGTTCATCGCACCTCCCACACCCGTTCCCGGGCCGTCCGGCCCGGCCGTTCGCTTTGCCGATCCGCCGATCCGCCGATCCGCCGATCCGCCGATCCGCCGATCCGGTGCCCCGTCCCGCCGTCGTCCGTCGGTCCGTCCGTCCGTCGGAGTGGGAAGTCGGCGGGATCGACTTCCCACTCCGGTGCGCCGCCGGGTGCTTCAGAGGGCCGTGACCGGTGCCGCGCCGTGGGCGGCGAGAAAGGCGGCCACCGCCGCCGGCCAGCCGTACCGTTCGGCCTGGGCGCGGGCGGCGGCGCGCCGGGCCGGTTCGGGGCGCGCGAGGAGTTCCCGCACCGCCTCCGCGAACCCCGCGCCGGTCGGTTCGGCGGCCACGCCGGCCGTGCCGACCAGCTCGGGCAGCGCCGAGCCGCGGTGGACCGCGACCGGGGTGCCGCAGGCGAGCGCCTCCAGCGCGGCCAGGCCGAAGGTCTCCACCGGCCCCGGAGCGAGCACCACGTCGGCGCAGCCGAGCAGGTCGGCGACGGCCGCGCGCCCGGCGAGGTGGCCGAGGAAGTGCACGGGCAGCCGCCGCCGCGCGGCCGCGGCGGCCAGGCGCGACCGCAGCGGCCCGGTGCCGGCCACCGCCAGGACGGCCCCGGGCCCGGTGGACCGGAGCGCCTCCAGGGCGTCGAGCGCGAGCTCGGGGCGCTTCTCGGTGGAGAGCCGGGAGCAGAGCACCAGCAGCACCTCGTCCGGCGTCGCGTACCGGGCGCGCTCCGCCGCCCGCGCACCGGTGTCCGGCGGGCGCAGGGTCGTGAGGTCCACGCCGAGCGGCGCGCGCGTCAGGTTTCGCACGCCCAGGCGGCGGAACTCGGCGGCGGCCCAGTCGGTCGTGCAGACCACCGTGTCGTAGGACCGGGCGGTGCGGCCGTTGAGCCGGTTCGCGGCGGCCCCGGCGACCGGGCCGGGCAGGCCCCAGGTGCGCAGCAGCCCGACGGCGCTCTCGTGCGAGACCATCGCCGCGCGCACGCCGTGGCGTCGCGCCCAGGCCCCGGTCCAGCGCAGGGTGGTGCGGTCGGAGACCTCCAGCCGGTCGGGGGCGAGCCGTTCCAGTTCGGCGGCCACCGCCGTGCGGTCGGTCAGTAGCCGGTAGCCGCCGCTGCCGGGGAGCACGGGACCGGGCAGGGTGACGACCAGCCCCTGCTCGTCCTCCTCGACGGTGCGGCGCTCCCCGGGCACGACGAGCACGGGGGTGTGCCCGGCGGCGCGGTAGCCCGCGCCGAGGTGGCGCAGGGCGGTCCGCAGTCCGCCGGAGACGGGGGTGACGAAGTTGGCCACCCGGACGATCCGGAGCGGGCCGGCGGTCATGCGGGCAGTTCCTCCGTCAGTGGGGCGACCGGCGGTCGGCCGGGCGCGGCCGGCTGCGGGGGACCGGCCGGCTCCCCGGTCCCGGCGCCGGACGAGGCTCCGGGCGAGACCGTCGCCGTCGCCGTTCCCGTCGCCGTCGCCGTCGCCGTCGCCGTCGCCGTCGCCGTCGCCGTTCCCGTCGACGCCGCCGTCGCCGGCGACCCCTCGGCCCCCACGTCCGCGCCCACCCCGTCGGCGACGGTGACCCCGTGGTGCTCGGCCAGCACCTCGGCGTAGTGCCGCAGCAGCAGGTCCCCGACCGCCTCCCAGGTGCGGGCCGTCACCTCGGCCCGCCCGGCGCGTCCGTAGGCGGCCCGCAGCTCCGCGTCCCCGGCGAGGGCGGTCACCGCCCGGGCCACCGCCGCGCCGTCGCGGGGCGGCACCAGCAGGCCGGTGCGGTGGTGCGCCACCAGGTCGAGCGGGCCGCCGGCGGCCGGGCCGATCACCGCGATCCCGCTGGCCATCGCCTCCTGGATGGTCTGGCAGAAGGTCTCCAGCGGCCCGGTGTGCACGAACACGTCCAGCGTCGCGAAGCAGCGGGCCAGCTCCTCGCCGGTGCGCCGGCCGAGGAAGACGGCGCCCGGCATGGCGGCCTTCAGCCCGGTCGCGGAGGGCCCGTCGCCGACGACCACCACCCGGACGCCGGGCAGTGTCGCGGTCTCGGCCAGCAGGTCGACCCGCTTCTCAGGCGCGAGCCGCCCGACGTACCCGACCAGCACCTCGCCGCCCGGGGCGAGCGCCCGGTGCAGCGCCTCGTCCCGGTGGCGCGGGTGGAAGCGCGCCGAGTCGACCCCGCGCGGCCAGAGCTGGACCCGGCCGACCCCGTGCGCGGTGAGGTCCTGGGCGGCGGGGGTGGACGGGGCGAGGGTCCGCGCGGCGAGGCCGTGGACGGTGCGGATCCGGTGCCAGGCGGCGGCCTCGCCGAGCCCGCGCCCGGCCCGGTAGGCGTGCGCGTACCCGGCCAGGTCGGTCTGGTAGACGGCGACGACCGGCAGGCCGAGCCGGGCGGCGACCTGCGCGCCGCGCGCGCCGAGCACGAACGGGCCGGCCAGGTGGACGAGGTCGGGCCGGTGGCCCTCGATCGCGGCGGCCAGCTGCCGGCTCGGCAGCGCGATCCGGACCTGCGGGTAGCCCGGCAGCGGGACGGAGGGGACGTGCACCACCGGCAGTTCCGCCGGCACCCCGCCGGCGCCGAAGGCGTGCGAGGGGCTCTGCGCGCCGCGTGCGGGCGCCGGTGTGACGACGAGCGGCTGGTGCCCGCGGCGGAGCAGGTGCTCGGCGGTCCGCAGCACGCTGTGGGCGACGCCGTTGACCTCGGGAGGGAAGGACTCGGTGACGATGACGACACGCATGCCAGTGTTCTGTCCGGGTCCGGCGTGCAGGCGGCCAAAGGGATCTGTCGTACAAACGAACGCGGGTCGGCGAATTGTGCACCGACCCGCGTCCCGCCCTCGGAGGGCCCTCGGAGGGCCCGGGGAAAGGCCCTACGGGGCCACTCCGGCGGCCGCCTCCTTGAGCTCCGCGTAGGGCGCGAGCTTGCGGATCGACTCGATGCTCTTGATGCAGTCGTCCCGGCTCTCCTGCGGGTCGCCCGTCACCACGATCGTTCCGTTGCTCGCCTTGAGCCGGAACCGGTGCATGCCGCTCTCATCGGTGTACAGCTCGAACTTGCCGGCCATGGAGTGTTCGCCTTTCCTTCGGTGACCCCCTCGCAACGCAACGTAGGAGCAATCACCCCGCCCTGCCCGTCGGGCGATGCGTTCGGGTGCCGCCGGGCGTCCGTCCCCGGCGCGGCTCCGGCCGGCCGGCCCGGGACGGGGCACGAGTGGCGGGTCCGCGAGCGCGCGCGGCAGCCTGGAGGCAGGGGGACGGCCCCGGACACCGAGGAGCGGTCATGGACGACACGGAGACGGAGGTCCTGGTCGTCGGAGCCGGCCCGGTCGGGCTGACGGCCGCCGCCGAACTGCGCCGCCGGGGCGTCGGGTGCCGGATCGTCGACCGGCTGGCCCGGCCGCAGCCGTACGCCAAGGCGGTCGGCATCCAGCCCCGCACCCTGGAGGTGTGGGAGGCGATGGGGCTGGTCGGCCGGGTCCTCGACGAGGCCGTGCCGATGCTCGGCCAGCTGACCTTCGTCGACGGCGAGCCCGGTCCGCGGCTCGACCTCGACCTGCCCGCCGAGGTGCCGTACCGGTTCGCCGCGCTGCCGCAGGACGTCACCGAGCGGCTGCTCACCGAGCACCTGGCCGGCTTCGGGACGCGGGTCGAACGCGGCACCGAACTGCTCGGGCTCGACCAGCGGGAGGACCACGTCCGGGCCACGCTGGCGACGCCCGACGGCCCGGCCGGACTGCGCGCGCGGTACGTGCTGGGCTGCGACGGCGCGCACAGCCGGGTGCGCCGCGCGATCGGCGTCGACTTCGCGGGCGACGCCTTCCCGGAGCAGTACATGCTCGGCGACGTCGAGGTCGACTGGGACCTGCCCGAGGGCTACGGCGTGCGCTGCACCCGCCGCACGGGCGACGGCGTGGCCGACGACGTGCTCGTCTGCATCCCGCTGCCCGGCCACCGCCGCTACCGGATGTCGATGCTGGTCCCGTCCGGGCCGGACGGTGCCGGCGGCGCCGACGGTGATGCGGACGGCGACGGGGTGACGCACGGTCTGGAGCCCGGCCGCGGGCCCGGACTGCGGGACGTCCAGGCGGTGCTCGACCGGCTCTCGCCCCGGCCCACCACGGCCGGCACGCTGCGCTGGTCCTCGGTCTTCCGGATCAGCCACCGGCTCGCCGACCGCTACCGGGTCGGCCGGGTCTTCCTGGCGGGCGACGCCGCCCACATCCACCCGCCCACCGGCGCCCAGGGCATGAACACGGGTGTCCAGGACGCCTTCAACCTGGCCTGGAAGCTCGCGCTGGCACTGCGCGGCGTCGCCGCCGACGGGCTGCTCGACAGCTACCACGCGGAGCGTCACCCGGTGGGGGAGGAGGTGGTTGGCCGGACGGTGCGGGACGCCCGCGCCGGCTTCGACCCGGACGCCGAGGACCTGACCACCGTGCTGCTGAGACAGGCCCAGTTGCTGGTCAGCTACCGGGACGGGCCGCTCGGCGCCGTGGACGCCGCGGCCGACGCGACCGCCGCCGTGGGCGACCCGGCCGGGGCCGGGCCGCTCGCCGGCGACCGCGCGCCCGACTGCACCGGGCTGGAGCGGCCGCTCGCCGCATTCCCGGTGCGGCTGTTCGAGCTGCTGCACGGCGGCCCGCACCACGCGCTGCTGCTGTACGCCGGTGCCGAGGCCCGGGCGGAGCGGCTGCACGCGCTCGCCGACGCGGCCCGCGCGGCGGCGCACGGGCTGCTGGACGTCCACGTGCTGCTGGCGCGGGACGCCGCCGCGCCGCCGGAGGGCCTGCTGCTGCCGTTCGCGCGGGACGCCGCCGGTTCGTTCCGCACCGCCTGGGCGCCGGCCGACGGCGAGGCGTTCGTCGTCCGCCCGGACGGCCATCTGGACGCCCGGCTCCCCGCCGCGGCACCCGCCGACCTCACCGCCCGCCTCCGGCGCACCTTCCGGTAGGGCGTGTCCCGCCTGGTCGGTCGACGGCCCGGGGCGTTGTCGGAGAGAGGCCCTAGGGTGGGAAGCCCGTCGTCCGGGCCGTTCCGGTCCTTCCTGTGGAGAGGTGCCACCCCCGATGTACGCCCTGCACGCGCTCTGGCGCGCCGACGGTCGGCTCGCCGTCTGGGCGGAGGACGCGGCGGTCTACCGGGGGGAGGGGTACGAGCCCGGTGAGCGGGTCGGTCGGGGTGGGACGGCGCACCCGTTCGCCTGTTCGGCCGGGGAGGTGGCGCGGCTGCTGGGGGCGGTCGGGCCGGGCCTGGGCTGGCTGGCGGACCAGGCGGTCGAACGGTGGACCGGGCTGCTGCTGCCCAGCCTCGGCGGGCGGCCCACGCCCTCGCCCGACCTGCCGGTGGGGGCGGCGCCGCGCGCGGTGGGGCTGAGCCCCTGGCGGGTGCCCGCGCTGCTCTTCGACCGCTCGCAGGCCGCCCAGCTGCTGGGCGCACTGCACGATCCGCGCTGGCCGGGCGCGACCGTCCAGCTGCCCGGTGGCGCACCCGCCGAGCTGGCGTACGGCGCCTCGGTGCGCTGGCTGGCCGCCGTGCACGACCTGGCGTGGCGGTTGGTCGGGCGGGGGCGGCTGCTGCCGGTGCCGGTCGAGGAGGCGGGGGAGTGGTACGCCCGTTGGCGGCCCGCCCCGGACGCGCCGGCCCGCCGGGAGTCGACCGCGCTCGTCGCCGGCTGCCCGCCCGTCTGCCGCGCCGAGCACCCGACGACGGCCTCCGCCGCCCCGCCCGCGCCGCCGTCCGCCGCCGCGCTGTTCACCCGGCTGCTCGACGCCCTGGTCGACCAGGAGGCCCGGGTCGCGCTGGCCGATCTCGACCCGCCCGCCGAGCCGTTCCTCGCCGCGCTGCACAGCGCCGACGGCCGGCTCGGCCAGGCCCCGCCCCCCGGGTTGCCGGAACGGCTCGCCGTCTGGCAGGCCGCCCGTCCGGCGGACGGGCCGCTGCGGCTCGACTTCCGGCTCACCGAACCGCTCGGCCACGACGCGGACCTCCCCGACCACTTCGGCGCGGACCACCCGGGCACGGACCACCCGGACTCGGACCACCCGGACCCCGGCCACCCGGACCCCGGCCACCCCGGCGACACCGACTCCTGGCGTCTCGACCTGCTGGTCCGCCCCGTCGACCGCCCGTCCCTGGTGGTTCCCGCCGCCGCCCTGCGCCCCGGCGCCCTCGACCCGTCCCGCGACGCACTCGAGCGCGTCGTCCCCGGCTCCGCCGGCGACCCGGCCGAGGCCTTCCACGCCGAGCTGGCGCGCGCCGTCCGGGTGGCGCCGGAGCTGCGGGCGCTGCTCACCGGCGCCTTCCCCACCGAGGCGCGGCTCGACCGGGCCGGCGCCCTGCACTTCCTGCGCGAGGGCGCGCCCGCGCTCACCGCCGCCGGTTTCGGCGTGCTGCTGCCCGCGTGGTGGCAGCGCCGCCCCCGGCTCGGCCTGGTCCTGACGGCGGGTTCCCCCGCCGACGGCGCGGCCGCCGTGCGGCGCACCGCGCAGGTCGACCGGGACGCCGTGCTGGACTTCGAGTGGCGGGTCGCCCTGGGCGAGGTCACGCTGACCGAGCAGGAATTGGCGGACCTCGCCGCCGCCCAGCAGGGTCTGGTCCGGCTGCGGGGCCGTTGGGTCGAGGTCGACCAGGCCCAACTGGCCGCGGCCGTAAGCTTCTTGGCCGAGCACGGCAGCGGCACCATGGCGCCGGTCGAGCTGCTGCGGCTGGCCGTGGACGACGCCGCGGTGGTGGACGGTCTGCCGGTCACCGCCGTGCGGGCCGCCGGACCGATCGGGGAGCTGCTGGCCGGCCGGCCGGGCCCGGCGGACCGCGTTCCGGAGTTGCCGGAGGGCTTCACCGGCACCCTCCGCCCCTACCAGCGGCGGGGGTTGGCCTGGTTGGACGCGCTCGGCCGGCTCGGTCTGGGCGCCGTCCTGGCCGACGACATGGGCCTCGGCAAGACGGTGCAGACCCTCGCCCTGCTCGCCCTGGAGCGGGAGCGCGGGGCGCGCGGGCCGGTCCTGCTGGTCTGCCCGATGTCCCTGGTCGGCAACTGGCGCCGGGAGGCCGCCACCTTCGCACCGGGGCTGCGGGTCCACGTCCACCACGGCCCCGACCGCACCGGGCCCGGCCCCGATCACGCCGTTCACGCCGCCGCCGACGCCGACCTGGTGATCACCACCTACGGAGTGGTCCAGCGGGACGTCGCAGAGCTGCGGCGCGTCCACTGGCGGCGGATCGTCGCCGACGAGGCGCAGCACATCAAGAACCGCGCGGCCCGGCAGTCCCGGGCCCTGCGCTCGCTGCGCTCCGGCCCCCGGATCGCGCTCACCGGCACTCCGGTGGAGAACCGGCTGGCCGATCTGCACGCCGTCCTGGACTTCGCCAACCCGGGGCTGTTCGGCAGCGCGGAGTCGTTCCGGGAGCGGTTCGCCAACCCCGTCGAGCAGGCCGGCAGCGTGGACGCGGCGGCCCGGCTGCGGCGGGTCACCGGTCCGTTCCTGCTGCGCCGCCGCAAGAGCGACCCGCTGATCGTCCAGGACCTTCCCGCCAAGCAGGAGTTCACCGTCCACTGCTCGCTGACCGCCGAACAGGCCGGGCTCTACCGGGCGGTGGTGGCCGACCTGCTGGAGCGGCTGGCCGGGCTGCGCGGCGTCGAGCGCAAGGGCGCGGTGCTGGCGGCGATCGGCCGGCTCAAGCAGGTCTGCAACCATCCGGCCCAACTGCTGCACGACGGCACGGCGGTGGCGGGCCGCTCGGGCAAGGTGGAGCGGCTGGTCGAGCTGCTGACGGAGGCACTGGCCGAGGGGGACCGGGCGCTGGTCTTCACCCAGTACGCCGAGTTCGGCACGATGCTCCGCCCCTATCTGCGCCGGAAGCTGGGCGAGGAGGTGCTGTACCTGCACGGCGGGGTGCCGCGCGGGCGGCGGGACGCCATGGTCGAGCGGTTCCAGTCGCCGGACGGCCCGCGGGTGTTCCTGCTGTCGCTGAAGGCGGGCGGCACCGGGCTCAATCTGACGGCCGCCAACCAGGTGGTCCACCTGGACCGTTGGTGGAACCCGGCGGTCGAGGACCAGGCCACCGACCGCGCGCACCGGATCGGGCAGCGCCGTGACGTGCAGGTGCGGCGGCTGGTCTGCGCCGGCACGGTCGAGGAGCGGATCGACGAACTCCTCGGCGCCAAGCGGGTGCTGGCCGGGGCGGCGGTCGGCGACGGCGAGCAGTGGCTGGCCGAACTCACCGCCGAGCGGCTGGCCGAGCTGCTCACCCTGTCCGCCGACACGATCGGAGCGTGACCCGGTGGCCCGTGCGGAACGACCGCTCGCCGAGCTGCTCGACGTCTTCTGGCACGGCAGCGTGCCCGCCCCCGCCGACCGGCCGGAGGGCGAAGAACCCACCGCCCTGGACGAGTTGGTCCCGTCCGGCATCACGGTGCGCGGCCGCCCGCTGGACGCCGGTCTGGCCGCCGCCTACCGGCGGTTCACCGGGGCCGACTGACCCCGGTGGACCGCCGTACCACGCCCGGGTCTCAGCCCGCGGTGACCGGGTAGTGGTCGGACAGGTCGTTGTAGGTGTAGCTGGTGCCCCAACTGCTCACGGTCCAGGGCGAGCTGTGGAAGCGGACCACCGTGTTGGTGTAGTTCGCCGGACGGGCGTGGTCGGCGCGGTAGAGGACGTAGTCGAGGTCCTCCTTGGGCTCGCCGGGGTAGCGGTAGGCCGCGATCGAGTTGTCCGCGGTGTCGAAGGAGTTGACCCAGCCGTCGCGGGTGGTGGCCGGGGCCACGCCCGCGTTGGTCAGCAGCGACGGGTACTCGCTGCCGTGCGAGTCGATGTTGAGGTCGCCGGCGAGCACGATCGGCTCGGCGGCCGGGATGTTCTTGGCGTCGACGAACGCCTTCATCGCCTTGAGCTGGGCGGCCCGGACGGTGGCCGGCTGGCCGGCGGAGCAGCCGGAGTCGGTGGACTGCAGGTGGGTGCCGATCACGTGGGTGCGCACGCCGTTGACGTTCAGCACGGCGTAGACGAAGCCCTTGTTGGACCACCAGTCCGCCCCGCAGGCGTCCTTGAAGATGTACTGCTCCTTGCGCAGGACGGGCCACTTGCTGAGCAGGGTGACCCCGCCGTCCTCGGGGGTGGTGGAGCTGTAGCTGCCGGCGGTGGCGTCCCAGCCGGAGGTCGAGCGGCCGACCACGGGGGTGTGGTACGGGTACTGGGCGGAGGCCTGGGCCACGAGCGCGTCGGAGGCGGCGTTGTCGAAGGCCTCCTGGAGCACCACGACGTCCTGGCCCTGGAAGAAGTCGGCGGCCGGGACGGCCTTGGCCCGGTGGTCCTGGCCCCAGTTGGGGTAGAGGCTCTTGCTCATCAGGAAGACGTTGTACGTCAGCACCTTGAGCGCCGGGACGGCCGGCAGCGCGGCGGCCGCGGTGTTCTCCGCGGGGGCGGCGAGGGCGCTCGGCGCGGCGGCGACCGGGGCGATCAGGGCGGCGGCCGCGGTGCACACGAGGGCGAGGCGCGCGCCGGGGCGGCGCGTGGAGGGAGTTGGCATGTGCGCAGTGAAGCGAGGCCGGGCCACGTTCGTCCAGACAGTGAACGATAACCATATGAACTCATTGGTAACTTAAAGCTGTCTGGCCAACTTCCCCTCGAGCGGAGGAGCTTGTCCGGACAGTGCGCTCGGCCACCACATGTGTCGGTCCAGGTCCATGGTCAGTGCGGTCACCAGGACGGAGCGCACCACCAGGGTGTCCAGCAGCACACCCAGGGCGACCGCGAAGCCGATCTCGGCGAACCCGACGACCGGCAGGGTGCCCAGGACGGCGAAGGTGCTGGCCAGGATCAGCCCGGCCGAGGTGATCACCCCGCCGGTCGCGGCCAGGCCGGCCACCGCCCCCGGCCGGGTGCCGTGCTGGGCGGCCTCCTCGCGCACCCGGGTCATCAGGAAGATGTTGTAGTCGATCCCCAGCGCCACCAGGAACACGAAGACGAACAACGGGAAGGAGTTGTCCTGCCCCTCGAAGTGGAAGACGTGCTCGAAGAAGAACGCGCTGATGCCCAGCGCCGCCGCGTACGAGAGCACGACGGTGGCGATCAGCACCAGCGGCGCGGTGACCGCGCGCAGCAGCAGCGCCAGGATCACCAGCACCACGCCCAGCACCAGCGGGATGATCGTCCGGTTGTCCGAGGTCGCGGCCCGGCCGGCGTCCAGGATCACCGCCGTCGAACCGCCCACCTGGGCGTCGGCGTTCGGCACGGCGTGCACGGCGGCCCGCAGCCGGTCCACGGTGTCCTCGGCGGCCTGGCTGTCCGGCGGATCGGTGAGCGTCGCCTGGAACAGCGCCCGCCCCTCGTGGAGCACCGGATCCGTGGTGCCCGCCACCCCGGGCGTCAGCCGGGTCGCCTCGCGGACCGCGCCGGTCTCGCCGGCCGCGGAGATGACGGTCAGCGGCGCGCCCGTGCCGGCCGGGAAGTGCTCCGCCAGCGCCTGCTGGCCGACCACCGAGTCCGGCTTCCCGGTGAAGCTGCCGGCCGTGCTCAGTCCGGTCGCGTTCAGCGAGACCAGCCCGACGCAGCAGGCCGCCAGGGCCAGCGCGGTGCCGATCCAGACCTTGCGCGGCCGCTGCCCGATCCATCCGCCGACGTGCGCCCAGCGCCCGGTCCTCGTCGGCTCGGGCGTGCCGTGGGCGGGCTTCACCGGCCAGAAGACCCAGCGTCCGAGGATCACCAGCAGCGCGGGCAGCAGGGTCAGCATCGCGAGCAGCGCCACCAGCACGCCGATCGCGCAGACCGGGCCGAGACCACTGGTCGAGTTCATCTCGGCGACCAGCAGACAGAGCATCGAGGCGACCACGGTCGCGGAGGAGGCGAGGATCGCCGGACCGGCCCGGTGCAGGGCGAACGCCATCGCCTCGTGCCGGTCCTCGTGCCGGCGCAGCTCCTCGCGGTAGCGGGCGGTCAGCAGCAGGGCGTAGTCCGTCCCCGCGCCGAGCACCAGCACGATGAGGATGCCCGCGCTCTGCGCGTTGACGGTCAGCCCGGCGTGGTCGGCCAGCAGGTAGATGACCGCCTGCGACACCACCAGCGCCCCGGCCGCCGAGAACAGCGGCAGCATCCACAGCACCGGGCTGCGGTAGGTGAGCAGCAGCAGGACGATCACCACGCTGACGGTGGCGGCGAGCAGGGTGGAGTCGATCCCGGCGAAGGCCTCCGCCTGGTCGGCGCCGATGCCGGCCGGCCCGGTGACGTGGGTGGTCATGCCGAGGCTGTTCGCGGCGGCGGTGGCGCGCATGCTGTCCACCGCCGGGCGCAGGTCCTGCCAGCCGCCGGTGCCGATGTCCACCGGCACGATGGTCTGCAGGGCCTCGCCGTCCGCGGACTCCACCGGCCCGGTGATCCGGCCGACCACGTGCGGGGCGGAGGCGAAGGCCTCGGCGTCCCGGGCGGCCTCGACCTTGTCGGCGGCCGTGATGCCGCCGTCCCGGACGTAGACCACCACCGCCTGGGCGGTGTCCACCGGCTGGAACGCGCGCTGCTCGTTCAGCACCTGGGTGGACTCGGCGTTGCCGGGCAGCCAGCTGGAGGCCTGGTTGTCCTCGGCGTCGGTGAGCTTGCCCGCCAACGGGCCGGCCACCACGAGCAGCACCAGCCACAGGGCGAGCACCACCCACTTGCTGCGGTGCCCGCAGGGCAGCTCGGCCAGTTTCCGGGTCGGACTCATCGGGAGGCCCTCATCGGGAGACCACCGTCCTCGGGGCCGGGGCACCGCTCGTCGGGGCCGGGGCACCGCTCGTCGGGATCACGCGTCGGCGTCGGACGCCGGCGTCGGGCGTCGGCATCACTCGTCCCAGCGTGCCACCGGCGGCGTGACCCGGCAGCCCGAGCGGCACCGGCCGTCCGCCGTCCGCGTCCGCCGTCCGCGTCCGCGTCCGCGTCGGAGCAGGGAACGAGCCGCCCGGTCCGGTCCCGGGCCGTTCCCGGTGGTGCGGGTGGGGCGGGAGCGCGCAGACTGCTCGGTGGGGGTGACCGCGTGCCGTGGTTCGTCCGTCGTTCACACGGCGCTCGCCTGGCGGCGTCGCTGCGTTGGCGGGCCACCGGGACCGTGGTGCCGCCCTGTCAGCCCTTCCCCCCAGGACGGACATCGTGACCGCATCGCGTGCACCGCGTCGTCGCCGCAGCCTCGCCCTCCTCCTCGCCGCCGCCCTCGGCCCCGTACTGGTCACCGGCGTGTTCGGGGCGTCCCCGGCCGGCGCCGCACCGGCCGACGACATCCGGATCAACGAGGTGGTGACCACCGGATCCGTCAACGACTCGATCGAGCTCGTCAACAAGGGCACCACCGCCGTCGACATCTCGGGCTGGGTCCTCAAGGACGACAACAACAGCTCCGGCTACCAGATCGCCGCCGGCACCACCCTGGCCGCCGGCGCGTTCAAGGCCTTCGACGTCCACAACGCCTTCGGCCTCGGCTCCGCGGACAAGGCCCGGCTGTACCTGCCGAACGGCAGCACCCTGGTCGACAGCTTCACCTGGAGCACCCACTCCGCGCCGTCCTGGTCGCGCTGCCCCGACGGCACCGGCGCCTTCGCCCAGGCCCAGCTCACCCTGGGCGCGGCCAACGGCTGCGGCGGTGGCGGCGGCACCCCGGTGGCGTGGCCCGGCAGCAGCAGTGTCGCCAACGCCGACGCCTCGAACGTCTTCGGGTCCGACCTCAGCGGCCTGTACCAGGACGGCGGCGTGCTGTGGGCCGCGCAGAACTCCGGCAAGCTCTGGCGGCTGCTGCCCAACGGCTCCGGCGGCTGGACACCCGACACGGCCTCCGGCTGGAGCTCCGGCAAGACGCTGCGCTTCCCCGGCGGCTCGGGCAGCCCCGACAGCGAGGGCGTGACCGTCACCTCGGCGGGCGCGGCAGGCGGTGTGTTCGTCGCCAGCGAGCGCAACGGCGACGTGTCCGGCACCAGCCGGCTCTCCGTCCTGCGCTACGACGTCGGCGGCACCGGCACCACGCTGACCGCCACCAAGGAGTGGAACCTCACCGCGAACCTGCCGTCGGTCGGCTCCAACGCCGGCTTGGAGGGCGTCGCCTGGGTCCCCGACAGCGCGCTGACCGCGGCCGGTTTCAAGGACGAGTCGACCGGCGCGGCCTACGACCCGGCCGGGTACGCGGCCCACACCGGCGGGGTGTTCTTCGTCGGCGTCGAGGGCACGGGCACGGTGTACGGCTTCGTCCTCACGGACAGCGGCGCCTTCACCCGGGTCGCCTCGATCAGCACCGGTCTGGCCGGCGTGATGGAGGTGCAGTGGGAGCCGCAGGCCGGACGCCTCTGGGTGGTCTGTGACGACACCTGCAACGGCCAGCACCGCACCCTGCGGGTGAACGCGTCCGGCGTGTTCGCCACCACCGCCGTCCACAACCGCCCGACCGGCATGTCCAACCTCAACAACGAGGGCTTCTCGATCGCCGGCGCCGGTGAGTGCGTCGGGGGGAGCAAGCCCGTCTACTGGTCCGACGACAGCAACACCGGCGGCCACGCCCTCCGCAGGGGCACCATCACCTGCTGACCTGCTGACCTGCTGAGCCACGACGGCGGTCCCGTCGCCCCGGCCTCCGGGGCGGCGGGGCCGCCGTCGTCACCCGGCCGCGCCCGCCCGGGCGTGCGGCACGGCCGTCGCGCGCGCCCGGAGCCCCTTCAGGGTGGCGATGTCGAGGGTGTGGCCGGCGCCCTCGCCGCCGTGCTTGCGGTCCGGGGTCTCCACGATCAGGGGGACGCCGGCCGTGGCGGGGTGCTCGAACAGTGCGCGGAACGGTTCGGCGCCGATGTGGCCGGCCCCGATGTTGGCGTGCCGGTCCTTGCGGGCGCCGACGGTGTCCTCGGAGTCGTTGGCGTGGATCAGCCGCAGTCGGCCCGGGCCGGTGGCCTCGACCAGGGCGTCCAAGGTCTCCCGGACGCCGCCCGGCGCCGCCAGGTCGTGGCCGGCCGCGAAGGCGTGGCAGGTGTCCAGGCAGACCCCGACCCTGGGGTGGCCGTCCAGCGCGTCCAGGTAGGCGGCGAGGTCCTCCATCCGCGCGCAGAGCGAACTGCCCTGACCGGCCGTGGGCTCCAGCAGCAGCCACGGCGCGTCCTCGCCGAGCGCGTCGAGCTCGTCCAGCAGCGGCCGCACGTCCGCCCGCACCTGGGCCATCGCCTCGGGCCGCCGCGAGCCGCCGTCCGGCGCGGAGCCGACCGCCGAACCGGTGTGCAGCACCACGCCGAGCGCGCCGATGGCGTGTCCGCGCCGCAGGGAGTGGCGCAGCGACTCGGCGGAGCGCTCCCGGGTCGCCGGGTTGTCCGAGCCGAAGTTGATCAGGTACGGCGCGTGCACGTAGGCGGGGATCGCCTCCTCCGCGCAGGCCGCACGGAACGCCTCGTCCTGGGCCGGGTTGCCGGTCGGCGTCGCCCAGCCGCGCGGGTTCGCCACGAACACCTGCACCGTCTCGGCGCCCACCCGCCGGGCGTACGCCAGGCCGGTCCCGGCCAGCCCCCGGCCGGCCACCGGCACGTGGGCGCCGACCGGGTTGCGGACCGCGGCCCCGCCGACCACGGCCCCGCCGAGGCCCGGGGACGGCTGCCGCGGGCCGGCTCCCGGTGCGGGGATCACGGGGGCGGCGGGGGTCGCGGACGCGGCGGTGACGGTGCTCATGGCTCCGAGCATGGCACGGCGGCGGTGGCAACCCGGCCGACCGGGCCTTCCGGCCGGTCCCGGCCCGTCCTGGACGACGGCGACCCGGACCGGCGGTCACCGAACGTGGTCGCGCCTGCTCGGTGCGTGCGGATCCGGTCGATAGCGTTCGGGGACGGCCAATCCTCGACGAAACGGACGGTGACGGAATGTCGGACCGTGCGAAGCGGCGCATCTTCGCGATGCTGGACGCCGACGGAGACGGCGTGATCTCCCACGACGAGTACCTCGCCCGGGTCGACCGGGCGGCCTCGGCTTCCGGGCGCGACCCGCTGGACCCGCTGGTCGCCGTGGCTCGCGCGGCCCACCGGGAGGTCTTCCAGCAGATGGACGGCGACGGCGACGGCGGTGTGACCTTCGACGAGTACCGCGCCTGGGCCGGCCACGACGCGTTCGAGCAGTCCTGCCGGCCTGCCCTCGGCTCGCTGTTCGACCTTGCCGACGCCGACAACGACGGACGCCTGACCCGCCAGGAGTTCACCCGCCTGCGCGCGGCGACGGGCAACACGGCAGCCGGCGCCGCCGCCGCGTTCGACGCCCTGGACACGGCCGGCGACGGCACCGTGCACCGCGCCGCCTACCTCGCCGCGATTCACGACTACCTCACCACCGGCCGCTCCGCCATGAGCGACGCCTACGTCGACGGGCGCCCGGATCCCCGGGAGCTGTCCGCCCGCTGAGCGGCGCCCGTCACCGCCGTGCGACGCGGTCCAGTGCCCGCACCCCGGGGAGCCGGCCCCGGACGGGACGTCGCGCGCCGATCCCTGTCCGAGCGGCCGCGTGCGCCCGGGCTGCGAGCCGGCCCGGGCCCCGTCGTTCCCGGTGACGGCGGTCCGGCCCGGATCCGACCGAGCACCGGGGCGAGTGCCGAGGGAGGCGCCCATGACCACCACCGAACCCGCCGAATCCGTGGAACCCGTCGAGACGGTGGACCTGCGCGACGCGGAGCTGGTGCGGAATCCGTTCGAGACCTTCGCCCGGATCCGCGAACGGGCCCCGCTCGCCCGGGGCACCGTCCCGGGAGTCGACCCGTTCTGGATCGTCACCCGCTACGAGGACGTCCGCACCGTCCTCACCGACCCGCGCTTCGTCAACGACGCCGCCGGCGTGCCCGGCGCCCGCCCCGTGCACCGCACCGAGCAGGTCTGGCGGGCCCGCGGTCTGCCGCTCGAGTGCGCGGCGTACCTGCGCGCCGGGGTGTTCGACGCGGACGGTGCCGACCACCGGAGGCTGCGCGGCCTGGTGCACCCCTCCTTCACCGCCGGATCGGTCGGCCGGCTGCGGCCCGTGATCGAGCGGATCGCCGAGGAACGCGTCCGCGCCCTGCGCGAGCACGCGGACGAGGACGGCGTGGTCGACCTCGTCGCCCACTTCGCCTACCCGCTGCCGGTCGCCGTCATCTGCGAGCTGCTCGGCATCCCCGAGCCGGACCGGCCGCAGTGGCGGGAGTGGAGCGCGTTCCTCGGCCGCGGTGCCGGCCCTGGCCTGGACGACGCCCTGCGCGCGATGGTCGCCGCGGCCCACGAGCTGATCGACCGTCGCCGCGTCGAGCCGGACGGCGGCCTGGTCTCCCGGCTCGCCGCCGCCGAGGGCGGCACCGTCGACCGGGTCGAGACGGTCTCGCTCGTCCTCAACCTGATCGTGGCCGGCCACGAGACCACGGCCACCCTGATCGGCAACGGGACGGCCGCCCTGCTCGCCCACCCCGAGCAGCTGGCCAGGCTGCGCGCCGACCCCGGGCTGCTCCCGGCCGCCGTCGACGAGTTGATGCGCTGGTGCGGCCCGACGCTCGGCGCGCTGCCGCGCTACGCCGTCGAGGACGTCCGGCTCGCCGGGCGGCTGGTCCGGCGGGGCGAGGCGGTGATGCCGGTCCTGGCCGGCGCCAACCACGACCCCCGGGTCTTCACCGACCCCGAGCGGCTCGACCTGGGCCGGGCCGCCGCGCCGCGCCACGACGTCCACCTCGGCTTCGGCCACGGCGCCCACCGCTGCCTCGGCGCGGTGCTCGCCCACGAGGAGGCGGTGGTCGCGTTCGGCGCGCTGCTGCGCGGGTACCCCGGGCTCGCGCTCGCCGTGGCGCCCGGGGAGGTGCGGCGCGGGCCCAACCCGGTCGCCTGGCACCTGGCGGCCCTGCCGGTCAGGCTGGGGGCACCGGCGAGCTGACGCCCCGCCACCGACTCCCGGCCCCGCCCCGCCACCGCCCTCGGCTCCGCCCCGCCCCGACGCGCCCGGCCGCACCCCGCGGCCGGGCGCGCCGACCCGTTCACAGCCCCGGTGACCCGGCCGGCCGACGCCCCGTCAGTCCGGCAGCCCAACCCTGGTGGCGGGGGTACCCGGCCGCCCCTAGCGTCGGTTCGGCCGACACCCCACCGGCCGTCACCACCCGCCCACCCCGCGTCATCGTGCCGACGTCCCCGCGAGCGCGCCCCCGCGTCGGCGCGCCAGAAAGCAGGTCACCACTCATGCCCACGCGACGGGTCCACCACCTCGCCGCGGCCACCGCCGCCGCCGCGACCGCCCTGACCACCGTCCTCACCGCCGTCGGCGCCGCGCCCGCCCACGCCGCGGGCGAGCTGCACCTGGTCCTGCCGGGCGAATCGATTCAGCAGGCCGTCGACGCGGCGCTGCCCGGCGACACCGTGCAGCTGCTGCCCGGCGAGTACCGGGGCAGCGTCCGGATCAGCACGCCCGGCCTGACCCTGCGCGGCGCGGGCCGGGACAGCGTCATCGTCCCCGCCGAGGCGCCGGCCGCCGACTCCGCGGCGGTCTGCGCGGCCGCCGGCCACGGCCTCTGCGTGGCCGGCACCGACGCCCGGCCGCTCGCGGACGTCTCCGTCGAGGCGCTCTCCGTCACCGGCTTCCGCAAGAACGGCATCAACGCCACCGGCACCACCGGCCTGACCGTCCGCGCCACCTACGTCCACGACAACGGGCAGCAGGGCATCAGCCAGGAGAAGTCCACCCGGGGCGTGATCACCGCCAACGAGTCCACCCGCAACGGCCAGTCCGGCGTCTTCCTGGCCAACACGGTGGACAGCGAGGGCGGCGCCCTCTCCGCCGACGGCACCGTGGTCAGCGCCAACCTGCTCACCGACAACCGGGTCGGCGTCACCGTCCGCCGGCTGCGCGACCTGAGCGTCGAGCAGAACCGGATCCACGGCAACTGCGGCGGGGTCTTCGTGGTCGGCGACGAGGGCGTGCCCCGGGCCGGCGCGCTCACCGTCACCCGCAACCAGGTGCTCGCCAACAACCGCTACTGCCCGCCCAACCCCAGGCTCGACCACATCCAGGGCGCCGGGATCGTGCTCACCGGGGCCGAGGAGACCACGGTGACGGAGAACGAGGTCCGCGACAACGTCGGCGCCTCGCCGTTCTCCGGCGGCATCGTGCTCGTCCACAGCGTGGTCGGCGTGGCCAACGCCCGCAACACCGTCGTCGACAACCTCGTGCTCGGCAACGGGCCGGCCGACCTCGCCGACCGCGACACCGGCACCGACAACGCCTTCGCCCGCAACCACTGCGCGGTCTCGGAGCCGGCCGGCCGCTGCTGACCGGCCCCGACCGGTCCCGACCGGCCTCGCACCGGTCCCGGCCCCCGCGCCACCCACCGCCACCGCGGCACCCCGCCGCACCCGCGGCACCCCGCCGCACCCGCAGAGAGCAGAGAGACCGCCCTATGACCACCGCACCCGCCACCACCCCGCAGGCCGCCATGCGCCTGCGGGAGCTCGTCTTCGGCGCCGCCTGCGCCGCCGCCGTCCGCGCGGCGGCCCGGCTCGGCGTCGCCGACGCGCTCGACGACACCCCCGCGACCGTCACCGACCTCGCCGCCGAACTCGGCACCGAGCCCCGGCAGCTGCGCCGCCTGCTGCGCGCCCTCACCTGCTACGGCATCTTCGAGGAGCTCGACGGCGACCGCTTCACGCACACCGACATGTCCCGGCTGCTGCGCGAGGACGCGCCGAACAGCCTCCGCTACATCTCCCTGTGGTGCACCGAGCCGTGGACGTGGGAGGCCTGGCCGAAGCTGGACGAGGCGGTGCGCTCCGGCCGCAACGTCTTCCCCGAGCTGTTCGGCAAGGAGTTCTTCGACTACCTGCACAGCGACGCGGGCGAGTCCGCCAGGGTCTTCGACAAGGCGATGACCACCTCCAGCCGGCAGTCCGCCGCCGACTTCGCCGGCTACCTCGACCTCACCGGGATCGACTCGGTGGTCGACATCGGCGGCGGCCAGGGCCACGTCCTCGCCAGCCTGCTGGAGAAGCACCCGGCGCTCCACGGCACCCTGCTCGACCTGCCCAAGGTGGTCGCGGGCGCCGACGCCCGGCTGCAGGCGGGCGGCGCGTTCGCCGACCGGGCCCGGCTCGTCCCCGGGGACTGCCGGGAGGCCATCCTGGTCGTCGCCGACCTCTACATCATCAAGAACATCCTGGAGTGGGACGACGGGAGCACCCGCCGGACGCTGGCGAACGTGGTGGCGGCGGCCCGCCCGGGGGCCCGGGTCGTGGTGGTCGAGAACCTCGTCGACGACAGTCCCTCGATGCGCTTCACCACCGCCATGGACCTCATGCTGATGCTCAACGTCGGCGGCGCCAAGCACTCCGAGACGAGCATGGTGCGGCTGATGACCGAGGCCGGGCTGGACGTCCGGGAGGTCCGCCCGGTCAACCCGTACCTGCACGCCTTCGAGGCCGTGGTGCGCGGCTGACCGGCGCCCCCGGCACGACGCGACCGCCGGTCCCCTTCCGAGGGGGGACCGGCGGTCGCGTCGTGCCGGGGCGGGCTCACGCCTTGCGGGAGGACTCCAGGTGCGCGAAGACGACCACGTTGTCCAGGTAGTCGCGGCGCTTCTTGTCGTACGTGCCGCCGCAGGTGATCAGCCGCAGCTGGGCGTCGGGCGTCTTCCCGTAGACCTTCTGGTCGGGGAAGGCGTTCTTGGCGAAGGTCTCGACGGAGTCCACCGAGAAGACGGCGACCGTGCCGTCCGCCCGCTGGACCTCCACCTTGTTGCCCGGCACCATCAGGCTGAGCAGCAGGAACACCGCCGGCCCCTTGGTGGTGTCGACGTGGCCGGCGACCACCGCGGCGCCGCGCTCGCCCGGGGTGACGCCGTCGCGGTACCAGCCGACCAGGTTCTTGTCCTCCGGCGGCGGGGCGTTGAGCTGCCCGGCGGGGCTCAGGGTGAGCTCGGTGAAGGGGGCGTCCACGTTGAGCTGGGGGATCCGCAGCCTGGTCGGCTTGGAGCGCTTGAGCGGCGACGCCGCCTTGACCGGCGCGGCGGGGGCGGCCGCGGCCGGTGCGGGTGCGGCGGACGCCGGGGCGCCGGGCGCTCCCGGGGCGGCGGAGGCCCCGGCCGCTCCGGGCGGTCCCGGGACGGCGGGCGCGGCGGCCGCCGGGGGAGCGGCCTGGCCGGGCGCCGACTCGTCCGTCGGGGCGGCGTCCACCGAGTTGTAGATCAGCAGCAGACCGACCGCCGTCGCGCCCATCCCCGCGCGCAGCAGCCGGGACGTACCGGGGATCAGACCGGCCATCGTCGCTCGTACTCCTCTCAGCGGCCCGCGCTCCGGGTGCGGCGGGCCCGACACGGCGAAGCGCCGCCCCGTGCGCGCCCCCGCCGTGACCGGCGCGCGGGGCGCGGGCCACGACGGGGAGGCGGCGGAACGACGCGGGATCAGATGGCGGCGTCGGCGGTGCGGCGGCCGCGACGCAGGGCGATCGCGCCCGCCCCGAGACCACCGAGCAGCAGGACCGCGCCGGAGGCGAGGCCGCCGCCGGAGAGCGCCAGACCGCCGCCGCCGGTGTGCACGCCGCCGTGCGGGGTCTTCTCCTCCTTGCCCTCGTACCCCTTGCTCTCGGTGCCCTTGGACTCGGAGCCCTTGCTCTCCTCGGTGCCGGAGGCGCCCTTCTGCTTCTCCTCCCAGGTCTTCTGACCGTCGGAGGTGGCGGCCTTGTCCTGCTTCTCCTGCCAGGTGAGGTTCTTGCCCTGGTCGGCGGCGCCGTCGGCGTAGGCGAGCGGGGCACCGGCGGTGAGGACGGCGGCGACGGCCGCCCCGGCGAGCAGCGTGCGTGCAGAACGCATGATGATGATCCTTCCGGCGCGGCGCCGCGATCGCCGACACGTCGTCGGGCGGGGGAACGCGGGGCTGGCGCCTGATCCACCGTCAACCACCGTGACGGCCGCTGCCACCGGAGGGCGGCACCGGCGGCCGGGCCGGTGACCCCTTCGGGTGGAGTCCCGGGCGTGTTCACCCGAGTGCCCTGGGCGATCCGGGTGATCCGCGTGTACGCGGGCCGGTACGGCCGTCGGACGGGCGGGCAGACTCGGTGCATGGTCGAGATCTCGAAGGACGTCCGTGAGCGGATCGAGGCGGGGCACATCTGGTACGTCGGCACGGTCAACGCCGACGGGTCGCCGCACGTGAGCCCGATGTGGGTGGGGACGGAGGGGGACCTGCTGCTGATCAACACCTCCGTCGGGCGGGTCAAGGAACGGAACCTGCGGCGGGATCCGCGGGTCTGCCTCTCGTTCGCCGACCCCGCCGACCCGTACGACCGGGTGCAGATCCGGGGGCGGGCGGTGCGGTTCGTCGAGGGGGAGGAGGCCGTGCGGAACATGGACCGGCTGGCCCGGACGTACCTCGGCGTCGAGCGGTACGGCTGGGGCATCCCCGGGGAGCGCCGGGTGGTGGTGCTGATCGAGCCCACCAGGGTCAGCCGGGTGGTCGGGATCGAGCCGTTGCCCCCGGGCGCCCCCGGCGGTGCCCGGGCCGACCTCGGCTGAGCTCCCCTCCGCCCGGGCCCGTGCGGACCTTCCGGGCGGGCCGGGGGCGGCCGCTCGCCCCGGCCGGTTCGGCCCGTGCGCCCGGCCGGGTGCTGCCCGGGCCGACGGTTCCCCGAGGTGGGGGCCCCGGGGAACCGGTCGGTCGGGGCCGCGTCTATCTTGAGGGGCCACGGACACGAGAGGGGCGCTCATGGGCACGGCCGGTCGGAAGGTGGCCGCCGCGGCGGCGACGGGTGCGCTGCTGGCGGCGTTGGCGGCCTGCGGTTCCGGGAGCTCGACGAGCTCCGAGGGCGCGGCGAAGGGCACGGCGGGGGCCCCGGCGAGTCCGGGCACCTCGGCGGGCGCGGCCACCGGCGGCGCCACCGCGTCCCCGTCGGGGGCGGGGGAGGGGACCGCCACGCCGCCGGGCGGCGCGGCGGCGGGCGGCGCGGGCACCGGCGGCACCCCGGCGGCCGGGGCGACGGCACCGGGTGCGACCGCTCCGGGGACGACGGCCGGCGCCGGCGGGACGGGTGCCGCGACCGCGGCCGGCGGGGCGTCCGCGGGTACGGCTGCCGGCACTGCCGCGGGTGCCGCCGGCGGCACGGGTGGCACGGGTGGCACGGGCGGCGGCGGGGCCGGTCAGCCGGCCACCGGGCCGGACTCGGACACCGCCCTGCTCGACTCCGCGCTGGTGGCGCTGCTCCTGCCGGACCAGAAGGCGATGACCGGCTGGGAGGAGGAGAAGCGGCGGGTCGACACCGCCGACCACGTCACCACCTGCACCGCCGCCGCGCCCTGCACCGGCAAGCCGCTGAGCGGCACCGCCCGGTTCGGCGCCGGCGAGGTGATCGTGCGCTTCGGCGTCGACACCCTGCCCGGCCGCGCGCAGGCCCAGGAGCGCCTCAAGGAGGCGTACGGCGCCTACGCCGACGCCACCAAGTACAGCCCGGCCGACATCGGCCTGCTGGGCACGGAGAGCCGCGCGTTCCAGGGGCAGCTCGCGGGCCGGGACGGCGTGGCCGTCGTCGTGCGCGCCGGCACGGTGGTCGCCACCGTCACCACCGAGGGCGGTCCGGTCGACCCGGCGGGCACCCGGCGGCTGGCCGCGATGCTGGTCAAGCGGATCGAGCAGGCCCAGGCGGGCCGCACCCCGGACGCCGGCCTCGACCCGGCCTGACCGCCCGCCGCCGCCCGCCGCCGTCCGCCACGAGGCCTGCGGACGGCCCGCCACGAGGCCCCCGGACCGAGCCGGTCCGGGGGCCGCGCGCGTGCGGATATCACGCCCGAGCCACCTCCAGGTGACGCAAAGTCAGCACTCCACACGTTCCGGCCAAGTTGCGGGTGGGCGTCCGTTGGCGGGAAACCGGTGGTCCGGATAGCGGACGCCGACGTGGACATCCCGAACGGGCAGACCGCTCGGCGCGACGCCGCTGGTCGCGCTCGGGCGGGCCGGTTCCGGGCCGGTCCGGCCGGTCGAGGCGCAGGTGAGGGAAGACTGAGGAAGCGGCGGCATCCGGTCGATTCGGGCGGGGGCCGGAATCCGGCCAGCCGGTTGCCCCGTAGCGAATCGGTAACCGAGGGTCGTACTGATGAACGAAACACCTCTCCTGCCTCCTCCCGACCCGTCGGCCCGTCGTGACTTCCGGCTCCTGCTCTCGGGAGCCGTCGCCGCGCAGGCGGGCAGTCAGGTCACCCTGGTCGCGCTGCCGCTGGTGGCGGTGGTGGAGCTCGACGCCACGCCCTTCCAGGTCGGCCTGCTGACCGCCGCCGAGACCGCCGCCTTCCTGCTGGTCGGCCTTCCCGCCGGCGCCTGGCTGGACCGGATGCGCAAGCTGCCGGTCCTGGTCCGCGCCGACGTGCTGCGCTGCGTCGCCGTCGGGTCGATCCCGGCCGCCGCCGCGCTGGACGTGCTCAGCCTGCTCCAGCTCTACCTGGTGGCCCTGGTCACCGGCGTGGCGACGGTGTTCTTCGACGTCGCCCACCAGTCGTTCCTCCCGGTGCTGCTGCCGCGCGAGCGCCTGGTGGCCGGCAACGGCGCGATCGAGACGGTCCGTTCCTCCGCGCAGATCGCCGGACCGGGTCTGGGCGGCGGACTGGTCCAACTGCTCGGCGCGCCGCTGGCGATCGTCGCCGACGCGTTCGGCTTCCTCGCCTCGGCGCTGCTGCTCACCCGGATCCGCGCCGAGGAGAAGCTGCCCCCGCCCGAGCCCGGACGCTCACTGCGCGCCGAGGTCGCCGAGGGCCTGCGGTTCGTGCTGGGGCACCCGCTGCTCCGGGTGATCGCCGCCACCACGGCGGCGTCCAACCTGTTCAGCGCGGTGCTGATGGCCGTGCAGACCGTCTTCTGGGTGCGAGTGCTGGACCTCTCGCCGGCCGCGATCGGGGCGCTGCTCTCGGTCTCGGCGATCGGCGGGCTCGCCGGTGCGCTGTGTGCCGGACGGCTCGCCGCGCGGATCGGGCAGGCCCGGCTGATCTGGCTCGCCCCGCTGGTCACCGGCCCGTTCGCGCTGCTCTGGCCGCTGGCCGACGGCGGCGCCGGAGCGGTGCTGTTCGCGATCGGCGGTGTGGCGGTGCTGTTCGGCGCGGTGGTCTACAACGTCGCCCAGGTGAGCTTCCGGCAGAGCCTCTGCCCGCCCCGGCTGCTCGGCCGGATGAACGCCACCATGCGGTTCCTGGTCTGGGGCACCCTGCCGCTCGGCGCCCTGCTCGGCGGTGCGGTCGCCGACGCGGCCGGTCCGCGCACCGCGCTCTGGCTCTGCGCGGCGGGCTTCCTGCTGGTGCCGCTGCCGCTGCTGTTCTCGCCGCTGCGCGGCCTGCGGGACCTGCCGTCCGCGCCGGCGGAGGACGAGGAGCCGGCCGACGACCCGGCCGGGCACGGTGCCGCCGAGCACGGTGCCGCCGGGGCCGGACCGGCCCGCTGAGCGCCCCCCGGCCCGTACCACCCCGTCCGCCCGAACCGGCGCGGATCCATCCGACCCCTCGACGCCCTGACACGGAAAGCGGAGACCCTCCCGTGCACTCCAGCATCACGGCCGCCTACCTGACCCGCTACCGGTCCCTCGCCTCCGCCGCCGGGACCGCCGGCGCCCCGGCGGTGCTGCTGCCGCTCACCGGAGCGCAGCGCCGCTTCCTGATCACCCGCCACCGCGACCGGGACGCCCGGACGGACGTAGTCCCGCTGTTCTTCGCCTTCCCGCGCGGCACCGTCGACCTGGACCGGCTCCGCCGTGCCGCTCTCCGCCTGGCCGACCGGCACCCGGCACTGCGCGGCGCGTTCACGGTGCTGCGCGGCACGCCGGTGCTGCGGCTCGGCGAGCCGTCCGTCGAGGTGGCCCTGGTGCCGGTCGACCCGGCGGACCCCGCCGGGCCCGCCGGAACCGTCGAGGCCGGAACCGCCGAGGGCGACTCCGCCGGGGCCGGGCTGCCGGACGGGCCGGCGCGGGCGGCGCTGCTCCGGGCGCTGCTGGACTGGCCGACCGACGGGCCGGTGCTGCGCCTGCTGCTGGCGGCCGGGCCGCAGGACGAGGAGGAGCTGCTCGCCGTCGCCCTGGACCACGCCGCCTGCGACGAGCAGTCGCTCGGCCTGGTCACCGAGGGGCTCGCCACCGCGTACGCCGCCCTCGGCGACGAGGCCGTCGGCGACGGGGCCTCCGCCGCCGGGACCGCGGGCAGCGCCGACGAGCAGGCCGCCGCCGTCGAGGCCTACCGGGCCGCCGTGGAGGGCCAGTTGGCCGCCGAGGCGAAGGCCGCCGGCGAGGCCGCGCACGCCCACTGGGCCACCCGGCTCGGCACCCTCGCCGACGCCCCGGAGGAGGCCGCGCCGACCGGTTCGGCCCGGTCGACCGGGATGGCCGTCGACCGGCTGCCCGCCGTCACCGGTGCCGCCCGCGGCGGTGTCTTCCCCGCCCTGCTGGACGCCGTCGCCGCCGCGGCGCACCGGCTCGACGGCGGCGACCGGGTGCTCGCGCTCGGCTACCCGTGGGGCGGCCGGCCGGCCGACGCGGCCCCGGTGCTCGGCTGCTTCCTCAACACCCTCGTCCACCCCGCGCCGCCCGGCCCGCCCGGTGACCTCGACGCGCTGGGCGCCGCCTGGTGGGACGACCTCGACCACGCGGACACCCCGTACGACGAGGTGGTGCGCGCCGCCCGCTCGGCCGGGGCGAGCTGGTCCGGCGCGCTCGACGGGCTGCTCACCTTCGAGGACCTGCACCGCCGCCCGCCGCTGCTGCTCGGCGGGGTCGCCGGGCGCGAGGTCCACCTGGCGGGCCGTCCGCTGGCCGCGCCGCTCGCGGTCTCCGCCTCGCACGGCGAGGACCTGCTGGTCCGGCTGGCCTGGGACCGCGAACGCTACTCCGACGCCGCGGCCCGGGAGGCCTTCGCGGTGCTGCTCGCCACCCTGCGCCACCACCTCGGCACGACGGTCTGACCCGCCGGAGCGCGCTCCAGCGCTCCAGCGCTCCCGCGCTCCCGTGCTTCCTGAACGCGCCGCGGCTTCGGCCCGGCCGTTCCGTCCCCGATCCGATCACCCCGACCATCCCGCCGGACCCGCCACCACCCCCGGCGCGTCCGGTCCGGGGCGGGCCCAAAGCCGCCCGCCCCGATCCGTCGAACCCGAACAACCACCCGCCACCTCAAGGGAGTTGCCCATGTTCGCACTCTCCTCTTCGCAGGAGATCGTCTGGCTGCACGAGCAGATGCTGCCCGGCAGTCGTGCCTACAACTTCACCGCCGCCCTGGACCTCTGGGGCCCCCTGAACACCGACGCGCTGCGAGCCGGACTCACCGCCGTGCTCGCCCACCACCCCGGCCTGCGCCTCGAACTCGTCCCCCGCGCCGAGGGGTTGCCGCTCCAGCGGGTCGGCGCCCGGACCGAACCGCGGCTGCGCACCAGCGACCTGAGCGCCGAGGCCGACCCCGAGGCGGCGTTCCGGACCCTGCTGGCCGCCGAGGCCGAGGAGCCGCTGGACACCACCGACGCCCCGCTGCTGCGCTGGCACCTCGTCCGGATCGGCGCCGACCACCACCGGCTGATCCACGTCGAGCACCACCTCGTGCACGACGGCCACTCGTTCGCGATCCTGCTGCGCGACCTCTTCACCGTCTACCGCGCGCACGTCCTCGGCACGGCCGACGCCGTCACCCTGCCCGCCGCCCCCTCCTACGAGGACCACGTGCGCGCCGCCGAGGCCGTCCGGGACGCCGGCCGCGAGCGCGGACTCGCCTTCTGGAAGCAGGAGTTGGCGGACGCCCCGCTCGACCTCACGCTGCCCGGACTGGCCCGCCCCGGCGCCCGCCGCCGCCACCGCGGCGGACAGCTGCGCCAGTCGATCGGCGCCGACCTCGCCGAGCGGCTGCGCGAGCGCGCCAAGGCCGACGGCCACACCCCGTTCTCCACCCTGCTCACGCTCTTCGCCGAACTGCTGCGCCGCCACAGCGGCCACCCCGAGCTGATGGTGGGCACCGCCGTCGGCAACCGCCCGCCCGGCTTCGAGGGCACCGTCGGCATGTTCGTGAACACCGTGCCGCTGCGCCTGCGGCTCGACCCGGCCGCGCCCGGCACGGAGGCGGTGGACGAGGTCACCGATGTGCTGTTCCGCGCGCTGCCCCACCAGGACGTCCCCGTCCAGGAACTGACCCGCGCGCTCGGCCGGCACACCAGCGGCGCCGACAACCCGCTGTTCAGCGTGATGTTCAGCGCGCACGACGCGCCGCTGCCGGACGTCCAGGCGCCCGGCCTCGAGGTCTCGCTCTACGAGGGCTTCAACACCGGCACCACCCGCTTCGACCTCGACCTCGTGCTGCTGCCCGACGACCGCCGGGTGGTCGGCGAGAAGCACGGCGCGGCCGGGATGACCCTGGTCTGGGACTACGACGAGGACCTGTTCGGCGAGGAGATCGCGACCCTGCTCGCCGGGCGGCTGCTCGACCTGCTGCGCGGCTACCTCGACGGGCCGGACGCGCAGCTCGCCGATCTGGCGGTGGCGCCCGCCGCCCGGTCCGGCGCCGAACCGCTCGCAACGCCGGCCGACCTCGAGCCGGCCGACCCCGAGCCGGCCGACCTCGACCCGGCCGCCGCCCACGACCCCACCGCGCTCGCCCTGCTCGCCGGCTCCGAGCGGCTGAGCTACGGCGACCTCGACCGCCGGGTCGGCGAGCTCGTCGAGCGCCTGCGCGCCGCGGGGGTCGCCCCCGGGCAGCCGGTCGCCACCGTCCTGCCGCGCGGCGTCGACAGCGTCGTCGCCCTGCTCGCCTGCCTGCGCCACGGCGCGGTGTACGCGCCGCTCTCCGCCGAGGACCCGCAGGCCCGGCTCGCCCTGCTGCTGGAGCGGCTCGCCCCCGCCCTCGTGCTCGCCACCCGGCAGAGCGCCCTCGCCCTGCCCGGCAGCGTCACCCCGGCGCTGCTGGACGGCCCGCCGTTCCCCAAGGCCGAGCCGGCCGCGGTGCTCGACGGCGCCGCCTATCTGATCCACACCTCAGGCTCCACCGGCGTGCCCAAGCCGGTGCTGGTCGGCCGCACCGCGCTCGCCCGCTACCTCACCGCGATCGTCGCCCGCTACGGCCTGGGCCCGGCCGACCGGGTGCTGCTGTTCGCCCGGCCGTCCTTCGACGTGGCCCTGGAGGAGGTGCTGCCCTCGCTGGTGGCCGGCGCCGCGCTCGTGCTGCCGCAGCGCGAGGTGCCGACCGGGCCCGAACTGGTCGCCGTGCTGGCCGCCCGCGGCGTCACCGTCGCCAACCTGCCGACCAGCTACGCCCTCGCCGTCCGCGAGGACCTGCGCGAGGCGCTGGCGGACGGCCGCTGGTCGCCGCGGCTGCTGGTGCTCGGCGGCGAGCGGCTGCCGGCCCGCGTCCTGCGCGGTCTGACCGACGGCACCGCCGTCACCGTCCTCAACGCCTACGGCGTCACCGAGGCCACCGTCACCTCCACCGTGCACGAGCTCACCGCGGCCGACCTGGCCCCGGCAGCCCCCACCGGCGCGACCCACGGGACCGAGGGGGCCGGCGCGGCGCAGGACGGGCCCGGCACGGCCGAGGACGCCGTCGAGATCCCGCTCGGCACCGAGCTGCCCGGCGTCCGGATGCACGTCCTGGACACCGGCGGTCAGCCGCTGCCGCCCGGCGCCGTCGGCGAACTCGCCGTCGGGGGCGTGACGCTGGCCGACGGCTACCTCGGCCTGCCGGAGGTCACCGAGGCCCGCTTCAGCACCGTCCCGGCGCTCGGCGGCGAACGCGTCTACCGCACCGGTGACCGCGGCTACCGCGACCTCGACGGCCGACTGCGCTTCCTCGGCCGCCAGGACAACCAGGTCAAGCTGCGCGGCTTCCGGATCGAGCTGGAGGAGATCGAGGCCGCCGCCTCCGCCGAACTCGGCGGCCGCTCCTGCGCCGTCCTGCTGCACCGGGACGAGCACGCCGGTCCGCGGCTGCTCGGCTTCCTGGACGGCGGCCCGCAGCCCGACCAGACCGCCCTGCACGCCGCCCTGGCCCGCCGGCTCCCGGCCGGGCTCGTCCCGGCGAGCTGGACGGCGCTCGACACCATGCCGCTGCTGCCGGGCGGCAAGCCCGACCGGGCGGCCCTCGCCCGGCTGGCCGCCGAGGCCGCCGACGCCCCCGGGGACGCCCCGCAGGAGGCGCCCTCGGCCTTCACCGACCCCGGTCAGCTGCTGGTCGCCGAGGCCTGGCGCGAGGTGCTCGGCCACGACCGGTTCGCCGCGGACTCGCACTTCTTCGAGGTCGGCGGCCACTCGCTGCTCGCCGCCCGGCTCGCCGCCTGGCTGGAGCCGCGCCTCGGCAGCCGGCCCCCGCTGCGCACCCTCTTCCAGCACCCCGTCCTGGCCGACCAGGCCCGCGCCCTGACCGGAGTCCCGCAGTGAACCCCGCCGCCCCCGGCCCCGCCACCACGGCCGGCCTCTCCGCGCCGTCCGCCGTCCTGGAGGCCGAGCACCGCGAGCTCGTGGCCGCCTTCGAGAGCTTCGTCCGCCGCGAACTCGAACCGCTCGCGGCCGAGTTGGCGGAGTCCGCCGAGCAGCCGCCGGCCGACCTGCGGGCCTATGTGCGCAAGCGCTCCGCCGCCCTCGGCTTCTACGCCGGCGACTACCCCGAGGAGCTCGGCGGCTCCGACATGCCGTTCACCGCCGTGGTGCTGCTGCACCACGCCGCCGGACGCAGCGGCTGCCCGCTCGCCCCCTACGCGCTGGCCGGCTCCGACGGGCCCAGCCCGCTGCTGCGGCACGGCACCCCCGAGCAGATCGAGCGCCACCTGGTTCCGCTGGTCCGCGGCGAGCGGACCCGCTGCCTGGCGCTCACCGAACCGCAGGCCGGCTCCGACGCGTTCCGGCTCACCACCACCGCCGTCCGGGACGGTGACGGCTGGCTGCTGAACGGCCGCAAGACCTTCGTCAGCAACGCGGACCGCGCCGACCTCGCGCTCGTGGTCGCCGCCACCGACCTCGGCGACGGCGCCGGGCCGACCGCGGGCGCCACCGCCTTCGTCCTCGCCATGGACCACCCCGGGCTGCGGATCGGCCAGCGCTACGAGGGCATGTCCGGGGAGCCGCTCTTCGAGCTGACGCTCGACCAGCTGCACGCCCCCACGGCCTCGGTGATCGGCGGCGAGGACGGCATCGGCGCCGCCACCGGCCTCGCCATGGACAGCCTCTCCCGGGGCCGCCTGGTGGTCGCCGCCATGTGCGACGGCATCGCCGAGTACGCGCTGCGGCTCGGCGTCGAGTACGCCCGCGAACGGCGCGCCTTCGGGCAGCCGATCGGCGACTACCAGCACGTCCAGGAGCACCTGGTGCGCACCCGCGCCGAGGTCGAGGCCGCCAAGCTGCTCACCCTCGCCTGCGCCCGGCTGGTCGACGAGGGCACCGAGGCGCCCGAGAACGCGGCGCTCGCCAAGCTGACCTCCTCCGAGACCGCCGTCCGGGCCGTCGACCGCGCGCTCCAGGTGCACGGGGCCACGGGCTGGGTGCGCGGCCACCCGCTGGAGTACCTCTACCGCTACGTCCGGATGACCACCATCATCGAGGGGACCTCCGAGGTCCAGAAGGTGATCGTGGCCCGGGCCATGGGCCTGGGCTGACCCGTACCGACCATCCATCGACGTCCGGAGGACCCTCATGACCACCACCCCGACCCGGCCCGTGCCCGGATTCCTGCCCGGCCTCTCCGTCTCCTACGGCCGCCCGCACCGCGACGGCGCCGTTCTCGACCTGTTCACGAGCTGGGCCCGCCGCGCCCCGCACGCGCCCGCCCTGATCGACGGCGAACTGACCCTGAGCTACGCCGAACTCGACCGCCTCGCCGACGACCTGGCCGCGCAGCTGGCCGAGCACGTCCGCCCCGGCGACCTGGTCGGCCTCTGCCTCGACCACTCGGCCGCCCTGGTCGCCGCCACCGTGGCCGTCGCCAGACTCGGCGCCGTCCACCTGCCGCTCGGCCCGCGCCCCGGTGAGCGCCGGCTGCGGGCCGTCGCCGAACAGCTGCGCCCCGTCTGCCTGATCGGCGACCCGGCGCTGTTGCCGCCCGCCCACCGGGACGGCGTCCACCGCCCGATCACCGCACCGGGCGCCACCGGGATCGTGGCCGCCTTCGCCGACGCCGCCGACGCCGACGGCCGGGCCGCCGCCAGGGCCCCCGAGGGCACCCAGTACACCGTGCTCACCTCCGGCTCCACCGGCCTGCCGAAGGCCGTGGCCGTCGGCCAGACCGCGCTCGGCGCCCTGCTCACCTGGTACCGGGACCTGACCGGCCTCGGCCCCGGCGACCGGCACAGCCTGCTCATCGGCGTCGCCTTCGACCCGCACCTGATGGAGCTGTGGGCCGGCCTCACCTCCGGCGCGGCGCTCTGCGTCGCCCCCGACGCCGTCCGCTGGGACCCGGCCGCGCTCACCGACTGGTGGCGCACCACCGGCATCACCGTCGGCGTGCTGCCCACCCCGCTCGCCGAGCCCGTCCTGGACCGCCCCTGGCCCGCCGGGCTGGCGCTGCGCCACCTCACGGTCGGCGGCGACCGGCTGCGCCGCGCCCCCGGTCCGGACGTCACCGCGGTCGTCCACAACGCCTACGGCCCCGCCGAGGCCACCGTGACCACCACGGTGCACAGCATGGCCCCGGGCGTCGACCACGGCACCGACGCGCCGCCGATCGGCCGGCCGGTCCCCGGTGCGATCGTCCTGGTCACCGACGAGAACGGCCGGCCGCTGCCGCGCGGCGAGGCCGGCGAGCTGCGGATCGGCGGCCAGGGCCTGGCCATCGGCTACCTCGACGCCGGGCTGACCGCCGAGCGCTTCGTCTCCGCGCCCGACGAGCTCGACGGCACCGACCGGGTCTACCGCACCGGCGACCGGGTGCTGATGCGCGCCGACGGGGTGCTGGAGTTCCTCGGCCGGCTGGACGACCAGGTCAAGGTCAGCGGTGTGCGGATCGAACCGGCCGAGGTCGAGGCCGCCCTCGAACGCGACCCCCGGGTGCGCCGTGCCGCCGTGGTCGCCAGCCCGGCCCCGGTCGGCGGCGCCCAGCTGCTGGCCTTCGCCCAGCTGGTGGCGGAGGGCTCCGGGGTGACCGGTGCCGAACTGCTGGAGGCGGTGCGGCCCTGGCTGCCCGAGCAGGCGGTGCCGGGCGTGCTGCGGCTGGTCGACGGCTTCCCGCTGGACGCCAACGGCAAGATCGACCGGGCCGCGCTGCTCAAGGCCGAGGAGGCCGCGGCCCAGCAGGGCGCCGAGGAGTCCGCCGCGCCCGGGCCCGACGAGGCCGCCTCGCCCACCGAGCGGACGGTGCTCCGGATCTGCGCCGGTCTGCTCGGCCGGTCCGATCTCGACCCCTCGGACAACTTCCTGGACGCGGGAGGGACTTCGGTCACCGCCGCCCGGCTGCTCGCCGCCCTGGAGGAGGAGTGCGGGGTCCGGCTGCGGGCCCCGGTGCTGCTGCGCCAGCCGGACCTGCGCGCGGTGGCCCGGCTGATCGACGAGCGCCGTCCGGGCGCCGCCGCCGGCTGACCGGCCGCCGCCCCCTCCTCCCGCCCACCGTCGCACGGCGCCCCGGCCCACCGCCGGGGCGCCCGGAAGGCTGACCTCCCATGACTTCTTCCGTCGCCAGCACCGCTCCGCGCACCGCCGCCGGCACCGCTCCGGCCGTCGCGCCGGCCACCGTCCCGGCGCTGGTCGCCCGGCAGGCCGCCGCGCACCCCGACGCGCTCGCCGTCACCGACGGCAGCACCGCCCTGACCTACCGCGAACTGGTCGTCAACGCCCGCCTGCTGGCCGCCGAACTGGCCGACCGCGGGGTCACCCCCGGCGCCGCGGTCGGCGTGCTCTGCGCCCGCGCGAGCCGGGTGGTCGTCGCCCACCTCGCCGTCTGGTGGGCCGGCGGCCACGTGGTGCCGCTCGACCCGACGTACCCGGCCGCCCGCCTCACCGCCATGCTCGAGGACGCCGACGTCCGGCTCACCCTGGGTGACAAGGCGCTGCTCGCCGAGGTCGAGCTGCCCGAGGAGCGCTCCCTGGTGCTCACCGAGACCGGCCCCACCGGCACCGGCCCCACCGGCACCGGCCCCACCGGCACCGGCCCCACCGGCACCGGTGGCGCCGCCGACCCCGCGGACCCGGACCCGGCCGCCGCCGCGATCGTCTACTTCACCTCCGGCTCCACCGGCCGCCCCAAGGGCGTGCTGGTCCCGCACCACGCCGTCACCGCGCTGGTCACCGCCCCCGACGGGATCACGCTCCGGCCCGGTGACCGGATGCTGGCCCGCACCTCCGCCGGCTTCGACCTCACCACCCTGGAGCTGTGGGGCCCGCTGGCGAACGGCGCCGCGCTCGCCGTCTCGCCCTCCGACCGCCCCAGCGCCGAGGAACTCGCCCGCGACGTCGAACGGTTCGGCGCGACCCACGCCGTCCTCGCGACCGCGCTGTTCCACCAGCTCGCCGCCCGCGGCTCGCGGATCTTCGGCGTGCTGCGGCAGGTGGTCGTCGGCGGCGAGGCGCTGGCCGCCGAGCACGCGGCCACCGTGCTGCGAACCTTCCCCTGGCTCGACCTGGTCAACGGCTACGGCCCGACCGAGGCCACCACCTTCGCCACCCTGCACCGCGTCCGCCCCGCCGACTGCGCGGGCCCGGTGCCGATCGGCCTCCCGTTCGGCGGCACCGGCGCCGCCGTCCTCGACGAGGAGCGGCGGCCCGTCCCGGACGGCACCCGCGGTGAACTCTGGCTCACCGGCCGGCTGGCGCTCGGCTACCTCGGCCGGCCGGAGCTGACCGCCGAGCGGTTCGTCGAACTCCCCGGCCTCGGCCGCGCCTACCGCACCGGCGACCTCGTCTCCCGGCGGCCGGACGGCACGCTCGACTTCCACGGCCGGCTGGACGACCAGGTGAAGGTGCGCGGCTACCGGATCGAGCCCGGCGAGGTCGAGCACGCGCTGCGCGGCCTGCCCGAGGTCGCCGAGGCGGCCGTGGTGGTCCGCCGGGCCGGCCGCGAGGACGCCGCGCTGACCGCCGCCGTGGTCCCCGCCGAGGGCGTCCGCCCGGCCCCCGAGTCGCTCCGCCGCAAGCTCGCCGAGCGGCTCCCCGCCCATCTGGTGCCGACCGCCTGGACGGTGCTGGACGCCCTGCCGCTCACCGGCAGCGGCAAGGTCGACCGGCGCGCGCTGGCCGCGGACGACGAACCGGCGGAGCCCGCGGCCGGGGGCACCGCCGCGACCGCCGTCCGGCCGGAGGCCGCCGCCCTCAGCCCGATCGAGCAGGTCGTCGCGGCCGCCTGGTCGCGCGCCCTGGAGACCGAAGTGACCCGCCCCGACGTCGAGTTCTTCGCCCTGGGCGGCCACTCGCTGCTCGCCATGTGGGTGGTCGACGACATCCGCGAGGACCTCGGCGTCGAGCTGCCGCTCGGCGAGTTCCTGAGCCGACCCACCGTGGCCGGCCAGGCCGCCCTGATCGAACGCGCCCTGCTCGCGGCCGAGTCCGCCGACCCGGACCTCGTGACCGCCGGCGCACAGCTCCAGGAGTCCGCCCGATGACCGCCCCGCTCGACCAGGCCGAACTGCTCCGCCGGGCCCGCCGCCGCAGCTCGGCGACCACGCCCGCCACCGCCGGCGGGACCGGCAGCGGCCCGGTGCCGCGCGGCACCGGCTCCGGGCCGGCCCCGCTCTCCCACGCCCAGCAGCGGATGTGGCTGATGGACCACCTCGGCCAGGGCGGTCCCCGCTACCACGTCCCGCTCGCCACCCGGCTGCGCGGACCGCTGGACCGGGACGCCCTCGCCACGGCCCTGACCACCCTCACCGCCCGCCACCACGTCCTGCGCACCCGCTACGGCCGGCACGAGGACCGCACCCACCAGGAGGTCGCGCCGCCCGCCGCCGTCCCCCTCCCGGTCCGGGACACCACCCCCGACGAGGCCCCCGCCCTGCTGCGCGCCGAGGCGGCCCGCCCCTTCGACCTGGCCACCGGCCCGGCCCTGCGCGCCCTGCTCCTGCGGCACGCCCCGGACGACCACACCCTGCTGCTGACGATCCATCACATCGCGGTCGATGGCGGCTCCCTGCCCGTCCTCGCCGAGGAGCTCGGCGCCCTGTACGCGGCCGCCGCCGAAGGTCGCCCGGCCGGACTGCCCGAGCCGGAGCTCCAGTACGCCGACTACGCCCGCTGGGAACGCTCCCGGGACGACCGGCTCGCCGCCGCGGCCGCCGACCGGGCCGCCCGGCTCACCGGCGCCCGCCCGCTGCCGCTGCTGCGCCCCGCCCCCTCGGGCAGCTCCGACCGGCGCGCCGTCCTGCACAGCGCCCCGCTCACCACCGAGACCCTGGACGGTCTGCGCCGGCTCGGCGCCCGGCACGGCGCGACCCCGTTCACCGTCGTCCTGGCCGCCGCCTTCGCCGCCCTGCGCGCCGCCACCGGCAGCTCGGACCTCGTGCTCGGCTGCGCCGGCGGTCACCGCGCCCGGCCCGAACTGCGGCGGCTGATCGGCCTCCAGGTCAACACCCTGCCGGTCCGCGCCGAGCTGCCCGAGCCCGACGGCGACCCGGCCTTCACCGCGCTGCTGGCCACCGTCCGCACCGCGCTGCTGGACGCCCAGGACCACCACGAGGTGCCGTTCGACCTGGTCGTCGAGCACCTCGGCGCCGCCGCCCGGGGCGCGGACGGCACCCCGCTGCTCGCCGTGAGCTGCGACCTCGTCCACCCGGCGGACCCGCTGACGCTGCCCGGGCTCACCGCCGAGGCGGTCGAGGTCGAGCTCGGGCTCGCCAAGTTCGGCCTGACCCTGCTGGTCGAGGACGGACCGCGGCCGCGCTGCCTGCTGCAGCACGATCCGGCGGTCCTGGACGAGCCCACCGCCGGCCGGCTGCACACCGCCTTCGCCGAGCTGCTGACGGCGGTCGCCGCCGACGCCGACCGCCCGCTCTCGCGACTCCCCGGTGAACGGCTCGGCGCCCGCCCCGCCGGTCCGGCGCCCGCGTCGGGGGAGCACCCGGACCGGCACCCCGCCGTCGCCGCCCTGCTGGCCGACCCCCGGGTCACCGACGCCGCCCTCCACCTCGCCGCGCACGGCCCCGCCCTCGCCTACGTGAGCGTCCGCGGCCCGGTCGCCCCCAGCGGCGCCGAACTGCGCGCCGCCCTCCGTGACCGGCTCACCGCGCCCGGGCAACTCCCGCTCGCCGTCACCCTGCTGGACCGCGTCCCGCGCCGGCCCGACGGCACCCTCGACCCGGCCCGCCTGCCCGGCCTGCCCACCCCGCACCTGGACGCCGTGCTGGACGCCTTCGCCGAACTGCTCGGCGCCCGGCCGGCGGCCGGGGGCGACTTCTTCGGCCTGGGCGGGCACTCCCTGGTGGCGGTGCAGCTGGCCGAGCGGCTCCGCGCGCGGCTGGGCCTCCCGCTGACCGGTCTGGACGTGCTGGAGCAGCGCACCCCGCGTGCCCTGGCCGCCCTGCTCGCCGAACGGGGCGCGGACCGGGGCGCGGATCGGAGCACTCACCGCCGCGCCGCCGCCTCCGCCACCTCCTCCACCCGCGCCACCCGCGCCGGGACGGTGCTGCTCACCGGTGCCAGCGGCGGCGTCGGTGCCGCGCTGCTCCAGGAACTCGTCGCCCAGGGCCGCCCCGTGCGCGCCCTGGTCCGCCCCGAGTCGGCCCATCTGGTGGCCGGCGCCGGGGTGGAGGTCGCCGAGGGCGACCTCGCCGACCAGGACAGCCTGCGCCGGGCCGTCGAGGGCGCGGACACCGTGATCCACGCGGCCTGCACCTTCACCGAGCACGCCGTCGACGTCGCCGCGATGCGGACCCTGGTCGAGGGCTGGCGCGGCACCGGCGGCTTCGTCTTCGTCAGCAGCATCGACGCCTACGGCCGCCCCGCACCCGGCGAGGTCCCCGAGGGCGGCCCCTCGGCCGGGCCGCTCACCGCCTACGGGCGGGCCAAGCTCGACTGCGAGCGGATCCTGCTGGACGCCGCCCCGCGGGCCCGCGGCCCGGTCGCGGCGGTCCGCTCGCCACTGGTCTGGGGCCCGCACCGGCGGCTGCGCGACCAGCTCCGCTGGGCCGCCACCGGCGCGCTCTACCAGGCCGCGCTGGCCGGTCGGCCGATCCTCCTCCCGGAGGCCGCGGCCGGCTGGTCCGGCGCCGCCTGGGTGCACTCCGCCGCGCTCGCCCGGGCGGTCACGGCGAGCGTCGACCACGCCCCGGGCCGGATCGTCAACGCGGTGAGCGGCCACCTCACCTGGACCGACTTCACCGCCGAACTGGTCCGGCTGCTCGGCTCGTCGAGCACCGTCACGCACGGGCCGGACGCCGACCCGGAGATGCTGCGCCCCTGGCACTACCGGGCCGACGCGCTGGCCGGGCCGCTGCGCCCGGAGCCCGGCGAGGACTGGCGCGCCGTGCTCGCCGCGATGACGGCGCGGCCCGCCGGGACGGTCTGACCGGTCCCGCCCGCACGAGCGGACACCCCGGGGCCCGAGGCCCGCGGGGTGTCCGCTCGGGTGTGCCGCCGGTCGCGCTCAGCCGCGGCGCTCCCAGCGGTAGAATTCGCGCGCCATCGCGTCCTTCGGCCCCCGCCAGGTGGCCGGGTCGTACGCCTGGACGTACGCGGTGAGCGCGTCGCTGACCGCCCGGAACTCGGGGTGGCCGACCACCTGGGCGACGGCCGGGCCGGGCGGGCGGTCCGCCTCGATGAGGTGCAGGTACACATCGCCGAACTGGAACAGGCTCCGCCCGGTCACGCCGATCAGGTGGGGGAGTTCGCCCCGGTTGTCGGAGTCGGCGAAGACCTCGGCGATGCCGGTGGCCGCGTCGGGCTTCATCCGGGCGACGATCAGGGCACGGTGGGTCTGCGCGGTCACGCGCTCGGTCGCGGGGGAGGCCATGGTCAGAGCTCCGCGGCCTTCTTCTCGACCTTCTCCCGGATCAGCTGCAGCTGGATCCGGGAGTTGCGGTTGATGTGGTTGACCATGCCGTCGTCGTCGACGGGGGCGGTGGGCTTCATCGCGAAGTCCTGCACCCAGCGCATCCGGGTGCCGGCCGGCACCTCCGAGTACTCCCAGCGGATGTCCATGAACTCGAACGGGCCGGGTTCGACGCGCCGGGCCTTCACCGCGAGCGAGGAGCGGTCGGTGGTGCGCTCGGAGACCCAGCTCCACACCTTGCCGTCGTCGTCGGGGTGCATGGTCAGCCGGAAGGTCACCCGGTCGCCGTCGCGCTCCAGCACCTCGACGGTGGCGTACTCGCTGAACAGCTGCGGCCAGTTCTCCAGGTCGTTGGTGATCTCCCAGACCAGGTCGAGCGGGGCCGCGATGACGATCTCGTTGTCCGTGTGTCCGGGCATCTCAGGCACCCGCCTTCGCGGTGACCGCCGAGTTGACCAGCTGCAGGAACTCGGACGGGGTCTTCGCCGATTCCGCGCCGTTGGTGACCTTCACGCCGTGCCGGTTCTCCAGCTCGCCGACCACGCCGAGCAGGCCGAGGGAGTCCACGCCGAACTCGTCGAAGGCCGCGCCGGGCCGCTCCAGTTCGATCGGGTCGATCACGACGCCGGCCCGGGCCTGGATGAGCGCCGCGAGTTCGGGATAGTTGAGGGTGTTGCTCACGGGAGTGTCCCTTCGTTGCGAGCGAGTACGTGCGAGTACGTGCGTCTGCGTGCGGGTCCGTGCGACCGCGGCCGGGTGCGCACGAGTGGTCGGGCGGGTCAGGCCGGTTCGCCGCGCCGGAGCACCAGCGCCGAGTTGGAACCCATCAGCCCGCGGCTGAGCACCAGGGCGGTGCGCAGTTCGGCCGGGCGGGCGCGGCCGGTCACCAGGGCGAGGTCGTGGGCGACCTCGGTGACGTTCGGGGTGGGCGGCAGCACGCCGTCCTCCATGGCAAGCACGGCGGCCGCCGCGTCCAGCGGCGGCGCCCCGCAGTAGGCCCGCCCGGTCCCGGCCTTGGGGGCGGTGACCGGGACCCGCTCGGCGTACGGGCCGAGCGCGTCGGCCAGCGCCAGCGCCTCGGCACGGTCGGCGGCCGGGACCCCCAGGGCGTCGGCGAAGACCACGTCGACCTCCTCGGGGGAGATCCTGGCCCGGTCGAGGGCGATCCGGATCGCCGCGGCCAGCCCCTCCCGGGACTCCGCCCAGCGGGAGGCGCCGGTGAAGGTGGCGCCGTGCCCGGCGACGTACGCCCGGACGGCGGCCCCGCGCCGGCGGGCGGTCTCCTCGTCCTCCAGCAGCAGCATCGCGCCGCCCTCGGCGGGGGCGAAGCCGGCCGCGTCGGGGGAGAACGGCAGGTAGGCCCGGTCGGGCCGGTCGGCGAGGCTCAGTTCGGGGTACCCGAGCTGGCAGACCATCGAGTACGGCGCGAGCGGGGCCTCGGCGGCGCCGACCACCACCGCGTCGGTGCCGTGCTCGACGGACCGGGCGGCGTGCGCGATCGCGTCCAGGCCGCCGGCCTCGTCGCTGGCCACCACCCCGCACGGGCCCTTGTAGCCGCCGCGGATCGACACCTGGCCGGTGCTGGCCGCGTAGAACCACGCGATGGACTGGTAGGGGCCGACGAACTGCGGTCCCTTGCCCCACAGTTGCTGCAGTTCGCCCTGGCCGAACTCGCCGCCGCCGGAGCCGGCCGCGGTCACCACACCGACCGCGTACGGGTTCCCGGGGTCGGCGACGAAGCCGGCGTCCGCCACCGCCTGGTCGGCGGCGGCCATCGCGTAGTGCGTGAACCGGTCGGTCTGCACCAGATGGCGGCTGTCGATGACGGCCTGCGGGTCGAAGTCCCGCACCTGGCCCGCGATGCGCAGGGGGAGGTCCGCGCAGCCCTCGCGGGATATCCGGTCGAGGACGCTCACGCCCTGCCGGGTGGCCTTCCAGAAGGCGTCGGCCCCCACGCCGTTCGGCGCCACCACTCCCAGGCCGGTGACCACGGCCCGGCGGACCTGTTGACGTGACGTCATGGATCTCACCCCGTTCTTGTGAGCACGACGGCGGACTGGAATCCGCCGAATCCGCTGCCGACCGAGAGGATGTGGCGCAGCGGCATCTCCCGGGCGGTGCGCGGCACGTAGTCCAGGTCGCACTCCGGGTCGGGTGTCTCGTAGTTGGCGGTCGGCGGCACCACGCCGCGGTCCAGTGCGAGGGTGCAGGCGACCACCTCGATCGCGCCGATCGCGCCGAGCGAGTGCCCGACCATCGACTTGATCGAGCTCATCGGCGTCCGGTAGGCGTGCTCGCCGAGCGAGCGCTTGACGGCCGCCGTCTCGTGCCGGTCGTTCTGCTTGGTGCCCGAGCCGTGCGCGTTGACGTAGTCGACCGCGGTGCGGTCGACCCGGGCGTGGTCCAGGGCGTGGTCGATCGCCCGGGACATCTCCAGCCCCTCCTGGGTGAGGCCGGTCATGTGGTAGGCGTTGCCGAAGGTGGCGAAGCCGCCGATCTCGCCGTAGATCCGGGCGCCGCGCCGCCGGGCGTGCTCCAGTTCCTCCAGCACCAGGACGGCGCCGCCCTCGCCGAGCACGAAGCCGTCCCGGTGGGCGTCGAACGGCCGGGAGGCGTGGGCCGGGTCGTCGTTGCGTTCGCTGGTGGCCTTGATGGCGTCGAAGCAGGCGACGGTGATCGGCGAGATCGGGGAGTCGGACGCGCCGGCGATGCAGATGTCGGCCCGGCCGTCCTCGACCGTCTGGAAGGCGTAGCCGATGGCGTCCAGGCCCGAGGTGCAACCGGTGGAGACGGTCTGCACCGGGCCGTGTGCGCCGGTCCGTTCGGCGACCGCCGAGGCGAGCGTGCTGGGCGCGAAGGCCCGGTGCAGCTGCGGTTCGGCGAGCCGGTGGTCCACGTCCCAGCGGGCGCCGCCGGCGCTGACCAGGGCGTAGTCGTGCTCCAGCCGGGTGGTGCCGCCGACGGCGGTGCCGAGCGAGACGGCGATCCGCCACGGGTCCTCGGCGGCCAGGTCGAGGCCGGCGTCGGCGATCGCCTCGTCGGTCGCGACCATGGCGAACTGGACGTACCGGTCGGCCCGTTGGACGTCGTCCGGGCCGAGGCCGTGGGCCGCCGGGTCGAAGTCGCACTCGGCGGCGATCCGGGACCGGAACCCGGCGGGGTCGAAGAGCGTGATGCCCCGGGTCGCCGTCCGCCCGGTGGTGAGGAGGTCCCAGAACGCCGGGACTCCGACTCCGCCGGGCGCGACCACGCCGATTCCGGTGACGGCGACCCGCCGCCGGCTCACGAGGCCACCTTGGCGTGTTCCGGCGGGCCGGCGTCGACCGCCGCCTCGGTCTCCTCGGTGTCCACGTGGCCGAGCTCCGGGCGCGGGGCCAGCGGACCGAGGTGGAAGACCATCTTGGCCACGGTGTCGCCGACGTTGCGGAACCGGTGGCGCATGTTGATCGGGATCATCAGGCCCTGCTCGGGCTTGAGGATCCGGGTCGAGCCGTCCAGGTCCACCTCCAGGTCGCCGGTGACGACGAAGACGAACTCCTCGGAGTATGGGTGGTAGTGCTCGCCGATCCGCTCGCCGGGCTGCACGATGGCCAGCCCCATGAACCCGCTGGTGGCGCCGCAGGTGGTCGGGGTGAGCATGGCGCGCAGGTCGCCGCCGCGCCGGCGGTTCTCCGGGGCCTCGGAGACGTGCACGATCCGTGGGTACTGCGTGGACATGGTTTCTTCCTTCTTGCCGAGTTCTGCTGCCGGGTTCTGGTGCCGGGTCCTGTCGCGTCCTGCCTGGTTCCTCCGGGGTTCCGGTCCGGGGCCGCCGACGCGGGCGGCCGGACCGCGGGGGCCCGTCGCCGGGTCAGGAGTCCTGCGAGGTGCGGTCGGTGATCGGGTTCATGGCGCGGGCCGCGAGGAAGGCGCGCAGTCCGGCGTCGGTCCGCAGGTCGACCTCCGGGCCGAGGTCGAGCAGCCGGCCCAGGACGGTGGCCTCCCGCTCGCCGGCGATGCCCAGCGCCGCCGCCGGGTCGGCCTCCGGCGGCACCCGCAGGTCCACCAGCCGGACGACGACGTCGTCCCGGTGGAAGACGGTGCCGGCCGCGACCGGGCCGGTCGGGTCGACGGTGGCGAGCTCGTCGTGGTCGGCGAGCAGGTCGGTGACCGCCTGTCCGTTGCCGGGCTTCACCGGGTACAGCACGGCGTGCCGGTGCGGGCGCCCGGCGGCCGGGGAGCCGGCGACGGCCTGGTTCTCGGCGGGCAGCGCGGCCCGGGCGAAGAAGGCGCGCGCCGCCTGCGGGTCGCCCAGCTGGCGGGCCTCCTCCAGGTACGGGTTGATCGCCTCCTCGACGGCCCGCACCTCGGGCTGCATGGCGACGTGCCGCAGCGCGTCGCCGAGGCTGCCGATCACCTCGACCGCGCGGACCACCCGGTTGCCGTGCATGAACAGGGAGGTGCGGCGCAGCCGAGTGGTCTCGTCGACCTCGGCCCGGGGGGAGGTGTAGCCGGACAGGATCCGGGCCACCTCGGGCTCGCTGCCGGGCTTGACGGTGAAGGTCAGCGCGTGCCGGACCACGCCGTCCGGGCCGGGGTCGGCCTTGGGCGGGCCGACCTGCCCGGCGGGGGCGGTGCGCGGCAGGTCGGACGGCACGTCCAGCGGCGCCCGGGTGCCGGTGGCGCCGGCGGCGGAGGTCTCGCGCAGGACGACGTAGCGCAGCGAGCGGAAGGTGTCGCTGACGCAGCCGTGCATGGGCTTGACCATCTCGCGGTGGGCCGGGCTGTCGACCCACTGCAGGAAGGTCTCCTGGTCCTCCCACTCGCTGGTGATGAGCCACTGCCGGGGGTCGTTGATGGACTGGCAGAGCTGGTCGCTGACGTGACCGGGCACGGAGGCGACCTGGTGGCGGAGGTTCTCGTACACGTCCATGAAGCGCTGCTGGGCGCCGTCCTGGATCTCCAGCATCAGCACCACCCGCAGGCGGGTCTCGGAGGGGGAGTGCTGCCGCGCGGGCGGTTCGGACAGAGTCGTCATGATCCACTTTCTGCTTCTGGGCCGCACGCGTCGGGGGCCGCGTGCGGCGGCTCCGGTGCCGGAGGGGCCGGGTCGTCGCCGGCTGGTCCCCGGCGGGGGAGGGTGCTGAGGTGGCGGTCGGCCACCAGGCCTGAGGTCGATCGTGCGCGGCGCTCCCGGGTGGCGCGAGATATGCGGGCCATCCGGGCGACGAATCGCCAGAACCGCCTCGGCGCGGGGGACGGTAGGACCGGGCCGTCGTGTCCGCGGACCCCGGCGGGGGTCGCGCCGCGCCCCGCATTCGGCCCAGAACTCCCGTACAGGCTGGAGCAATTGATGAATCCGAAGGTGGACGACCGGGTACCGGTCCTGATCGTCGGCGGCTCGTTGGTCGGGCTGTCGGCGGCACTCTTCCTGGGCCGACTGGGTGTCAGGCACCTGCTGGTCGAGAAGCACGCCGACACCTCGCACCACCCGCGTGGCCGAGGCAACAACGTCCGGACGATGGAGCTGTACCGGGTGGCCGGGATCGAGGCGGCGATCCGCGAGGCGGCGTCCGTCCTGGCGCCGAACCACGGCATCCTCCAGGCCCCCTCGCTGACCGGCGAGGAGCAGGAGTGGCTGTTCCGCGAGATCGACCCGGGCGGCCGGCTGGCCCGGTTCAGCCCCAGCTCCTGGTGCCTGTGCAGCCAGAACGACCTGGAGCCGGTGCTCCGCCGCTCGGCCCGGGAGCTGGGCGCGGACATCCGCTTCAGCACCGAGCTGCTCTCCTTCGAGCAGGACGCCGAGGGGGTGACGGCGCTGCTGCGCAGCCGGGAGACCGGGGAGGAGCGGGTCGTCCGGGCGCAGTACCTGATCGCGGCGGACGGCCCGCGCAGCCCGTCCCGCACCCGGCTGGGCATCGGCCAGACCGGTCAGGGCGAGCTGTTCCACAACGTCAGCATCACCTTCCGGGCGAAGCGGCTGGCCGAGGTGGTCGGCGACCGCCACTTCATCGCCTGCTACCTCACCGACCCGGAGGCGGACGGCGCGCTGCTGCCGGTCGACAACCGCGAGGAGTGGGTGTTCCACGCGCCGTGGCACCCGGAGCGCGGCGAGCCGCTGGAGGCGTTCACCGACGAGCGCTGCGCCCGGCACATCCGGGCCGCGGTCGGGATGCCCGAGCTCGACGTCGAGGTGACCGGGAAGGCGCCGTGGCACGCGGCCGAGCGGGTGGCCGAACGCTACGGGGCCGGGCGGGTGTTCCTGGCCGGGGACTCGGCGCACGAGATGTCCCCGACCGGCGCCTTCGGCTCGAACACCGGGATCCAGGACGCGCACAACCTGGCCTGGAAGCTCGCCGCGGTGCTCTGCGGCTGGGCCGGCCCGGGTCTGCTGGAGACCTACGAGCAGGAGCGCCGCCCGGTGGCGCAGGTGACCGGCGAGCGGGCCTCGGCCCGTTCCGCGGAGCACAGCCACCCGGGCTACGCGGTGGTGCCGGGCGTCGGCCGGCAGGCCGGGGTGCTGGCGGTGGCGCTCGGCTACCGCTACCCGCGGGGCGCGGTGGCGGGCACCGACCCGGCCGGTCCGGTGGTGCCGGAGGCCTTCGAGTCGGCGGGCGAGCCGGGCAGCCGGGCGCCGCACCAGTGGCTGCTGCGGGCCGGGGTCCGGCTCTCCACCCTCGACCTCTACGAGCAGACGATGGTGCTGCTGACCGGTTCGGAGGGCGCGGCCTGGCAGGAGGGCGCCCGGCGGGCGGCGGACCGGCTGGCCGTCCCGCTGGACGCCTACCGGATCGGCGACGGAGCGGACGACGACCTGGCCCCCGAGCCGGGCGCGGACTTCGCCGCGGTGCACGGCATCCGGCCCGCCGGCGCACTGCTCGTCCGCCCGGACGGCTTCGTCGCCTGGCGCTCCGAGGGCCCGGTCGAGGACCCGGCGGGCACGGTGGGGCGCGCCCTGCGCGAGGTGCTCTCGCTCTAGGCTCCTTGGCCGTGACAGCGGGACGGGCCCGCCGGTGCGCAACCGGCGGGCCCGTCCTGTGGGGTGGTGGTGGGGGTCAGTGACCGCCCGCGTCGACCACCTCGACGTCCTCGATGTTCTGCTCGATGACCTCGGCGGGCAGCGCGACCCGGATCGCCCAGTAGTAGATGGCCAGGGAGAAGACGGCGACTCCCGCCATGTCCCACCACATCGGGATCCGGCCGGTGCCCTCGCCGAAGCCGCCCTGCCAGGAGATCAGGCCGAGGCCGAGCAGGTAGACCGGCAGCCACTGGGCGGCCCGCAGGTCCATCCGGGGGGCGTTCGGCAGGCCCTTGCGGGTGGCGTAGGCGGCGTAGCTGCCGAGCAGGACGTAGCCGACGACGATCGCGATGCCCAGGCGGGACAGGGTGTGCCAGCCGGACCAGTAGATGATCAGGCTGGAGACCACGAACGAGGCCGGGGCGATCGCCGCGCCGCCGGGCAGGCGGTACGAGCGCTCGCGGTGCGGCAGCCGGCGGCGCAGCGCGCCGAAGGCCAGCGGGGCGCCGGCGTACATCAGCACGCTGGCGGAGACGATGAAGCCGACCAGCTCCTGCCAGCTCGGGAAGGGCAGGAAGCAGATGACACCGGTGACGAACGACATGACCAGGCCGAACCACGGCGTGCCGCGCTTGTCGACGCGCTCGAAGAGCTGCGGCGCGTAGCCGTTCTTGCTCAGGCCGTACGCGATGCGCGAGGTCGAGGTGGTGTAGATGAGGCCGGTGCCGCCGGGGGAGACGATGGCGTCGAAGTACAGCACCCAGGCCAGCCAGCCCAGGCCGACCAGGGTGGCGAGGCCGGCGAAGGGGCCGTCGATGCCGGGGAAGTCCAGCTTGTCCCAGCCGTTGGCGAAGGAGGCGGCGGGCAGCGCGGCGATGAAGACGACCTGCAGCAGCACGTAGATGACGGTGCCGATGGCGACCGAGCCGAGCACGGCGCGGGGGATGTCGCGCTTGGGGTTCTTGCTCTCGCCGGCCAGCTGGATGGCCTGCTCGAAGCCGAGCAGGGCGAAGATGATGCCGCTGGCGCTGACCGCGGTGAGCACGCCCTTGATGCCGAACGGGGCGAAGCCGTGCGAGCTGAAGTTGGAGCCGTGGAAGTTGGTCACGGCGAGCACGAAGATCGCGAACAGCGGGACGAAGATCTTCAGCCAGGTGGTGGCGCTGTTGGTGCGGGCGAGCACCCGGACGCCGAGGAAGTTGACCGCGACGAACAGGCCCATCAGCAGCACGGCGACCACGAAGCCGCTGGGGGTGAGGGTCCCGTTCTCGTTGAGCAGGTTCTTCGCGAACTCCCAGTGCCCCGCGTAGCCGATCATCGCCTCGACCTCGATCGGGGCGACGGTGGCGGCCTGGAGCCAGGAGAACCAGCCGAACGACATGCCCGCCAGGCCGCCGAAGGCGTAGTGCGGGTAGCGCGCCGTGCCGCCGGCGACGGGGAACATCCCGCCGAGCTCGGCGTGCACGAAGGCGAGCAGCACGATGGCGACCGCGCCGATGCCCCAGGAGATGAGCGCCGCGGGGCCGGCGACGACGACGGCGTTCTTGGCGCCGTAGAGCCAACCCGAGCCGATGATCGAGCCGACCGAGGCCCACATGAGGCCGATGAGGCCGATCTCGCGGCGGAGCGACCGGTGGGTGGTGGTGCCGGTGGTGCCGGTGCTCGAGCCGGGCGGGGAGAGCTGGTTGAGGGAGGCCATGCGCAATCTCTCTGTGCTGTGGGGGCTCCGGCCGTGCGGAGCGCGGAGAGTTGCCACACAGTAGGCGTATTCATAGACCTCTGCACAGATTTCATTACTGAATGTTTACCTACTTCGCGGGATATTCCCGCAGGTAGGAGGCCATGTGTTCATGTGCCCGTTACGTGACTCGCGAGTAGTTCCGGTATTTGAGCGCGAATTGAGCCTCGCTCCGTACCCGTGCACAATAGACGGCCCACGGGGTCATAGAAATCGGCTGGATCGCATAGAAATACCGCTGCGTGGCGTGACGGGGCCGGTCGCGGCCGGAGACCTAGCCTGGGGCGATGACCGACCGCCTGGCCGGGCCGCGTCCGCCGGTCCGCTACCGACCGCTCTCCCCGCTGCGCGAGCACCTGCGCGAGTCGTTCTGGTTCGCCCCGCTGCTCGGCTCCCTCGCCGCGGTGCTGCTGGCCGGGCTGACCGCCGAGCTCGACGAGGCGGTGGTCAGCCGGACGGTCGCCGAGACCGGCTCGGTGGACGAGCTGCTGAGGTTCGGCGGCGCCGCCAAGTCCGTCGTCTCCACGGTGAGTTCGGCGATGCTGACGTTCATCGGCGTGGTCTTCTCGATCTCCCTGGTGGCGCTGCAGATGGCCGCCAGCCAGTTCTCCCCGCGGGTGCTGCGGCTCTACGTCCGCAGCCGCCTGACCAAGGCCACCTTCTCGGTCTGCCTGGCCACCTTCCTCTTCGCGCTGCTGGTCCAGTTCAGCTACGACGACTCCACCGACCCGGCGAAGCTCACCTCCGTCCCGGTCTTCTCCAGCGTGGTCGCCGTGCTGCTGGTGGTGCTCAGCCTCGGCCTCTTCGTGCTCTACGTGCAGGCCACCATGCGGCTGCTGCGCGTCCCGCACGTGATCGACCGGGTGGCGGGCGAGTCGATCACCGTGCTGCTGCAGTACCGGCTGATGCCCGCCGAACCCGAGCCGCCCGCCGTGCCGGCCGACGCGTACACCCTGCTCCACGAGGGGCGCTCCGGCGTGCTGCGGGACGTGAACATCCGGCGACTGCTGCGGATCGCCCGCAAGCACGACACCGTGCTCCACCTGGTGCCGAGGATCGGCGACTTCATGGCGCCCGGGACCCCGATCGTCCGGGTGAGCGGTGAACGCCCGCCCCGCCCGCGGCGGATCGCCCAGGCGTTCAACGTCGGCGTCGACCGCACCATGCACCAGGACCTGAGCTTCGGCTTCCGCCAGCTCGTCGACATCGCGATCCGCGCGCTCTCGCCCGCCGTCAACGACCCGACCACCGCCGTGCAGGCCGTCGACCGGATCCACCAGCTGCTGGCGATGCTCCTGCACGAGAGCTTCGGCGACCTCTGCCACCGCGACCGGCACGGCGTGGTCCGGCTGGTCGAACCGGTCCCGGGTTGGGGGAGCGTCGTCGACCTCGCCTTCACCGAGATCCGCCTCTGCGGCGCCGGACAGCCCCAGGTCACCCGTCGGCTGGCCGCCGCCCTGGACGACCTGCTGCGCATCGCCCCGGACCGGCGCAGGCCCGAACTGCTGGAGCAGCGCGTGCTGTTGGACCGCGCGGTGACCCGGGAACAGCTCGACCCGGAGGTCCGCGCCTTCGCCCTGCGGCCGGACCGCCAGGGCATCGGGTGAGGCCCCCGGGGCGGCCGGGGGGCGGGTGTCAGGGCGTCGGGCTGTCGGGGAGCCGGGCTGTCGGGGCGCCGAGCTGTCAGGGCACCGGGCGCAGCGTCGGCCGGGCCGGGACGAGGGCGCGGAGCACCAGGTCGACGTGGACGTGGACCGCGCCGGCGCGCAGCAGCGCGGCGGAGACGGCGCGTAACTCCTCCGGGCCGGTGCAGGCGAGCCGGAGCTCGAGGTCGGCCTCCCCGGCCAGCGCCAACCCGCTCTGCACCGCGGGCAGTTCGGCGGCCAGCCGGTCGAAGTCGAGCGGGACGGGTCCGAAGCTCACCCGGGCGAGGGCCAGGAGCGGCCGGGGCTCGGGACCGCGCGCCTCGGGGACGAGGTGGAGTGCGCTCACCGGTGCTGGAGCCGTGCACCGGAGCGGGGGGAGGGGTGCCCGGCTGCCGGGCGGGCGGTGCCGTCGGCGGCCGGGCCGCCGGGGCCGCCGGGACCGCCGGCCGGTCCGCCGGCCGGTCCGGTGACCTGTCCGGTGACCTGTCCGGTGACCGGCGGGGCTACCAGTCGCGGGTCCAGGACGAGCTCGTCGACGCCGAGCGGCGCGGTGAGCGCCCGCAGCGCCGGTTCACCGAGCTCGACGGTGGCCTGCTCGGGGCCGAGCAGCTCGGCGAGCGCGCCCGCGGAGCTGAAGCCGACGGCGCAGCGGCGCCCGTCGCGCAGGCGGAAGAGGCGGAGGGAGGCGGTCCGTCCGGTGACGGTGACCGGGACGTGCCAGACGACGACGCGGGCCATGCGGGTGCTCCCGAGTGGTGGAGAGGGGCCTGCCGGAACTGCTCCTCCGACGCTAGGACCGTCCCGGGTGGGCGGAGAACCGTCCTGACGCAGCGTTGACCGAATGCAGCGCCGCGTTGACGAAGTCCTGACGGTCGGGTGCACCGCTCACCGGACGCCCTTCCCTATCCTCACGTATCCTTCCCTGTGCCATGGTAGTTTGCGTCATCAAGTGACAGTGTGAGGGAGACGGCCGATGCCGGAGCACCGCCCGGAGTACTTCTCGGTCGAGCAGGTTGCCGAACTGCTCGGCCTGCACGTCCGGACGGTCCGCGGCTACGTCCGGGACGGCCGGCTGCGGGCGACCAGGATCGGCAAGCAGTACCGGATCGCCCGCCGGGACTTCGAGACCTTCACCGGCGCCGCCCCGGAGGGCCCGGCCGCGGCCGACGCCGCGCCGCCCGCACCCCCGGGCCCGCTGCACGCCGAGGCGTCCACCGTGGTGCAGATCGACGCGATCGGCGTCCGGGAGGCCGCCCGGCTGTCCAACACCCTGGTCGCGATGGTCTCCGGCCCGCGCGGGGGCGGTGTGCCGCTGCGCATCGAGACGCTGCACAACGAGGAGCGCGCGACCCTCAAGGTGATCATCCTCGGTGCCCCGGCCGACACCGCCGAGCTGTTGCTCCTCATCCACACCCTGACGACGGAGAACCGCCATGTCTGAGCAGTCCCCCGAGCCCACCGGCACCGCCCCCGCCCCCGTTCCCGCCCCGGCTCCCGGCCCCGTGGTGGTGCGGCTGCCCGCCGAGGGTCCGGTGGTCCGCGACGCGCGCGACGGCCTGGACCTGCTCGGCGAGGCCTTCGCCCGGGACGCCGAATGGCTGGTGGTGCCCGCGGCCCGGTTCGGTGACGAGTTCTTCACCCTGAGCACCCGGGTCGCCGGAGAGGTCACCCAGAAGTTCGTCCAGTACCGGGTCGGCCTCGCCGTGGTCGGCGACATCTCCCGCCACACCGGGGCCAGCGGTGCGCTGCGCGACTTCGTCGGGGAGAGCAACCGGGGCCGCCGGCTCTGGTTCCTCGCCGACGAGGCCGCCTTCGACGCCCGCCTCGCTGCGCTGGACGCCGCCCGGAACGGTGCTCCCCGGGCGTCCTCCTGACCCGCTCCGGTTGCCCCGCGGCCGCGCCGGGTCGACCGTGGAGCTGATCCGTGCCGGGGGGAGGTGGAGCGGAGGGGCGGTCACGAGATATCTTGACGTCAAGACGTTGGAGACGTGAAGCGGAGTACCGATGACTGACTCGACCATCATCTATACGCACACCGACGAGGCGCCTGCCCTGGCGACGTACTCGTTCCTGCCGGTCGTCCAGGCGTACGCCTCGACCGCGGGGGTGAAGGTGGAGACGCGCGACATCTCCCTCGCCGGGCGGATCATCGCGAGCTTCCCGGAGCGTCTGACCGAGGACCAGCGGATCGGCGACGCCCTCGCCGAGCTGGGCGCCCTCGCCAAGACCCCGGGTGCCAACATCATCAAGCTGCCGAACATCTCGGCCTCCATCCCGCAGCTCAAGGCCGCCGTCGCCGAGCTGCAGGCGCAGGGCTACGCCCTGCCGGACTACCCGGACGACCCGCAGACCGACGAGGACAAGGACGTCCGCGCCCGTTACGACAAGGTCAAGGGCAGCGCCGTCAACCCGGTCCTGCGCGAGGGCAACTCGGACCGCCGCGCCCCCGCGTCGGTCAAGAACTACGCCAAGACCCACCCGCACCGCATGGGCGCCTGGTCGGCCGACTCCAAGACCAACGTCGCCACCATGGGCCAGAACGACTTCCGCTCCACCGAGAAGTCGACCGTGATCGCCGAGGACGGCACCCTGCGCATCGAGCTGGTCGCCGAGGACGGCACCACCACCGTGCTGCGCGAGACCGTCCCGGTGCTGGCCGGCGAGGTCGTGGACGCCTCGGTCATGCGCGCCGCCGCGCTGAACGAGTTCCTGGCCGCGCAGGTCGCCCGCGCCAAGGCCGAGGGCGTGCTGTTCTCGGTCCACCTGAAGGCCACCATGATGAAGGTCTCCGACCCGATCATCTTCGGCCACGTGGTCCGCGCGTTCTTCCCGCAGACCTTCGCCAAGTACGGCGAGGCGCTCGTCGCGGCCGGTCTGAACCCGAACAACGGCCTCGGCGGCATCCTGGCCGGCCTCGACAAGCTGGCGAACGGCGCCGAGATCAAGGCCTCCTTCGAGGCCGAGCTGGCCGAGGGCCCGGCCCTGGCCATGGTCGACTCGGACAAGGGCATCACCAACCTGCACGTGCCGAGCGACGTCATCGTCGACGCCTCGATGCCGGCCATGATCCGCACCTCCGGCCACATGTGGGGCCCGGACGGCCAGGAGGCCGACACCCTGGCCGTGCTGCCGGACAGCAGCTACGCCGGTGTCTACCAGGCCGTGCTGGACGACTGCCGCGCCAACGGCGCCCTGGACCCGGCCACCATCGGCTCGGTCCCGAACGTCGGCCTGATGGCCCAGGCCGCCGAGGAGTACGGCAGCCACGACAAGACCTTCGAGATCGCCGCCGCCGGTACCGTCCGCCTGGTCGACGCCGCCACCGGCGAGGTCGTCCTGGAGCAGGCCGTCCAGCCGGGCGACATCTTCCGCTCCTGCCAGACCAAGGACCTGCCGATCCGCGACTGGGTGAAGCTGGCCGTCACCCGCGCCCGCGTCACCGGCGACCCGGCCGTCTTCTGGCTGGACGCCACCCGCGCCCACGACGCCGTGCTGATCGAGAAGGTCAAGGCGTACCTGCCGGAGCACGACACCACCGGTCTGCAGATCGAGATCCTGGCCCCGGTGGAGGCCACCGCCTTCTCGCTGGAGCGCATCCGCCGCGGCGAGAACACCATCTCGGTGACCGGCAACGTGCTGCGCGACTACCTGACCGACCTGTTCCCGATCCTGGAGCTGGGCACCAGCGCCAAGATGCTGTCGGTCGTCCCGCTGATCAACGGCGGTGGCCTGTTCGAGACCGGCGCCGGCGGCTCCGCCCCGAAGCACGTCCAGCAGCTGGTCAAGGAGAACTACCTGCGCTGGGACAGCCTGGGCGAGTTCTTCGCGCTGGCCGCCAGCTTCGAGCACCTGGCCCGCACCACCGGCAACGCCGGCGCCCAGGTGCTGGCCGACACCCTGGACCGCGCCACCGGCACCTTCCTCAACGAGGACAAGTCGCCGAGCCGCCGCCTCGGTGGCATCGACAACCGCGGCAGCCACTTCTACCTGGCCATGTACTGGGCCCAGGAGCTGGCCGGCCAGACCGAGGACGCCGCCCTGGCCCAGGCCTTCGAGGGCCTGGCCAAGACGCTGACCGAGCAGGAGCAGGCCATCGTCGCCGAGCTCGGCGCCGTGCAGGGCTCCGCGGTCGACCTCGGCGGCTACTACCAGCCCGACCCGGCCAAGGCCGCGGCCGTGATGCGTCCGTCGAAGACCCTCAACGAGGCGCTCGCCAACCTCGGCTGATCACCTCCGGCACCGCGCAGCACCGCGTGGTGCCTCGCGGTGCGTCGCCGTACCTTGCGATACCTCGCAGTACCTCGCAGCACCTCGCAGTACCGAAGCACCCGGGAGGCCCCGGGGTCCGTCCGACGGACCCCGGGGCCTCCCGGCGTTTCCCCGGGCGCTTCGGCGCCCCCGGTACCGCCTCAGTGCCCCCGGTACCGCCTCAGTGCCCCGCGCCGTCCGGGCGGGCCTGCCGGGGGAGGAGGAAGGCGACCAGGAAGGCCACCGCGAGCAGCGCCGCGGTGAGGCCGTACGTCCAGCCGGCCGCGTGCCGGAAGCCGTCGGTGCGGGCCCAGCCGAAGAAGGCGGTGCCGAGCAGGGCGACGCCCACCGAGCCGCCGAGCTGCTGCTGGGCGTTGAGGACGCCGGCGGCCGAGCCGGTCTCCGACTCCTCGACCCCGGCGAGCGCGATGTCGAAGAACGGCGCCATGATCAGGCCGAGGCCCAGGCCGGCCAGGGCGAGCGCCGGGGCCAGCTGCCGGCTGGTGAGACCGGCCGCCGCGTGCTCGACGGTCGCCCAGAGGCCGAGCGCGCCCGCCGCGGCGACGAGCATGCCGGCGTGCAGCACCCGGCGGCCGTGCCGCGGGGCCAGCAGGGCGCCGGAGAGTACGGCACCGGCCACCACGCCGATCGAGAGCGGGATCATCGACAGCCCGGCGTGCAGCGGCGTCCAGCCGAGACCGAGCTGGAGGTGGAGGGTGAAGACCAGCATCAGGCCGGAGAGCGCGGCGAAGAACACCAGCCCGGTGGCGAGCGCCGAGACGAAGGGGCGCTTGGCGAAGAGCGAGGGTTCGATCAGCGGGGTGCCGCCGCGCCGCAGCACGCTCCGCTGGTGGCGGGTGAAGATCCACACCACCGGCGCCGAGGCGGCCATCGCCAGGAAGGTCCAGAGCGGCCAGTCGAGCTCCCGGCCCTGGACCAGCGGGTACACCAGCAGCAGCACGGCGAGGCCGAGCAGCAGCACCCCGACGGGGTCGATCCGGCCGGCGCGGGTGGCCCGGCTGACGCGGTCGGCGGGCAGGATCCGTCCGGCGGCGACCACGGTGAGCAGGCCCACCGGCAGGTTGATCAGGAAGACCGCCCGCCAGCCGAGGCCGAACCAGTCGGCGTCGGTGAGGTAGCCGCCGAGGGTGGGGCCGAGCACCGAGGAGAGCCCGAGGACCGGGCCGAACAGGCCGAAGGCGGCGCCGAGCTCCTTGGGCGGGAACATCGCCCTGATCAGGCCGAGTCCCTGGGGGATGAGCAGCGCCGCGAACAGGCCCTGGACGGTGCGGGTGGCGATCAGGGTGCCGGCCCCGGGCGCCGCGGCGCAGAGCAGCGAGGCGAGGGTGAAGCCCGCGGCGCCGAGGACGAACAGGCGTTTGCGACCGAAGAGGTCGCCCAGCCTGCCGCCGGTGATCAGCAGGACGGCGAAGGCGAGCGTGTAGGAGGCGGTGATCCACTGGATCTGGGCGTCGCTGCCGCCGAGGTCCTGTCGGACGGCGGGCGCGGCGACGCCGACGATCGTGGTGTCGAGGAGGTCCATCACCTCGGCGGCGAGGATGACGGCGAGGCCCGCCCAGCGCAGCCGGTGGCCGGTGGACGGCGTACTCACGGGCGCGGGTGGGGCGATCTGACTGGTCATGGGGTGGTCTCCGGAATCAGAGCCAATGGCGAACGGCGTTCGCTCGAACGAACACTGTTTGTCGAAACGAACAGTGTTCTCCCATGGAACGGTGTTCGTGTCAAGTAGTGTGGGTCCCGTCACCGACCACGCGAAGGAGCCTCCATGACCAGTGCCGCCCCGCGCTCCGGCTGGCCCGAGCACTGGCAGGACCGGGACCGGCCGGCCCGGCGGCAGCCGCTGAGCCGGGAGCGGATCGTCGAGGCGGCGCTGCGGATCGTCGACACCGAGGGCATGGACGCGCTGAGCATGCGGCGGGTCGGCCAGGAGCTCGGCACCGGGGCGGCCAGCCTCTACGCCCACGTCGGCTCCAAGGAGGAGCTGGTCGAACTCGTCCTGGACCTCGCCTACGCCGGGATCGAGCTGGAGGAGGCCGACCCGGCCCGGTGGGAGGAGCAGGTCAAGGGACTGCTGCGGCGCAGCCGGGCGGCCCTGCTCTCGCACCGGGACCTCGCCAAGGCCGCCGTGGTCGCCAACGTCCCGACCACCCCGCACGCGATGGACATCGCCGAGGCCATGCTCGCCATGCTGCGGGCCGGCGGTCTGGACGAGCAGACCGCCGCCTACGGGGTCGACCTGCTCGGGCTCTACACCACCGCGACCGCCTTCGAGGCCTCCACCCGGGGCGGCGGCAACACCGAGGAGTTCACCGGGCGGATCCGCGACTACTTCGCGACGATCCCGGCCGAGCGCTACCCGATGATCACCTCGATGGCCGTCGCGCTCACCCGCACCGTCGGCGACGAGCGCTTCGAGTTCGGTCTGGACATCCTGGTCGCCGGTCTCGCCCGGCAGGCCCCGGCCGAGGCCTGAGCCCGGCCGGGGCCGGGCTCGGGACAGCGGCCCCCGGGAACGACGGAGCCCCCGTCCGTGATCGGACGGGGGCTCTCCTCGGGCGTCGCCGCAGGGGGCCGGATCAGCCGGCGTCGGCCGCCGGGCGCCGGTTGCGCTGGTCCAGCGAGGCCAGGTAGGCGTTGTACGCCGCCAGCTCGGCGTCACCGCTGCGGTCCTCGGCGCGGTCCCGGCGGCGGGACAGCCGCTCCTCCGAGCGCATCCACTGGTAGACCAGCGCGATCAGCACGATCGCGGTCGGGATCTCGCCGAACGCCCAGGTGATGCCGCCGGCCAGCTTCTGGTCGGCCAGCAGGTCGGTGCCGGGCGGCGCGCCGCCGGCGGTGAAGGTCTTGACCAGCTGGTGGTTGGCCATCATCACCGCGACGCCGAAGAAGGCGTGGAACGGCATGCCCATGAACAGCTCGATGATCCGCATCACGTGGCCCGGCCGGTGCGGGCCCGGGTCGACGCCCATGATCGGCCAGAAGAACGCCAGACCGGTCGCCAGGAAGTGCACCATCATGAAGATGTGCCCGAGCCGGTACTCCATGAGGAAGTCGAACAGCGGGGTGAAGTAGACGCCGTACAGGCTCGCGATGAACAGCGGGATGGTGAACGCCGGGTGCGAGATCACCTTGACGTAGGTCGAGTGCAGCAGCGCCACCAGCAGCTCGCGCGGCCCGCGGGGCCGCCCCTTGCCGGCCGGCCGCAGCGCGCGCAGCGCCAGGGTGATCGGCCCGCCGAGCAGCAGCAGGATCGGCGACAGCATGGAGAGCACCATGTGCTGCATCATGTGGGCGCTGAACAGCACCATGCCGTAGTCGTTCAGCCCGGTGCAGGTGACCAGGATCACCGAGCCGATGCCCAGCACCCAGGCCACCGTGCGCCCGGCCGACCACTTGTCGCCGCGCCGCCGCAGCCGGACCACGCCGCCGAGGTACAGCGCGAGCCCGATCAGGCTGCCGATCAGGAACACCCAGTCGGGGGACCAGGTGAGCACGTTCGAGAGCGAGAAGGGTCCTAGTTCGGTCATCCCGCCGTGGTGGTGCATGCCTGACATTCCGTCGCCCATCGGCGGGTCCTGCTTTCCGTCCTCGCGGCCCCGGAGGGGTCCGGTTCGCCCGTTTTGCTTCGCCCTACAGCCTAGGCGGGCCTTACCCCCGGCCTCTCCCCGGGGTCGGCCGTCAGCGCGCGGAATCGGCGAGGGCCACCGGCCGTTCGGCCACGGCCCGCGGGGTCGGCTCTTCGGGACGGACCAGGGTCCGACCCCCGGGAGGGGGCTGCCGAGTGGGTGTCGGCAGCCCCGCCCCCGGATGTCGCGGGCCGGCCTAGTGGCGCGTCGCGAGGTTGCGGTCCATTACTTCGGAGTGACGACCATCCTATTGCCCCAGGCAAATCTTCCGACTACGTCCCCGCCCATTCCGCCGAGTATGTGGAGCCCCTCGGAAAAGGTTCCGGGCTCGCTCCGGGGGAAAATCTTTGTCGCTGAATTCAGATCCCATTTGTTGCTCATCCAGTACTTGATGTCGACGAGCTTGAAACCGTCTTCGGTGGTGGTGACGCTGCTCACCTCCGCTTGGAGCTTGAATGAGCCGAGCACTGCCCTTGCTTCGGGCATGCCTAGGGTTCCATTGGTGAGGGTCCCCAGAAAATCTCCCCATATTCCGCACGGGATGCAGAAGGGTGGTCCGGTATCTTCGTACGGCTCTTCGGTCGGGGGTTGGGTCCCATTCTGGATGGCGTCGTAGATCGAGTTCGTGAGTTTCTTGTACTCGCGGTAGCCCTGCAGTTGGGTGACAAGCCTGGAGCCGTGTCCGAACGTCAGTTCCGGAGCCTCTGTGACTTCCTCGTACTTGAACTTTGCTTGCCAGTACTTCAGATTGTGGAACCAGGTCTCAAACACCTGCCAACTGTTCAGATCATTGACCCCGTAATCCGTCGCGTATTCTCCACACTTCCACGCCAGGCACAGCTCGTCTGCCCGCTTGGCGACCACGCCCGCAGATACCCATGATTTCGGAAGCGTCGTGGCCGGGACGTCGGCCTCCCGCTGTTTGGCCTTTTTGAGTTCGCAGGAATAGTTGCAGGAATCGCCACCGCCGGTGGGAGCGGGAGCACCCGCAGCCTGGGCCTCCTGGGCGGCGGCGTTTCGGACACAGGCGTCCTCCTGGCACCCCCCACCGGAGTCGGCCTCGGTTTTGAGGCCGGACGGATCACTGGAGTTGACGGGGTTGTTGTTCGCGTAGGCGTAGCCGCCCATCTGGTTGGGGTCGCCGGGGGTGAGGAGGGGGTCGGCGGTGAGGAAGCGGCCGAGGGCGGCGTCGTAGTTGCGGGCTCCGAGGAGGTTGAGGCCGCTGCTCGACTCGACCGGCTTGCCGAGGAATCCGTGGTTGCCGGCCCAGTTGCCGAGGGCGGGCCCGCGTGGGGCGCCGTAGGGGTCGTAGGAGCGGCGGGTGACCGCCCGGGTTGCGGCGTCGATCTGCAGGGTCGAGGTGTTCTGGGGGTTGGCGGGCTGGTAACTGATGCTGCCCGTGCTGCTGCGGACGACGGTGGTTCCGTCGGGCTGCTCGTAGTAGCGGTTGGCTGTGACGCCGGTGCCGTCGGCGGACCGGGTGATCTGCTCGGCACCTCCGAACAGGTGGAGGACCGTGCCCTCGGGGCTGCGCTGGATCAGCAGGTCACCGTTGGCGTCGTAGAGGTACTTGGAGGTGGCCGTGCCGGTGGTGACCGTCGCGGTGCGGCCTTCGGCGTCGTAGGTGAAGGTCTGGGTGGTACCGGGGACGGGCTGGGCGCCGCCCGGGCCCCACTTCTGGTTCGCGCCCTGGTTGCAGGTCCACAGCGCGACCTGAGTGCCCCAGGCGGTGCTGTTGCCGGGGATGTCGAGGCACAGACCGGAGCTGTGGATCAGGGCGCCCTGTTCGGTGGTGCGCCATTTCTGATCGACGGTGCCGTCACAGGTCCACAGTTCGATCCGGGTGCCTGCCGCGGTCTGGCCGTTCACCGGTCGGATGCAGGAGCCGAGGGCACGTACGGTGCCGTCGGTGCCGAGGGTCAGGTCCTGGGCGTTGGTGCCGTTGCAGATCCAGGACTGGACGGCGGTGCCGTTGGCGGTCCGGGAGCCGTTGATGTCCAGGCAGAGCGGGACGCCGCCGGTGGCCAGCCCCGAGGGCAGGTTGCCGGTGGTGGCAGTGGCGCGGGTGGTGGTGCTCCCTACCGCGTCGTACTGCGGGGTCAGGGTGCTGGTGTAGGACGGGCCGGTGATCGCGTCGGCGGTCGCGGGCCACTTCTGGGCGGCGGTGCCGTTGCAGTACCAGAGGGCGACGGCGGTGCCGGGGGTCTGGTTGGCGTTGGGGAGGTCCAGGCAGTAGGTGCTGGCGGAGTGGAACAGAACTCCTTCGGTCGGGCTCGCCCACTGCTGGGCGGCGCTGCCGTTGCAGGTGCCGAGTTCGACCGTGGTGCCCGCGCCGGCCGGTCCGGCCGGCTGGAGGCACTTGCCGAGTGAGCGCAGCGTGCCGTCGCCGGGGCGGGTCCACTTCTGGGCGCCGGTTCCGTTGCAGGTGTAGGTCTGCACCGGGTTTCCGTCGGCGGAGCGGCTGGATCTCACGTCCAGGCAGAGTGCGCTGCCGCCCGCCCCCGCCACCTCGGACTTGATCGTGCTGGTCGGTACGCCCGCACGGGTGGTGACGGACTGCACGGTGTTGGGCTTGGCCGTGGGAGTGCGGCCTTCACCCGGGTAGCTGCTGGTCTGGGTGACGTCGCGGCTGGTGTCGCCGGTGACGTTGCGCCGGACCTGCTGGGTGCGGTCGCCGAGTTGGTTGTACTGGAAGCTCTGCCAGTACGGGGCGGGGCCGCCGAGTGCGTCGATGGTGACGGTGGTGTTGTTGCACCGTGCGACCTGTCCGGCTCCGGGGGTGGTGGTGCCCCAGGTGTCGGTCCAGGCTTCGGTGAGGCGGTTGAGGCCGTCGTACCGGAAGCACTGGGTGTCGAAGGTCTGGTCGGTGCCGCCCGAGGACTGCAGTTCGGACGTGCTCGTGATGTTGCCGGCCTGGTCGTAGCCGTAGGTGGTGGCCGAGACCGGGTTGGCGGCGGATTCCTGCAGGCTGACCCGGTTGGTGGTGAGTCGGCCGGTGGCGTCGTCCCAGGTCTGCGCGGTTCGCAGCAGCTGGCCGGCATTGCCGTAGGTGGAGCGCAGGAGCTGGCCCAGGGGGTTGTAGTTGGCCAGGTCCAGCATCTTGACGGTGCTGCTGCCGGTGCCGACCACCCCACCCTGGACGTTGCGGGTGTAGCCGTACTTCTCGGCGGGGAGGCCGCCGTCCGCGTTGTAGGAGACGCCGGCGGGCAGGGCGAGGACGTCGGAGTAGGAGTTGGTGCGCGTGTAGGCGCCGGCGAGTCCGGCTTCGGCGGCCGGGATCCTGGTGGTGTTGCCGGTGGGCTGGTACGTGGTGGTGTAGCCGTCGATCTGCTGCACGTAGGCGCTGCCGCCGGCGCCGCCCACGTAGCGGGTGGATGAGGTGGGGTACCCCTTGGCGAGGGTGTCGTAGGTGAAGGAGGCGAGCAGCTTGCTCTGGTCGCCGGGGTTGGTGCCCTCGTAACGGCCCGTCAGCCGCCCGGTCAGGTCGTACGTCATGGACACCGAGTCGCCCCGGGCGTTCGTACTGCTGGTGACCCGGCCGAAGTCGTCGTAGGCCGTGGTGGAGGTGCCGGTGTCGGGGTCGCTCTGCGAGACGCGGTTGCCCCGGAGGTCGTAGGTGTAGGTCCAGGTGTTGCCGACGCTGTCGGTCATCCGGGAGTGCAGGCCGCGTGGGTCGTAGGCGTAGCGGGTGGTGATGTCACCGATGCCGCCACCGGCGTGCACGGTCGACGCGACGGTGCGGCCGAGGGCGTCGGTGAGCACCGTGGTGGGGCTGCCGCCCTCGGGCGGGGTGGTGTCGACCCGGCCGGCCCCCGGGTAGGAGGTGACGGTCTGCCAGAGTTCGGTGGCCTTGGAGTAGAGCTTGGTGGCGGTCGGTCGGCCGAGGCCGTCGTAGACCGTCCTCGTTGCCGAGGGCAGGGTGTTGTCCGTCTCCAGGAACAGGCTGGTGCTCGGTCCGGTGGTCGGGTCCGACCAGAGCGGGATGCTCTTGCTGATCTGGCCGTGGCTGTCGTACTGGCTGGAGGTGACGACCCGTCCGCTGTCCCCGTTGGCCGGGTACGTCTGGGTCTGCCGCGGCTGCAGGAACCCGTCGAAGAGGGTGATCGAGAGGTTGTAGGTCTCGTTCTCCCGCAGGGTCCTGGTGGTCACCGTGGCGGGGTCGGGATTGGTCCCCGCGCCGTGCACCCCGTACTCGTAGGTCCGGTCCGCGGTCTTTCCGGCGGCCTTGCTGCGGCCCGGACCCCACACCGCCAGGCGACGGCCGAGCGCGTCGTACGTCAGGTCGGTGATCCGGCCGTTCGCGTCGACGGTACGAGTGGGCAGTGCGCGGGAGGGCAGGAGGGTGGTCGTGGCGGTCCAGCCGAGCGGGCCGGTGGTTCCGAGTTCGGTGGGCAGGACGTCGCCGGTCGGGGTGAAGCTGGTCAGGTTGACGGCGCCGGTGGCGTCGACGCTGCGGACCACGCGTCCGTAGGCGTCGAACCCCTGGGCGTTCAGGGTCTGGTAGACCGGCTGGCCCTGCGCGTCGTAGCCCTTGAGGGCCTGGGTGGCGGTGACGGTGCCGAGGGTGGTTCCGTTCTGCCCGAGGGTGCCGTACCCACCGGGGTTGTTCGGATCGGCGCTGCCGTCGTAGATCTTCCTCAGGTCGGTGATGGTGGTCGTGGCGGACTGCGGGGTCGTACAGGAGCCCGCCACTGCGACGGTGCGGCTCGTGTAGTTGAGCAGCATCGGGTTGCCGGCCGGCGGCGAGAGGTAGCTGGTCGTGGTGCAGCTGTCCGTCGTCGGGTCGGCCAGGTCCGGCTGGGTGAGGACCTGGTACGGGCGCCCCACGCTGTCGTACGTGGTGCTGGTCCGCCCGGTGCGCCAGGTGACGCCGTCGGGCAGCAGCGCCAGGGAGCTCTCGCTGCCCGACTTGACCCGGCGGGCCTCCAGCGCGGGGAGGACCGACAGTCCGGGCGCGGGCTTCTTCGACGTCCACGCGGTGCGGTCGCGGGAGGCGATCGGGGTGACGACGACCGCACCGGCCAGCTTCTTGCTGACGACGGTGCCGTCCGCCCGGGTGCGGGTCGCGGTCTCCAGCGCGGTACCCGCCAGCCAGTCGCTGTCGAGCGTGCCCTCACCGAGGGAGTTGGTCACCGTGACGTCGCGCCGGGTGCCGTCCTTCTTGTAGTCGCCGTTCATGCCCTGCAGGTATGTGGTGACCGTCTGGCCGAGCGGGTCCGGGGCTGCCCCGGTGGTGGTGGTGACGGTCCGGAAGCCCCGGAAGTTGTTCCAGGTGCGGTACTGGTCGTCCGTCCGGTCGGAATCGTCCCGGTGCCAGGCCGCTCCCGCGTAGCTGTAGGCGGTGGTCCTGGCAGGCGAGTTGGCCTTGGTGGCGTCCGAGACGGTGACCTTGGCCAGCACGCTCTTGTGGAACCAGTCCGCGAACGGCGCCGCCGCGCCGGGGGTGCTCCACCAGACCGGGAAGCAGGCCATCGTGTTGGTGTCGGCGCTGGACGGCATGGCGTTGTTCTTCCGGGAACACTCCGGATCGCGGTAGGTCACCGCGATGGAGCTGCCGGACTCGGTGCGGACACCGATGATCCTGGGCCGGTACAGGGGCGTTGCGTCGGGGCCGGAGGCGGAGCCGGAGGTGTCGACGCGGTTGTCGACCTCGGCACCGGTGAAGACCACCGGGTCGAGCGGGATCGCGTTGCCGCCGGTGGAGCTGTCCACGCCGGTGTGGCGGATCTGGGCGAGCCAGAGCACGGACTGCAGGGAGCCGACGTTCTTCGGGTCCTGGGTCTGGCCGGTGACCGGGTCGAAGATGCCGCCGGCGTCGGAGAACTGGTGGGTCAGGTCGTACCGGTCGACGCTCTGCCAGCCACCGACCGTGCGGATCTCGGTGCGGATGCTGCCCAGGCGCTTGGTGGACCAGAACGACGGCGAGGTGGCGCGGCAGACGTTGCTGCCGCTGCCGCTGGTCGCCCAGCCGCTCTGGCAGCCCAGGTCGAACGGAACGTCCGGCCAGTTCGACGCGGTCGACGCCGACAGGTTCTGCGCCGTGCACACCGTGTCGGAGACCACGCAGCGCTCACGGACGTCGAAGGCGACCCGGGCGGCCGGCTCGCGGCCGGCCAGGGCATCAGCGATCCGGTAGCCGTAGGAGGTACGGAGCAGGTTGCCACCGCGGGTGTACGGGGTCAGGGTCCCGCTGCCACCGGTGGTAGCGGCTTGGCCTCCGCCCATGGCGTAGTGGTTGGTCTCGTTCGTCCAGTCGTAGCGGATCAGGTTGCCGTGCACGTCGACGGAGAAGTCGAGGTTGAAGCGCCAGCCGGGCTGGGCGTCGCACTGCGAGGCCTTGCCGTTGGCCGCGCTGTAGCAGGGGTCACCCGTGCTGGGGTGGTAGACCGGTTGGCCCCAGGCGCTGTTGGTCGCGGCGTCCGAGGTGGTGCCGGGGGCGTGGTTGAGGCCGAGGTAGTGGGCGGTGCCGTCGGTCGTGGTGACCTTGAAGTACTCGCCCTGCCACAGCCCGTTGCTCGCGTCGGTCAGCCGCTCGATCCTGGTGCCGTCGTCGTTGGCCAGGTGATAGAGGCCGTTGCTGTCGCGGATCAGCTCACCGGAGCGTCCACCGAGGGAGAGGGTGGCGTTCCAGCCCGCCCAGCACTGGTCCCCGGAGTTGTCGATGCCGCTGTTGCGGCACGGCCGGTAGGACCGCTCCACGAAGCCGGGACTGTACGACCAACCGTCACCGATCCAGGACGCCTGGGAGTTGCGGGCCGAGGTCGATCCGTCGATCGACTGCGAGTTGTAGGACAGCCCCACGTCCGGACCGGCGCCGGTCAGCGAAGGCGGGACGGTGATCGGGTAGTTGTAGGTGAACGCACCGGAGGAGGTCTGGGTCCAGGAACCGGAGGCGGACAGGTCGGTCGCCTCGTAGGAGCCCTGCGAACCGCTGGCACCGGCCTCGGCCGCCACCGCCATCCCGGCGCTCGCCGAAGCAGAGGCCCGGAGGGCGTTGAGCCCGCTCCCGTCCGGGGCGGCGGCCGCGTCGGCTGCGCCTTCGGGCCGGACGTCCTTGCCGGCGGCGGGCAGCGCCAGCGTGCCGGAGATCCGCTGCGTGGCGGGGTCGATCCTGGATTCCAGTGGCCTGCGGGTGCGGCATTCGGCCAGCTCGGGGGTGGTCAGCGCGCAGCTGGGCATGGCTACCAGTTGCAGCCGTGACGCCCAACCGCCGCCGTAGGCGGCGGCTATCGCGCCGTAGTCGAGGGAGATCTCGACGCTGGCGCTGTCCTTCACCCCGTCGGTGCGCGCCAGGGCGACCAGCAGGCCGTCGACACCGGCCTGCCGGGCCTCGGCCCGGTCGGCGAGCTTCACCTCGACGGTTGCGGGGGCGCCGGTCGGCTCCTCGCCACCGGCGGCGGCCCTGGCCTGCTTGCCGACCTGGCCGGGGGCCGCACTGCCGACCAGTACGGGGGTGTTCCCCGCCCGAACCGGCTCGGTCTTGGCCCCGGCGCCTGACGTCGCTGCCGGCGTTCCCAGTTGCACGGTCGCGGTGGCCCTGCCCGGCCACTTCACGGCCGTGGGTGTGTAGGCCTTCAGCTCCCGCGACCCGGCCGGCCGTGGCGGGGCCGGAAGGGCCGGCCGGCCGTCGGCGACGTGCCCGCTGACCTTCGGCAGGCCCGGCAGTGGCGCCTCCTTCGTCGGGACTGCCGCAACTGCCAATTCGGCGACCGCAGTTGACGTAAGCAAAGCCATGGTGACGCCGAGGACGACTGCGATGGAACCTCCACCGCCGTGTGCTCGGGGCCGTAGTGGGCCTGCCCCGAACCATCTGATCCGAGAACGCATTTGGATCCCCCCTTGCCGGTCAATTCCGTGGAGCCGCAGCCCGGGTGGTCCGTGCGAGAAGGAAAGGCCGCCCGGCATACGGCGGTGGAACCGTATTGTCAACTGTCCGGTCGGCGCAATAGCGTACGGCTGCGTCCAGGTAAGCCGATTGAGGCAAAGTCAGCTGTCGTAACGTCAGAATATTTGCCATTAGCAAGCAAAAGGGACGCTCCACTCCGGGGGGACGTGAGGTACGCCACACCCTTCCGCGGGCAGCGTCGACACTCAGAAAGAGGACTTGCCGAACTATGGGGGAACCCCTTATCAGCCGGTCACACCATTCAGGTGTCCGGCTGGCCAGACGTCTTGCCCTGATATCCGCCGTGGGCGGGCTTCTGCTCGGTGCCACCGGCCCGGCGACGGCGGCGGACGAGCGCAGCTCCGCCGCACCGCCCGGCGGCACCGCCGTGGCCGAGCTCCCTGATCCGGCGCCCGGGAATGCCACCCAGGCTGCCCGCCTCAAGGCCAGGAGCACTGGGAAGCCGGTCACCGTCGACGAGTTGACGACGGAGACCTCCCTGACGGTCGCCGAGCCCAACGGCAAGCTGACCGTGACCACCCACCTGCAGGCCGCCCGGATCGAGCGGAACGGCAGCTGGACCGACGTGGACGCCCGCCTGCGCAAGAACGGCGACGGCACCTGGTCCCCCGAGGCCACTCCCTCGGGCGTCACGCTCTCGGGCGGCGGCACCGGGCCGCTGGCCACCCTCACCGACCGGGAGGGGAAGAGCCTCGCGGTGACCTTCCCGATGCGGCTGCCCAAGCCCGTGGTCCAGGGCAGCAACGCCCTCTACCCGAACGTCCTGCCGGGCGTCGACCTGCGGGTGGACGTCAGCGAGCAGGGCGCGGTGCGTGAGGTGCTGATCGTCAAGGATGCGAAGGCGGCGGCCAATCCCGCCCTCAAGTCCCTGCGGCTGGCCACCACGACCAAGGGTCTGACCGTGACCACCGAGGCGGACGGCTCGCTGACCGCGAAGGCCGGCGACGGCAGGGCGGCCTTCATCGCCCCCGCCCCGTTCATGTGGGATTCCGCCACCACCGCCGCACCGGTGGCCTCGGCCCTCTCGCCCGAAGCCCGGGCGACGGCCGCTGCGGAGCACCCCTCGGAGCAGCAGACCGGCACCGGCCCGTCCACCGCAGACGGCCCGGGCCAGGGATCCCGGGTCCGTCCGATCGCGGTGCGGGCCGACTCCGAGGCCATCACGCTGGTCCCGGATGCCGGGCTGCTCGGTGGCAAGGACACGGTGTGGCCGCTGTTCATCGACCCGCCGTTCCAGCCGCTCCCGACCATGGGGACGAATCACTACGCGCAGGTGAAGAAGGGCTGCCCGAGCACCCCGCTGTACGACAAGCCCCAGGACAAGGGCCAGGGCGTCGGCTTCCAGCATTACGACAGTGACTGCTATGGCATGTACCGGTCCTATTTCGAGCTCAACACCACGTATCTCAAGCCGAACATGTACATCGACAATGCCAAGATGGTCTTCACCGAGACCTATGGCGCGGACTGGAACTGCAACACCCCGTACTCGATAACTCTCAAGTGGACCGGGGCCATTGGTGGCGGAACCGACTGGAATCACCAGCCGGGCGTCATCGGGGACGTCGAAACGAAGGAGGCCACCAGCGCCAGCCCCACCGGGGGCTGTGGGTCGAAGGTGTACAGGTTCGACGCGACGGACGAAGTCCGCTCACTGGCGCAGCAGGACGCCGACAACTGGACGGTCGGCCTGTTCGGTGACGAGAGCGGCGACGTCAACAAGAACGGCTTCATGCGGTTCGGCAACAATCCGTCTCTGGTGGTGACGTACGACATCGCGCCGAACACCCCCGGCTCGCAGTACATCGACCCCTGGCCGATCAACCCGGGCGGCTACGGCTGCGACGGTGCGCAGCCCGGCTGGGTGGGGCGGACGGTGTTGACCGGCAACGGGAACTCCGACATCACGCTGCACGCCTGGGGCTCGACCCCGATGCCCAGCACCAACATCACGCTCGGTTTCCACGTCTGGGACAACATGACGGACGGCGGCAACGGTCAGCCGTACACCACCGGCTGGCCGCCGAGCCAGACCATCAACGGTGCGGGCTGGGGCAACGCGAACATCAGCATCCCGGTCTCCGACGGCCACCAGTACGGCTGGAACGCCTGGGCCACCGACGGTGTGCTCAACAGTCCGACCTCGGGCACCTGCCACTTCAACGTGGACACCAGCCCGCCCTCGCTCGCCCAGTTCGGCAGCCTCCAGGCGTTCCCCCCGCTCGGTAGCGGCATCAAGCCCACCGGCCACGCGGGTGACCAGGGCACCACGATCAGGGTCAGCAGCACCGACCCCACCCCCGGCGGCTGCAACCGACAGAACTGCATCAAGAGCGGTGTGTGGGGTTTCCAGTACTCGCTGGACGACAACATCCCCGCGAGCGGTGCCAACACCGTCTGGGTCACCTCGGACGCGAACGGAAGCGCGAGCGCCGACATCCCGGTGGCGCTGAACCCCGACCAGTGGGGCACCCACCGGCTGTACGTGCGGGCCTTCGACGCGGCGGGCAACACGCAACCCCAGGCCGCCGTCTACGACTTCTACGCCCCGTGGAACCCGGCCAGCAAGGTGGTCGCCGGAGACCTGGACTACGACGGCACCCCCGACCTGGTCGTCCCGGCCGCCGACGGCAGTCTGACCCTGCTCCCGGGCAACGCGGACTTCACCGCGCAGCCCGGCACCGCCTCCACCCAGGCCCACTCGCCCGAAGGTGACAGCTGGAACAACTACCTGATCGCCCACCGGGGTTCGACCATCGACCAGAGCGTTGACGACCTGTTCGCCTACAACAAGGGCACCAGGAAGCTCTACCTCTACCGCAACGACGCCGCCCATGTCCCGCAGGGCACCGCCGGGCACTTCAACCTGACCGCCGGCGTCAGCCAGATCTACAACTCCACCAGTCTGTGCCATCCCGCCCGGCCGGGTGCCATCGGCAACATCTCCCAGATGACGGCGGTCAGTCCCACTCCGGCGGTCAGCGGCCGTCCGAACCTGGTCACGGTCGAGGACGGACACCTCTGGTACTACCGTGCCAGTACGCTCGCGGGTTGCATGCTGGAGGAGGGCAAGGACATCGGCACCGGCGACTGGTCCGGCGTCACGCTGCTCTCGCCCGGTCTGGTGGGCGGTCAGCTGTCCCTGTGGGCGCGCGACAACGTCACCGGCGCGATCCACAGCTACCCGCTGAACCTCGGCGCCGACGGAAGTCCGACCAACACCCTGCCCGCCCCGGTCCGTGGCACCCTGGCCTCGGCCGTCACCGGCGCCCAGGGGCAACCGATGTGCGCGGACATCGACCACGGCGGCACGGCCAACGGGACCCCCGCGCAGCTCTGGGACTGCAACACCAGCAGTGCCCAGGTACTGTCCCGGTCCACCGACGGCGCGGTGCACATCCTCGGAAAGTGCCTGGACATCAACCAGGGCACCACCTACAACGGCAGCACCATCCAGCTCTGGGAGTGCAACAGCTCCGGCGCCCAGAAGTGGGTCGACGGCCCCTACTCCGGAACCCTGCAGAACCCGCAGTCCGGCCGCTGCCTCGCGGTCTCCAATGCCGGCAACACCCCCGGCACCAGGCTGACGCTCTGGGACTGCCTGGGCGACGTCAGCCAGCGCTGGGTGCGCCCGGCCCAACAGGCCGTCCTCGCACCCGGCTTCAGCAGCACCGCGTTCCCCGGGCTGGAGTCCCCCGGTGACATCAACGGCGACGGCAATCCCGACCTGATCGCCACGGCCGACCAAGGCACCCTGTACCAGCTCCTGGGCACCCAGCCGAGCAACGCCCTGGCCCAGTTCACCTCGCCCCGGAGCCTGCCCACCGCCGCACCCGCCGTCCACAACATCGCCTCTATGCACGGCGCGGGCCGGTGCCTGGACAACTGGGGTGCCCAGAACGGCGGTGACCTGCGCCTGTACGACTGCTGGAACGGCCCCAACCAGAAGTTCACCTTCGCCACCGACGGCACGCTGCGCACCGGCGGCCGCTGCGTCTCCACCAAGGACAACGGGCTCGGCTGGGGCACCACCGCAGCCATCGCCGACTGCACGGGCGCCGGCGGCCAGATCTGGACCTATCGGACCGACGGCAGCCTCTACAACCCGGCCGGCAACGTCTGCCTGGAGCTGCCCGGAATGCAGGACGCCAACGCCATGGTCGTCGGTGTCTGGGGCTGCGCCAACTACGCCCACCACCGCTGGAACCTCTTCCGCGCCAACCCCTGACCCCACCCGCACCATCCCCGGGCCCGCGATGCCACCGCATCGCGGGCCCGGCCCGTTCGTCCCGGCGGTCAGTTCTTGGGCACCAGGGTGTTCTCGTTGCGGCGGCCGGCCGCGAAGTCGTCGACGTTGCGGACGGTGGCGTCGACGATCTGGCCGACCGCGGTGCGGGTGAAGTACGCCTGGTGCGAGGTGACCAGCACCTGGGGGAAGGTGACCAGCCGGGCGAGCACGTCGTCGGCGATGCCCTCGATCGAGCGGTCGGTGAAGAAGACGCCGGTCTCCTCCTCGTAGACGTCCAGGCCGACCCCGGCGAGCCGGCCCGCCCGGAGGGTCTCGACCAGGGCGGCGCTGTCCACCAATCCGCCGCGGCTGGAGTTGACCAGGATCGCGTCGTCCTTCATCCGGGCCAGTGCCGCCGCGTCGATCAGGTGGTGGGTGGCCGGGAGGAGGGGGACGTGCAGGCTGACCAGGTCGGAGCGGGAGAGCAGCTCGGGCAGCTCGGTGTAGGCCATGCCGAGGTCGAGGCAGGCCGGGTTCTCGGCGATGTCCCAGCCCAGCAGCTCGGTGCCGAATCCGGCCGCGATCCGGGCGAAGCACTCGCCGATCTTGCCGGTGCCGATCACGCCGACGGTCATCCCGTGGATGTCCCGGCCGAGCAGGCCGTCCAGCCGGAAGTCGAACTCGCGGCTGCGGGAGGCGGCCCGGGTGAGCCGCCGGTTGACGGCCAGCGCCAGCGTCCAGGCGTGCTCGGCGACCGCGTACGGGCTGTAGTGGGAGACCCGGGCGACGGTCAGGCCCAGGTCGGCGGCGGCCGCCAGGTCGATGTTGTTGAAGCCGGTGGAGCGCTGGGCGATCAGCTTGGTCCCGCCCTCGGCGAGCAGGGTGAGGGTCTCGGCGTCGAGTTCGGCGTTGACGCTGCTGCTGACGGCGGGGCGGCCGGCGGCCAGCGGGGCGGTGTCGCGGTTGAGGAAGACGGAGAGGCAGCGCAGCTCGTGCCGGTCCGCGAACGCCCGCTCCAGCAGCGGCCGCTCGTCGGCCTGCACGCCGTACGCCAGGATCTCCATCGTCTGCTCCCTCCGGTGCCCGCCCCGGCCCGTGCCGGTCCACCGGCCACGCTAGCCCGCCGCGGCGGGGCCCGCCGTGCGCGCCCCGCCGGGGGTGTTCGCTGCGTGATCGGCGAGTGACTGAAGATGACCGAATTTGTACGCAACCCTCCCCACCCCCGCCGATCGGCTGTTCCGTAGGTCAACAAGGCTTGCGAGCATCGAAATCGGTGATTCGATCAAGGAATCACCTTCGTTTAACGGTTAACCAACCGTTCGTGAACAGTGCCCGAACCACAGTTCCGGGCACCTGAGGGGGTATCACCATGTCCGAGGACACCCACGCCACGGAGTTGACGCGTCGACGGATGCTCCAGGGGGCCGCGGCCGCCCTGACCGTCGCCACCGGGACCGTCGTGATCGGCCTGGCCGGTCCGGGCGGCGGCGCGGCCACCGCCGCCGACCCCGGTGCGTCCGACAGCTTCGACGAGGTCTTCCAGGGCCGCCGGATCCAGGGCCGGCCGGTCAGCGGGGGGAGCCACCACCACGGCGGCGGCGCCGGCACCGGCTACGAGGTGCGGATCGACGGCGACGAGCTGCACATGATGCGCAACGCCGACGGCACCTGGATCAGTGTCGTGAACCACTACCAGACCTTCGCCACGCCGCGCGCGCTGGCCCGGGCCGCCGTCAACGACCTCCAGGGCGCGACGCTCGTGCCGGTCGTCACCGTCTGATTCCGGCCACTCGCCCACCGCGACCGACCACCACCACAAGAGGGGGGACTCACATGGGAGTCCGCAAGAACCAGGCGACCCTGACGGCCCAGGAGAAGCGCGCGTTCGTCAACGCCGTGCTGGCGCTCAAGGCCAACGGCGGCTACGACCCGTTCGTCACCACGCACAACCAGTTCATCCTGAGCGACGTCGACAACGGCGAGCGCACCGGGCACCGCTCGCCCTCCTTCCTGCCCTGGCACCGCCAGTACCTGCTGGAGTTCGAGGCGGCGCTGCAGGCCATCGACCCGAGCGTCAACCTCCCGTACTGGGACTGGACGGCCGACCGCTCCGCCACCTCCGGCATCTGGGGCGCCGACTTCATGGGCGGCAACGGCCGCAGCAGCGACGGCCAGGTCACCACCGGCCCGTTCGCCTTCTCCGGCGGCAACTGGCGGCTCAACGTCAACACCGACAGCCGCACCTACCTGCGCCGCCAGCTCGGCACCGGGGTCGCCCAGCTGCCCAGCCGCACCGACACCGAGTCGGTGCTGGCCATCACCACCTACGACGCCGCGCCGTGGAACAGCTCCTCGTCGGGCTTCCGCAACGCCCTGGAGGGGTGGCGCGGGGTCAACCTGCACAACCGGGTGCACGTCTGGGTGGGCGGCCAGATGGCCACCGGCATGTCGCCCAACGACCCGGTCTTCTGGCTGCACCACTGTTTCGTCGACAAGCTCTGGTCCGAGTGGCAGCGGCGCAACCCCACCAGGACCTACCTGCCGACGGCCGGCACGCCCGACGTGATCGACCTCAACGACCGGATGAAGCCGTGGAACACGGTGACCCCGGCCGACCTGCTCGACCACAGCGGCAAGTACACCTACGACACCGGCTTCTGATCGGGCACGGCACCGGCTGCTGATCGGCCGGTCCGTCGCAGGTCCGGTTCCGCTCCCGGTGGGGCAGCCGCCGCGAACGGCCCCGGCCCCCGAGGCTCGCGCTCTCGGGGGCCGGGGCTCCGGACCGTACGGGGGCGGGCGGTCAGATGACCGTCTCGGCCTCCAGGTAGCGGTCGGCCGGCACGGTCTTCAGCTCGGCCACCGCCTCGCCCAGCGGCACCAGGCTGATGTTGGTGCCCTGGAGCGCGGTGATGTGCCCGAAGGCGCCCTTGTGCACGGCCTCCACGGCGTGCCAGCCGAAGCGGGTGGCGAGCACCCGGTCGTAGGCGGTCGGGGTGCCGCCGCGCTGGGTGTGGCCGAGGATCACCGGACGGGCCTCCTTGCCGAGCCGGTGCTCCAGCTCGCGGGAGAGCTGGGTGGCGATGCCGGTGAACCGCTCGTGGCCGTAGATGTCCCGGCTGCCCTCCTCCCAGTGCATGGAGCCGGGCTCGGGCTTGGCGCCCTCGGCGCAGACCACGATGGCGAACTTCTTCTGGCGGTCGAAGCGCTCCCGGACGACGGCGGTGAGCTTCTCGATGTGGAACGGGCGCTCCGGCACGACGATCGCGTGCGCGCCCGCGGCCATGCCCGCGTTCAGGGCGATCCAGCCGGTGTGCCGGCCCATGACCTCGACGACCATGACGCGCTGGTGCGACTCGGCCGTGGTCTTCAGCCGGTCCAGCGCCTCGGTGGCGACCGACACGGCGGTGTCGAAGCCGAAGGTGACGTCGGTGCAGGCGATGTCGTTGTCGATGGTCTTCGGCACGCCGACGATCGGCAGGCCCGCGTCGCTCATCAGCTTGGCGGCCTTCAGGGTGCCCTCGCCGCCGATCGGGATCACCGCGTCCAGGCCGAGGTCCGCGCAGTACTGCTTGGCGCGCTCGACGCCGTCGCGCAGGTGGCTCGGCTGGACCCGGGAGGACCCGAGGATCGTGCCGCCCTGGGCGAGGATGCCGCTCACCGAGTCGAGGGTCAGGGGCCGGTGGTGTCCTTCCAGGAACCCGCGCCAGCCGTCCTCGAACCCGATGATCTCGTCGCCGTGGTCGACCACCCCCCGGTGGACCACGGACCGGATCACCGCGTTCAGGCCGGGGCAGTCACCGCCGCTGGTCAGCACTCCAATACGCATTGCTTTGCAACTCCCGAGCAGAACCGAGGAACGGCCGGACTACAGGCTGGGACGACGGACCGCCACCGTAACGAGCCGATCCCACGCCGGGTTGGCGCGGAGGTGACCGTCGGGTGAAGGACCGGCCGATCCGGACAGAACATCCGGAACCGGCCGTGGAGTCGAGCATACGGCGCCTGCGTCCGGCCGGGCAGGAGCCGACGCGGGAGCGGCGTCGTCGACGCCCCCGCGTGGAAGTACAGCCTGCTGCCGAGGAGGGTGTGCAGCCGGCGGCCCCGTGACGGGGCAGCCCCATTGTCGTACGTCCCGGCCCGCCCGGGGAGCCCGTGACCGCATCGCGGGCACCGGACGGGCGGACCGGGGGCGTCCTACGCGGGGCGCGAAGTGGCCGCGATGCGCTCGGTGCGCAACGCGTCGTACCAGGTGGTGTCGGCCGGCGGCAGGGCGTTCACGTCCAGCGCCAGCTTGATCAGCATGTCCGCGACGGCGGGGTTGCGCGCCATCACCGGACCGTGCAGGTAGGTGCCGAAGACGGTGTCCCGCCAGGCGCCCTCGGTGCCGTCGCCGGTGCCGTTGCCCCGGCCGGCGGTGACCCGGGCCAGCGGGCTGACGCCCTGGCCGAGGTGGGTCACGCCCTGGTGGTTCTCGAAACCGGTCAGCTGCGGCAGCGCGAGCCGCGGGTCCACGTCGGCCAGCACGTCGCCGACGCAGCGCTCGCCCTCGCCGCGGGCGGTCCACACGTCCAGCAGGCCCAGGCCGGGCTCGCGCTGGCCGAGGTCGTTGATGAACTCGTGGCCGAGGATCTGGTAGCCGGCGCAGACCGCGAAGATGATCGCGCCGTTCTCGGACGCCCGGACCAGCCCGGAGTCGTTGCGCAGCCGCTCGGCGGCCAGTCGCTGCGGACGGTCCTCGCCGCCGCCGATCAGGTAGATGTCCCCGCTGGTGGGCACCGACTGGTCGGAGCGGACGTCGATCCGGGTCACGTTGAGATGGCGCTGGCGGGCCCGGCGCTCCACGACCAGGGCGTTGCCCCGGTCGCCGTAGGTGCTGAGCAGGTCGGGGTAGACCCAGACCACGCGCAGGCTGCTCTCACTCATCCTCGAAGGCCTTCCATGACGTACGTGCGGTGGGCTGCTGGGGGCTGCGGGTGCCGCTCCGGCATCAGCCGGCCACGACCTTCCGCAGCTGCTGGAAGGCGGTGTAGTTGGCGATCGCCTCGATCCGGCCGGGCGGGGCCATCCGGACGGCCTGCTCCAGCGACTCCACCACGTGGAACTGCAGCCCGGCCACCTCCAGGCGCACCGCCAGGTCCAGCTTGCGCTGGCCCAGCACGAAGACCGGGTGTCCGGCCAGCCGCTCGTAGTCGACGTCCCACAGCCAGGAGGTGTCGGTGCCGTCCGCGTCGAGCGCGTTGACCGAGAGCACCACCGGGGTGGGCGGGCCGTCGATCAGCGAGAAGGTCTCCAGCCAGCCGGCCGGGTTCTTGGCCAGCAGCAGCCTGATGTCACGGCCCTGGTACTGCACCACGTCGTAGCGGCCGGCCACCGCGGTGACGCCGCGCATCCGCTCCAGGGCGACCTGCGGGGAGACGCCGAACACGGCGGCGACCGCGGCCGAGCTGGTGGCGTTGGCCAGGTTGGCCCGGCCGGGCAGCTGGAGCTGGATCGGCCAGGCGCCGCGCTGCGGGTCGATCACGTGGGTGCCCTGGAGCGCCCAGTGCGGGTTGGGGCGCCGGAAGCCGCACTCCTGGCAGAACCAGTCGTCGCCGGGGCGCTGCATCACACCGCCGCAGGCGGGGCAGGACCAGGCGTCCTCCTTCCACGCCTGTCCGGCGGCCACCCAGACCACCTTCTTGCAGGAGGACGCGGCCCAGGTCACCAGCGGGTCGTCGGCGTTGGCGATGACCACGGCCTCGGTGTCCTGGAGGCCCTCGCGCCACTTCTCGGCCATCATCCGGGTCTCGGCGGCGCGGTCGAGCTGGTCGCGGGAGAGGTTGAGCAGGGCGATCGCCTTGGGACTGGTGTCCCGGGCGACCGTCGCCAGGTACTTCTCGTCGACCTCGATGACGCCGAAGCGCGCCTCGGAGCCGCCGGCCAGGGCGGAGGTGATGCCGGCCGGCATGTTGGCGCCCAGGGCGTTGGAGACCACCGGGCCGGCGGCGCGCAGCGCCTCGGCGATCAGGCGGGTGGTCGTGGTCTTGCCGTTGGTGGCGCTGACCAGCACCACGTCCAGGTGGTCGGCGAGGGTGCCGAGCAGGTCGGGGTCGAGCCTGAGCGCGACCTTGCCGCCGATCACCGAGCCGCTGCCGCGCCCGGCCTTGCGGGACACGGCGGCGGCCACCTTGCCGGCGGTCACCGCGATCTTCGCGCGCGCCGGCAGCGAGGCGTCGCGTGCGCCTGTGGGCTCCGATTCGGTGCCTGCCATGCTCAGTGGTTCCTCCTTGCTGCGGCACCGCCCGGGACCGGACTACGGGCCGTCGGACGGCGGGGACGGGGTCAGCCTACCGACTCCGCCGCCCGGCACGACGCCCCGGACCCCGCGCCGCCTGCTGCGACGTCCCGGGCGGGGCCGTCCGGGAGGGCCTGACGCGACGTCAGGATCGGCGGTGTACGGACGGGCCGTTCGCCGTCGGGGACGCGCAACCGGGGCGCGGCGGTTCCGCGCGCGCCCCGGGCCGGGCGGCGCGGGTGCCGCCCGGCCCGGGGCCGGTGGGGTCCTTGGTGAGGGTGTGGTGAAGAAATGACCGGATGATGACCGGATCTGCCCGGGAAGGCCCCGCTCCCGGCACCGGACGGGTCTGCCCGGGAAGGCCCCGCTCACCGCCCCGGACGGGTCTGCCAGGGCACCGGGAGCTCCTCGGCGGCCTCCGCCAGGTGGGCGGTGATCACCAGGGTGCCCTCCTCCACCTGGTAGTCCAGCGGCGCCGCCAGTCGGCGCATGGTCGCGATCAGCCCCGTGTTGGACGACTGGGTGACCGCGTACACCGTCTCCACCCCGGCCTCCAGGGCCAGCGCGGACATCCGCCGCATGAGGTCCAGGCCGAGCCCGCGCCGCTGCCAGGCGTCCTCGACCAGCACCGCCACCTCGGCGCTGTCGTCGTCCCACATCAGGTGCCCGAGGGCGACGATCCGTCCGTCGGCCGCCTCCACCGCCAACGTCTGCCCGTGCCGGGCGTTCAGCAGGTGGTCCAGGTAGCGGTCGGCGTCCCGGACCGGCCCGTGGTAGCGCTTGCGCAGGGTGTCGGGCGAGCACCGGCCGTGCATCGCCAGGGCGGCCGCCTTGTCGTCCGCGTCCGCGCGCCGCACGGTCAGCTCGGCCCCGGCCGGCACGCTCAGCCGGGCCCGGACGTCCGGCACCCGGGGGCCGAGCAGGGTGTCCAGCTCGACCAGGGCCTGCGCCCGGGCGAACTCGGTCGGCGTGAACGGCAGCTGCGGGCGGGTGAGCTCGATGAGGTCGCCGGAGGGCAGCGGCAGGCGCAGCACGTGGCCGTCCACCCCGGCGGTGCCCCGCGCCGCCGCACCCGGGTACTGCCGGATGCTGCACTGCCCGAAGAGCTGCCGCAGCGCGACCGGCAGCTCGGCGGCGTCCAGCGCCGTCCGGGTGGCGAGCGCCAGCACGTGGGTGGGCACGTCCACCAGGTCGTGCGCGTCCGCCGGGCCGGTCCAGATGTCGTGCCCGCCGGCCCCGGCCACCAGCGCCGTCAGGTCGGCCCGGGTCAGCGAGCGCGGCGCGCGGACGAAGAACTCGTCCACGGCGCCGGTCGGCAGCGGGTGGGACTGCATCGAGACGATGTTCACCTGCCGACCGGCGAAGGCCGCGCAGACCCGGGCCAGGCTGCCGGGGGAGTCCTGCACGGTGGTGCGGACCCGCCAGAGCGCGCTGCCCTCGAAGTCGTCCAGCGGCCCGCGCAGCGGCCCGGTCCCGGGGTCCCCCGCCGCGGCCGCCCCGCCCGGCGGCGCGGGCGAGTCCGGCCCCGGTGGCCCGTGCAACTGGTGGCGGTGCGCCCACCAGGTGTGGAACAGCGCGGTGGCGAGCAGCGCGGCGGCGGACGCGGCCAGCAGCACCGGCCCGTCCGGCCCGTGCACCACGAGCTTGGCCACCAGGTCGGCGGCGGTCACCGAGAGGAACACGGCGGAGAGCTCCACCGCGTCGCGCCGCCATCTGTGGGTGCGGCCGCCGCGGCGCTGGGCACGGGAGGGGGTCGTGGTCGGATCGATCGTGGTCGTCAGGTGCTCCGGGTGCTCCATGCCATCAATCTGCCGCTTCCGTGTTTCACGATCACGAATCCTCCGTGACCTCGCGGTTAATGGTGCCGTGACGGGATCAGCGGGGCCGCTCTCCGGCCGTCTCGCGGGCGGCGATCTCGCGGGCGGCGGACTTCAGCTCGGTGAGCAGGATCTCCAGGTCGGCCTCGGTGGTGGCGGGGTTGAGGAGGCAGGCGCGGAGGATCTCGTGGCCGTGCAGCAGGGCGCCGGTGAGGAAGGCCCGGCCGCGGCGCTGGACGGCGGCGGGGAGGTCGCGGTTGAGGGCGTCGACGGCGGCGTCGGTCAGCCCGGCGGGGCGCAGCCGGAACGCCACGATCGAGGTCTGCACCTCGGCGAGGAGCTCCAACTCGGGATCGGCGGTGACGAGTTCGCCGAGCCGGCGGGCCAGGGCGGTGGTCCGGGCGATGTCCGCGACGAGGCCGTCGCGGCCGCGGTGGGCGATGGTGGCCCACACCTTGAGGGCGCGGAACGGGCGGGTCTGCTCGGTGCCGTACTCGGAGAACCAGCCGAGCTCGCCGGCCGCCTCGTCGCGCAGGTAGGAGGGGACGAGGCTGAAGGTGGCGCGCAGCTCGGCGGTGTCGCGGACCAGGGCGCAGCCGCAGTCGACCGGGACGCCGAGCCACTTGTGCGGGTCGAGGGCGAGCGAGTCGGCCCGGGCCAGCCCGGCGTAGCGGTGCGCGATCACCGGGTCGAGCACCCCGAACGCCCCGTACGCGCCGTCCACGTGCAGCCAGAGCCGCTCCTCGGCGCAGAGGTCGGCGATCGGGTCGAAGGCGTCCACCGCGCCGGTGCCGACCGTGCCGGCCGAGGCCACCACCAGGAACGGCAGCAGCCCGGCCGCCCGGTCGCGGGCGACCGCGGCGCGCAGGTCGGCGAGGTCGAGGCGCCCGTCCGGGCCGGTGGCCACGGTGCGCAGGTGTCTGCTGCCGAGGCCCAGCAGCTCGGCGGCCTTGCGGACGCAGGAGTGGGTCTCGCCGGTGACGTAGCCGACCAGTGGCGGCATCCCGGCCAGGCCGTCCTCGCGGACGTCCCACCCGGCGGCGCGGGCGGCCCGGTTGCGGGCGGCGGCGAGGCAGACGATGGTCGCCATCGAGGTGCCGGAGGTGAGCAGCCCGCCGCCGGCCGGGTGCGGGAAGCCGACCAGCTCGGCGATCCAGCGGACCACGGCCCGCTCCAGGTGGACGTCCGCGTGGTCGCCGCCGGCCGAGCTGGGGTTCATCGCGGCGGCGGCCAGGGAGGCGAGCACCCCGGCCGGGGCGGGCGCGGAGTTCACCCAGCCGAAGAAGCGCGGGTGGCCGTTGCCCATCGGGTGGGGCAGGACGTCCCGGCCGACGGCCGCCAGCAGCTCGGCCAGCGGGCGGCCGTCCGTGGGCAGCGGGGCGTCCAGCAGGGTGCGGCGGGCGGCGTCGTCCATCGGCTGCCAGACCGGGCGGGCGGCCAGCCCGGCGAGGTGGTCGGCGACCAGGTCGGCGGCGGTGTGCGCGGCGCTGCGGAAGTCGTCGGAGGAGGTCATGCGGCGGCTCCAGGTGGTGCGGGGCCCGGTGGCGCGGCGTCCTCGGCGCACCCGATCGCGGTGATCCTACGAAAGCGGGCCCGCGCCGTGCGGCGCGGGCCCGACAGATGGGACGGGTGCGTCCGGTCCGGGGCCGGTCCCGGCGGACTCCGGAGCGGCGGCCGTTCCGGCGGCCGTCAGTCCAGGGAGGCGGAGAGCCCGCCCGCCGAGCGGCAGTAGCCCTGCATCTCCTTGTCGGTGAACTTGGCGCAGAGCCGGCCGGCCGCGCCCGCCTCCGTGTAGTTGACCGTGTAGTAGCTGACCAGTCCCTCGGCGCAGGCCTTGCGCTGCCAGCCGTCCGCGGCGGTGGCGCACTGCTGGGCGGCCCAGTCCTCGCGGTCCAGGTTGTACTTCATGGTGCGCGAGCCCACGCCCCGGCTGCAGTCCACCGCCCCGCCGGAGGCCTTGCCGTTGAGGCACCACTTCAGCGCCTCGGCGTACACCTCGGGGTGGTTCGGGTAGTCGTGCGAGGAGAGGTAGAAGGTCGGCGCGTAGAAGAAGCAGGCGGACTGGAACAGCGCCGGCTGCTCCTTGCACGGGTAGAGCGGGTCCTGGGCGAGCTTGTCGGCGGGGAGGTTGGCCTTCGCCTTCTCGTCCTCCTCGTCCGGGCCGAAGAGCTGCATGAACAGGCCCTCGGAGCAGCGGATCCGGTTCTGGTCGGTGGTGAACCGGTTGCACAGCTCGCGCGCCTTGCCGACGTCCTGCTTGGCGACGAACATCGTGCCGTGGCCGACGCCGTGGATGCACGGGCCGCTGTTCTTCGGCGCGCAGAGCTTGACCAGGTCGGTCTCCGGCTGGGTGGAGGCGTTGAGCATCTCCTCCACCGCGCCGTGCAGGTAGCCGGCCGCGCAGGTCTCGTGCGGGAAGGAGATGACCTTCTGGAAGTCGGCGTTGAACCGCTTGACCGCCGCGTGGCCGAGCTCGTGGGCGATCGGGTGGCAGAACCGGACGGTGTACGGCAGCTGTTTGGTGATCCGGTCGAGGTCGGCCAGGGCGACGCCGGGGTCGGTGGCGTCCATCTCGGCCATCAGCTTGTTGCGCAGCGTCGAGCGGGTCCAGACCGCCGGGTCCGCGGTCGCGGTGGCCGCCGCGGCCGGCTGCCCGGTGCCGGCGGGCGCCGCGCCGGCCGGGCCGGTGGTGCCCTCCGTCCCGGGGGTGACCGCGCCGACGGCGGCCCGGTCGACCGGCTCGGGCGTCCAGTCGGTGACGGCCACCGACCCCAGCCCCAGCACCCCGAGCAGCAGGGCGGTGAGAATCGCGAAGGCTCGCGGTTGCATGACGGAGATCCCCCGGCGGATCGAACGGACGGGACGCAACCCATCCTGACGGCACGGGCCTCGGATTCCGTGTTTTCGGCCGCCATTCGGGAGGTGTCGGCGACGCTATCGCACGTCCCGCCCGGTCAACGAGGCGGCCCGGGGAGTGGTCACCGTCCCCCGGGCGGCGCAACCGGCGCGCGCCCGGGGCGGCGGGTGGTGACGGCTGGTGACGACTGGTGACGGGGCTTTGCGGAGAGGGCCTAGAGCTCCAGGGACACCTGGTACTCCGTCAGCCAGGCGTTGAGGTCCAGGGCCAGATCGGCCGCCAGCCGGACGGTCTGCGGGTCGGTGCCCGGGGCGAGGGCGTCGGCCAGGGCGCGCCGGTCCAGCAGGGCGAGGGCGGGGGAGGAGGGGTCGGCGGCCAGCTCGGCGAGTTCGCGGCGCAGCAGCTCCGGGTAGCGCGGGTCCTGCACCACCGGGTAGGGGCTCTTCATCCGGTCGGCGATCTCGGCCGGCAGCACGTCCCGGACGGCGGCGCGCAGCAGGCTCTTCTCCCGGCCGTCGAAGGACTTCATCGCCCACGGCGTGTTGAAGACGTACTGCACCAGCCGGTGGTCGCAGAACGGCACCCTCACCTCCAGCCCGTTCGCCATGCTCATCCGGTCCTTGCGGTCCAGCAGGATGGAGACGAAGCGGGTCAGGTTGAGGTACGACACCTCCCGCATCCGCCGTTCGAACGGGTCGGTGTCCGGCAGGTGCGGCACCTCGGCGAGCGCCTCCCGGTAGCGGGCGCGCCGGTAGCCGGGCAGGTCGAGCTTGCCGAGCAGCCCCCGGTCCAGCAGCTGTTCGCGCGGTCCCGCGCCCCGCCCGCCGAGGCCGCTGAGTCCGGTCGCCCACGGGAAGTCGTCGGCGTTGACGGCCTTCGGGTCGTGGAACCAGCGGTAGCCGCCGAACAGCTCGTCCGCGGACTCGCCGGACAGGGCGACCGTGGAGTGCGCGCGCACCCCGCGGAAGAGCAGCAGCAGTGAGGTGTCCATGTCGCCGACGCCGCCCGGCAGGTCCCGGGCGCGCAGGGTGGCGAGCCGCTGCGCCGGGTCGGTGAGGGCGGCGCTGTCCAGCTCGACGACCCGGTGGTCGGCGCCCACGTGCCGGGCGAGCAGCTCCGCGTACGGCCCGTCCGGGGTGGTGCGCACCGCGTCCGGGTGGAAGTGCTCGCGCTGCCCGGTGAAGTCGACCGCGAAGGAGCGGACCGGTCCGGCGCCCGCCGCGTGCAGGGTGCGGGCGGCCAGGGCGGTGACCGCGCTGGAGTCGAGGCCGCCGGAGAGCAGTGAGCAGAGCGGCACGTCCGCCTCCAGCTGGCGGTGGACGATGTCCTCCAGCAGCGCCCGGACGGTGGTGATCGTGGTGGCGAGGTCCTGGGTGTGCCGGCGGGCCTCCAGCGCCCAGTAGCGGCGGACCGAGACGCCCGAGCGCCGCACCCTGACCAGGTGGCCGGGCCGGACCTCGGCGATGCCCCGGTAGGGGGTGAGGCCCGGGGTGCGGGTCATCGCGACCAGCTCGCGCAGCCCGTCCAGGTCGACCACCGGGCGCACCGCGGGGTGCGCGAGCAGGGCCTTGGGCTCCGAGCCGAAGACCACGCCGTCCGGGGTCACGCGGTAGTGCAGCGGCTTGACGCCCATCCGGTCGCGGACCAGGAGCAGCTCCTCGGTGCGGGTGTCCCAGACGGCGAAGGCGAACATGCCGTTGAGCCGCTCGGCGACCTGCTCGCCCCACTCCAGGTAGCCGCGCAGGACCACCTCGGTGTCGCTGCGGGTGCGGAAGCGGTGGCCGGCCGCCTCCAGCTCGGCGCGCAGCTCGCGGTGGTTGTACACCTCGCCGTTGTAGACGAGCACGGCCGGCGGCCGTCCATGGTGCCCGGCCGGCGGCCGTCCGTGGTGCCCGGCCGTCATCGGCTGGACGCCGCCCGCGGGGTCGATCACGGCGAGGCGCCGGTGGCCGAGGGCGGCGTGCCGCTCCAGGTGGACGCCGCCGTCGTCCGGGCCGCGGCAGGCCTGGGTGGCCGTCATGGCGTCGAGCACGGCACGTTCGAGGGTCAGGTCGCGGTCGTGGGCGACCCAGCCGGTGATCCCGCACATCAGCAAGCCTCCGGTTCTTCCGACACTCTTCCGACGCTCCCGCCCCTGGTCCCGCACCCCGGTCCCCCCGGTGTGTGAGCAAGGCATCACGCTACGTGGTGACCCGACCCCCTACAAGACCCCCGGTCCTCCCTCGAATGCCGCAGGATCCTGCCCGATTTCGGGCAGGATCTTTGATCTTTGCCGGACGGGCCGCCTAGGCTCCCCCCTTGTGTCCAGCTCGACAGGTGCCTCGCACCCTCACGAAGACCTCCTCGCCCACCTCACCCGGACCAGCCCGCTGGGCCCCGGCGAGGCGGCGCGGGTGGTGGCGGAGGTGCTGGCGTACTTCTCCGAGACCACCGAGGAGTACGTCCGCCGCCGTCACGGCGAGCTGCAGGCACGCGGCCTGACCAACGAGAAGATCTTCGCCCGGCTCGCCGAGGAGCTCCCGGCCCGTCGGGTCGCGGCCCCCGGGCTCTCGGCCCGCCAGCTGCGCCGGATCGTCTACGGCTGACCGGCCGTCGCCGCCGAGCACCGGAACCACGGAACCAAGGAACAAGGAGTCCACCATGTGCGGAATCGTGGCCTACATCGGCCCCAAGGACGCGACCCCCTTCCTGCTGGAGGGTCTCGCCCGCCTGGAGTACCGCGGCTACGACTCGGCCGGCGTCGCCGTCGCCGGACGCACCGGCGGCCTCAAGGTCCGCAAGGTCAAGGGCCGGGTCGCCGACCTCGCCGCCGCCGTCCCCGCCCGCTTCAAGGGCACCACCGGCATCGGCCACACCCGCTGGGCCACCCACGGCGTCCCCAGCGACGCCAACGCCCACCCGCACCTGGACAACGCGGAGCGCATCGCCGTCGTCCACAACGGCATCATCGAGAACGCCGACGAGCTGCGCGCCCGGCTCACCGCGGAGGGCGCCGTCTTCCGCTCCGAGACCGACACCGAGGTGCTCGCCCACCTCGTCGCCGCCCACACCGGCGAGGGCGTCGAGCTGGAGGACGCGGTGCGCGCCGCCCTCGGCATGATCGTCGGCACCTACGGCATCGCCGTCCTCGACGCCGAGCAGCCCGACCGCATCGTGGTCGCCCGCAACGGCAGCCCGATCGTGCTCGGCATCGGCGAGAAGGAGATGTTCGCCGCCTCCGACGTCTCCGCCCTGGTCCGCTACACCCGCCAGGTCGTCCACCTGGAGGACGGCGAGCTGGCCACCGTCCGCGCCGACGGCTTCCGCACCTTCACCGAGGACGCCCGCACCACCCACCGCCAGCCGTCCACCGTCGACTGGGAGATCGACTCCTACGACACCGGCGGCTACCAGCACTTCCTGCTCAAGGAGATCCACGAGCAGCCCGGCTCCGTCGAGCGCACCCTCAGCGGCCGCCTCGACGAGCGGTTCGCCACCGCCCACCTCGGCGGCCTCAACCTGGACGCCCGCGAGCTGCGCGAGATCCGCCGGGTCAAGATCCTCGGCTGCGGCTCCGCCTACTACGCCGGCGAGATGGGCGCCCAGCTGATCGAGGAACTCGCCCGGATCCCCGCCCACAGCGAGCCCGCCTCCGAGTTCCGCTACCGCAACCCGGTCATCGAGGCCGACACCCTCTACATCGCGGTCAGCCAGTCCGGCGAGACCTACGACACGCTCGCCGCCGTCCAGGAGGTCAAGCGCAAGGGCGGCCGGGTGCTCGGCGTTGTCAACACCGTCGGCAGCGCCATCGCCCGCGAGTGCGACGGCGGCATCTACCTGCACGCCGGACCGGAGATCTCGGTCGCCTCCACCAAGGCGTTCACCTCCACGGTCGTCGCCTTCGCGCTGATCGCCCTGCACTTCGGCCGGATCCACGACCTCTCGCCCGCCGACGGCCGCCGGATCGTCTCCGCCCTCAAGGCGCTGCCCGACCAGATCCGCGAGATCCTCGCCCAGAGCGACGACATCGCCGAACTCGCCGCCGAATACGCCGAGTCCGAGGGCATGATGTTCATCGGCCGGGTCCGCGGCTTCCCCGTCGCCCGCGAGGGCGCGCAGAAGCTCAAGGAGATCTCCTACGTGCACGCCGAGGCCTACCCGGCGAGCGAGCTCAAGCACGGCGCGCTGGCGCTGATCAGCCCCGAGTTGCCCACCGTCGCGCTCGTCCCGGACGACGAGCTGCTCGACAAGAACCTCACCACCCTCGGCGAGATCAAGGCCCGCTCCGGCCGCGTCGTGGCCGTCGCCCACCGCCGCCCCGAGGCCAAGCTCGCCGACCACTGCATCCTGGTGCCCAAGAGCGAGCCCGAGCTGGACCCGCTGCTCCTCAACATCCCGCTCCAGCTGCTCGCGTACCACGCGGCCGTCGCCCTGAAGCGCGACGTCGACAAGCCGCGCAACCTCGCCAAGAGCGTGACGGTGGAGTAGTCGCGGACGCCCCGGGGCCGGCCGTGCTCCACGGCCGGTCCCGGGCGCGGTCCACGGGGCGTTCCGGGTGCGGTCCGGACGGTCAGCCGGCCGTCCCGCGCACCGGCCAGGCGCCGGAGTATGCCGGCGCCGGGCGCGGCGGCGGGCCGGTCTCAGTAGTCGGCGCTGGGGGCGCGGGTGGTGGGGCCGAGGTCCGGCTCGTCGCGGAGCTCCAGCGCCTCGGCGTGGCGGTCCAGTTCGAGGACGAGCAGGGTGTTGCGGCCCGGCTGCCAGAGCGGCGCCGGGGCGTAGAGGGTGCGCTGCGGACCCTCCTCGGTGTAGCGGCCGAGCAGGAACCCGTTCAGCCAGAGCAGCCCCCGGCCCCAGCCCGGGAGGGCCACGAAGGCGTCGGCGGGGGTGTCGACCTCGGTCTCGAAACGGTGGAAGACCGGGTCGCCGTCGGCGGTCCCGACACCGTCCTCGAAGGTGAGGGCGGAGAGGTCGGTGAGCGGCAGCGGGCGGATCTCCCAGCCGTGCAGGCGCTGGCGCTCGTGCGAGACACCGCGCCGGATCCCCTTGCGATCGTCCATCTGCGGCCCGTAGTTGGCACGGCCGAGCGCCTCGACCAGGATGTCCAGGGTGACCCCGGCCGGGCCAGTGGCCAGCGGAAGGGCGGCGCCCGGCGCGTTGCGGTCGACGGCGCCGAGCGGCCGGCCGTCCGCGAAGACCTGCGCGCGGTCGCCGACGCCGTCGATCCGCAGCGGCATCTCCGGCCGCGGGCCGGGGACGTGCGTGCGGTAGTGGATCAGACCGAGCGACTGGCCGACCCGCTCCATCGGCTCCGTGGTGGGCCGGTGGATCGGCGTCGACAGCGCGTCCAGCGAGTCGAGCAAGCGGGCCCGACCGCTCGCCCGGTCGAGCCGGCGGGGCGCCAACCGGGGCTGCGGATCGGGGAGTTCACCCTCCGGGAGCGGCACGTACTTCCCGATCACGGCCCGCATCGCGTGGAACTTCTCGGTCAGCTCGCCCGCCTCGCCGATCGGCGCGTCGTAGTCGTAGCTGGTCACGGTCGGCTCGTACCCGGCGGTCTCGGGCCCCGTCCCGGAGTGGTTGGCCCCCGCCCAGAAGCCGAAGTTGGTGCCGCCGTGCGCCATGTAGAGGTTCACCGAGGCGCCGGTGGCCAGCAGCTCGTCGAGCGAGGCCGCCGCCTCCCCGGCGTCCCGCACATGGTGCGGCTCACCGATCCGGTCGAACCAGCCGATCCAGAACTCCATCGCCGCCAGCGGCCCCTTCGGCTGCTGACGGCGCAGCACCTCGAAGCGCTCCGGCGCCCGCGAGCCGAACGTCCCGGTCGCCAGCAGACCCGGGATCGCACCGCCCTGCTGCATGAAGTCCTCGGAACCGTCCGTGGTGAACAGCAGACAGTCCACGCCGCGCGCCAGCAGACCGTCCCGCAGATGGGCGAGGTAGGCGGCGTCGTTGCCGTAACTGCCGTACTCGTTCTCGACCTGGACGGCCACGACCGGGCCGCCGCGGCTGCCGAGCAACGGCAGCAGCTCCGGGACCACCGCGTCGAACCAGCCGTCCACCTCGGCCAGGAACGCCGGATCGGAACTGCGCAACCCCATCCCGTCCGAGGCGAGCAGCCGGGCCGGCAGACCCCCGAACTCCCACTCGGCACAGATGTACGGCCCCGGCCGGAGGATGACGTCCAACCCGTGATCCCCGGCGGTCCGGACGAACCGGGCGACGTCCCGCCAGCCGGTGAAGTCCACCTCGCCGGAGGGGAGCTCGTGGAAGTTCCAGGGAACATAGGTGTCGACCGTGTTGACCCCCAGGGCGCGCAGCCGGCCCAACCGGTCGTCCCACAGCTCGGGGTGGACCCGGAAGTAGTGCAGCGCACCGGAAACGATCCGGTGCGGCACGCCGTTGCGGCGGAAGCCGCTGTCGTCGAAGTCGAGCTCGATCATCTCGCTCATGCGGACCAGCTTTCCGTGATGACGCGGTCGTCGGTCGGGTACTACGGCGTCGAAGCCGGCCCGGGGCGTCAGCCCCCCGGGCCGGCCCTCGTCCAGCCAGCGTATACGAGCTGTGTACGCACCCCACCTACGTTTCGGCGGGCACGCACCACTCCGTACGAAGGCGAGGTCGCCGACGCCCATGCGCCGGGATTTCCTCAGTAGCAAGACGCGGTCCCTGCTGGCCGCCCTGATCGCGGGGGTGATGGCGGCCCCCCTCGTGGGCGCCGTCCCACCCGCCGCCCACGCGGCGGACGCGCCGCGGCAGCCGAAAATCCATCCGTGCTTCAACACGGACCGGCAACTGCCTCCCGTTGTCTACCGGGGTGTCGGCCTCAATCTGGGGTTCGACAGGAATGACCGGATCCCGACCGAGTATCCGCCCGCCGTCGGCATGGATCCGGAGTCGGTGTTCAGTAAGGGCTTCGAGGCCAAGGGTCTTCGTGAGCCGGACAGCCTGGACTTCAACCTGACCATTCATGTGGAAGGTGACTCCTCCACCGGCCACAGTACGGGTCAGTCCGGCTATGTCAGTACCACCTCCCTCGACTACAAGGCTGCGGAGTTCGCCGCGGTGAACACAGGGTTCACCCGATTTGAAAAGGGTGCTGACGGGAGCGGCGTCTACGTCAAGGAGGGCTGGGTATACGAGATCGTCCCCGATGCGCGATTCATCTACGTCGTCGGCCAGTACGTGAGGAGCAGTCCTCCTGACAACGCCCTGAACGAGGAGGAATGGGCGGCCGTAGGAGCTATTCCTCCTGGTTTCATCAAATCGGCATACAAGGTGAGATCCACGTATCGTACGACGGCGTCGAATACGCTCGCGCTGAACGAAACCAAGGTGGTCGACGGCAGCAAGATCACCAATGCCCTGTTCAGGGAACCGAACCGGACCGTTGTGCCGACGGACCTGGCCGACTACAGGTTCCCCCAGAGGGACTGGGCCAGGGTGGGCGTCAATGGGGCGAAACAGGGCGAGACCGACTTCGGCACGTGCAGGGACGTCAACTCGGGCGAGTACGAGGTCGAGGACGACGAGGAGTCGGTGTGCTCCGACGGCGATGATGTGGTCGTGGGCGCGACAGCGACGAGGACTGCACTGAGGGGCGTCGCGCTGGCATCGACGTCCTCAACCACGCCGGTGCTTGCCGGTGCAGCCGCGAACGCGTCGATCGCCGCTGCTGCTACCGCCTCAAGTCCGGTTGCGCCCGTGCCGTTCGACGGAGCGATGTACCAGCTCACGGCGGCGGCCGGTGCGTACAGCCCGACCTTCAACCTGGACGTGCGCGGCGGAGTCACCGCCAATGGCACAGCCGTGCAGGCGTACCCGCGCAACTGCACCGCCTCGCAGAACTGGCGGCTGCGCGCGGCGTCGGACGGTCGGTTCGTCCTGGAGAGCGCGCTCGCCCCGGGGACGGTCCTGCAGCAGGACCAGGACAGCCACAGCACCGTGGTGCGGTCGCTGCAGCGCGACGCCCAGGGCCGTCCGCTGGGTACGCTCCACCAGCAGTGGACGTTCAAGGACGCTGGTGACGGGGCGTTCAGCCTGGTCAGCGCCGCCGACCAGCAGTGTCTGACGACGGCCGGACAGGGGGCGGTCGGTCTGAACGTCAAGCCGTGCGACGGCGGTCCCGCACAGAAGTGGAAGCTGTCCGTGCCGTGCACGCCGACCGATCCGGCCTCGCTGCCCGGGACCGGTCGCACCGTGCCCGGGTATCCCGCCCTGCGGTGGCCGACCGTCAAGGGACACCCCGAGCTGACCTGGCCGTCGGTGCCCGGAGCCCCGGGGGTTCCGTGGCCGGCGGTGCCGGGCAGCCCCGACGTCCCGATGCCCGGCCGCCCCGACCTCCCGGTCGTCGAGTGGCCGGGGGCGCCCAAGCTGCCTACAGCGATGTGGCCTTCACAGCCGGGCCGGCCGTGGTGGCCGACGGTCCCCGGCTTCCCGGGCGTGAACTGGCCGATCATGCCGGGTACCAAGAACGTCCCCTGGCCGATCCTGCCGCTGCCGGTGGCGCCGGGCATCGATCCTTCCCCTGGTACCGGGATCGTCGTCCCGGGCCGGCCCACGCCGGTCGCACCGACCGTCGCCGGCCATCCCGAGCTGAAGTGGCCTGCCGTGCCCGGCTTCCCGGACGTGCGGTGGCCGTCGGTACCCGGGTCGCCGGACGTGCCGTGGCCCGGTCACCCGGACATGCCCGCCGTTCCGTGGCCGGGTGCGCCCACTTTGCCCACGGCGGCCTGGCCGTCGATCCCGGGCTTCTCGGATTGGACCTGGCCGTCGATCCCGGGGTTCCAGGGGGTGCCATGGCCGTCGCTGCCTGAGCTGGGGCGGGCACCGTGGCCCTCGGCGTCCGGCTTCCCCGAGGTGCCGAAGACTCCGTCCGTGCCGCGTGTCTGCAAGCTGCCGGACCCGGGGACGAACCCGACGGACCCAGGAACGAACCCGACGAACCCCACCGACCCCGGGACCAACCCCACCGACCCCGGCACCAACCCCACCGACCCCGGTGGGTCGTTGCCGGTGCCGCCCCTCCCCGGGATCAGGATTCCCAGCTTCCCCTTCCTGCCGCTGCTGCCGCCGTTCGGGTGGCCGTTCGGCGGGCCCAGCGGGCCCAGTGGCCCTGGTAGTGGCCCCGGTGGTGGCGGGCAGAAGCCCGACCCGCTGCAGGGGATCGGCCTGGTGTCGGCCGCCGACCCGCAGTTGGTGCCCGATGTCCGTGGCGGGGTGCCCGCCGCCGGGACGCCCGTGCAGGCGTGGGCGCCGAACGCGACCGACTCGCAGCGGTGGGCGTTCTGGGACCGCGGCAACGGCAACTGGCTGATCGAGACGCGGCTGACCTACGGCGGTGCCCGTCCGGAGGACCGCATGGTCCTCGGTCACGACACCGGCTCGCACCGCACCGCGCTCCGGCCCGCCGCCGCCGACCGGACCGACCAGCTGTGGCGGTTCGCCGACGCGGGTGACGGCCGGACCACGATCGCCAACGGCAACGGGGGCGGCTGCCTGACCCTGGCCGCCTCCGGCCAGCCGCTGACCGTCGCGCCCTGTGACGGTTCGGACCGCCAGAAGTGGCGGCTGAACGGTGTCGTGGCGGGCGGCGGGACCGGCACCGACGGCGGTGTCCCCGTGTACTCGGCCTTCCCGGGCAAGTGTGCGGACGTCACCGGCGGCAGGACCGTCGACAGCACCCCGATCGACCTGTACGACTGCAACGGCACCGATTCCCAGCGGTGGACGGCGTCCGCGAGCACCGGCACGTTCGCCCTGAAGGCGTTCGGCAAGTGCCTGGACGTCGCCGGGTCCGCCACGGCGCGCGGCACCCGGGTGAGCCTGTACGGCTGCAACGACTCGACCGCCCAGCGCTGGCAGAAGGGCCCGAACGACTCGCTGGTCAACCCGAACTCGGGCAAGTGCCTGGATGTGACGGGCGGCACCGCCGTCAACGGGACCGCCCTGCAGATCTGGGACTGCAACGCCTCCGACTCCCAGCGCTGGGGCCTGGGCTCCGTCCCGCCCCGCGCGCCGGTGACGCCGACCCCGACCCCTCCGCCGGGCACCGGTCAGGTGGTCAACCCGGGGATCGGCACCTCGCAGGTCTCCACCCTGGTGTCGGCGAACAACGGCATGGTGGCGGACCTGGACCGGTCCAGCACCGCCTCCGGAACCGCGGTCAAGGCGCTCGCTCCGAACGGCAACGACGCGCAGCGCTGGGCCTTCTGGACCACCGCGAACAACCGGTGGATCATCGAGACCCTGCTGACCGACGGGCGGACGGCGGCCGGTCAGGGCATGGTCGTGGACCACAACCCCGGCACCCACCGCACCCACCTGATCCGCACCGAGGACGGCAATGCCAATCAGCACTGGGCGTTCAGGAACGCGGGCGGCGGCTGGTTCTGGGTCACCAGTGACACCGACAACGGCTGTCTGACGGCCGACAACCCGGGTGAGGCGCTCGCCGTCTCCGCCTGCGACGGCGGCGACCGGCAGAAGTGGCGGCTCGGCGATGTGACCGACGGTCCGGCGCAGCCCGGTCAGCCGACCTCGCCGACCCGGCCCGACCCGGCCGCCAACCCGCCGGTCACCCCCGGCGGCGTCCGCAACAACCAGGTGGCGGTGCTGCGTTCCGCCAACAACGGGATGGTGGCGGACCTGGACCGGTCGAGCACCGCCTCCGGCACCTCGATCAAGGCGCTGGGCCCGAACGGCAACGACGCGCAGAAGTGGGCCTTCTGGGACGCCGGCAACGGTCGGTGGATCCTGGAGACGCTGCTGACGGACGGGAGGACGGCGGCCGGTCAGGGCATGGTCATGGACCACGACCCGGGCAATCACCGCACCCACCTCATCCGGACGATGGACGGGAACGCCAATCAGCACTGGGCGTTCCGGGACGCGGGCGGCGGCTGGTTCTGGGTCACCAGTGACACCGACAACGGCTGTCTGACGGCCAACGCGGGACGACGAACTCCGGTACGTCGATCAAGGCGCTGGGCCCGAACGGCAACGACGCGCAGAAGTGGGCCTTCTGGAGCACCGCGAACAACCGGTGGATCCTGGAGACGCTGCTGACGGACGGGAGGACGGCGGCCGGTCAGGGCATGGTCATGGACCACGACCCGGGCACGCACCGCACCCACCTGATCCGCACCATGGACGGGAACGCCAATCAGCACTGGGCGTTCCGGGACGCGGGCGGCGGCTGGTTCTGGGTCACCAGTGACACCGACAACGGCTGTCTGACGGCCAACGCAACAGCCAGGTCGCGACCCTGCGGTCGAACAACAACGGCCTGGTCGCCGACCTCGACGGCGGCAACACCGCCTCCGGCACCTCGATCAAGGCGCTCGGCAGCAACGGCAACCCCGCTCAGCGGTGGGCGTTCTGGGACGCCGGCAACGGCAACTGGATCGTCGAGACCCTGCTCACGGACGGCAAGTCCGCCCCGGGTCAGGGCATGGTGATGGACCACAACCCGGGCGCGCACCGGGCCCACCTGACCCAGAACCAGAGCGGCAACGTCAACCAGCGGTGGTCGTTCCGCGACGCCGGGAACGGCTGGTACTGGCTCGTCAGCGCCACCGACGGCGGCTGTCTGACGGCGAACAACGCCGGTGAGCAGCTCGGCGTCTGGCGGTGCGACGGTTCCGACATGCAGCGCTGGCGGCTGGACAACGTCCAGACCGGTCCGACTCCGGGCGCCGGCGCCGGCGGTGGCGGGAACGGCGGTGGCGGCAACACCGGCGGCGGTGGCGGTGGCGGTGGCAACACCGGTGGCGGCTGGGACGGTGGCCTCGGCGGTGGCGGTAGCGGCGGCGGCAACAACTCGGAGCCGGGTGGCTGCGCGTTCCAGGAGCCGGGCGCCGAACACCGGGGCAGCTGGATGTGGAAGAACTGGAGCATCTGCCGCGGCACCGAGATCTCCGACAGCGACTCGGAGCAGTCGACCGCGCTGCGGATGCGGGACGACGGCACGCTCGAACTCGTCTACGGCTGGGCCGGCAACCTCGGTCGGTGGAACTGGGCCGTCACCTGGACGGCTCCGGGCAGCGCCGGGTGCGGTCGGGTGGCCACCATGCAGACGGACGGCAACTTCGTCGTCTACGGCGACGGCAACCGGGTCTGCTGGTCCTCCGGGACCAGCGGCAGCAACGCGGCCTGGCTGGAGATCAACCGGAGCGGCACGCTGACGATCTGGTGGATCCCCAACGACCAGTTCCAGGCCGCGCTGGCGGAGGCCCGTCGCCCGGGCGGCAACATCCTCACCAGCTCGCTGGAGATCGTGATCACGCTCATCCAGATGGTTCCGCACCGGAAGTGGGGGGTCGGCTCGCAGCACCGGATCTCGACACCGAACTGCGGCAAGATCCACTGCACCTGACGGCGCGGCGGCACGCACGACGACGGACCGCCCGGGCACCACGCCCGGGCGGTCCGTCCGCGTCGGGAACACGGGGTGTTCCCTGCGCCGCTCCGGCTCTAGACTGCTCAGCTCGCGCGGCATTACCGACGGGTAGGTTCGCATTCCGGCGGGTGCCGCGAACCGACTGGCACTGGCAGGGATGGGGAGTCCGGATGGCCGACGAGCGGGTGCACGCCTACGGGGACGACGCGCTGGGGGAGCACGACGCGGTGGCGCTGGCCGCCCTGGTGCGGGCCGGCGAGGTCAGCCCGGCCGAACTGGCGGCGGCCGCCGCGGCCCGTGCCGACCGGGTGGACGCGGCGCTGGCCCCGGTCGCGTTCGCCGCGTACGGGCGGCCGCACGGCGCGGACGACGGGGTGCGGGACGCACCGCTGTACGGCGTGCCGAGCTACCTCAAGGACAACACCGACCTGCGCGGGATGCCCACCGGGCAGGGCAGTTCGGCCTTCCGGGCCCGGCCGGCCCGGCGCAGCGCCGGCTTCGCCGAGCAGTTCCTCGGCACCGGTCTCGCGGTCCTCGGCAAGACCCGGCTGCCGGAGTTCGGCCTCAACGCCTCCACCGAGTACGCGGAGGCCAGGCCGGTCCGCAACCCCTGGCGGACCTCGCACTCCCCGGGGGCCTCCTCCGGCGGCGCGGCCGCCCTGGTGGCCTCCGGCGTCGTCCCGATCGCGCACGCCAACGACGGAGGCGGGTCGATCCGGATCCCGGCCGCCTGTTGCGGCCTGGTCGGCCTCAAGCCCACCCGCGGCCGGATGGTGCCCAACGCCCAGGGCCGCCGGCTGCCGGTCGACCTGGTCACCGACGGCGTGCTGACCCGCTCCGTCCGCGACACGGCGGCCTTCTTCGCCGCCGCCGAGCGCCACCACCGCAACCCCGCGCTGCCTCCGCTCGGCCTGGTCGAGGGTCCGGGCGAGCGGCGGCTGCGGATCGGCCTGGTGGTGGACTCGCCGACCGCGCCCACCGACGCGCCGACCCGGGCGGCGGTCGAGGAGACGGCGGCCCGGCTGGCGGCCCTGGGCCACGACGTGACGCCGGTGGAGCTGCCGTTCGGGGAGGAGTTCTCCCGCGACTTCATCCTCTACTGGGGCTACATCGCCTTCCTGATCGCCACCACCGGCCGGCTGACCGTCGACCCGGGCTTCCGGGCGAGCCGGCTGGACGGGCTCACCACCGGGCTGCGGCGGGTGTTCCACCGCGAGTTCACCCGGGTGCCCGGGGTGGTGCGGCGACTGCGGCGCGCCGAGCAGACGTACGCGGGGATGTTCCGCACGCACGACGCGATCCTCTCGCCGGTGCTGGCTCATGTCGCGCCGCCGATCGGGCACCTGAGCCCCAACGTCGCCTTCGACGAACTGATCGAACGGCTCACCCGGTACGTGGCGTTCACGCCGGTCAACAACGTCACCGGCGGCCCCGCCGTGGCCCTGCCGGTCGGGGCGAGCCCGGACGGCCTGCCGATCGGCGTCCACCTGTCGGCCGCTCACGGCGAGGAACGGACGCTGCTGGAGCTGGCGTTCGCGCTGGAGGCGGACCGGCCGTGGCGGCGGATCCAGGACTGACGGGGCGCTGGCCGGGGGGCTGATGGGGGCCGCGTGGGTCGGGGCGTCGGCTCAACCGAGCACCGGGGAGGCGATGGCGCAGGCCGCCCGGACCTCGCGGCGGAGCGGGCCGAGGACGTCGACCGGGTGGTCCGCCGGGTCATCCGCCGGGCCGCGCGTCGGACCGCGCGTCGGGCCGCGCGTCGGGCTGCCCGACGGGTCCTCGGGTACGGCTGTCGCGGCGGCTTCGACGCCGTCCGCGGGCCCGGGCAGGGGTGTGCCGGTGCGCAGGGCCCCGGCCAGGGCGGCCAGCTCGGCGGCGAGGGCGGCGACCTCGCCCGGTGGTGGCTCCGGTTCCCCGTGGTCGACCCGGACCCGGGTGGCGGTGGTGGCCTCCACCACCCGTTCCACCGCGATCACCAGCGGCCACCACGCCGCCGCCCGCGGCCCGGTCGGCGGCGGTTCGGTGAGCGCCCGCTGGAACTCGGAGCGGACCGCCGAGAGGTCCCGGTAGAGCCGCCGCCGCCGGCGCGGCCGGGCCGTCCGGTCCTGGCCGGGCGCGCCGTCGAAGGCCAGCACCACGTACGCGGAGGCGTCCGCGACGGCGTCGGCCAGCCGGTCGCCGATCCGGGTGTGCCAGGACTCCGGCCAGCACAGGTACCCGGCGACCAGGGCGATCCCGCAGCCGATCAGCGAGTCGTAGAGGCGGGGCAGCACCAGCCCGAACCCCTGGTGGTTGAGCAGGTCGGAGAGGAGCAGGATGACCGGGGTGATGGCCGCCGTCTGGAAGGCGTAGCCCTTGGCGGAGAACGCCGGGATCAGTGCCGCCAGCAGCGCGACGGTCGGCACGTCCCACCAGCCGCGCGGCACCTCGGCGAGCACCGGCACGGCGATCAGCAGCCCGGCGGCCGTGCCGAAGGCGCGCAGCACGGCGCGGGAGAACACCGAGCCGAAGTCCGGCTTGAGGACGAAGGTGACGGTCAGCGCGACCCAGTAGGAGCGGGGCACCGGCAGCACCGACACCACCACCTGGGCCAGGCCGATGCAGAGCGCGAGCCGCAGACCGTAGCGCCAGGACGCGCCGGAGAGCAGCGCCGCCCGGGTCGCGCGCCGGGTCCGCACCCAGGGGGCGGCGGGGCGGCCGAGCCGGTCGGGGGCGGCGGAGTGCGCGCGGTCGGGCTCGGCGCCGACGGCGGCCGCGTAGCGGAGGGCCTGTTCGAGCGCCCGTTCCGAGGGGCCGGTCGGTTTCGGCAGGTCGAGCGGGACGGCGGTGGCGGACGGGTGGCCGTGCCCGACGGTGTCGGCGAGCGCCAGCACCGCCGCCGACCAGGCCGCCGGCAGCGGGCCGAGCCGGGCCGGACGCAGTTTGGCGGCGGAGGCGGCCTCGACGACCGGGATCAGCGCGTTGAGCTGGGCGATCAGCCGGGTCAGCCCGGGGGAGCGGCCGTGCCGGCGGGTGCGGTGGACGAGCAGCAGGTCGTACGAGGCGTTCAGCGACTGCGTGACGGCCTGGCGCCGTTCGTCGTGCTCCGGGGTGCCGGCGGCCCGGACGAACGCGGCGACCGACCGGTAGGAGGCGGCGACCGCGGCCCGTTCCGGCACCCCGCCGCGCAGCGGCCAGGCGAACAGGGTGAGCAGCAGCACCACCGCGCCGCCCGCGGTCAGCAGCAGCGGTGCCTTCCACCACGGCTGGGGCATCGGCAGGCCGGCGCCGACGACGGCGTTGAGGAGCAGCAGCAGGCCGGAGACGGAGGCGACCGAGCCGATCGAGGAGATCATCCCGGAGACCAGGGCGACCAGGGTGAGGACCACGACGGCCGTCCAGTCGCGGCCGTACACCAGGGTGCCGAGGGCGACGCCGACGGCGCCGAACAGCTGGGGGACGGCGATGTTGAAGAACCGCATCCGGTAGGCGTCGGCGGTGTCGCCGATCACGCCGGACAGCGCGCCCATCGAGACCAGCGCCCCGTACGCGGGCCGGCCGGCGGCGAGGCCGACGGCCAGCGGCGCGGCGAGCGCCACCGCGGCGCGGGCCACCGCCGCCCGCGGCACCGGCGCGGGTTGCGGCCGCAGCCCCGCGGTCAGCCAGGTCGGCGGCGCGAGCCGGACGCCGTGTGTGCGCTGTGCCATGGGCCCAACCTACGGCGCCCGCCCGCGGTCGCCCGGACGCGGCACGCCCCGGCCCGCGGTGGGGGGCGCGGGCCGGGGCCGTTCTCGGGGCGGTCGGGCCGGGGAGGACGCCGGGTCGGCCGGGTGGCGGGTCGTCAGGCGGTGGCGGCCTCGGGGGCGGGGGCCGCCGGGGCGGGCGCCGGTTCGGCCGGTTGGCGGGTGGTGGGGAGGTCGCGGACCCGGCCGACGGGGGAGAACAGGAGGACGAGCGCCGCCAGCGGGACCCCGGCCGTGGTGATCCACATCGCCGGGCGCAGCCCCACCGCGGTGCCGAGGACACCGGCGAGCAGGGCGCCCACCGGGATGGTGCCGTAGTTGAGGACGGCGGCGCTCGCGGTGACCCGACCGAGCAGCGCGGGCGGGCAGTAGCGCTGCTGGAAGCCGGACTTGATGACGTTCCCGGCCACCACGCCGGCCGAGACGCCGAACCCGCCGACGGCCGAGCAGAGCATGCCCGGGCCGGTCCCGGTCAGCGGGATGAGCAGGGCGAGGGTGGGCAGGCCCAGTTCGAAGAGGATCATCGCGCGTGCCGTACCGACCCGGGCGGCGACCCGGCGGGCGGCGAACGCGCCGAGGACGCCGCCGCTGCCGGCCGCCGCGATCAGCCCGCCGACGGTGCCCGGGGCCAGTCCGACCTCGCGGATCAGAAACGCCACCAGGATGGACTGGTACCCCATCAGTGCCAGGTTGGAGGTGGCGCCGAACAGGGTGAGGGTGCGCAGCCAGCGGTCCCCGGCGACCAGCCGCAGGCCCTCGCCGACCTCGCGCCGCAGTGCCCGGTCGGTGCCGCGCCCGTCCCGGGCGGCCGGGGTCTCGCGGTGGCGGATGCGGCCCAGGCAGAGCAGCGAGACCAGGAAGGTCGCGGCGTTGGCGAGCATGCCGTTGGCGGCGCCGGCGAGCTGGGCGATCAGGCCGCCGGAGCCGAGGCCGACGATCTGGGCGGCGGAGGCGCTGCCGTGCAGCTTGGCGTTGCCCTCGGGCTGGTCGGCGGGGGAGAGCAGGTCGGGCAGGTAGGCGGTGTACGCGGTCTGGAAGAACACGGCCGCGGTGCCGGTGAGCAGGGCGACGGCCAGCAGCAGCCCGGTGCTGAGCAGACCGGCCCGTGCGGCGACGGGGACGGCCGCGAACAGGACGAGCGAGACGGCGGCGGCCACCAGCATCACCGGCCGACGCGGTAAGCGGTCCACCCAGACGCCGGCGGGCAGGCCCATGACCAGCCAGGGTGCCCAGGAGGCGGCGCTGAGCAGGCCGATCTCGAAGGTGGAGGCGTGCAGTTCGGAGACGGCGATCAGCGGCATGGCGACCCCGGTCACCGAGGCGCCGAACTTGCCGGCGGTCTCGCCGAACCAGAGCAGCCGGAAGTCCCGGTGGCGGCGGAGCAGGCTGCGGCGGTCGTCGGGGCGCCGGTCGTCGTGGTGCCGGTCGTCGTGGGGCCGGTCGGTGGGCTTCGCGTGGTGCGTCACTCGGCGCTCCGCTTCGGGTGGTCGTCGGTGGGGGCGCCGTCGGTGCGGGCGCCGGGGTCGGCGGGGCCCGCGGCGCGGGGCCGGCGCGGGAAGGACTGGAGCTGGACGACGACCGGCAGCGCCCGCGGGTCCGGCACGGTGTCGCTGTCGGGGTCGGTGAGGTGGCGTTCGACGACGGCGGACAGTTCCTCGTTCATCGCCCGGAGCTGGGCCGGGGTCAGCCGCAGCCGGCTCCAGTCCGCGATGGTGCCGACGTCGCGCCACTCGTCCGGCCAGTCCTCGGCGATGTAGTCGTTGATCCGGTTGAAGTACTGCTGGACGATCTGGTGCAGGTAGAGCGAGACCGCGCCGCGGCTGTCCGGGTCGTGGCGGAAGTCGGCGGTGTCGAGCCGGTTGGGCACGGGCACCCGTCGCCACCAGCGCTCGCGCTTGGTGCCGCGCCCGGTCTCCTCCTCGATGAACCCGTGCTCGGCGAGGTGGCGCAGGTGCCAGCTGACGGTGCCGGTGTTCTCGCCGAGGCGCTCGGCGAGCCGGGTGGCGGTGGCCGGTCCGTCCAGGTTGAGGAGTTCGAAGATCTGCATCCGCAGCGGGTGTGCGAGGCCGCGCAGGCTGCGCGCGTCCAGGCGGCGCTGCGGGCGTCCGGACGTCTCCGGCTGCTCCGGCTGCTGCGGCTGCTCGGGGTGCTCGGGCTGCTCCGTGGTCATGCCGGCATCGTAGGTTGCAGAGAGTTCTCTGCATAGGGATATCTGCAGAGAACTCTCTGCAAGATGCCCTCCGGATGTCTCCCGGTCTCCCGAATCGCGCCCCGGACCGCCGGATGATCTTCTAGAGTCGCGTCCGGTGCGACCGTACGACCGCACCGCGCGCCCCACCCGCGCGCACCGGTACCAGGGAGAGGCACCATGACCCCACCGCAGCCGCAGCCGTTCCAGCCCGTCGACGAGGACTGGCAGACCGCCCTCGTGGTCGTCGCCCACCCCGACGACATGGAGTACGGCGGGGCCGCCGCCGTCGCCCGCTGGACGGACCAGGGCAAGAAGGTCGTCTACGTGATGGCCACCAGCGGAGAGGCCGGCATCGACGGCATGGACCCGGAGCAGTGCGGGCCGCTGCGCGAGGCCGAGCAGATCGCCTCCGCGGCCGTGGTCGGCGTCGACACCGTCGAGTTCCTCGGCCACCCGGACGGCGTCGTCGAGTACGGCCTGCCGCTGCGCCGCGACATCGCGCGCGCCGTCCGCCGCCACCGCCCCGACATCGTCATCACCAGCAACCACCGTGACACCTGGGGCGGGACCTTCCTCAACCAGGCCGACCACATCGCCGTCGGCCGCGCCACCCTCGACGGGGTGCGGGACGCCGGCAACCGCTGGGTGTTCCGCGAGCTGATCGACGAGGGCCACGAGCCGTGGGACGGCGTGCGGCAGATCTGGGTGGCCTCCTCGCCGGAGTCCGGTCACGCCGTCGACACCACCGAGCACTTCGACCGGGGCGTCGCCTCCCTGGAGGCCCACAAGGCGTACCTGGCCGGCCTCGGCGGCGCGATGGCGGACGCGCGCGGCTTCCTGGAGGGCGTCGGCCGGGGCGCGGGCACCCGGCTCGGCACCCGCTTCGCCGTCGCCTTCGAGGTCTTCCCGCTGCGGTAGGGCCTGCTACGGGTCCTGCCGCCGCCGACGGCGGCGGCGCAGCAGGTGGCGGACGGCGAGACCGGCGACCAGCACGCCGAGCGCGATCAGCAGCCAGAGCTGGTAGCGCACCGCCGTCCGCCAGACCGCGCCGATGTTGGCGCCCGCGACGTACCCGAAGGTGGCCCACACCCCCACCCAGAGCGCCGCGCCGAGCACGTTGAACACCTGGAACCGGGGCCAGGGCATCCCGGTCGTCCCGGCGATGATGCCGCTGGTCTGCCGCAGCCCGTCGACGAACCGCGCCACCGTCACCACCTTGCCGCCGTGCCGGTCGAAGAACGCCTCCGCGCGGGTGACCCGCTCCGGGGTGAGCAGCACGTACCGGCCCCAGCGGTGGACGAAGGCCCGGCCGCCGGTGGCACCGATCAGATGGCCGAGCGTGTTGCCGAGCACCGCCGCCGCGAAGGCGATCGCCACCACCGCGGCGATGTTCAGGTGCCCGGTGCCCGCGTAGACGGCGGCGAGCACCAGCACGGTCTGGCCCGGCGCGGGGACGGCGCAGTTGTCGAGCAGCACGAACAGCGCCACCAGCGCGTAGCCGTACTGGTCGAGCAGGGGTTCCAGCGCGGCGAGCGGCCCCGGCAGTCCGGGGGCGGCCTCCGCCACGGCCCCGGCGAGGAGCCGGGCGGCGGGTTCCGGCAACGGCACGGCTCACCGCCCCGGGCCGGGCGGGCGCGGGGCGGTGGCCGGTGGCGTCAGCGGATCGCCTCGCGGGGTTCGATGTTGCAGTCCGGGCCCGGGTAGACCAGGCCCGTGTGGCCGTCCTCGAAGCGGACCACGTACGGCGGCTGGCCGTCCTGGCCGCGCACCTCCGTGATCTCGCCCTTCCGGTCGACCATGCCCACCGCCCGGCTGTGGATGTGGAGCTGGTCACCTACCGCTGCGTGCATGGTCGTGCTCCTCGGGTGTGTGCGGACGGGCGGCCGGCGGGGCCGGCCGGGTCGGCTTCCTCTGCCTCCACTGTGCTGCGCCCGCGCGCGGCCCGCAACGGCGCGGGCCCGGGGCGGGCCGTCGCGACCGCGGGACCGGCTCAGGAGGAGCCGAGGTGGTCGGCGAGGTAGCAGCGGACCAGCCGCTTGCACTCGGTGATCATCGCCGGGTCGCCCTCGGGATCCCCGCGGAAGGCGAGCTTGAGCACCGCGTCGGCCGCCTCCAGGGCCACCCGCAGGCCGAGCGTCAGGGTCACCGGGTCGGCCGTTCCGAACAGTTCGCCGCCGAGGGCCTGGAGGCGCAGCGCGACCGTCGTGTTGTTGTCCAACTCCGCGTCCAGCAGGTGCCGGTCGTCCTCGACGCCGGTCGGTACGGCCGGTCCGGCGAGCCCGAAGTCCACCTGGCCGAAGCCGGGGACGGTCCGCTTCATCTCGACGAACTCCTCCACCGCGAGGTCGGTGAAGCCGGCCGGCCCGGTGGGGGGCTCGGTGCGCAGCCGGTCGTCGAGCCGGTGCAGGTAGTGGTCGAGGTTGCGGCCGGCCAGGGCGGCGAGCAGGTCCTCCTTGCCGGCGAAGAACTGGTAGAGCGTGCCGATCGGCACCTGCGCCCGGTGGGCCACCTCCTTGGTGGTGAGCGCGGCCGCCCCGGCCTCGTCGAGCAGTGCGGCGCAGGCGTCCAGGATCCGTTCGTAGCGTTCCTGGCTGCGCTGCTGCACCGGCCGCCGCCGCCCGGGGCCCGTCCACCCCGCCGTCCGGTGACTCCTCGTGTCCGCGCTCATGGGGCCACTGTGCCGCATCTGCCGTTCGGCGGGCCAATCCCCGGGACCAGGAGCCCCTAAGCTCTGCGCTGATCATCAGCGCAGGAGTGGGAGGAAGACATGGGGCAGAAGATCATCCGGTTCTCGGACCTGACCGGCGAGCACGTGGAGAACGAGGCCGATCTGGTGCGCATCGTGGTGCGTGAGCACCCGGAGCTCGCGGACGGTCCGGTGGAGATCGAGGCGCTCGCCGGGGAGCTGACCGAGGTGCGGGGGCTGGCGCTCGACCTGGTGACGGTCGAGCTCCACCACCCGGACGCCGAGGAGCCGGAGACGGTCGTGATGACCGCGGAGGCCTTCGACCGGCTGGCGGTCGCCGCGCCGATGGCCGAGGTGCTGCGGGGGGCCAAGCGGGTCGCCCGGCGCCTGCCGGCCCAGGCCCCGGTCGCCGGTGCCGGTGCCGGTGCGGGCCGGGAGCGGGTCAACTACGCGAGCCTGGAGCACGCCGGCCGCCCCCACAAGGGCCGCACCACCGACGCGGAGAAGCAGCTCGTCCGGCAGCACCTGGACGAGGTCAACGAGCGGCTCGCCGCCGCGGGCATCCGCACCGTCGACCTGGCCAATCCGGAGCACGTCGCCCGCTACGGCCTGGAGGACCTCGCCGCCGAGCGCGGCGCCACCCTCGGCTGACCCCGGAGCGAGGCCGGCGGCCGGTCAGTCGTCACCGGCCACCGGTCGCCGCGCCCCGGAGCCGGTGGCGGTCGGCCCAGGCGGCGACGGCGCCGGCGATCGCGAGGGGCTGGTCCTCCGGGGTGTGGTGGCCGGCGACGCCGTCGTGGTGCTCGATCTCCAGGGCGGCGATGTTCCGTGCGCACCAGTCGACGGTCTCCGGTCCCGTCATCACGCCGGGTCCGGGAGCGAAGGTGAGGAGCAGCTTGGGCACGTCCGGGCTGGCCGCCAGCCAGCGGTCGTAGGCCCGGATCCGGGCGACGACGTCGGCGGGCTCCTCGCCCAGCGGCATCGACCGGGGCCACTGGAGCAGCGGGCGCCGGCTCTCGCGGGTGGGGTAGGGGCGGCGGTAGACGTCCAGGTCGGCCGGGGTCAGCGGGGTGGCGACGGTGCCGGGGAGCGCCTGCTCGACGAAGGCGTTCTCGTCGAGGATCATCGCCTCGCCGACACCGGGCGTCCTGATCGCCTCGAACAGCGGGCGGCCGCCCTCGGGGAACTCCTCCCAGGTCATCGGCTTGACGATGGTTTCGGTGAAGGCGATGCCGCGCACCCGGCCGGGGTGCCGGGCGGCCTGGTCGAAGGCGAGCGCGCCGCCCCAGTCGTGGCCGACCAGCACCACCTCCTCGAGGCCGAGCGCGTCGAACCAGGCGTCCAGGTACCGGGCCTGGTCGGCGAAGGTGTACGCGATGTCGGGCTTGCCGGACTCGCCCATGCCGATCAGGTCCGGGGCCAGCAGCCGGCCGGGGCCGCCGACGGCCGGGAGGACGTCGCGCCACAGGTGGGAGGAGGTGGGGTTGCCGTGCAGGAAGACCATCGGCGTTCCGGAGCCGAGCTCCCGGTGGGCCATGGTGGAGTCGAGGACGCGGGTGGCGATCAAGGGAGGGACCTTTCGTGACGGTGCGTCGGGTGCGAGCGGGCCGGAATTCAGCGGAACGCCGGGGCGTTGCGGGCGGCCCAGTCGGCGAAGGTGCGCGGTGCGCGGCCGAGGACGCGCTCGATGTCGGGGCCCGGCACCTGTTCGGCGGGCAGCGGCAGGCCGAGGATGGCGAGGGTGCCTTCGACGACGGGCTCGGGCATGAACGCCAGCAGCTGCGCGCGGGCCTCCTCGCGGGTCTGCTCGACGAACCGCACGGGGGTGCCCAGGGCTTCGCCGATCGCCGCGGCCCGTTCGCGCGGGGTGACGGCGGCCGGGCCGGTGAGTTCGTACGTCCGGCCGGCGTGGCCGTCCTCGCGCAGGACGGCGGCGGCGACCTCGGCCACGTCCGCCGGGTCGACGGTGGGCAGGCCGACGTCCCCGAACGGTGCGGCGGCCGTGCGGTCGGCGCGGACGGTGCCGGCCCAGGCGAAGGCGTTGGAGTCGAGGCCGCCGGAGCGCAGGATCGTCCAGTCGAGGCCGGAGGCGCGCACGGCCTCCTCGAACGCCACCGGGTGGCGGTAGACCCGGGGCCGCGTCCCGGCGCCCTGGGAGGAGAGCAGGACGACCCGGCGCACCCCGGCGGACCTGGCCAGGTCGAGGATCTCGGCCGGCTTCTCGCCGGCGACCAGCAGGAACAGGGCCGTGGCGCCGTCGAGGGCGGTGCGCAGGCTCTGCGGATCGGCGAGGTCCGCCGGAACGTGCCGGACGCCGGCGGGGAGCTGCCCCGGTCGACGGGAGACGGCGGTCACCTGCTCGCCGGCCTCGACCAGCGCCCGAACGAGCTCGCGGCCGACGTTTCCGGTGGCACCCGTGACAACGAACATGAGAAACCCCTTGAGGGAAGCGGTGGTTGGTCGGCGCCCGCCGACTGAGTCAGTCAGCTGACTTACTGAGACAGTAGCCGACGTCCTGTCAGCCGTCTACAGTTAGTCAGGTGACTGACTCAAAGAGCGCCCGGCGAGCGTCGGGCAAGCGCGAACGGCTGGCCGCCGCGGCGGCGCAGGTGCTGCACGAGAAGGGGGTGGAGCAGACCACGCTGGCCGACATCGCCCGCGCCGCGGATGTTCCGGTCGGGAACGTCTACTACTACTTCAAGACCAAGAACGACCTGGTCGAGGCCGCGATCCAGGCGCACGGGAGCGGCCTGCGGGCCGTGATCGAGCAGCTCGACGCGCTCCCCACGCCCCGGGAGCGGCTGAAGGCGCTGCTGGCCGGCTGGATCGGGCAGCGCGAGCTCACCGCCCGGTACGGCTGCCCCACCGGCAGTCTCGCCTCGGAGCTCGACAAGCGCGCCGACGGTCTCGACGCCTCGATCGCGGAGGTGATGCGACGGCTCGTCGACTGGGCCGAGGGCCAGTTCGCCGAGATGGGCCGCGCCGACGCCCGCGAGCTGGCGGTGGCGCTGGTCGCGGCGTACCAGGGGATCTCGCTGCTCACCAACACCCTCCGGGAGCCCGAGCTGATGGTGGTCGAGGGGGAGCGGCTGGAGCGCTGGATCGACTCGCTGGCCTGAACGCCCCGCCGGTTCGACCGGCCCTTCCCCGCCGGCACTGGTCGGGCCTCCGCGCTGGCCCGACCAGTGCCGGCGGTCCGCGGTCTCCGCCCGGCGGTCGGAGCTGTCCGGAACCTGCCAGACCGGGTGGCGGGCCGGGAGCGGACCCTCGGACTCCGCCGCCGACGTGCGGGAAGTTCGCGCCCCACCAGGAGAAACTCCGCGTCGCCGGAACGTGGACCGTGACCGCGGCGTGATCTTGGGTCGGTTAGTGACCTTGACCGCCTTGATTCTTTGCGGCAGGATGCCCGGTGGTCGGAACGCGCTTCTGAGTCGCATGATCCCGTACCCGCACTGCTGAAATACCCGCAGAACTGCTGCTTTTGATCGCACTTGACGACAAGGGAGCTTTGTGTGAGTTCAGCGCATGACGGTACCGCAGCAATGGACAAGAAGCAGTCGCTTGCGGGCATGTTGGCACGTGCACGGGCCAAGATCACCGAAGGGCCCCGCCCCCGCGAGGACCGGAACAATATTCCGCTCTCGCATTCACAGAACACTTTGTGGTTCGTCGACCGCTTACGGACCGGTATGACGACCTACAACGTCGCCTTCTTGTTCCGGCTGGAGGGCGAGCTCGACGTCGAGGCCCTCACCGAATCCCTGACGAGTATCGTCATGCGCCACGAGGCGCTCCGGACGTACGTTCTCGTGGAGAACGACGAGTACTTCCAGGGAATCGTCGAAACCCCGGAGATCGTGGTGAGCCGGACGACCGCGGAATCCGCGGACGAGGCCGAGCGGATCATGGCGGCGCTGGCCGGGACGGCGCTCGACCTGACCGAGTTCCCGCTCTGGCGCGCCTCCCTGGTGGCGGTCGGCGACGATCTCCACTACTTCGGCTTCCTGGTCCACCACATCGTCTTCGACGGGGTGTCGACCGCGATCTTCTTCGAGGAGCTGGAGCAGGAGTACAACGCGCGCCGGGCCGGCACCCTCCCCAAGGTCGAGCCCCCGACCGTCCAGTTCGCCGACTTCAGCGTCTGGCAGCGCAAGCGCATGGGCGCGGGGGCCTGGCAGGAGAGCGTGGACCACTGGGCGGAGACGCTTCGCGACGTCGATGTCATGGACATCCCTGGTGATCGTCCCGTCCCGCCCGAGACGACCTACGCGGGGTCCGCGGAGGTGACCACCCTGGAGGGCCTGGCGGCCCGGGTGAACGAGCTCGCCTCGTCGCTGTCGACCACCCCGATCACCGTGTACGCGACGGCGATGGCCGCGCTCTACAACAAGTACTCGGGGTCCGAGGACGTCATCTTCGGAGTGCCGACGGCCAATCGCGCCGAAGTCGAGTGCGAACGTACGATCGGATTCTTCATCAACATGCTCCCGCTGCGCTGCCGGATAGACCCCGGGGCGACCTTCCGGGAATCCCTGGCGGACGTCCAGCGACGATTCCGGGACGGTCAGGCGCACGGTCAGCTCCCGCTGGAGGAGATCATCGCGGGAGCCGGTGTCCGGCGTGAATCCGCGCGTTCCACGCTGTTCCAGTACACGCTGACGATGAACGAATGGGCGGAACCGCTCCGGCTCGACGGGATCACCGCGCTGGAGATCGAACCGGACACCCGGCACGCGAAGTTCTTCCAGTCCTGGACGGTCACCCAGAACGGTGCGGACCTGGATATCCACACCGCGTACAACACCGACATCTTCGACGCGGCGACCATCCGGACGATGCAGCGGGCTTTCGTCGGAATTCTGCGCAGGGCGATCGCCTTTCCGGATTCGAGTGTCGAGGAGTCGTGGTCCCACGACGAGGAATCCCGCGCGGTGCAGGCCGTTCTCGGAAAGGGCCGGGAGACTGCCGTGCCCACCGGCAACGTCTTCACGCATTTCTGCGCGGTCGCGGACGAGCACGCCGGGCGCCCGGCGGTCAGCACGCCCGACGCCACCCTGACCTACGGCGAGCTCCGGCAGCGCGCGGAGGCCCTCCGGGCCCACTTCGCGGCGCGCGGCATCGGCGCCGGCGACCGGGTGGGCGTCGCGCTCGAACCGTCCCCCGACTTCCCCGCGACCGTCCTGGCGCTGATGGCGCTGGACGCGGTCTACGTCCCGATCGACGCGATGAACCCGCCGGGCCGGATCGCCTCGATCATCACCGGCGCCGCGCCGAAGCACGTGGTCTGCGACGCGACGACGGCCGGCATCGCGCCCGCCCTGGAGTTCCCGCTGCCGGCGGACCTCCCGGCCGCGGAGCCCGCCCCGGTGGCGCCCGGCGGGGACGCCGTCGCGTACCTGATGCACACCTCGGGCAGCACCGGGACGCCGAAGGGGGTGCTCATCAGCCACGACAACATCCTGGCGTTCGTCGAGAACGTCCGGACGCTGTTCGAGCTCACCCCGCAGGATCGTTTCCTCGGCTACGCGTCGTGCGGCTTTGACGTGTCGGTCTTCGAGGTGTTCGGCGCGCTGCTGACGGGTGCCTCGCTGCACTGCGTGCCGGCCGCGACGCGCCTCGACATGGCGGGCGTCCAGCGGTTCCTGGAGGAGCACCGGGTCACGGTGACCGACCTGCCGCCGTCGGTCATGAAGCTGCTCGACCCGGCGCCGCTCACCGATCTGCGGATCGTCTTCGTCGGCGGTGAGGCGTTCTCGCACGAGCTGGTCCGGGCCTGGGGCAACGGTCGGCGGATCTTCAACGGCTACGGCGTCACCGAGTGCACGGTCACCAGCGTCGTCGAGGAGCTGACGGAGCCGCTGCCTGTCGGCGCCCTGCCCATCGGCGGGCCGATGGACAACCACCTCGCGTACGTGCTGGACGCGCGGAACGTCCCGGTGCCGCAGGGCGTCATCGGCCAACTCGCCATCGGCGGCGCCGGACTGGCGTCCGGGTACTGGGAGCGGGAGGAGGACGACCGGGAGCGGTTCATCCCCGACCCGGTCGGCGACGACCCCTCGGTCCGCCTCTACCTGACCGGCGACCTGGCGCGCTTCAACGGCGACGGACGCCTGGTGTACGTCGGGCGGGCCGACAAGCAGGTCAAGATCAACGGTGTGCGCATCGAGATCGGCGAGATCGAGAGCGCCGTCCGCGCCGCCCGCGGCGTGCGCAACGTGTTCGTCCAGGTCCAGCAGGAGCAGGACCAGAAGCGGGTCGTCGCCTACTGCGCGACCGGCGGGTCGCCCGACGTCTCCGAGCCGGCCCTGCGCGAGCACTGCCGCAAGCTCCTGGTGTCCACGATGGTGCCGAGCAGGTTCGTGCTCCTGGACGAACTCCCGATCAACGCCAGCGGCAAGATCGACGAGCGCGCCCTGCCGAGCGTCGACGCCGCGGTCGAGCCGGAGCCGGCGGACCGGCTCACCGACGTCGAGCGCAGGATGATGACCCAGGCGTTCGGTCCGATCCTCGGCCGGACCGACTTCGCGAAGAACGTCAGCTTCTTCGACCTGGGCGGGACGAGCCTGCAGGCCGCCCAGCTGGTGTCCAAGATCAAGAAGCTCTTCGGCACCGACATCTCGCTGGCCGCCTTCTTCGCGGACTCCAGCGTGCAGAGCCTGGCCCTGGAGGTCGAACGCGCCCAACTGGCCCGGCTGTCCCCGGAGGAGCTCCAGCAGGCCATCGAGCTGATGTCCGAAGAGGACGTCGCCCGACTGCTGGCCGAGTGAGTGCCCGGGACATGGACCGTGACGGTGGGGAACGCGTGATGCAAGGTGACGGGGAACGCCTGAACGCCTATCTGCGGACGAGATCGGCGACGGCGGACACATCGAGCCTGATCGAGCTGAGCCGCTCGACGGGGCCGGACGACCGGGTGGTCCTGTTCGCCCACGCGGTGGGCGGCAGCCTGCTGGCCTACCAGCCGCTGGTCCAGCGGCTCGCCGGCCACCGCTGCCTGGGGCTGGACGCGTCCGCCCGGACCGTCCTCGACGGCGGGCCCGCCGGGTCGATCCAGGAGCTTGCCCGGCGGCACGTCGAGAGCTTCGGCGAGCACGGGCCCAGGATCGACGTGGTCTGCGGCTGGTCGTTCGGCGGCGCCCTCGCCTGGGAGGTCGCCTGCCTGCTCGCCGAGCGCGGGCACCGCCCCGAGGTCGTGCTCCTCGACTCGACGTGGGCGGGCCGGGTGGTCCCGGTGTGGACGCCGGCCGAAGCGGTGCAGGGCTTCCTGCAGGACGCGTGGCAGCTCGCCGGGCGGGACGCCGAGGTCACCGCGGACACCCCCGAGGCGGCGGCCGCGCTGCTGGACATGGAACCGGAGACGTTCACCGAGCGGCTGGGCATCTTCGCCCACAACCGGCGCCTGGTCTGCGACTGGCACCCCACCCCGGGCGACCTCGACGTCGTCTCGGTGCGTGCGGCGGAGTCGCTCACCTCCGACTGGCACACGGTGACCACCGGCCGGGTGCACCTCCACGACCTGCCCGGCGACCACTACGGCCTGCTCGGGAACGCCGACAACGTCGCCGCGGTCGAACGGATCGTCAGGGCCGGCCGGCCGGCCGGGGCGTCGCCGGTGCGGACGGCCGCGGCGACGGAGACGGCCGCGACCACGGAGACGGTCGAGAGCACCGAGACCGGCGAGCTCGACGAGGCCGGGCTGCACGCCGCGCTGACCAAGCTGGTCGACACCCCGCACTGGCGCGACCTGGTGATCCGCTCCCGGCGGATGGACCCCGACGCCATCCGCGAGGCCTACCGGGAGCTCGGCCGGCGCGGACTGCTCACGCCCGACTGGCCGCGCGAGTTCGGCGGCGGCGGCCTGCCCACCCGGCTCGCCATCGAGCTGTTCGAGGGCTTCTGCTCCACCGGCCTGCCGGACCTCGTCCACGCCCTCACCGTGCAGATCGTCGGCAACTTCGTCCTCAAGTCGGGTTCGGAGCGGCTGAAGCGCGAACTGCTCCCGCGGATCGCCCGCGGCGAGGAGTTCTCCACCGTGCTCTACAGCGAACCGCGCGCCGGCAGCGATCTGGCCGCGCTCCGGGCCAGGGCCGAGCCGCGCGGGGACCGCTACGTCCTCAACGGCGTCAAGGTGTTCAGCATCTACAGCGACATCTCCGGGTCGGCGCTGGTCGCCGCGCGCACCGGGCAGGGCGGGCACAAGTACGACGGCATCACGCTCTTCGTCGTCGACCTGGCGGCCGAGGGCGTGACCGTCGAACTCGTCGGGACGGTGCAGCGCGAACGGATGTGCCGGGTGCGGCTGCAGGACGTCGAGGTGGAGAGCTGGCGCCGGGTCGGCGAGGAGGGCCGCGGCTGGGCGCTGCTGGACGGTGCGCTCGCCATCGAGCGCACCGGCATCGACCACGTGGTCCGGGCCGCCCGCTGGCTGAAGGCGCTGCACGCGACGGTCGGCCGGCCCCGGGGCCTGGAGCGCCTCGAGGGGCAGGTCGAGTGCGCCACCACGCTGGCCCGCGCGGCCACCGAGGTCTTCCTGCGGGCCGACGTCAGGGCGATCGACACCGCCGTCGCCAAGCTGTACACCAGCGAGACCTGCCAGCAGGTCGGGCACGAGGTGCTCCGCCGCTGGAGCACGCTCGGCAGTCTGCCCGGGGTCGACGACCTGGTCCACGAGGAGCTGTTCTCGGGGCTGACCGAGTCGCCCGGGCTCACCCTGTCCGCCGGCACCTCGGAGATGATGCTCTCCACGGTCGCGGCGGACCTCAGGGAGGAGTACGGCGGGCGCTGCCGGGCGATCCTGCACCGGTTCGGCGACGAGCTGGTCGACACCGTCCTGGAGGTCCTCGAGCCCGTGGGCGCCGGCGTCCGGGTGGAGCCGCTGTTCGCCCCCTCGCCGGCCCGGCACGCCGCGCTGGCGAGGACCCTCGCGGACCTCGGCTTCGACGGGATCGAGCGGCCCGAGGCGGAGGGCGGGCTCGGCCTCGGCCTCCCCGCCGGCTGCGCGATCAGCCTGAGCCTCGGGTACCTCGGGTACGAGCACGCCTACCGGCCGTGCGCGCTCACGGACCGGGCGGACCGGGCGGACCGGGCGGACCGGACCGACCGGACGGACCGGCCGGGCGACCCCGCGGCCTCCCACGGCGCCTGCGCGGAGCCGGCGTGCCGCCTGCGCCACGCGGCCCACGCGCTGGGGCTCGGCATCGGACTGTTCCGCAACGCCTGGGAGCACGCCTCCACCCGGGAGCAGTTCGGTCAGAGGCTCGTCGACTTCGACGCCCTGATGTTCCCGCTGATCCGCGGCTACGCCGAACTGAGCGCGCTGGGCGCACGGCTCCACGAGCTCGCGGACCACGTGGCGGAGGTGGACGAGGGAGTGCTCCGCCGGTTCGAGCTGGTGGCCCAGGACGCCCTGGTCCGGGTCGTCCGGGCGGCGATGCAGGTGCTGGGCGCCCAGGGGATCACGGAGTGGTCGGTCGCCTCGCGCTACTACATGAAATGCGCGGAGAGCATCGGGTTCCTCGACCGCGAGGGCATGGTGTCGAACGAATAGACCGGACCGCGTGCACGTGTCGTTCGATTGTCGTCCATTCCTTTGCGAAGGCGGTTTTCCGATGCGCATTTCACTCACCGGACCCGAATCCCCGGACCTGATGTCCTCGGACCGGGTGTCGGCGGAGCCGGATTCCTCGGAGCTCTACGAGGAATCGCAGTACGCGACGCGGAACATGCATTCCGTCTGGCGGGACCTGCGCAAGAGCGAGGGCCTCCACCGGCAGTGGACCCCGGACGGTCAGGAATACTTCGCCGCCCTGCGCCACGCGGACGTCTTCGAGGTGCTGAACGACCCCGGGACGTTCTCCTCGGCGTACAGCACCATGCTCACGGTGCGCGGCGACGGCGACGTGGCGGCCGGCGCGGCGATCCACCTCACGGACCCGCCGCTGCACCCCGAGATCAAGCGGATCTTCACCCCGCTGATGACGGCGCAGGCCGCGCAGCGCCTGGAGCGGGGCATCGCGGACCGGATGGCGGAGCTGTTCGACACGGTCCGGGGCCGGGAGTCCTTCGACTTCTGCGAGGCCATGATCACCCTGCCGATGACCATCACCGGCCTCCTGATGGGCATCCCGCAGGAGGAGTGGGCCGTCACGGGCCGGGCGACGGTGCGGGCGATGGGCGGGGTGAACGCGGCCGAGTCGGAGCGTCAGCGCCGGATCGACCTCTTCGAGGCGCACACCACCATCATGTCCGTCCTCGGGAACGTCCTGGAGGACGGCCCGTCCGCCGACACGGTGAGCGGTCGCTGCCCGGCCACGGCCGAGGTGGTGGGCGACCCGGGCCGGGACGTGGCGCTGCTGAACGCCTACGCCTTCCTCATGGGCGCCAATCCGACGGTGCCGCAGACGATCAACCAGACGCTGATCCTGCTGGCCGGCGACGACGACCTGTGGTCCTGGTTCAGCCGTCAGGAGGAGACCGACCAGCGCTTCGTCGACGAGGCGCTGCGCTGGGCGAGCCCGGTCAACCACGTGCTGCGGCGCACCACCGCGGACACCGCGGTCGCCGGGACGCAGGTCCCGGCGGGGTCGCTGGTCTCCGCCTGGATCGCCTCGGCCAACCGCGACGAGGAGGTGTTCGCCGACCCGTTCCGGTTCGTCCCCGACCGGACGCCCAACCGGCACCTGGCCTTCGGGCTCGGGGTGCACCGGTGCATCGGTCAGCACGTCGCCGCCCTCGGCATGAAAACATTCTTCGACCTCTGGCGAAAGAATGTGCGATCGGTTTCGCTCGACGGCGATCCCAAGCACCTCATCTCGAACTTCCTGAACGGCGTAGTATGTCTGCCGCTCGCCGTGACCTGGAAGTAGTTCCCGGAAGCAGTTCCCGGGAACGGCCGGACACGGCGCACAGGTCGAGAAGAGAATCCGCGGAAGGCAGAACGATGAGCGATTTCGTCACCACGATCGTCGGTCCGGACGACTGGCCCACGGTCGGTGCTTTCTTCGAGCCGAAAGGCCTCGTGGAGAACTGCTGGTGCACGTATTTCCGCATGACCTCGAAGGAACGCTCCTCCTGCGGCACCGCGGGCCGCAAGGACCGGCTCCGCGAACTGGTCGAGGGCGGCGAGCGGGTGGGCGTCCTGGGCACGGTCGACGGTGCCCCCGCCGGCTGGATCGGGGTCGGCCCCCGGCTGGGCTTCCCCCGGCTGGCCAGGTCCCGCGCGGCGAAGCTGCTCAAGGGCGACGACCCGGAGCGGATCTGGTCCGTCGTCTGCCTGTACCTGACCCGCGAGCACCGGCACCAGGGGCTCACCCGGGTGCTCATCGACCGGGCGGTGGAGTGGGCGCGGGACGAGAAGGCGGACCTCGTCGAGGCCTACCCGGAGGACGACCGCGACCCCGCGGCCGCCGTCGAACGCGGCAGCTTCCGCGGCCGGGTGAGCACCTTCGAGGCCTGTGGATTCACCGTCGTGGAGCCCCGGTTGCAGCGTCGGGCATTGGTACGGAAGGACCTCCGTTGACTGATCACAAGGTGCTCGTGCTCGAACCCTTCATGAACAACCAGGCGGCGACCACACCGGAGAACCTCGCCGACGGTCGACTGAACGTCTGGCGCAACTCCCTCCCCGCGCAGGCCGCGCCGCTGGAGCTGGTGGTGGACGGCGTGCCGCTGCGCAGCGCCCGGCTCGACGGCCGCGGACCGGACAACGTCCGCTGCGAGGGGCAGCGGATCGAGGTCCCGGAGCGGCGGTGGGACTGGCTCTACGTCATCGGCTGCGGCGAGCGGCGGGTCAGGGACGAGCTCACCTGGCACTTCGCGGACGGCTCCGTGGACCGGGACCGGTTCGCGCTCTCCGACCTGTGGGAGGGCCGGTCGGACTACGGCGAGGAGCTGGCGCTGCGCACCGACGTCATCCACTACCCGTACCACGTGCAGGAACGCATCGGGATCACCCTCTGGTGCCAGCGCGTGCCGGTCACCTCGCGCAAGCCGCTCACCGCGATGTCGCTGCCCAGGAACCCGGCCGTCCACCTCTTCGCCATGACGCTCGTCGGCCGGCAGGTGGGCGCCGGCGCCGACGGCGATCCGCTGATACAGGGAGCCAGCCGTGAACTCAGCTAGCACGACCGGCGCGAACAGCACGAACGGCATGAACGGCACGACCGACGCGCACGACGCGCACGACGCGCACGACGCGCGAGCGGGCGCCGTGCGGTGGAACGGCGCCACCGGGACCTACCCCCAGTGGTACGAGGACCCGTTGAGCTGCCTGCAGACCACCCTGGGCAGCATCCTGCTGGAGCACGGCCTGCAGCCCGTCGAGGTGCTGGGCCTCGCCTGCGAGTTCGCCTTCGCGCCCGAGGACGTCCCGCGCGAGGAGTTCTACCGCCCGGCCCTGAGCGACCGCGGCGTGGCCGCCGACCTCTGCCCGTACCACGACGTGGAGTCCGCCTGGACGACCGGGGCGGACGCGGACGACCTGATCGGCCTGATCGAGCAGCACGGCAGCGTCATCGTGGCGGTCGACAACTACCACCTCCCGTTCCGCCCGGCCTTCCACGACGTGCACGCGGCGCACCTGGTCGTGGTGCCGGCCTGGCGCCGGACCTCGGACGGCGCGCTGGAGTTCTACGTCTCCGACGTCCAACCCCCGCGTTTCCAGGGCTGGCTGGCCGCCGAGCACCTGGTGGCGAGCTGGACCTCCGGCAATCCCTCGGACAGCCAGGACGTCTTCTTCTCCAGCCGGGAGATCGGCGGCCGGGTGCTGACGACGACGGTGCGCGCCCGCCCCGGGGAGCTCACCGGCGACCAGGTCGCCCGGGCGCTGCGGGGCAACCTCGACCGCTGGACCGGCGGTACGGCCGGCCCCGCCGACCGGGTCCGGACCGGCCGGGCCGGGCTGCGGGACTTCGTCGACCGGCTGGCGGAACACGGCGGCGACCCGGCCGAACTCCGCAGCGTCTACACCTTCGGCTGGGCGATGCAGGCGCAGGCCTTCCTGCACGGCCGCCTCGCCCAGGAGTTCGCGCACCGGACGAAGCAGAACCGGCTGCTGGACGTGGCCGCGTCGGCGGACCGGGTCGTGTCGGCCTGGTCGAACCTCCGGCTGCTCGGCGCCCACGCGGCGCAGACGGCCGGGATCACGGAACTCGTGCCGCGCCGCGGCGCCGAGTTGGTGCACGCGTACGAGCAGCTGGCTGCCGACTGGCAGCACACCCTGGCGACGGAATGGACGGACGTCTGATGAATGGCGGGTCTGTGGGCGAGCTGGCGCTCACCGGGGGCGAGCCCGTGCTGGGGTCGCTCGCGCCGGTGAACTGGCCGAGGACGACGGACGCGGACCGCGCGGCGGTGCTGTCCGTACTGGACTCCAACGTCTTCGTCTCCGACCGGACGGAGGAGACCGCGGTCGAACGGCTGGAACGCTCCTGGGCCGAGTACCTGGGCGTGCGCCGCTGCGTCGGGGTGAGCAACGGGACCACCGCCATCGAGCTGGCGCTCCTCGCGCACGGCATCGGGCCCGGTGACGAGGTCGTCGTCCCCGCGCTGACCTTCGTCGGGACGGCGATGGCCGTGGTGCACGTCGGCGCGACCCCGGTGTACGCCGACGTCGACCCGGTCACCTTCACGATGACCGCGGACAGCCTGGCCGCCGAGATCACCGAACGGACCAGGGCCGTCGTCCCGGTCCACCTGCACGGGCTCAGCGCCGACCTGGCCGCGATCGACGAGGTCGCGCGGCGGCACGGCTGCGTGGTCGTCGAGGACGCCGCGCAGGCCCACGGCGCCCGCTACCGGGGCACCCCCTCCGGTGCGACCGGCAACACCGCGACCTTCAGCCTGCAGATGACCAAGAACCTCCCCACCTGCGGGGAGGGCGGTCTGGTCGTGACCGACGACGAGCGCGTCGCCGACCGGCTCGTCCAGCTGCGCCAGTTCGGCGAGACGATCCGCGCGGACCGCCCGCGGCGCTACGTGAGCCATCGGCTGGGCTTCAACGCCAAGCTGAGCAACGTCCAGGCGGCCTACACCTCCAGCCAGTTGGAGCGGCTCGACGAGTACCACGCGGCCCGGCGGGCCAATGTCGGGGCCTTCCTGTCCCGGCTGCGCGACCTGGACGGCCTGACGTGTCCGTCGGAGCCGGACGGCTACGAGCACGCCTGGCACATCCTGCGGTTCGTCGTCGACTTCGACCGGGTCCTGCCCGGCGTGGACACCGCGGCGGCGCGGAGCGTGCTGATGCGGGCCCTGCGCGCCGAGGGGATGCCGGTGACCAGGTACCAGATGATGCCGCTCGCCGACCAGCCGGCGCTGCGCGCCCTGGTCCGCCAGACGCCCGCCTCCTGGCCGGTCACCCAGGACGTCATCGACCGCAGCTTCACCCTCCAGCAGCGCCATCTGCCGCCGGACGCCGGTCCGTTGCTGCAGAGCTTCGCCGACGCCGTCGAGAAGCTCTGGGCGCAGCGGAAGGTCCTGGCGGAACTCGCGGAAGGTGCGGGCCGCTGACCGGCGCCGAGCACTCGCCGACGATCGCGCAGCTGGAGGCCCGTGCCCACGCCGTCCGCGAGCACATCGTCGAGATGTGCTCCGGACCCGAGGGCGGCCACCTGGGCGGTTCGCTGTCCGCCGTCGAGATCCTGGTCGCGCTCTTCTTCCGCACCATGAAGGTCGACCCCGACGACCCCGAGTGGAAGCAGCGGGACGTCTTCGTGCTGAGCAAGGGCCACGCGGCGATGGCGCTCTACGCCACCCTCGCCGAGCGGGGGTTCATCACCCGCGAGGAGGTCGCCACCTTCTGCCGGCCGGGGAGCCGACTGGCCACGCACGGCAACGTCGCCGTGCCCGGGGTGGAGTTCGCCACCGGCTCGCTCGGTCACGGGCTCGCCCTGGCCAACGGCACGGCGTGGGCGCAGCGCCAGGCCGGCGCGGCGCCGGCCCGCACCTACGTCCTCCTCGGTGACGGCGAACTGCAGGAGGGGACGGTGTGGGAGGCGGCCCAGGTGGCCCGCGCCCTGGACGCCGACAACCTGGTGGCGGTGGTCGACGTCAACGACTTCCAGCAGACCGGCGCCGTGCGCGAGGTGAGCGACGGCGCGCCGGTCGCCGACCGCTGGGCCGGCTTCGGCTGGCGCACGGTCGAGGTGGACGGGCACGACCTGGCGGCGCTCTGCGCCGTCCTCGACGAGGCGGCCCGGACGCCGGGGCCGACGGCGGTGGTCTGCCGCACCGTCAAGGCGAAGGGCGTCGGCGTGCTGGAGGGCAAGTCGTCCTCCCACTTCGTCCGGCTCGACACCGAGCGGAAGCGGGCCCGGGTGCGGGCCGCGCTGCGCCCGGTGACGGCGCCCGCCACGACCACCGAGGGGAGGCCGGAGCATGCCTGAGACCGGGCCGGAGCGGGCGAGCACCCGGGCGGTCTTCGCCGACGCGCTGCCGGAACTCGCGATCCGCCACAACGTGCTGGTGGTCGACACCGACACCGGGAGCGTCAAGCCGGCCCCCGGGATGGACTACCTCAACGTCGGCATCGCGGAGAACGCGGCCGTCGGGCTCGCCGCCGGCGCCGAGCACTGCGGACGGCGCGCCCTGGTCTGCACCTTCGCGGCCTTCTCGGTGAGCCGGGCGTTCGAGTTCATCAAGCTCGACATCGCCTACCCGCGGCGCCGGGTCTGCGTCGTCGGCACGCACGGCGGCGCCAGTGGCGGCTGGCTGGGGCCGACCCACCACGCCACCGAGGACCTCGCGCTGATGAACGCCCTGCCGCACATGCGGGTGGTCGTCCCCGCCGACGCGCGCCAGGCGGTGTCCCTGCTGGGGCAGTGCCTGGAGTACGACGGCCCGACCTACCTGCGGCTCGGCCGCAAGGACTCGCCGGTGTTCGCGGGGCTCCCCGAGCCCGAACTCGGCGTCCCGCAGGAGGTCCGCCCCGGCCGGGACATCGCCCTGGTCGCCACCGGCCCGGAGATCCTGGCCACCGCCCTGGAGGTCGCGGACGGCCTCGCCGGGGCGGGGCACAGCGTGCAGGTGATCAACGTGCACACCGTCGACCCGGAGTCCGCCGACGCCGTCGGCCGGGCCGTGGCCGCCGGCTGCCGGTGGCTGGTCACGCTGGAGGAGGCGTGGACCTCCGGCGGCATGGGCGCCCAGGTCGCGGCCGCGCTCGGGGCCCGCGGGATCCGCTGGCTGCCGATCGGCGTCACCGGCTTCCTCCCGCCCGGCAGCCACGGCTCCCTGCTGGAGGCCGGCGGACTCACCACCGAGGACGTGCTCCGGCGGGTCCTGACGTTCGTCACCCACCCGTAGCGATCGAGAGAGAGGACAGACGAGATGGACGCACTGTGCATCAGTTGCGACGGCCCGCTGAAGATACCGGCGGACAGTTTCCCGGGGGAGATCGTGAGCTGTCCCGGATGCGCGACCGAGCTGGAGATCCTGTCGGCGGACCCGCTGGAGCTGGCCCTCGCGCCCGAGCCCGAAGAGGACTGGGGTGAATGATCGGCGCGGGACGTCGCAGCCGCTCGGGATCCTGCTGTCGACCGTCCGGTACGAGGAGCGGCGCCTGCTGGCCGAGCTGGAGCGCCGCGAGGTCCCGGTCGTCCGGCTGGACCCCCGCACCCTGGCGTTCGCCCCGGCGGACGTCGAGGAGCTGCGGGGGATGACGGTGCTCAACCGGGAGATCTCCGCCCAGCGGGCGGCGCTCGCCGCGGAGTCGCTGGAGGCGTTCGGCGCCCGGACGGTGAACGACGCCTCGGCGATCCGGGTGTGCGGCAACAAGTGGTCCACCTACCTGCGGTTGCGGCAGGCGGGCGTGCCGACCCCGGTGACCCTGCTGGCCCCCACCCCGGAGGCCGGCCGGGCGGCGGTCGAGGCGGTCGGCTACCCCGCGGTGATCAAGCCGCTGAGCGCCTCCTGGGGCAACCGGGTCAGTCTGATCACCGACCGGTACGCGGCCGACGCCGTCCTGGAGCACTGCGCCGCACTGCCGTCGGCCGTCGCGCGCACCGTGATCGTCCAGGAGGCGGTCCGGCCGGGCTCGCCGGACATCCGGGGCATCGTGGTCGACGGCGTCTGCGTGGGCGCCATCACCCGGTCCAGCAGTGACTGGCGCAACAACGTGGCCAGGGGCGCGACCGTCGAGGAGCACCCGCCGAGCGAGGAGGTCCACCGGCTCTGCGTCCGGGCGGCCGCCGCCGTCGGCGCGGTGGTCGCCGGCGTGGACCTGGTCGAGCGCGCGGACGGGAGCCACACGGTGCTGGAGGTGAACTCCCGGGTCGAATTCCAGGGATTCGAGCGGGCCACGGGCGTCGACGTCGCCGCGCGCATCGTCGAGGCCTGGACCGCCGAGCTGATCGAGGTGAGGGAACCGGTATGAAACGCATCGCAGTGGTGGGCGGGCGGGGTTTCGTGGGGGGTGAGCTGCTGCGCCTGCTCGTCCACCATCCCGAGGTCGAGGTCGCCGCGGTGACCTCCGACACCCAGGCCGGCCGTGCCGTGGAGACCGCGCACCCGCCGTTGCGCGGGAGCGGCCTCCGGTACCGCCGACGCGCGGACCTGGAGCCGGTCGACCTGGTCTTCCTGGCCGGTGTCCACGGGTCCACGGCGGAGATCATCGACGAGATGGCGGCGCTCGCGCCGAAGATCGTCGACCTGACCGCCGACTTCCGGATCGAGGACCCGGAGCTGATGGAGCGCTACTACGGCCGGCGCCGCACGGGGGAGCACGCCAAGGCCTTCGTCCGCGGCCTGCCCGAACTGCACCGCAAGCAGATCGTCGACGCCGACCGGGTCGCCGTCCCCGGATGCATGGCCACCAGCGCCATCCTGAGCCTCGCGCCGCTCGCGGCCCGGGGGCTGCTCCAGGACGTCCAGGTCGACGCCCGGACCGGCAGCAGCGGTTCCGGCGCCTCCGGCGGCGACGCCAACTCCCACGCGCTGCGCAGCGGAGTGCTGCGGGTGTTCGCGCCGTTCGGCCACCGGCACGAGGCCGAGGTGTCCGAGGCGCTCGGGGTCGACGTGTCGATGACGGTCACCGCGACGCCGCAGGTGCGCGGGGTGCAGACGCTGGCGAAGGTGGCGGTCGGGGAGGTCGGCGAGCGTGAACTCCTCGCCGCGTACCGCGAGGACTACGGCGCGGAGCCGTTCGTCCGGCTGGTGAACAGCCCGCGCGGGACGTACCGCTACCCGGACCCCAAGGTGCTGCTCGGCTCGAACTTCTGCGACGTCGGCGTGGTCGCCGACGGCCGCGGCCGGGCGCTGGTGATGGGCAGCCTGGACAACCTGGTGAAGGGGGCCGCGGGCGGCGCCGTGCAGTGCATGAACCTGATGCTCGGCCTGCCGGAGACGTACGGGCTGACCTTTCCCGGATTGCACCCGGTGTGACCGTGACGAGAATCGTGGTGAAGTGGGGCGGCAGCCTCCAGGAGAACAGCGGCGCGATCGCCGACGACATCGCCGCGCTCCGGCGCGAGCACCGGATCGTCGTGGTGCACGGCGGCTCCCGGGACATCGACGACACCATCAGGGAGCTCGGGCTGCCCCGGCGCACCCTGGAGTCCCCGGACGGCATGGTCACCCGGTACACCGACGCGCCGACCCTCACCGCCCTGATGATGGCGATGCGGGGCCGGACCCAGGCGCGGATCGTCTCGGAGCTGGCCGCGCGCGGCGTCACGGCGGCGGGGCTGTCGGGCATGGACGGCGGACTGGTCCGCACCGAACGCAAGGCGGCGGTCCGCGCGGTGTTCGGGGACAGCGTCCGGGTGGTGCGGGACAACTTCGCCGGCAAGGTGGTCGGCGTGGACACCAGGGTCCTGGACGCGCTGCTCGCCTGTGACGTGGTGCCCGTCGTCTGCCCGCCGGGCATGACGGCCGACGGACAGCCGACCAACGTCGACGCGGACCGGATGGCCTGCGCGATCGCGGCCGCCTGGCGGGCCGACCGGCTGCTGCTCTTCACGGACACACCGGGGGTGCTCGCCGACCGCGACGATCCCGCCTCCACCATCGCCGAGTTGAGCCGGGACGACGCCAAGGGCCTGGTGGCCGAGCTGAGCGGCGGCATGCGGATGAAGGTCGCCGCCGCGGTGGAGGCGCTGGGCAAGGGCGCCCGGGCGGTCCAGGTCTGCGACGGGCGGGTGGAGGCGCCGATCGCGGCCGCCCTGCGCGGCAGCGGGACCCTCATCGGAAAGGGCCGGGACGAGTCATGACGATCCATCAGCTCAGAACGACACCGAGCGAGTTGACCGAGAGTGCCGCCGTCGCGCTGCTCGCCGAGGTGGTGGCGATCCCGTCCGTCTCCGGCGGCGAGCAGAAGCTGGCGGAGCGACTGCGGGACGTCGCGGCCGGGTACGGCGCGCAGAGCCACCTCGACGAGGCGGGGAACGTGCACGCCCTGGTCGGGCAGGGGTCGCGCACCGTCATGCTGCTCAGCCACCTGGACACGGTGCCGGGCGAGGTGCCCTTCGAACACACCGGGCACCTGGTCCGCGGCCGGGGGGCCGTCGACGCCAAGGGGCCGTTGACGGCGATGCTCGTCGCGGCGCTCACCAGCGGGGACCTCGGCATCCGGGTCCACTGGGTGGGCGTGGTCGAGGAGGAGACGCTCTGGTCCCGGGGCGCCGAACACGTCCGGGTGACCGTCCCCGTGCCCGACGCCGTGATCGTGGGCGAACCCAGCGGGGCGTCCTCGGTCACCGTCGGCTACAAGGGGATAGTCGAACTCGCCGTCCGCTGCGAAGTCCCGCGCACGCACACCGCGACGCCCGGGCCGAAGGCCGGCGAGATCCTGGTGCGCTCGCTCGCCCGGCTCTTCGACACCTACGGGGCGCGGGGGAACGACACCTTCGACGAGGTGGGCATGGTCATCAGGGACGGCCGCTTCGAGCCCTTCGCCGCCTCGTGCTCGCTGCTGTTCCGCACCCCGCCGGGAACGACGGCCGAGGGGCTGCTGCGCGAGGTCAGGGCGGTCCTCGGCGAGCGGATCGAGGTGTCGGCGGTGTACGAGGTGCCGGCCGTCACCGTGCCGCGGAGCTCCGCCTGCGTCCGGGCGCTGTCCCGCGCCATCGCCGCCGGGGGGCACCGGCCCAGCCACAAGCTCAAGACCGGCACCAGCGACATGAACACCCTGAGCAGGACCTGGAAGGTGCCGATGGCCACCTACGGGCCGGGGGACTGCCACGAGGACCACACCGACACCGAGCACATCCTGGTCCAGGAGTACCTGGACGGCGTCCGCGTCCTGCGGGCCGCCCTGGGCGAACTGGCCACGACCCTCCCGGAGGCAGCGTCATGACGGAACAGCCGAGTCTCCTGGCGCTCTGGAGCGTCCCGCGGTCACGGTCGACCGCGTTCGAACGCGCGATGTACGAGCGCGGTGACTTCCTGGTGGTCCACGAGCCGTTCTCCCGGGTGAGCGACTTCGGCGAGGCCGAGGTCGCCGGCCGGACCTGCACGAGCCAGGAGGAGGTGATGGCGGCGTTGGTCGCGACGGCGGCCGAGCGGCCGGTCTTCTTCAAGGACACCACCGACTTCCCGATCGACCGGCTCGGCGCGGACCCCGGCTTCCTGCGGCGGTGCCGCCATGCCGCGATGGTCCGCAACCCCCGGGACACCGTGCGCTCGCACCTGGTGATGCAGGCCGACGCGACGTCCCCGGCGATGGGGTTCGGGCACCTGTGGGACATCGTGGAGACGGTGACCGCCGCGGGCCTGCCGATGCACCTGGTCGACGGCGACCGGCTGGCCGACGGCGCCGAGGCGGAGATGCGGCGGTACTGCGCGGCGATGGGCATCGACTTCCGCGCCGAGGCGCTGGACTTCAGGCAGGAGCCGCCGGCCAGTTGGAAGGCCACCGAGCGCTGGCACGCCGCGGCCGGCGAGTCCCGGGCCCTGGGCGCCGCCCCGGCCCGGAAGAAGCAGCTGTCCGAGGCCCTGGAGCAGACCGCCCTGGCCTTCGAGCGGGACCAACTGCCGTACTACGAAAGGATCACGGCGGCCCTCGGTGCGGGTGGGGTGCCCGACCCCGCGCCGTCGGCCGGTTGATCCGACCGATCCCGACGACCGCCGGGCGACGCACCGCCCGGAACACTAGGTTGTCATGGGCGCCGAAACCCGACGGCGCAGGACGATCCTGACGGCGCGTCATCATCCGTGACGTGCAGGACGATCCGGACCCGCAAGGACGACAGAGGAGCGGACATGACGTTGGGCCCTGGCTTCACCAGGCTGTGGTGGTCGCAGGGGTTGTCGAACCTGGGCGACGGCCTGGTGCTGGCGGCCGTACCCCTCCTCGCGGTGGAGATGACCCGTGACCCGCTGCTGGTCGCGGGGATCACGGTGGCGCAGTTCCTGCCCTGGCTGGTCTTCACCCTGCCGGCCGGGGCCCTCGCCGACCGCATCGACCGGCGCCTCATCATGGTGTGGGGCAACGCGATCCGCGGCGTCGGCTTCGGTCTGCTCGTCCTCACCCTGGCGGCCGACCTGCGCAACATCGTGCTGCTCTACCTCGCGGTGTTCCTGGCCGGCACGGCCGAGACCCTGGTGGACAACGCGGCCCTGACGGTGCCGCCGCGGCTGGTCGAGCGCGCCGACCTGGAGCGGGCCAACGGGCGGCTGTTCGCCACCCAGTCGGCGATCAACAACTTCGTCGGGCCGACGGCCGGGGCCGCCCTGTTCGCCCTGTCGGCGATCATGGTGTTCTCCTCCACCGCGGGGCTCTTCGCGCTCGCCGCGCTGGCCGCGATCACCCTGCCCCGGATGCTCCCCACCGCGAGCGACACCAGCGGCGGCAAGCACTCGGCGGGCGACGTCGTCCGCAGCATCAGGGCCGGCTGGTCCTACTTCTGGGACCACCGGCTGCTGCGGCGGGTGGCGTTCATCTCCGGCTCGATCAACCTGTTCTCCTCCGCCACCGCCGGCCTGCTCGTGCTGCTGGCGACCGGCCCGCTGGGCGTCTCCAAGTCCTGGTACGGCGTCTTCATCGCGGTCCCGGCGGTGGGCGCCGTGATCGGCTCGCTGATCGCGGCGCGGGTGGTCCCGGCCATCGGCGGGGGACCGGTCACCTGGCTGGCCGCGCTGGTGCCCGCCGCCAGCTACGTCGTCCTCGGCCTCAGCGGGAGCATCGTCCTCTCCGAGATCGTCATGTTCCTCGCCGCCGTCTCCACGGCCCTCAACCAGATCGTGGTGAGCACCCTCCGTCAGGCCGCCGTCCCCGACGAACTGCTCGGCCGGGTCACCGCCGCCTACCGCCTGATCGTCCTCGGCGCCGTCCCGGTCGGCGCGCTGGTCGGCGGCGGACTGGGCCGCTGGCTGGGCCCCGAGGACGCGTTCGTGGTGTGCGGCGTCGGACTCGCGCTCGCCGCACTGGTCTTCGCCTCCCGGGTGACCACGCGGGCCCTGCGCGAGGCCGAGCGGGACGTCCGCCCGGCCACCGCCGTCGAGCAGATCTCCTGACCGCCGCCCGCACTTCGCACACCCCGGCCCCCAGCCACCCAGCCCGCACACCGGGCGCACCACGCCGAGCAGCTGAGAACAGGAGATCCCGTGACCGAGAACCGTGATGTCGTGTGCAAGGCCGACTACGAGCAGCCGGCCGACGAGCTGGAGGAGCAGGTCGCCGCCGTCATGGCCGAGGTGCTGGGCGTCGACCAGGTGGGCCGGCGCGACAGCTTCTACGACTTCGGCGGCACCTCGCTGGCGGCCATCCGGATCTGCGCCCGCATCGAGCGCCGGCTCGGACTCCGGGTCGACCCGGCCTGGCTGCTGGAGCACGACGAACTGGCCGACTTCGCCGAGCAGATCCGGCTCGGTGCGGAATGACCGCGGCCACCGACCCGCCGCCGCGCACCGTGCACGCCGCGGTGGCCGAGTGCGCCGACCGGGCACCGCACGACCTCGCCCTGGTGCAGGGCGAGGAGCGCGTCGACTACCGGACCCTCACCGCGGCGGCCCGGGTCCTGGCCGGCCGGCTCGCCGCCTGGGGCGTGCGACCGGGCGACATCGTGCCCCTGCTGCTGCCGCGCGGCGCCCAGTTGATCGCCCTCCAGCTCGGCGTGCTGATGACCGGCGCGGCGTACGCGACCCTCGACCCGCGCTGGCCCGCGAGCCGCATCGCGGCCGTCCTGGAGCAGCTCGACGACCCGGTCGTGGTCGGCCGGCCCGGCGGCGAGCCGCTCGGCGTCACCCGGCCGCTCGCCCCGGGACCGCTCGCCGCGCTCCTGGACGGCTCGACGGGCGGCGCGGCCGACGGTTCGGTCAACGGCCTGTTCGCGCCGGTGCCGGCCGACCTGGACGACCTGGCCACGGTGTTCTTCACCTCCGGAAGCACGGGCGTCCCCAAGGGCGTACTCATCCCGCACCGCGCCGTCACCCGGATGTTCGGCCCCGGCGGACTGGACGGCTTCGGACCGGGGCACCGCACCGCGCAGGTCGCGCCCGGCGCCTGGGACATGTACGCCTTCGAGCTGTGGGGCCAGCTGACCACCGGCGGCGCCTGCGTCGTCGTCGAGGAGAACCACCTGATGCCCGGCTGGCTGCGCACCCTCGTCGCCGAGGACGGCGTCGACACGCTCTGGCTGACCACCTCCCTGTTCAACCTGATCGTCGACGAGGACCCGGACGCCTTCGCGGGCCTGGCGACGCTCTACGTCGGCGGCGAGAAGCAGTCCCCCCGGCACGTCGCGAGGTTCCTGGAACGCTTCCCCGAGCTGCCGGTCTGGAACGGCTTCGGCCCGGCCGAGAACTGCATGCTGACGACCGTGCACCGGATGACACCGGCCGACGGCGCCGCGCCCGCCGGCATCCCGGTGGGCCGGCCGGTGCCCGGCACCGGGGTGCTCGTGCTGCGCGAGGACGGCTCGCCCGCGGCGCCCGGCGAACGCGGCGAGATCGTCGCCCTCGGCCCCGGCGTGGCCCGGGGCTACCTCAACAACGCGACGCTGACCCGCGAACGGTTCCCGACCCTGGAGGTCGACGGCGCGCCGCAGCGCGCGCTGCGCACCGGCGACCTCGGCGTGCTCGACGAGGACGGGATCCTGCACTACCACGGCCGCCGCGACCGGCAGATCAAGCTCAGCGGCAACCGGATCGAACTCGGCGACATCGAGGCCGCCGCGGCCACGATCCCGGAGATCCGCACCTGCGCCGCCGTCGCCCGGACCGACGAGGGCGGCACCGTCGACCACGTCGCCCTGGTCTACACCCTGGTCGACGGCGCCGAACTGGCCCCGCGCGACGTCCGCAAGCGGCTCACCACCCGGCTCCCCGCGTACGCGGTGCCCGGCAGGTTCGAGCAACTGGACGAGCTGCCGCGGCGCGACAACGGCAAGGTCGACCTGACGGCTCTGGAGAGGCGCCCCGGCTGATGCGCGCATACCCGCAGACCTTCGAACAGGAGGCGCTCTGGATCGCCGACCGGTTCATGGCGGCTCCCTCGCCCTTCCTGGAGACCTGGGCCCAGCAGATCGTCGGTCCGCTCGACGTCCCCGCGCTGGAACGCGCCCTGGCCGCCCTGGTCGCACGGCACCCGGTGCTCCGCACCCGCTTCACCCTCGGCGACGACGGCCCGGTGCAGAGCGTCGACCCGGCCGGCACCGTGCCGCTGGAGCGCCTCCCGTGGCCCGGCGGCGACCTGCACGAGACCCTGCGGCGGGCCGGGCAGCGACCGCTCGACCTGGCCGTGTCGCCCGCCCGGCTGACCCTCTACGACCGCGCGCCCGACGCGTACGTGCTGCTGCTCCAGATCCACCACATCGCCGTCGACGACGCCTCGCTGGTGCTGCTCGACCAGGAGCTGTCCGCCCTCTACACCGAGGAGGCCGGCGGCGCCCCGGCGCTGCTCCCCCCGCCGGGGACCTCGCTCGGCGAGCACGCCGTCCGGACCAGGGCGGCCGGCATCGACCCGGCGGACCTCGCCTTCTGGGCCGGGTTCCTGGACGGCGCCTCCGCGCTCGTCCAGCTGCCGCCGCGGCCGCGTCCGCTCGTGGACCGGCGCGGCTCCGGCTGCGACACGGTGCGCGCCACCGTCCCCGCCGAGCTGGGCGACGCCGTCCGCGCGGCGGCCCGCGCCCTGCGCACCACGCCGCACGTGCTGATGAGCACCTGCACGGCGGTCACCGCCGCGGCCGTCAACGGCGAGGACGTGGTGATCGGGAGCCCGGTGTCCCGCCGCGGCGCGCCGGACCTCGACGGCGTCTTCGGCTGTCTGACCGACCTCCTGCCGGTGCGCTACCGGGTCCCCGCCGACGCGACCTTCGGCGCGGTGTGCGCGGCCGCGAAGCGCGCCTCGCTGGACGTGCTCCGGCACCGCAACGTGCCCTACGCCCGGCTCGGCGGCGGCTTCACCCGCGCCCGGGGCGTGCTGTCCGGTGCGCACCTGGGCCGCCTCTGTCTCGTCCTCGACCAGTCGCCGAGCCGGCTGGAGCTGCCCGGGCTGCGCTGCGAGCGGGTGCACGTCGGGGGAGCCTCGGCCAAGTTCGACTGGCTCCAGTACGTCGTCGCGGACGGCAGCGGCTGGGACGTCCGGGCCGACTACGCCGTGGACTTCTTCACCCAGGACGACGCGGCGCTCGTGCTGCGGCAGTGGCTGACCGCGCTGGCGGTGGCCGCCGAGGACCCCGACGTGCCGGTGCGCGTGCTGTTCGACCGGCTGGCCGCGCTCGCCTGAGACCGCGACCGCCCGAGACCGCGCCGGCGCCCTGAACGCCCCCGACGCTCAGCCCCCTCGCCCCCTCGCCCCCTCGACCCCTCGACCCCTCGACGTCCCGACCTCCAGAAAGAGAGCGACACACCGATGGAAACGGAGTTGCGAACCGGCCCGACGGCGCGCGAGTGCGAGTGCGGTGCGACGGTGTGGCTGACGGGCCTGCCCAGCTCGGGAAAGACCACGATCGCCCACGCCGTGGCCGATCGGCTGCGCGGCGACGGGCGCCGGGTGGAGGTGCTCGACGGGGACGAGCTCCGCCTGACCCTCTCCTCGGGCCTCGGCTTCAGCCGTGCGGACCGCCACACGAACGTGCAGCGCATCGGCCTGGTCGCGGAGGTGCTGGCGCGCAACGGCGTGCTGGTGCTCGTGCCGGCCATCGCTCCGTACGCCGACAGTCGGCAGGCGGTGCGGGAACGCCACGACGGCTCCCGCACGGCCTATCTGGAGGTCCACGTCGCCACGCCCCCGAGCACCTGCGCCGAGCGCGACGTCAAGGGCCTGTACGCCCGGCAGGCCGCCGGGGAGATCACCGGACTGACCGGGGTCGACGACCCCTACGAGGCGCCCGAGGCGCCCGACCTGCGCATCCCCGCGCACGAGCAGTCCGTCGCCGAGTCCGCGTCCGCGCTGCTGAGCCTGCTGGTGGAAAGGCGTCTGATATGAGCTCCCGCCCCGTCGACCTGGTCGCGGACCACTCCGCCGCGCTCAGCCACCTGGACGCCCTGGAGTCCGAGTCGGTGCACATCTTCCGCGAGGTGGCGGGGGAGTTCGAGCGGCCGGTGATCCTGTTCTCCGGCGGCAAGGACTCCATCGTCATGCTGCACCTGGCGCTGAAGGCCTTCGCCCCGGCGCCGGTGCCGTTCGCCCTGCTGCACGTGGACACCGGCCACAACTTCCCCGAGGTGCTCGACTACCGCGACCGGGTGGTGGCCGAACGCGGCCTGCGCCTGCACGTCGCCTCCGTGCAGGAGTACATCGACCGCGGCGTGCTGCGCGAACGCCCCGACGGCACCCGCAACCCGTTGCAGACCGTGCCGCTCACCGAGCGGATCCGCAGCGAGCGCTTCGACGCGGTGTTCGGCGGCGGGCGGCGCGACGAGGAGAAGGCCCGGGCCAAGGAGCGGGTGTTCTCGCTGCGCGACGAGTTCTCCCAGTGGGACCCGCGCCGCCAGCGCCCCGAACTGTGGCAGCTGTACAACGGCCGGCACGCCCCCGGCGAGCACGTCCGGGTCTTCCCGCTCTCCAACTGGACCGAGCTGGACGTCTGGCAGTACATCGAGCGCGAGAAGATCGAGCTGCCCGCGATCTACTACGCCCACGAGCGGCCCGTCTTCCGGCGCAGCGGCATGTGGCTGACCGCCGGAGACTGGGGCGGCCCGGGCGAGGACGAGCCGGTCGAGGTCCGGCTGATCCGTTACCGGACCGTGGGCGACATGTCGTGCACCGGCGCGGTCGACTCCGACGCGGCGACCATCGAGGCCGTCATCGCCGAGATCGCCGCCTCCCGCCTCACCGAGCGCGGCGCCACCCGCGCCGACGACAAGCTCTCCGAGGCCGCGATGGAAGACACCACCCTGCTGCGGTTCGCCACCGCCGGCTCCGTCGACGACGGCAAGTCCACCCTCGTCGGTCGGCTGCTGCACGACTCCAAGTCGGTGCTGGCCGACCAGATGGAGGCCGTGGAGCACGCCTCGCGCTCGCGCGGGGCCGGGGCGCCGGACCTCGCGCTGCTCACCGACGGCCTGCGCGCCGAGCGGGAGCAGGGCATCACCATCGACGTCGCCTACCGCTACTTCGCCACCGCCCGGCGGCGGTTCATCCTCGCCGACACGCCGGGCCATGTGCAGTACACCCGCAACATGGTGACCGGCGCCTCCACCGCCGAGCTGACAATCATCCTGGTCGACGCCCGCAACGGCGTCGTCGAACAGACCCGCCGCCATGCCGCCATCGCCGCCCTGCTGCGGGTGCCGCACGTCGTCCTGGCGGTCAACAAGATGGACCTCGTCGACTACCGGGAGTCCGTCTTCGCGGCGATCGCCGAGGAGTTCACGGCCTACGCCACCGAGTTGGGCGTCCCCGAGGTGACCGCCGTCCCGGTCTCGGCGCTGGCCGGGGACAACGTCGTCGAACCCTCCGCCCGGATGGACTGGTACGGCGGCCCGACCGTGCTGGAGCACCTGGAGGCGGTGGAGGTGGGGGACCGGACGGACGGCGGCTCCGCCCGCTTCCCGGTCCAGATGGTCATCCGGCACGAGGGGGAGCGGTACTACGCGGGCCAGCTGCTCACCGGCAGCCTCCGGGTCGGCGGGACGGTGACCGTGCAGCCGTCCGGGCGGGTCACCACCGTCACCGCGCTGGACGTCCTCGGCCGGTCGGCGGACGTGGTGTCGGCGGGCTCCTCGCTCAGCGTCCGGCTCGCCGACGAGATCGACGTCGGGCGCGGCGACATGCTCACCGCGGGGCCGCGGCCGCCGCGGGTCGCCAAGGAGGTGGAGGCGACGGTCTGCCACGTCGCGGACACACCGCTCACCGTCGGCCAGCGGGTGCTGCTCAAGCACACCACCCGCACCGTGAAGGCGATCGTCGAGGCCATCCCCTCGCGGCTCGCGCTCGACGACCTCTCCCAGCACCCGCGGCCCGGCCGACTGGTCGCCAACGACATCGGCCGGGTGAGGGTCCGCACCGCCGAACCGCTGGCGCTCGACTCCTACGCCGACTCCCGGCGCACCGGATCGTTCCTGCTGATCGACCCGGTGGACGGCACCACCCTGGCCGCCGGCATGGCGGGCGACTCCTTCCGGGCGACGGCGACGGCGACGGCGGAGCAGGCGGACGCCGACGCGGACGGCTGGGACTTCTAGAGCGGTTCCTCGGGCCGCCGGGCCGCACCGGGGTGGTGCGGGCCGGCGGCCCGGGGCGGCGGGTGTCCATGCCCCAGCATTCTTTCGGCCAACTGTGCGAGAGGTCTGTTCGAAGTCGCAGCACCCCCCTAGATTGGACCCCGGTCCTCCACAAGTGGCCTTTTCCGCACGTCAGTTCACTGGTTCCCGCACGTTCGGCACAGCCTGTTCCCACCACCGAGCCGGAAGGGCGGGGCCCGTGACGCAGGCGTTCCAGTCCCCCGGTTTCGCCGCGCTGGCGGCCGACCGCGCGGTCGAGACGCGGCTCGTCGAGGAGCGTTGGCAGGCGGTGGCCTGGGACGTGCGGACCGGCCGGCGCCGGGTGGTCACGGACCGGCCGGGCGGTGTGCACCTGAGCGAGATCGAGCCGGACGGCGAGGCCCTCTGGTGGTTCGACTCCGGCCCCGACTCCGAACGCGGACCCGATGCAGATTCCGACTCCGGCTCCGATTCCGACGCCGACACCGACACCGAATCCGACAGCGCCGAGCAGGGCCGGTGGCGGCGCGCACCGTTCGCCGGCGGGCCGGACGGCGAGGCGCTGCGAGGGGTGCCGCCCGGGCGCCCGTACGGCGTCGCCTTCGACCGGACGGGCACGCTCGCCGCGGTGGCCGTCGGGGTCGGCGGGGCCTCGCACTGCTACGTCGGACCACCGGGGGGCGATGCGCGGCTGATCGGCTCCGTCCCGGGGTACCTGAGCCTGGCCGACCTGTCGCCGGACGGCCGGCTGCTCGCGCTCGGCGGCCGGCCCGACGGGGACGACGCGGTGCTCCTGTGGCCGACGGACGCCCGTACGGACGCCCGCACGGACGCCCGAACCCCTGCCCCGCCGCCGCTGTCCGGGGGCGCCGGACGGCGACTGTGGCCGATCGAGTTCAACCCGCTCGCGGTCCGCGACCCGGAACTGCTGCTGGTGGTCGAGGAGGACGAGCGGTACACCGTCGCGACCTGGCGGGCGGACACCGGGCTGCGCCGGTACCCGGGCCTCTCCTTCGACGCCCAGATAGCGGCCGGCTGGTACCGCGGGCCGCGCGGGGTGCTGATCCAGCACGAGCGGGCCGGACGGAGCCGGTTGATCCTCGCCGACCTCGGCCCTTCCCCCGTCGTCCGGGAGCTCGACACCCCCGGCGGCACCATCCACGACCTGTCCTGCGCCCCGGACGGCACCCTGCACTGCGTCTGGAGCCGGGAGTCCACCCCGCCCCGCCCCCTGGTGCTGCGCCCGGAGGCGACGGCCGCCGCGGGCCCGGGCCCGTCGGCCGCGGACCACCCCGGCCCGGACCCGGACGGCACCTCCCGCGGCCGCCGCTGGACGCCCACTCCGTACGGGCGGATCCACAGCTTCGTCAGCACCCCGCCCGGCCCCGGCCCGTGGCCGACCCTGTTCCTGGTGCACGGCGGCCCCGCCACCCACGACCGCGACTCCTACGACCCCCGGGTGAACATCCTGGTCGGCGCCGGCTACGCGGTGGTGCGCACCAACTACCGCGGCTCCACCGGCTACGGCGCCCGCTGGCAGCACGAGTACGGCCACCGGGTCGGGCTGGCGCAGATCGAGGACCTCGCCGCCGTGCGTGCCGCGCTGGTCGCCGACGGCACCGCGCTCGCCGGGCGCACCGGACTGTGCGGATTCTCCTGGGGCGGGTACCTGACGCTGCTGGCGATGGGAGTCCAGCCGGACCTGTGGTCGCTCGGCATGGCCGCCCAGCCGATCGCCGACTACCCCGCCACCTACCGCACCACCACCCCGGCCCTGCGCGAACTCGACCGGCAGCTCTTCGGCGGCACCCCGGACGAGGTGCCCGAGCGCTACCGGGCGGCCGACCCGAGGGCGTACGTCCACCGGGTCCGCTCGCCGGTGCTGCTGGCCGTCTCCCGGGACGACGAGCGGTGCCCGCCCGAGCAGGTGGCCCGTTACGCCGCGGACCTGCGCCGGCTGGGGGTGCCGCACGAACTGCTCCGGGTGGACGGCGGTCACTACAGCCGCCGGACCGCCGACCACCGGTCGGTGCTGGCCGCGATGGTCCGGTTCGCCGGACGGACCTGGCCGGCACCGCCCCACCGACCACCCCGGGACGACCGTCCCGGGGGATCCGCCGAGCCGATGGAAGGAGGTGAACAGCCATGAAGCGTCGCAGCATCCAGAACGACCCGATCGGCACCCCGGAGCGTGACCGGGGCGCGGTGATCGTGCAGAACTTCGCGCTCGACATCACCAAGGCCGCACCGGTCGCGCCCGCCCTCAAGGGGCAGCCGAAGCCGAAGCCGGAGTCCAAGAAGTGATGCCCCGTCGCTCCGGGGCGCCCGAGGTGCCCCGGAGCGACACCCCACCGACCGCCGGCGAACGACAGAAGTGGCCATCCATGCGTATCGTCCTGCTGCACATGCCCTGGGGTGCGATCGACGTGCCGTCGCTGGCGCTCGGGATCCTGCACACCGCCGCCGCCCGCGCCGGCCACCAGGTCGACGTGCGCTACGCCAACCTGGACTTCGTGGACTGGGCGGCGGAGACCACGGGTTTCGGCGTGGACGACTACCAGTACTTCTCCGAGAAGTCCTACTTCCAGGGCGCGGGCGACTGGGCGTTCGCCGGCGCGCTGTACGGCGACGACGGCCCGGACCCCGACGGCCCGGACCCCGACGGCGCCGGCCCCGCCGGGTTCGCGAGCTACTTCGAGTACCTGGCCACCAACGGCGCGAGCGAGCAGGAGATCGCCCTGACCCGGGCGACCCGCGCGCTCGCCCCGGCGTTCGTCGCCCGACTGGTGGAGGAGCTCGCCGCCGACCCGCCGGACCTGGTCGGCTTCACCACCACCTTCCAGCAGAACACGGCGAGCCTCGCCGCGGCCCGACTGCTCAAGCAGCGCTGCCCGCAGGTGCGCACGGTGTTCGGCGGGGCCAACTGCGACGGCCCGCAGGGCGCCGCGCTGCACCGCAACTTCCCGTTCCTGGACTACGTGGTGCGCGGCGAGGGCGAGGCCGCCTTCCCGGCCCTGCTGGCGGGCCTCGGCGACGGCGGCGACCTCGCCGCCGTCCCCGGGCTCTGCTGGCGCGACGACTCCGGGACGTCGGTCGCCAACGCGATGACCACGCGACCGCTGCCGCCCTCGGCGATCCTGGCGCCCCGCTACGACGGCTTCTTCGAGCGGCTCGACGCCTCCGTCGCGGCCGGCTGGGTCGACCCCAAGCTGGTCCTCGAGGGCTCCCGGGGGTGCTGGTGGGGCGAGAAGCACCACTGCACCTTCTGCGGCCTCAACGGCTCCTCGATGGAGTTCCGCTCCAAGCCGCCGGCGGACTTCCTCGCCGAGGTGCTCACCCTCGCCGAACGCCACCGGCTGCTGGACGTCTACGTGGTCGACAACATCCTGGACATGGGCTACTTCGACACCGTCCTGAAGTCGCTGGCCGAACTCCCGGTCGACCTGCGGCTGCACTTCGAGATCAAGGCCAATCTGCGCCGCCACCAGTTCCAGCTCCTCGGCGACTCGGGCGCGGCCCAGGTCCAGCCCGGCATCGAGAACCTCAGCACCCGGGTCCTGCGGATCATGGACAAGGGGGTGACGGGCTGCCAGAACGTCCGGGCCCTGCGCGACGCGCAGAGCGCCGGGGTCTCGGTGACCTGGAACTACCTCTACGGCTTCCCGGGGGAGCAGCCGGAGGACTACGAGTCGGTGATCCGCCAGCTGCCCGTGCTGCACCACCTGGACCCGCCGACCGGCGCGGGACGGATCGCGATCGAGCGCTTCAGCCCGTACTTCGACCGGCCCGAGCTGGGCTTCGCGATCACCCGTCCGGCCTTCCAGTACCGGGCGACCTACCGCCTGCCGGAGAGCGAACTGAACGAGCTGGCCTATGTGTTCACCGCCCCGCCGCGCGGGATCGGCGGCGAGCTGGCGGAGCGGCTGGGCGCGGCGGTGGACACCTGGCAGGCGCGGTTCCCCGACAGCCGGCTCAGCTACCGGGACGCGGACGGGCGGATCGTGCTGGTCAACACCCGGCCCGGGTACGACTGGCGGGTGGTCGAGCTGACCGATCCGGTCGAGCTCGCGGCCTTCCGGCTCATGGCCCAGCCCCGCTCGGCCGCCGCGCTGGCCGCCAGGGTCCCCGGCGGCGCGGCGGCGGTCGCGCCGGTGCTGGAGCGGTTCACCGCCCTGGGCCTGCTGTACCACGACGGGGACGGCTACCTCCAGGTCGCCGTGGAGTCCGACAACCAGGTGCTGATGCGGATGCAGCACCGGCACGGCCCCGCCGCCGAGCGTCCGCACACCGAGGAGGTGCTCGATGCCGTCGCGATCGGCTGAGCGGACCGACGCCGCCCACTGGCGGGCGGCCGGGCCCGAGGTCGAGCTCTGGCTCGACTACGACCCCGCCGCCCGGGAGCTGCCCGGCTTCGCGCTCGGCCGCCGCACCCTGGCGGGCCCGGCGCAGACCGAGGTCACCGAGCTGCACCGGGCCGGGGTCCGCTGCCTGCGGCTGACCGAGCCGGTACGGCTCTGCGCGGACGCGCCGGCCGCCTCCGCCCGGGCGCTGATGCTGCTGCGCGAGGCGACCGGCCAGGGGCTGGTCGTGCAGTGGGAGGCGGTCTGCGCGGACGGCTGCGCGGCGCGGCGCCGCTTCCACCACCTCTACCCGCCCGAGGCGGTGACCGGCGCCGCGCCGGAGGTTCTCGCCGACTGGCGGGCCTCGTACTTCCCGAGCAAGTGCGTCCTGCGGCGCGGCCCCGGCTTCGCCGAGGTGCGCGACCGCCGGTTCGGGACGCTGGAGCTGTTCACCATCGACGAGCCCGGCCACCTGGCACAGCTGGACGCGCTGGCCGAGGGCGTCGAGGTCGGCCTGCTGCCGGACGCCGTCCACCGGGACTTCGCCGACGCCGGTCTGATCGCCGAACAGGCCGGGCGCGCGTGGTTCCTGCCGATGCGGGTGCGCCGCTGGCCGTTCCCGTCGCTGACCGTGTAGTTGCCGGAGTTCGAGCCCGAGGAGAGATCCATGAGCACCGCGGTCGACGACGCCGCCGCGCGGATGTCCGCCTTCATCCGCGACCCCTACCCCACGCTCGCCCGGATCCGCGAGGCCGGAGCGGTCTCCGTGATGGACTTCGGGGAGGGCGTGCCGGTCTACCTGGTGACGCGCTACGAGGACGTCCGGGGCGCCCTGATGGATCCCCGGTTCGGGCAGGACGTCCGCCGCAGCCAGGCCATCGCGAGCGGGCGGGGCTCCAGCCTGACCCTGGGATCGGAGGTCGTCCACATGCTCAACAGCGACCCGCCCGACCACACCCGGCTGCGCCGCCAGATCCAGGGCGTCTTCACCCGCCGGCGGGTCGACCTGATGCGGCCGCTGGTCGAGCGCATCGCCGCCGACCTGCTGGACGGCCTGCGCGGACGGGAGTCCGCCGACCTGGTCACGGACTTCGCCTTCCCGCTGCCGATCATGGTCATCTGCGAGCTGCTGGGCTTCCCCCCGGAGGACATGCAGTCCTTCCGTACCTGGTCGACGGCCATCCTCACCCAGGGCGGAGAGCTGACCTTCGACCAGGCGACCGGCGAACTCAACGACTACCTGCGGGAGTTGATGACCGCCCGGCGGGCGTCCCCGCGCCCGGACATCCTCACCGACCTGGTGCAGGCCCGCGACGCCGGCGAACTCACCGAACAGGAGGTGTTCTCGATGGTCTTCCTGCTGCTGATCGGCGGCCACGAGACCACCGTCAACCTGCTCGGCACCGCCACCCTGGCCCTGCTCCACCACCCCGACCAGCTCGCCCGGCTGCGCGCCGACCCGGCGCTGATGCCGGTCGCGATCGACGAGTTCCTGCGCTACGAGTCCCCGGTCAGCATGGCCACGCTGCGGTTCACCAACGCCGAGGTGATGGTCGACGACGTGGAGATCCCGGCGGACGAACTGGTGCTGCTCTCGCTCGGCGCGGCCAACCGGGACCCGGCCCGCTTCACCGACCCCGACCGGCTGGTCCTGGACCGGGGCGACCCGGGCCACCTGGCCTTCGGGCAGGGCCTGCACCGGTGCCTCGGCTCCTTCCTCGGCAAGCTGGAGAGCGAGGTCGCGCTGACCGGCCTGCTGGAGCGCTTCTCGCGGATCGAGCTGGCGGCCGCGGAGGAGACGCTGCCCTGGCGCAACACGATCATGCTGCGCGGCCTGGAGTCGCTGCCGGTCTCGCTCGATGGCTAGCAGCACGGGGGCGGGCGGCTCGGGTTCGGGCAGCTCGGGTTCGGGTGGTGCGGTGGCGGACGGGGCCGGGACGGACGGCGCGGTGGCGGGCGGCGCGGTGGCGGACGGTGCCGCGGCGGGCGGCAAGGGGCCGGACGGCGTGGCGGCGCCGTCGCGGCTGTCGCGGTTCCGCCCCCGGATCGGCCTCGCGCCGCTGCGCTCGCGCGGCTACCGGATGCTGGTGATCGGGCAGGGCACCTCGGAGTTCGGCAACGCGTTCCAGGTGGTCGCCCTGCCGCTGCTGGTCTACTCCCTCGCCGGAGGCGCCCGCCAGTTGAGCCTGGTGGTCGCCGCGTACGGCGCGGGCCGGCTGGCCGCCACCCCGCTCGGCGGGATGCTCGCCGACCGGTTCGGCGCCCGACGGGTGATGCTGACCGCCGACCTCGGCCGGCTGCTCGCCACCGCCGGGCTGTGCGCGGTCGCCGCCGTCGGGGCGGCGGACTTCCGGCTGATCGGCGGACTCGCCCTGCTGGTCGGCCTGGGGGCCGGGGTCTTCCTGCCGGCCGCCTGGGCGATCACCCCGACCCTGCTGCCCGCCGAGGACCTGCACGCGGGCAATGCGCTGAACAGCACGGTCACCTTCGGCGCCGGTCTGGTCGGCCCGGCGGTGGCCGGCCCCCTGGTCGCCTGGTTGAACCCGGCCGTCGCGCTGGGCCTGGACGCGGCGACCTTCGCCGTGTCGGCGGCGACGCTGCTGCTGATCGGCCGCGGCGACCTCGTCGCACCGTCCCGCCCGATCTCCGAACGGGCCTCGGTGCCGCGGAACTTCCGCGCCCTGCTGCGGGAGTCGCCGCTGCTGCGCGCGGTGCTGACGGTGACGGTGATCGCGAACCTGACGGTGGGCGGCGCCACCAGGGTCGCCCTGCCGACCCTGGCCACGGACGGCTTCGCGGCCGGTGCCGTCGGGCTGGGCGTGCTGCTGGCCGCGTTCACCGGCGGTGCGCTGGTCGGCGGCCTGTTCGCGGCCGGCCTCACCGATCTGCGCTCGCGGGGCCGCACCGCGATGCTCTCCGGTCTGGTGATGGGGGCGGCGATCGGCCTGGTGCCGTTCGCCGGGATCGTCGGCGCCGTGCTGCTGCTCTGCCTGGCCGGCGGCGCCAGCACGGTGACCAACGTCCTGGTCGTCACCGGTGTGCAGAAGAGCACCCCGCCCGCGCTGCTGGCCCGGGTGATGGCGGCGATCACCTTCTGCGGGCTGGGGGTCTTCCCGATCTCGGTGATCGCGGCCGGTGCGGCGGTGGACGCGTTCGGGAGCCGGGGGGTGTTCGCGACGACGGGGCTCTGTCTGCTGGGCGCGTTCGGGTACGCGCTGACCAGACGCGAGATCCGGGGCCTCTGAGGCCGCCGCCCGGGCGGCGTGCCGCAGGGGCGAACGACCGTTCGTCCCCGGCCGGTTCCGCCCCCGAACGCCCAGGTCACAGCGGGGTGGCGGCCGTTCCGGGACGATTGCGGGGCGGCGCCCGATTCGTGGTTTCATTACCCCCCGCAGGGGAGGCCGGCTCGGGGCGACGGCCACCCGGGGCCGGTGTCCGGGACGGGGGGTCCGTGGTCCCGGGACGGCCCGCCGTCGGGCCCGGCGCGTCCTCGACGCGCCGGGCGTCGCCGCCCCCACCGCCCCCACCGCCCCCACCGCGCGGCTCAGCAGGCGCAGGAGATGCCCGAGCGCGGGGCCGTCAGGTCGTCGATCGGGCGCTGCTCGGTGCCGTTGGCGGTCTCGAAGGCGAACCCCTCGCGGGCCCAGTACTCGAAGCCGCCGAGCATCTCCTTCACCCGGTAGCCGAGCCGGGCGAAGGCGAGGGCCGCCCGGGTGGCGCCGTTGCAGCCGGGGCCCCAGCAGTAGGTGACGACGGTGGCCTCCCGGTCGATCAACTCGCCGGCCAGCTCGGGGATCCGGGCGGTGGGCAGGTGCAGCGCGCCGGGGATGTGCCCCTGCGCCCACGCGACCTCGCTGCGCGAGTCGACGACCACCAGACCCGGAACGCCCGCCAGCAGGTCGGCCCGCACGTCGGAGACGTCGGCCTCGAAGCTGAGCCGGGAGAGGAAGTGCGCCGCGGCGACGGTCGGGTCGGCGGGCGGGACGGAGAGGACGGCGCTGGTCATCGGGTGCTCCTGGGTGCTGGGCGATCCGGGCTGGTGCACCCATCCTGGCCCCCGGCCCGACCCGCCCACGAGTGTCGTGATCGCCTGCATCCGCCAAGATCCCGCCACATCCGCTCCGGTCGAACGGTGCGGACCGGTGGCAGCCGGGCCCCGTCCTCGTCGTCCAGGCACTGCCCGCTGTTCTCGCTCACGCGACCGTGGGGACGGTGCTGTCGGACGGCGGGAGCAGGGTGATGGTGCAGCCGTCCTCGGCGTTGGTGTGGGGAACGGTCACCGAGGCGGCGTTGTCGCTGACGGTCAGGGTGGTGTCAGGACGGGTCGCCGTATTGGAGACCGCGTCCGTTGGTGCCGATGTAGACGCGACCGTAGACGTCGGGGTCGCCCGTGATGATGCCGATGCTCCCGATGGCGCCCCACTGGTGGGCGTCGTCGTTGATGCGGAGCCAGGTGGCGCCCTGGTCGGTGGAGCGGAAGACTCCGGTGACGTCCTTGACGGTGCCGATCAGGTACAGGGCCTGGTAGGAGGCCCCCGGCGCGGCCTTGCCGAAGCCGAGGGCGGAAGCGGACTTCACCGTGCTGAGCGTGGTGAAGGTGCGGCCGCCGTCGGTCGAGTGCAGCAGCCCCTTGCCGCCGCCGGAGAGCCACAGGTCCCCCGCGATGCCGGGGGCGGCCGTGAGCCGGCCGTCGGGCAGGTCGGTGGCGCGGGTGGTGAAGGTCGCGCCACCGTCGGTGCTGGCGAGGAGCGTGCCGCCGGAGAGCGCGTAGAAGGTGGTGGCCGAGGCGCGGTCGGCGACCGCCGCGGCGTTGGCGCCCAGGCCGTTGACCTTCGACCAGCTCGTCCCCTTGTCGGTCGAGCGGTACGGGACCTGGCCCGCCGCCGTCCAGACGATGGAAGAGCCGTCCGCCGCCAGTGCGACCCGGCCCGCCTGGGCGCTGCCCACCGGCTTCCCCTGGAAGCCGGTCCAGTTGAGGCCGCCGTCGGTGGAGTAGGCGCCGTCCTGTTCGCCGCCACTGCCGACCCGGACCATCACCGAGGGGTTGGACTGGGCGAAGTCGATGTCGCTGCTGTTGCTCATCAGCGGGTCCTTCAACCGCCCGGCGGGCACCTTGGTCAGGTCGTCGTACCGGAAGCCGCCCTGGTCGCCCATGGAGGTGACGAGGGTGGCGCCTCCGGGCGGGGCTATCGCGTCCGCGAGCGCGGTCTCCTCCAGTCCTCGGGCCCCCGGGGTCCAGTGGCTGGTGCGGCCGCTGTCGGTGGCGTCGGCGTCCTTGCTGCGCCAGATGCCGTTGCCGGTGCCGTACAGCGCGTGCCCGGAGTCGAAGGGGTCGATGGCCAGGGCGGTCATCCAGTGCCCCGTGCCGGTGCCGACGTAGGGTGCCGTGGAGGCGTCCCGCACCGACGTGTCCGCCAGCGCCTTCCAGGTCGTGCCGCCGTCGGTGGTCCGGTAGACCTCGTCCTCGGGCCACCAGCGGCAGAGGGTGGTGACCATGACCGTGGACGGCTTCTGCGGGTCGACGGCCAGACCGGAGAACCCGTAGCCGCCCTTGGACGGGGAGACGTCCTTCCACACCCCGCCGGCCGGCGTGTACTTCCACACCGAGCCCCCCGTCACACCGTTGGGCCCGAGGGCGTCGGTGTAGGTCAGGTACAGCGAGCCGTCACCGGAGAGCACGCCGTGCTGCGGCAGCCGGCCGGTGGGCTGCCCGGAGACGGCCTGCCAGGTGCCGCCGCCGTCGGTGGAGCGGTACAGGGAGGTGGACCTGTCGCCGACGCCGACGTAGACCGTCCCGCTGCCGGCCGGACCGTACGTCACGAAGGAGATGCCCCCGCCGCTGCTCGCCCCGTCCTTGACGGGGAACGAGGAGACCTGGCTCCACGTCACGCCGCGGTCGGTGCTGCGCCACAGCCCGTTCTTGCGGGTGCCCAGGAGCAGGGTGTCGTGGTTCGCGGGGTCGGTCACCAGCCGCTCGCCCGCCCCTCGGCCGTCCTCGTTGCCGCCCAGCTTGAACGGCAGGTCGGTGCGTTGGAAGGTGCGGCCCCGGTCGGTGGAGCGCAGGATCGCGCCGTTGCCGGCCCAGTCGTTGGTGTAGGTGCCTGCCGCGAGGTAGAGCCGGTCGGGGTCGACGGGATCGGTGGCCAGCGAGTCGATGCCCAGCAGGTTCCAGTCCTTCTCGCCGATCCAGTCGGTCAGCGGGATCCACTGCTCGGCCCCGGTGTCCCAGCGGTAGGCGCCGCCCATGTCGGTGCGCGCGTACAGCAGGCCCTTCTCCCGCTGGTTGAACACCAGCCCGGTGACGTAACCGCCACCCACCACCTGGGCGTTCTTCCAGGCGTACGACCCGTTCCCCTCGGTGGGCGCACCGCCGTTCCCGATCGCCTTCACCAGTTTCCACCGCTGGTTGGCGCCGCCCCAGCCGGGGTACTGGATGACGGCCGCGCCCTGGGCGGTGGAGCTTCCGGACACGTCCAGGACCTGACCGCTCTTGCGGGAGGTGAAGGTCACGGCGCCGGACCCGCCCGCGTCATCGATCCGCCACTGCTGGGACGCCGAGGACCTGCCCGTCTGCTGCTCGGCGGCGGCCGTCCGGTCGGTCGAGTTGCCCGCTATGCCCAGCACCTTGCCGCTGTTGCGGTTCACCAGCTCGTAGTAGCCGTCCCCGACGGGCTTCAGACGCCACTGCTGGTTGGCGGTGTTCTGGTCGGTCCACTGCTGGATACGGGTGCCGTCGGCGGCGGAGAAGCCGTTGACGTCCAGCACCTTGCCGCTGAGCACCGAGACCAGCCGGTAGTACGCGTCGCCGTCGACCAGCGCGGCCTGGGACTCCTCGTGGGTGAGCACGAAGGACGACCCGACCGCGACGGGCACGCCGAGGAGGAGAGCGGTGGCGCTCAGGCGACGGCGGTGACGTCCGCGGCGTCCGCTGCGGGGGGAGTTGCTCATGGTCGACGTTCTCCTTGCGAGGCGTGCACGAGGAAAGAGCGGATCCGGGCACCGGAGCTGACCGGATCCGTCCTCTTGTTGCCGCGGACTCCGCAAGGGTTGCCGCGAGTTCGGAAGCTCTTTCGAGAGTGCTGCCGGCCGGTGCTCGCTGCGGGAGGCGTCGGTCGCTGTCGGACCTCCGATGCGGATCGGTCCGGGACGGAGAGGAACCCCGGCCGACGCGCGGCCGGGGTTCCTCGGGGCGGTGAGTACCGGTCAACAGGCGGAGCTGCCCACGCCGTCATCGGCGCGGCCGCGAGGCGGCGGACGGCGCCACCCCGCGGTCGGCGTGGACTGGCGGGTCAGCGCCGCAGAGTGAGCAGGCCCGGCCGGTACGGCAGCCTCTCGTAGGGGGTGTTGCTCGGCGTCCTGGGGTCCAGGCCCTGGTAGAGGAACTGCAGGTTGCAGGGATCGACGGTCATGGTCTGGTCGGGGTTGCTGCGGACCAGGTCGCCATGGCTGATGCTGTTGGTCCAGGTGGCGCCGCTGTTGGCCTTGCCCGCGAAGGGGTTGCTCTCGGTGGCGGCCTGCGGGGTCCACGGACCGTTCAGGCTGGAGGCGGTGAACGACCGGAAGAAGCGGTCCTCGTTCGCACCGCGGGCCTCGACGATCATGAGGTACTGGTTCTGGCCCTGGACCTTGTAGACCTGCGGTGCCTCGAACAGGTTCTTCTCCGTGTCGGTCATGACCGTGGTGTACGAGGAGCCGAAGCTGCTCGGGAAGCTCCCGATCGGCATGGTCGACTTGAAGATGCCGCCCTTGTCGTTGGCGAAGAACAGGTACATGTTCTGGTCGTCGGCGATCAGGGTCGGGTCGATCGGGCCGCCGGTGGGGGTGCTGCCGGTGAACAGCGGCTGCGGCGCGGACCAGCCGTTGGGGTTGGTGGGGTCGCTGGACGTGCGGTAGGTGAAGGGCCACTGGGTGCCCCACCCGAGCGAGGCGAGCACCCAGGTGTTCTTGGGCGCGAAGTAGAACAGTTGGGGCGCCACCGCGGACGAGTTCATCGCGGTCTGGGTGGCCGTGCCCATGTCCGACCAGCTGGTGAAGGGGCTGAAGCCCAGCGAGTGCCAGTTGCCGTCGGAGTACGTCCCGTAGACCAGGTGCTTGCCGTTGTACGTCGTGGTGGTGAAGTCCTTCAGCGAGGCCCACCCGTTGGCCGGCTGCGCCAGCGCACCGGTCGAGGTCCACCGGTAGGTCGACGGAAGCGAGCACGTGGTGCCCGTCGCGGACGGGCCGGTCCACTTCTGGTTGCTGCCGCCGCTGCAGTTCCAGAGCTGTACCGCCGTGCCGTTGGCCGTCCCGGCGCCCGAGACGTCCAGACACAGCCCGGACTCCACGCCGACGATCGTGCCGTCGGCGTTCACCCGCCACTGCTGGTTCGTACCGCCGTTGCAGCTCCAGATCGCCACCTTGGTACCGGCCGTGGTGGCGTGGCCCGGGACGTCCAGGCACTTGTCGCCGTAGACGGTCAGCTGGTTGTCGTCCGTCAGCGTCCACTGCTGGTTGCTCGCGCCGCCGCAGTCCCAGATCTGCAGGGAGGTGCCGTCGGTCCGGCCGGCGCCCGGCACGTCGAGGCACCTGCCGGAACCGACGCCGCGCACGGCACCGGTGGTGGCCGCCTGGGCCGGGACGGTGACGAGCGTCGCCGCCAACGCGGCCAGGGCCGCACTCGCGGCGGCGCGCACCGCGGACGGACGTGTGCTGCTGAAACGTGAACTGAACATGGGACCTCGTCATCCTTGGAGCGAGCGGCTCGGGTGGGGAGGGAGGACGGTGCGATTGTTAGCGCTAACAAAATGCTGGTGGCGGAGTAGCGCAGAGGTGGGGGGCTGATGGCACGTTTATAGACCCGGCGCCTCGATCGTGTCCAGGGGTGTGCGAGCGCCGCGGTCGTGCCGGAACCGTGCCGGGGTGGTTCCGCGCGCGTCCGTGAAGACGCGGTAGAAGCGGCTGACCGAGCCGAAGCCGGCGGCCGCGGCGACCTGGCTCGCGGGAAGGTCGGTGGTCACCAGCAGTCGGCGCGCTTCGGCGAGCCGGTACAGCCTGACGTAGTCGCCGATCGTGGTGCGGACGACCTCGCGGAACCGGGTCATGGCACAGGTCGGGTGGACACTCGCCGCGGCGGCGACGTCCGCGACGGTGATCGGCTCGCGGAAGTGGTGCGCGATGTGGCCGGCCATGGCCACCACCTGACGCAGCGCCGGATCGTCACCGGAGTAGCGGTGCACCGGATCGCCGACCGCGGCGATCGCCGGGCGCCGGACGCGTGCCTGGATCTCCAGCATCGCGATGTGGAGCAGTTCGTCGTCGCCGGCGGCCAGATCCGTGGCCGGGTCGCTCGCGTCGGTACGGGCAGGGGGAGTGATCACCGGCACGCCCGAGAGCACCCGGGCGAGGAGCGATCGCGGCAGTCCCCAGGCGAGGAACCGGTCGAAGGGCACGTGCAGCCAGTGGACGTGCGTCGCCCGGCTCGCCACCAGCTGGTGCGGGACGGCGGCCCAGAACACGACGAGGCACGACTCGGACGGATCCGCGAGCCTGCGGTCCATGACGAAGGACACCGGCACCGACGACACGCGGACCGGACTCTCCTCGGCCGACCCGGTCCGGACGCCGGCGCGGCAGCCGGTACCCGTCCGGACCTCGCGGTCGAGGAGATCGTCGCGGACCGGGACCGCCGGTTCCTGGCGGACGCGGCCCCGCCGGTTCGAAGGGCCGTCACGGTGCCGGTCAGCAGCCGCCGGTGGTGGAGCAGGACGACCCGGGTGCCGGGGCGCCGAGGGTGATGAGCTGCGGGGCGGCGGGAACCGAGCAGCAGCCGCCACCGTTCGCCCGGTCGGCGTCGGGCTGGTCGAAGAGTCCGGCTCCGCCGCAGACGCCGGTCTCGGGGAGGGTGAGCTCGACGCGGGCGGCGGCCTCGTGGTCACCGGCGAGTGCGGCGGCGACGGAGCGGACCTGCTCGTAGCCGGTCATGGCGAGGAAGGTCGGCGCGCGCCCGTAGGACTTCATGCCGACCAGGTAGACGCCCTCCTCGGGGTGGGAGAGCTCGTTCGCGCCGTGCGGGTAGACGGTGCCGCAGGAGTGCTGGTTGGGGTCGATCAGCGGGGCGAGCGCGGTCGGGGACTGCAGGCGCTCGTCCAGACCGAGGCGGACCTCGGAGAGGAACGACAGGTCGGGCCGGAGGCCGGTCAGGACGACGACCTGGTCGACGGGTTCGCTGCGGCGGCCGTCCTCCGCGACCAGGACCACCTGGCCGTGGAGCGGTTCGACCGCGGCGGTGCGGAAGCCGGTCAGCGCGGAGGCGTGGCCCGCCTCGACGGCGGCCTTGGCGCGCAGGCCGAGCGCGCCGCGGGCGGGCAGCTGGTCGGCCTCGCCGCCGCCGTACGTGGAGCCGGTGATGCCGCGCCGCAGCACCCAGACCGCGTGGGTGCCGGCCTCCTCCTTGGCGAGGTCGGCGAGGTGGCCGAGGGCGGTGAACGCGGAGGCGCCGGTGCCGACCACGGCGGTGCGCTTGCCGGCGAACCGCGCCCGGACGGCCGGGTCGGTGAGGTCGGGGACGCGGTAGGTGATGCGGGACGCGTGGATGCGCTCACCGAGCGCCGGAAGGCCGTTGGCGCCGAGCGGGTTGGGGGTGGCCCAGGTGCCGGAGGCGTCGACGACGGCGCGGGCGAGGACGCGTTCCTCGCGGCCGTCGGTGTGCTCGACGTGGACGGTGAAGGGCTGCTCGTCGCGGCCGGAGTCGACGGTGCGGTCGCGTCCGGCGCGGGCGACGCCGGTCACCCGGGCGTGGTAGCGGACGCGCTCGCCGAGGACGTCGGCGAGCGGCTGCAGGTAGCGCTCGGCCCAGTCACCGCCGGAGGGGTACGTCCCGCCGTCGGGCCGGACCCAGCCGGTCGGGGCGAGGAGCTTCTCGGCGGCCGGGTCGACGACCTCGGCCCAGGGCGAGAACAGCCGGACGTGGCTCCACTCACGCACCGCCGCACCGGCGGTGGCCCCGGCCTCCAGGACGAGGGGCTCGATGCCGCGTTCGATCAGGTGGGCGGCGGCGGCCAGGCCGATCGGGCCTGCGCCGATCACGACGACGGGCAGCTCGGCGGGGGTGTTCTCGCTCATCACGGGCTCTCCGGAAGGTTCGTGGCTGTTCAGGGCGACGGGCACTGTTTCGACGTTCGTCGATATCCATGAGCTTGCCGCCGGCATCGACGGATGTCAACATAGACGCATGTCGAATCTGGAACGGGTAGAGCTGCCGGTCATCGAGCCCGAGGTCGTGCCGTGCTGCCCGCCGGTCACCTCGGCCGCCCTGTCCGAGGCGGACGCGGTGAAGATAGCCGCGATGTTCAAGGCCCTCGCCGACCCGGTCCGGCTGCGGCTGTTCTCCCGGGTCGCCTCGCACGAGGGCAGCGAGGCGTGCGTGTGCGACATCCAGGACGTCGGCGTCTCCCAGCCCACCGTCTCCCACCACCTCAAGAAGCTCCGCGAAGCCGGGCTGCTGACCAGCGAGCGGCGCGGCACCTGGGTGTACTACCGGGTCGCCCCCGAGGTGCTCGCCGCCATGGCCGGCCTGCTGTCGGCAGCCCGCTGAACCCGGCCCCGCCCGCGCGGGGTCTTCCGGGCCGCTCGTTCATCGACTATCGTCGATTGTCGATGAACGAGCACCCTTCCACCAGCCGGCCGATCGAGGCGGAAGCCGCCGAGCGGTACGCGGCGTGGTTCAAAGCCCTGGCCGATCCGACCCGCATCCGGCTGCTGAACCTGCTGGCCGTCCAGGGCCGCCCGATGAACGTCGGCGAGATCGTCGAGCGGGCGAGCGTCGGCCAGTCCACGGTCTCGCACCACCTGAAGATCCTCGCCGAGGTGCGCTTCGTCCTGCCCGAGCGGCACGGCACATCCACCCGCTACGAGGTCAACCAGGCATGCCTGACGGTCTTCCCGGCCGCCGTGCGGGCGATCCTCGGCGGGAGCGGTGAGGAGGAGCACGGTGGCTGCTGAAATCGTGATCGCCCCGATGGCGCCCGAGCACGCCGCGCAGGTCCTGGCGATCTACCAGGCGGGGATCGACGAGGGTGACGCCACCTTCGAGACCTCCGCGCCGACCTGGGAGACGTTCGACGCGGGCAGGCTGCCCGACCATCGGTACGTCGCTCTCGACCTGGACGGCCGGGTCCTGGGATGGGTGGCCGTGAACCGGGTGTCCGACCGGTGCGCGTACGCCGGGGTCGTCGAGCACTCGGTCTACGTCCATCCTGACGCCCGGGGCAGGGGCGTGGCCGGCCGGCTGCTCGGGGCGCTGATCGTCTCGACCGAGATGGCCGGGATCTGGACGATCCAGTCCGGCGTCTTCCCGGAAAACGCTGCGAGCCTCGCCGTCCACGTCAAAGCGGGTTTCCGGGTCATCGGCACCCGCGAGCGCATCGGCCGCCACCGCGGCGCATGGCGGGACGTACTGCTGATCGAACGACGCAGTCCGGTGATCTCCTGAACGAAGGTCAGCGGCGGGCGGCCGCCACCGGGCCGGCGAGGGCAAGGAGCATCCAGGCCGTGAGGGAGGTGAACGCGGCACTCGGGGAGACGGTGGTCCACAGGATGCCGGCGACGGTGGAGGCGGCGAGGTCGCCCAGGGACTGGACGGCCGCGAGCAGGCCGAACGCCGAGCCGCGCAGGTCCTTCGGGGCGAGAACGGCGACCGTGGGAAGCGGCGAATGCCGCGACGCCGGCGGCCCATGTGACGTGCGGCTGGTGCGGTGGGTGAGAGCAGGGGCCTCATCGAGGGCCTGATCGGCGAGATCGACGCCGAGGCGGCCCAGGCGCAGGATGGCTGACGTCCCATCGCGGCCCTCCCGCCTGACGAGATGCTTCGTCCGACCCTGCTGGTGTTCCGGCGCTGCATCAGTAACATGAGCAGTCCTCATGTTCTCGTCGGGAGGCTGTCATGCCGGACCGTTTCGACCTGCCGGCGGGGTTCCGCTGGGGTGTTGCCACTGCCGCCTACCAGATCGAGGGGGCGGTGGAGGAGGACGGCCGCGGTCCCTCGATCTGGGACACGTTCACCGCCCGCCCCGGAGCCGTCCGCGACGGGCACACCGGTGCGGTGGCCTGCGATCACTACCACCGGTACCCCGAGGACATCGCCCTGATGAAGGACCTCGGACTCGACGGCTACCGCTTCTCCCTCGCCTGGCCCCGCGTCCAGCCCACCGGCACGGGCCGCGCCAATCCCGCCGGGCTGGCCTTCTACGACCGCCTCGTCGACGCCCTCCTCGACGCCGGCATCACCCCGCTCCCCACCCTCTTCCACTGGGACCTCCCGCAGGCCCTCGAGGACGCCGGCGGCTGGCTCAACCGCGACACCGCGTACCGCTTCGCCGAGTACACCGAGGTGGTCGCCGACCACCTCGGCGACCGGGTCCCCGCGTGGATCACCCTCAACGAGCCCTTCGTGCACATGGTCTACGGCTACGCCCTCGGCATCCACGCCCCAGGCCACGCCCTGGTGCTCGACGCCCTCCCCGCCGCCCACCACCAACTCCTCGCCCACGGCCTCGCGGCCGCCGCCCTCCACCGACGCGGCCTGGACGTCCTGATCGCCAACAACCTCACGCCCGTCCGCCCGGCCTCCCCCTCGCCCGAGGATGTCGCCGCCGCCACCGCCTACGACGCCCTCCACAACCGCCTCTTCACCGACCCCCTCCTCCTCGGCCGCTACCCCGACCTCTCCGCCTACGGCGTCGGCCCCGACCTCCACGGCGCCGTCCATCCCGGCGACCTCGACCTCATCACGGCCACTCCCCTCACCGGCCTCGGCGTCAACTACTACAACCCCACCCACATCGCCGCCCCCACCGACCCCGGCCTCCCCTTCACCTTCGTCGACATCCCCGACGTCCCCCGCACCGCCTTCGGCTGGCCCGTCGTCCCCGAAGGCCTCACCCACCTCCTCCTCGACCTCCGCGACCGCTACGGCGCCGCCCTCCCCCCGATCACCATCACCGAGAACGGCTGCTCCACCCCCGAGGACCTCGACGACACCTTCCGCATCGACTACCTCGCCACCCACCTCGACGCCCTCGCCTCCGCCACCACCGAGGGCATCGACGTCCGCGGCTACTACACCTGGTCCCTCCTGGACAACTTCGAATGGGCCGAGGGCTACCACCAGCGCTTCGGCCTGGTTCACGTCGACTTCGACACCCAGGAGCGCACCCCGAAGGCGTCGTACGGGTGGTACCGGGAGCTGATCGCCGCCCATCGGGCGGACCGGGGGCGGTAGTTGTCGTGGGGGTGGTCAGCGTGGGCGGCGGTGGGTGAACTCTGCGATCTGGGCGCGGCGGAGGGCGTCGATCTTGAGGTCTTCGCGGCTGGGGTCGGGAAGGATGGCGTTGGGCCAGACCAGGGCCAGTTCGTAGCCGAAGTCGGCGAGCCAGTCGAGGCGTTCGGTGAGGAGGGTGGCCGGGGCCTGGGGCTTGCGGGACTGCTGGAGGATCGGCCAGGGGTTCGCGGTGCGGCGCATCGCGGGAATCTGGTCGAGGACGACCCGGTCGCCGCGGGCGGCGGCGTCGCGTTGGAGGGCGTCCAGTTCGCCGCTGGTGATGCAGCCGAACTCGCCGAGGAACGGGCGCGGGCCGCTCAGGCCGGAGAGGACCGGCAGGGCGTCGACGCCCTGGAGCGAGGCGTAGTAGTGGAACTGCGGGCGGGTCACTTTGACGCTGCCGAAGACGTAGTTGATGTCCCGGTGGAAGCGGTGGCCGATGGTGGACGGCAGGCCGGCGGCCTCGACCGCGGCGACGCAGTCCTGCAGGAGGGCGACGAGTGCGTTCTGTCGGACGGAGGGGCCGAACAGGTCGCCGGTGACCCAGCTGACGCACCAGTAGGGTTCGTTGACGACGTCCACGGCGTGGATCACCTTGCGGTGCTTGGCGATGGCCGCGACCAGCGGCTTGACGGTGCCGTCGACGAAGGTCGCCCGGTGGTTCGGGTCCTCGGCGACGGACCGCCGGCCGCGGGCGTAGTTGAGGTTGGTGGGGGTGGGCGGGCCGGAGGTGAAGTACTGCCGTGACCAGACTTCCGGGACGTCGAAGAAGCCGAAGTCGAGGAGGACCGGCACGATCCGCAGGCCGGCCTGCTCGACCTTCAGCAGGAGTTCCTCCACGTCGTCGAGGAACTTCGGGTGGATCCGTTGCGGCGGTTCGAACCGCCAGCGGCCGGCTTCGTCGCTGCCGGTGACGCAGGTGACCTTGCCGTCGTAGTTGACGCCGTGTGCCAGCAGCCACATCCGGATCACGGTGACACCGAGGCCGCGCAGGGTGGCCAGGTTGCGGTCCAGCTCGGAGCCGGGCCCCTGCCAGGGGTGCGGCTTGCCCTTCTCGTGGATGTTGGGCCCGACGGTGATCGGGTCGTTGCGCATCCAGGGGTAGTTGACGCCGACTTCCATCACGGCCTCCCGTTCGCTCCAGTCGTCTGCGGTCGACTCGCCTGCGGTCAACTCATGTGCGGTCAACTCATCTGGGGGAGATTGGTGTTGAGCTGGATGTCGGTGCCGGAGGAGGGGGTGTACTCGTTCCACTCGGCGATCAGCTCGCCCTTCTCGCCGGGCTGGACGACGGGGAACGGCGTGCCGGTGCCGTCGTGCCGGTGCAGCAGCCGGTCGACGGTGATCCGGCCCGGGTCGGGGACCGCCACCACCGTGCAGGTCTCCTGGAGGTCGCGGCGGTGGGTGGAGTCGATCACGACGAGCGCGCCGGGGGTGAAGCCCCGGCTGGAGGCGACCGGAATGGTCACCGGCAGCCCGGGGACGACCGGCCCGGGCCCGACGGCGACCGCGCACTCGGTGCTCACGGTGTCCTCGATCCGGACGGCGGCCCGGCCCGGGTTGGCCGGGGGGATGCCGGGGTAGTAGCGGTCGTCGTAGGCGGCGATCTCCTGGGCGATGGTCAGGTACGGGTGGTCGGAGGGGATGTCGGCGTCCTTGAAGCCGCCCTCGCAGAAGCGCACCCAGGCGTCCTCCCAGCCCTTGCGGATGGTCAGCACGATGCGCGCGCCGCCGGCCCGCAGGAAGGCCTGCCGGGTGGGATCGGGGTGGCGGATGTTGCGGATGAAGTCCCAGGAGTCGGGGGCGTCCCAGAAGTAGGAGTAGAGGAAGGTGACCACGTTCTCCCACTCCACGGCCTGGTTGACGAAGCGGACGAGGTCCTCGTGGCGCCTCAGTTTGGCCCAGGCGCCGTCCGGCGGTTTGAGCGCGCCCGGTTCGAAACCGGCGCCGTGCGCGGTGTCCACGCCGGCCGAGCGGAGTGCCTGGACCGCGCCGGGATGCATGAACTCGTACTCGGTGCCCAGGAGATGGCGGAGCACGCACTTCATGATCTCGTCGTTCTCCTCGCGCCGCAGGGTGAGGGTGTCCACCCCGGCGAGGCGGTCCTCCAGGGCGGCGATCCGGTTGGCGATGTCCTGCTGTTCGGCGAGGTACCTGGTCTGGGCGGCGTCGTGGAGCATCGTCCACACCTGGGACTGCCAGCGCGAGAACAGTTCGGGCGTCCGGGCGGTGGTGATCTTCAGGCCCACCCAGGCGGGCCCGACGTCATGGAGGAAGATCAGCACGTTCTGCTCGCCGGTGCGGCCCTTGAAGGCGTTGTACGGCGGGTCGCTGAGCACCACGGCGTCGTGCAGGGGGTCACCGGAGTCCTTCTCGAAGCCGCTGCCCTCCACGCCGTAGTGCATCCGCGGGTTGCCGCTGAGCATGCCGAGGTGGAACTCGGCCGTCACGGCGGAGATGGCGTAGCCGTCCTCGATGCGGAAGCGCATCGGGTAGAAGTGCCAGCCGCCGCCGGCCGGCACGGTGTCGTTGGGGAAGATCTCCTTGGTGGCCTCGGGGGGATCGGGCACCTGCACGCCGTACAGATCGCCGAGGTAGCGGTAGTGCTTGCGGTTCGGCGGGAAGCCGGGCGCCTGGTCGGCCGGGCGGACGTCGTCGGTGATGTCGTCGTGCGGGAGGGTGAAGACGAACGGCCCGAGGGCGGCGCGCAGCGCGGCCAGCTCGACGTAGTCCTTGCGGATCGCGGCGGAGGGCTCCGGGACCACGATGTCGTAGGCGGCCCGCAGGCCGTAGCGGTAGAGCCGGACCCGCCAGGTGCGCAGCAGGCTGAAGTAGTCGATCCGGACCGCCTGGGTCTGGCTGGGGTTCTTCACCGTCCGGGTGGTGGTCTCCTCGGTGCCGGTGACGGTCAGGGTGGAGATGGTGACCTTGTGCTCCTGCTTGGCCCGCGAGGACGCCTTCTGGGTCAGCCCGGAGGCGTGCTTGCGGCTCTCCGAGGCGGAGGTGGAGTTGCTGTCCTGGCTGGTGAAGCCGGACGAGGCCGAGCCGTTGATCACCGGGATGCCGCCGGACACGGTGCCGGTGATGTTGAACTGGTTGGAGTGCTGCTGCTGGCTGGCGGTGGACTGGGAGAGTTCGGTGTTGTCGGTGACGCCCGTCTCGCTGTAGCTCTCCAGCGAGTCCGTCACGATGGAGGTGAACTCCCGGGAGGTGACCGACCACTCCTTGTGGGTGAGGGCCGTCTCCTCCAGCGGGGCCAGCGGGACGGTCGCGATCAGCTCGCCGCGCTGGATGCCGGCCGGAGCCATCTCCAGGCGCTCCAGGTTGAGCATGCTGAGCCGACTGGAGCGGGTGTTGAACACGAGGTTCTGGACGGCGACGACGGCGCGGTCGGCGTGGGCGTCCCCGGCCCGCTGGCCGTCCCCGGGGCCGCTCGCGTTCCCGAGGCCGCTCGCGGTGTCGTTCTCGGGGCTGTCCGGGGTGGGTCCGGTGCGGCGCAGTTGGGCGACCGCGAGGCCGAACGCGACGAGTTCGTCGACCGGCACCCCGGCGAACGGTGCGGGACCCGGAGGTTCCGCCGCGCCCTCCTCGTAACCGGCGAGGAGTCGGGTGAGTGGTGCTCCGGCCGGGTGGCCGACGGCCCGCGCGGCGGCTTCCGCCTCGCCCGGGCGCAGGGCCAGTTGGTGGGCGAAGCTGTGCTTGAGCAACGCCTGGCCGCTGGACGGCGGCGTAATGTCCAGCGCCACCAGGGTGGCCTTGGGGATGTGTCGGGAGGCCGGCGCCAGCACGGGCGAGGAGTCGGTCGGGGGAATGACGGGCGCGGCGGCGGCAAGTGCGTTGTCCGGGGCGGCGGTCGGCGGTGGGACGATGGTGGTGGCGGGCTCGGATGCGTGATCGGACATGGTCGTCCTCCCGGACGCGTCGATCTGGCGAGCAGTCAGGAAGCAGGCATGTCAAGCCTAGGAACCGGCTCCCCGGGATGGCCAGGCCCGATGTCGACTGTCACCTCATCGAGTGACACCACGGCGGCGTGTCGCGCGATGTCGAGCGGGACGACGGACGACGGACAACGGACAACGGACGACCGGCCGCGGCCCCGGGGGCCGGGGCCGCGGCCGGTCGTCCGTCAGCGGGGTTCAGTCGCGGGAGATGCGCCAGTGCGACTCCGTCACCCGGTCGCCCGGCACCCAGACGTACGGGATCCGGCGGTCGCCGTCCTTCTCGTAGGTGCTGGCGTAGAGGTAGCCGCCGTAGTAGGTGTTGTTGAGCCCGATGCTGTCTCCGTCGGAGAGCACCCCGTAGCCCTTGATCTTGAGGTCGCCCGTGGCGTTCAGGTGGCAGCCCGAGATCACCTCGACGTTGCTGTTGATGGAGAGCTGCTCGCCGTACGGGCCGCGCAGTTCGCGGATCCGGACGTAGTGGTCGCTGCTCACGGCGTTGACCTGGCCGTTGGCGTCGAGGGTGCCGTCGACCGTGAGGTCGCCGCTGATCCGGGCGGAGCTCTCGGCGTAGAGACTGCTCTCGGCGGTCAGGGAGCCGTTCACGGTGAGGGCGCTCTGCGCGTAGGTGTCGCCCCGGACGGTCAGGCCGCTGCCGACGTCGGCCGAGCCGTTGACGGTGAGGGAGTTGCTCACGGTGAGGGAGTTGCCGATCGACGCGTTGCCGCCGATCGCCAGTCCGGACTCGCCCGATATCCCGCCCTCGACCGTCAGCGCGTCCAGCGTCGGGTCCTTCACCGTGAGGGTGAGGGCGGCGTACTGACGGATCGTCTCGAAGCCGCTGCCGGCGTCCTCGGGGGACATGGCCGCCTCCAGCGTGAAGGTGGTGTCCATGGCGAGGGCTCCGTCGGGGAGGGTGAAGGACGGCCGGGAGCCCTGGTAGACGATCTCGCCGTCCCCGTCGAACACGCGGTAGTAGGAGCCGTTGCTCTCCCAGGAGAGGTAGGGGTTGTCGCTGCTGGAGAACTTGGTCTTCGGGACGGTGGCCCGGTCGTCGTCGCGCGCCAGGAAGGCGTTCAGGTAGAAGACGGGTGCCGTGACGGGCAGCGGTACGGTCCGGCGGCGTGAAACGAAGTCGTCGGGGTCCGACGAGGTGTCGGAGTGCTCGGTGACGTGGAGGTCGAGGGTGCCGGTGCTGTCGACCAGTTCGCCGCCGACCCCGAGGTGCAGCGTGCCGTCGAACGGGTCGCCGTCGTCGCCCTGGTAGTGGAAGATCGCCCGGTAGTACAGGCCCTCGCCGGCCAGTCCCAGGTGCTTCGCGGTCACCTGGACCAGGGACCCCGTGCTCCAGTTGCCGTCCGAGGAGAAGACCGGCTTCGGGTCGTCGGTGAAGTACGCGCCCCCGCCCGCGGCGTCGCCCGGCACGGCGATCTGGATCCAGTCGCAGTACGTGTCCTCCGCTCCCGCGGTGACGGTGATCGTGATCCGGCCCTTGGAGTCGGTGTCCGCGGTGCCCGCCTGGAGCGGTGCCGGGCTGGTGGCGACGCGGTAGGTGAGGAGGGGTTGATCGGACATGCGGGACCTCCTGGTGCGTAGGTGGGTGCGGACGTCGGGGGGACCGGCGGAACGGTCGGGGCAGGTGGCGCGCACCGTCCGCCGAGGTGGGTGCCCTCACGCGTCGGGCTCGGGGAACAGCCGGTCCGGCTCGGGGAACAGCCGGAGGAGTCCTTCCTCGAGCGTGGGCGGACGGTCCGGGAACCGGGCGTCCGCCGGCGCCGCGGTCAGGTCGTGCCGGGTCCAGGGGCCGCCCGGCGGCGGGGCCGGGCGCAGCCAGGACCAGGTGCCGTGCCGGGTGCCGGGCCGGGGGAAGGAGACGGCGCCGTCCTCGCCGCCGCCCAGGACCGGACCGAAGCGGAACAGGGCCTGGAGCCGGCGCAGCGCGCCGTCGACGTGCTGCTGCGCGACGGTGACGGAGGCCGTGGGGGTGATGCCGGTGACGGCGTGGACGCTCGCGCGCGGGTCGACCAGCAGCAGCAGCCGGGTGGGTGCGGTGTCGCCGAAGGTCAGCTGGAGGTAGTTGGAGGCCGAGGGCGGTGCGGGGGTGCCGGGCGGGCCGATCCGGACGACGAGTTCCTGGCCGTCGTCGGGGGCCGTGACGCTGTCGAAGCGCTCGTAGTCGTAGCCGCCGCCGGGCGCGGCCCGCCAGTAGCCGATCAGGCCGTCGTCGCGGGCGGCCTGGTCGCCGAGGCGGACGGCGAACGGGTCGGCGGTGAAGGTGGGTTCGGGCGGGGCGAGGCTGGCCTGCCAGCCGGTGGCGCGCAGCGGCGGCCCGTCCAGGCTCAGCCGCAGCCGGGCCTGGACCAGTGCCAGCGGCCGCCCGACGAGCGCGGACAGCGTCTGGTCGGTGCGGCGGCCCAGCGGGTCGGTGGTCCACAGGGTGGAGTCGATGACGTCGAGGAAGGCGCTGAGGTCGGCCTCGTCGCCCAGCCGCCGCGAGCGCAGCAGGCCGGCGATCGTCGGGGCGAGCGCCGCCACCTCGTCGAGGGTGGTGAGGGTGCCGTCGGGCGGGGGTTCCCACTGGCCCCGGCGGGCGCCGGTGCCGTCGGTGAGGGCGCGGTAGCCGCCCAGGAACCGGCCCTCGGGGTCGTACAGCAGCAGGCTGCCGTCGAGGTGGTCGGGCAGCAGCCAGCCGGTGACGGGGCTGGGGTCGGCGGCGGTCCGCACCTCCCGGGTGCCGGTGGCGGCGTCGAGGAGGTCGAAGTCGAGCCGGGCGGGCTGGAGCGGGCGCGGGGGCAGTTGGGCGACGGCGGCGACGGTCGGGGTGAGGGAGGACCCGGTGGTCAGGGCGGTGTCGACGATCAGCGGGAAGTTGCGGTAGTCGTGCAGTCCGCCTTCCTCGAGGTCGGGGCTGACCACGTCGAGGACCCGGCCGAACTTGTCGTAGAGGAAGAGGTCCGCCAGATGGATCTGGCCCTGCCGGGTCGGGTGGAACTGCGCGCTCTCGCCGCCGGGAAGGTAGGGGACGCTGGTGACCCGGCCCCGGTACCTGGGCGGCAGTCCGTCCTCGCTCGCGGCGTCGGGGTAGCCGGCGAGGCCCGCGACCTCGGAGAAGTGCCGGTCCTGGGCGGTGGGTCGACGGAACGCGCGGGTGTCCCGGGCCGCGATCCGGTCGTTGAAGCCGGTCAGTTCCTGGGCGAGGACCCCCCAGTCGCCGATCGCGTCCAGCCAGGTGTCGAGCCGGTCGCGCTGGTCGTCGGAGCCGTGCCGGGTGACGAACTCCTTCAGCCGGGCGGCGAACAGGGTGCGCGGGTGCGGGCCGAGGGCGGAGACACCCGTGACGGCGATCTGCTTCGGCGCGGGGGCCGAGCCGGGGACGTAGTGGTAGTCGGTGCCGTCGAACGCCCAGCAGCTCCGCCCGTCGGCGGTGTGCGGGATGTGGCTGTAGGAGGTCCGCCATTCCATGAACAGCGGCTCCCAGGGCTGGCTCCAGGGGGCCAGGCCCAGCGCGGGCAGGGTGCCGGTGCAGTCCTCGGGGCGGTGCGCGGCGAGCGCGGCGCCGACGTCGGCCGCGGACACCCCGCCGCTGTTCGCGGCGAGGGCGGCGGCGTTGCCGGGGTCCAGCAGGAAGTACTCCGCGAGCAGCCCGGTCACCTCGGGCGGAAGCCCGCCGAGGCCCGGGAATGCCGGCATCGCCCCCTGTCCGGGTGTCGCCGTGAGGGTCCGGCCCCGGACCGTGACGGCGCTGACCAGCGCCGTCGGGCTGCCGTCGGCGAGCGGCCGGGCGGGAACGGGCCGGTCGGTGACGGCGTCGGACGGGGGCATGACCCCCGACACGCTCAGCACGGGGTTGACGGCGCGCCAGTACGCGGGGCGCGGCACCGCCTTGAGCGTGGCGCCCGTGGGAAGGCCCTTGGCGCGGGCGAAGGCGCTGATCCCGGCGGCCAGCGCGGCCTGGGCGTGGGGGTGCCCGCCGGTGTCGTCCGGCTGGGGCACCCTTGCCGCCAGGGTCCGTGCCTGATCGGTCCGCTCCCGGAGGGTGTGCGCGAGGGAGCCGGTGCGGGCGGGGTCCAGTTCGGCCCGGAGGTCCTCCTGGTCGGGCGCTCCCACGGGCGGCGGGTCCAGGACGCCCAGGAGGCCCTGCTTCAGCCACAGGGAGTTCAGCCGCCACTGGAGGTCGTACACCTCGCCGAGGAGGCCGTCCAGCCGGTTCTGGTCGTCGTTGAGGGTGGCGAGCCAGGCGGGCGGGACGAACGGCGCCGGCGCCGGGCCGTCGGGCGATCGGCCGTCCGTCGGGCCGTCCGGCGCCCGGCTGTCCGTCGGGCCGTCCGGCGTCGGGCTGTCCGTCGGGCCGTCCGGCGTCGGGTCGGTGGGCGTCGGGTCGGCGGGCGGGGGAGTCACCGTCCACCGGTATCCCCCCGAGGAGGTGCCGAACGACGCCGCGTGGATCGCGCGGCGGACCCGTTCGTCCCCGCCCTTCTCGTCGGCGACGGCCAGGAGGTCGTGCAGGAACGCCCGCAGCAGCTGGATGTCCTCGGCGGCGGGGCGGGCGCCGGAGGCCCTGAGGGCGTGACCGGCCAGCGCGGTGAACGCGTCCTCGGTCGTACCGCCGAGGGAGACGTTCAGCGCCCCGCTGTCCTTCACGGTGTGCAGCGGGTCGGGGGAGGGCGGGTCGGGGGCGGCCGGGTCCCAGGCGACGGTCAGCGCGAGGCCCTGGTAGAGGCTGCGGACGGCCCGGGGGAGGGCGTCGTCCAGGGCCGGGTCGCCGGTGAGCCGGGGGTCCTGCCAGTCGAGCCGGGCGAGCAGATCGGCGTACGAGGTGTCCGGCGGGAGCGTGGCGAGCACGTCGGCGCCCGGATCGGAGTACCAGCCGACGACCTGGTACCCGAGGGTGTCCGCCCCGGGGAGGTCGGCGAGGTCGTCGACGAAGGAGAACACATTGGTGTTGTGCGGGGTGTAGGTGGTGAAGTACGGGTCGCCCGCGCTCATCGCGGTGAGGAACAGCGGGTCCCGCCCGGCCCGTTCCGACCACGGGTCGTCGTCGGTGTGCGGGAAGGCCAGCCCGATCGGGACCTGGGCCGACGCGGAGGTGCGGGCGCTGCGGTAGGGGTCGGCGCTGGCCCGCCAGGCGTCCAGGGTCCCGGCGCCGACCAGGTGGGAGCTGGACTCCTCGAGGACGTGCCCGTGCCGGGCGGCGTACGAGGTGTGCGGGCAGTCGCTCTCGATCACCCAGGCCCTGACCCGGCGCCGGGCGCCGCCGCTGAACCGGGTGACCAGCCAGCGGTTGGGCAGCAGCGGGTAGTCGACCCCGCCGGTGGTCGGGTCCTCCACGCCGTGGCGCAGTCCGCGCGGCAGCGTCCAGTGCAGGTGCACCCCGGGGCGCCGGAACAGGGGGTCGTCGCTCTGCCGGTCGCCCTCGTCCGGCTCGGGGCTGGTGTAGTCGCGCAGGGCCAGGTAGTTCTGCCGCCAGGTACGGAAGCCGTCCCGGCGCAGCACCGCCTCGGTCACCACGAGCGCGTCGAGACCGACCGGTACGACGAGGGCGGGGCGGGCGCTCATGCGGGGGCTCATGCGGGGGCTCCTCCGCTCGCCGGGAACCGGTCCCCGTCCGGACCGTCGAAGCGGATCGCCTCGGGCACCTTGACCAGTTGCAGGGCGAGATCGGCCGGGCCGACCGGGCCGACCGGGGTGCCGTGGGCACGGTCCAGGGCTTCGGTCAGCGCGGCGACCAGCGAACCGACGTCCAGGACGCGGACGTTCGGGTCGGCGGACGGCCGCAGATGGCGCAGGACGTCGAAGGTGACGTCCGTGCCGAGCTGCTCGCCCAGCGGCAGCCGGGGGCCGGCGTCCGGCAGCAGGCTGCGCAGCGGGATCAGGCCGTCGTCCTCGACCCCGAAGCGGAAGCCCTCCTGGGGTTCGGCGAGTTCGACGGTCGCGGGCACCCCGTTGAACAGGCACAGCAGCACGGACGGGGAGAGGTGCTCCATCCGCAGCACCGGCAGCGGCGCGCCCGCCGCGTCCACGGCCCGGACGGCGAGATGGGGCCAGCCGGAGACCAGCGCGGAGCGGAGCAGCAGGCCGGAGACGGCGCCGAGGGGGCGGTCGGGATCGCCCGGGTCGTCGTCGGGGGCGCCGGCCCCGGCGCCGCGCAGCGTGTCCCGGTGCCGGGCCGCCGCCCCCGCCACCTCCGCCCGCACCGCCGCGGCCACGATCTCGTCCTGGAGGGTGTCCCGGCTCGACTGGGCGCCGATCCCCAGCGCCCCGCCGATCAGCGCGTCCCGCCAGTTCGGATCGGTGAGGAAGAAGCGCAGCGACTCCGGCGGCAGCATCCGGGCGTCCGGCACCAGCCGGGTGAACGGCACCGGGACGAGCAGCAGCAGCCGGGCCAGCCAGGCCACGACCGGTGCGAGGCGTTCCCTGAGCCCGGCGTCCTCGTCCAGCGCCCGGGCGACGGCCGTGCGGGCCGCGTCGGAGCGCAGGAAGGCCTCCAGTTCCGCGCTCGGACGGCCCGGCGCGGGCTCGGGCGCGGGCGGCGACCAGGGCTCACGGGGCCGGGCGGGCGTCGCCCCCAGGCTGCCGAGCAGCGGCCCGTCGAGCAGCGCCCCGAACGCGGCCCGCGCGGACCGGGGCGGGCCGGACGCGTCCCCGCCCCCGGCGGGCAGATGGCTGCTGGTCTCCTGGTGGTACAGGGTGTCGACCAGATCGTGGGTGGCCCGCTTGAAGGCGATCAGGTGCTGGACGTACGCCGCGTCGGCCAGCGCCAGCGACCGGCCCGTCTCGAACGCGGTGGCGAGCGACACGTCGAAACTGCCCCAGGCGGGGTCGTAGGCGAGCAGGGCGTCCGCCGTGGTGGCGGTCGCCACCCGGTCCACGGCCGCGGGCAGGACGGGGGTGAGCGGCCCCCGGTACCAGCCGAAGGTCCGCTCGCCCGACCGGGTGCGGTACGGCAGCGGCACGTAGCCGTCGCCGATCCGCCGGGCCACCTGGCGTCGGGCGGCCGGGGTGCCGTCGCTGTCCGGGTACGGGGAGGGCAGCCGCAGCCACATCTCCTCGCGGGTCGCCCGCCGCGAGCCGTCCGGGGCGCGGGTGAGCCCTTCGGCCAGCGCCCGGAAGTGCGCGTCGCCGTCCGGGTGCGCCCAGAACGACCAGCTGCACAGCGACAGCAGCGCCACCGACGTGCGGCCCCGGAAGTCCGGGGTGCCGGGCCCGAGGAGCCGCTCGTGGCCTTCCAGGGAGACCAGGTGGACGATGTTCTTGGTGCGGGCCTCCGGTGGTGAGCCGGCCGGCGCTGCGGCCGGGAAGCGGTGGGCGGCGACGACGGCGACCAGCCCGTCCTCCTGGAGGCCGAGCACGGGCCGGTCCCCGGTGTTGGCGCCCCGGCAGTGCGCGAGGTACGGCAGCTCCGCCAGCCGGGGCGTCACCGCGGGGAACACGGCGGCCGGGATCCGGATGACCTGGCAGGGATCGTCCCGTCCGGTGTCGGACTCCAGCGGCAGCTCGGGCTTGAGCACGGCGGGATCGGTGGCGAGGAAGTCCCCCACCGTGGTCGCTTCGGTCCGGTTCGGGGAGGTGTCGCCGCCGAGCAGCTGATCGTCGGTCAGGACCAGCAGCGCCAGCCACGGCGTGCTCCGCCCCGCTCCGCGCAGCGGCCGCTCCCACGGCAGCATCGGGTCACCGAGCACCAGGTGCGGCAGCACCTCGGCGAAGCGCCCGGCGGAGGTGTCCGGCGGCTGCTTGGCGAGTACGGCGGTCGTGGTGTCGATCGCCACCTGGGGGGCGCGCACGGTGAACCGCTGCACGGCCCGGAACGGCCCGCCGACGGTCCGCGCGCCCCCGTCCGTCCCGGTGCGCAGGGTGTGGGTGGCCTCGATCCGGTAGTCCCCGGCGGGGAGGGCCGGCAGGTAGTGGTCGTGCAGTTCGATGTCCCCGACGGGGATGGTGTCGCGGGCGGGGTGCGGCGGGCTCGCGCTCACGTGGTCCTGCTCCCTCACTGGGTCGGGTTCTGCACCATCGGCGCCTGGCGGAAGAAGTGGCCCGCCCCGGCCGCCAGCGCGGTCAGCGCGGTCGGGTCGGTCGGGTCGGTCGGGTCGTTCGGTGCCTCGGACGGACCGTCGAGCGGACCGGCGTCGAGCGGGCCGGCGTCGAGCAGGCCGGCGTCCACCAGCGCCGCGCGCACCTGGTCGCGCCCGGTCCGGGCCGTGCCCCGGTCGGTCTCCGCGATCCGCCGCACGCACGTGTCGTCGGGCACGGAGACGTAGTCGCGGTCGGCGACGGGGGAGGAGGGCAGCGGCGCCAGGCCGGGCGGGATCTCGTCGGCGGAGTACTCGCCGAGCGGGAACACCCCCCGGGAGTCGGCCAGTTCGGGCCGGGGCGCCCGCACGTCGTAGCCGACCGGACGGTCCGGGAGGACCTCGGCGCCGGGCGCGCCCGGGGTGTGGCTGAAGGGCGCCGGCGGGGCGCCCCACAGCGAGGCGGGCAGGTGGTGGGTGCGCGGGGTCGTCGTCCAGCCGTCCATCGGGGCCGGCTCGTCCTCGTAGTACAGCCTCAGCCGGTGCTCACCGACCAGGCCGGAGAGGTTCATGGGCCGCACGTCGACCCCGGGGCCGTCCTCGGCGCGGGGCGTGGACAGGGGGTCCCCGCCGAGGCGCAGGTGACTGGCGGGCACCGCGGACTGGGTGAAGAACCGCAGGTCACGGGCGCGGGCGTACCACGTCCTGCCGCTGTTGCCGCGGTCCTGGGGGGCGGTGTCCTCGACGGCCCCGTCGATGCCGTTGACCGGCCCGACGGCGACGACGTCGGCCGGTTCCGGCAGCAGGTCGGCGAACTCGCTCCAGCCCAGCGCCTCGGTGCCGGTGCCGGACCGGCCGGGGCCGAAGCCGATGGTCTTGGAGAAGCCGGCGAAGTGCGCGGTGACCGAGCCGCCCGTCGGCGGGCCCCACAGCTCCAGCTCGGCGCCCACCGAGGCGCTGATCGTCTTCTGGAGGATCCCGATGCCGACCGTGTAGGACGCGCCGATGCTCACCGAGATCCGGGCGGTGAAGAAGAACGGCCGCCACGACAGGAGCAGATCGGCCTGGGCGGTGAACCACGCCCGGAAGCCGCCCGCGTGGAAGTCGATGCTCAGCCTGCCCCCGGCCATCGCGCAGGAGGGCGTCACCGCGAGGTAGGCCTGCGCGGTGATGGTCAGATTGCCGCTGACCGCCCAGTCGATGCCGAGCCGCGGCACCTCGGGGTAGGAGGCGGGTCGCTCGAAGGAGGGGTGGTAGCCGCCGAGGGTGATCACGAACTGGCCGGCGTTCGGGTGCGGCCCGAACCACAGGGCGGCGGCGAACCCGCCGGTGAGGTGGCACTCCGGGGTCAGCACGTACGACACGGGCGCGAGCTGCGCGGCCAGCTCGAAGCTCCCGGCGAGCGGCAGGACCTCCGCCTCCAGGCCCAGCTCGGCGTACACGTAGGTGCGGGTCGCGGACTCCGCCGGCATCGGCAGCTGGACGGTGGCGGTGCCGAGGAGGGCCAGCGCCGGCTCCTGGTGACCGAACTCGGCGGCCAGCAGCACCTTGGAGTTCACCACCTCGGCGATCGTGAACTCGATCCCGAGCGCCAGCCAGTAGGACCCTTCCTTCGGGGCGATCCAGGTGCGCAACGGCCCGCCCGGCACGGCGGGTTCGCGCCCCTCCAGGACCTCCAGCACCTCGGAGGGCCGCCTGGCGGCGTCCGGCCCCTGCTTGTTCAGGGTCAGCAGCGGGAACCCGGTCACCTCCCGGGCGGTCGGCAGGGTCAGCTCCCGGTTGAAGCCGAACCCGGCCATCAGCCCCGTCACCAGGAGCGGTGGCGGCCCCCCGAGCGGCGCCTCGAGCTGGCCGAACAGGAACAGCGACGGCCAGCCGTCCGCCAACTGGGCGTACGAGCCGACGGCGGCCAGCGAGAAGTCGGGCACGGCGATGGTCGCCGTCCCGTCGAACTGGAAGAGCACCCCCTTCGCCAGCCGGCCGGGCGGGATCCGCAGCAGCGCCCCCGCGATCTCCACCGGCGGGGCCACGTACCCCACGCCCACGCCGTCGAGCTGGAACGTGGGTGCGAACCTGTCCAGCGCCGAGCCGACCGCCAGACCGTCCAGGGACAGGGTCAGCGGCCCCAGCTGCGCCCCGGCGTCCAGGCCGAACAGCAGCGCGTTGTTCTGGTGGATCACCCCCACCCGGTCGATCCGCAGCACGCCGAGCTGCTTCTGGACCGGCACCCAGACGGCCGTCGGGGACGGGTCACCGGCCGTAGCAGGCGTGCCGGGCGTGCCGGACGAAGCCGGCTGGTCGGACGTGCCGGAGGAGCCGGTGCCCGAGGGCTCCCGGGCCGTCGACCGCCCGGTCCCTCCCGTCCGGTCGGTCTTCGTCGAGGGCACGCCGAGGGCGACCGGGGTGGTCTCCTGCCCGATCCGCAGCTCCGCCAGGGCCGCCACCCCCGCCTTCAGCCCCGCCGCCGGCAGCGGCACCACCTCCGCCCGCGCGAGCAGCCCGTTCACCACGGAGACCGACTGCGCGTCGAAGACGCCGGAGCTGTACAGGACCTGGAGGTTCTGGACCGCCAGGGTGCCGCCCGCCTCCGAGAGGAACCCGCCGACCAGGGGGAGTTCGGCGAGGTCGAAACCGGCCGAGAGGTCCACGCCGACGCAGAACCGCGCCGGGTCGCCCGCCGGCTCGACCCGGACGAACTTGGCGTCCTTCAGGCCGATCCGCAGGCTGTCGGGCACGTCCTCGGCCAGGGCGGCGGAGAAGTGCGCCACCCAGTCCCGCAGGACGATCTCGGTGCCCTCGGCGGGGCCGCGGTAGGTGGCCGCCAGGACGCCGGTGCCGGACTTCTCCTGGTCGAGGACGACGTCGAAGGTGAAGCCGTCGACGTCGAGCGCCCCGCTGTACCGCGCCGCGGAGCCCTCCCGGGTGATCCGCGCCTCCAGCGAGGCCGTCACCCCTTCGGCGATCGTCACCTCCCCCCGGCAGTCGAAGTCGACGGTGCCGGTGCCCGTGGTGTGCGACAGCCACAGCTCGGTGAGCGCCATCGTCCTGACCGGCTCCGGCAGGTCGGGCAGTCGCAGGGCCTCGACGACGTCCTCCATCCGGAGCGTCGTACCCGCCTCCAGGCCGCCGCCGAAGGTCCAGCCGCCCTTGTCGCCGGCGGCCTTGGCGGCCGAGACCGCGACGGTCAGGGAGGAGCCGATCGTCACCGTGCCCGCGATGCGGGCCGTGAGTCCCTGAAGAGTGTCCTGATACACGTACAGACTCAGGGAGGTGAGGGTGAAGGGCCCGAGCGACCAGTCACCCGTGACCTTCACCCGTAGGAGGTACCAGTCTCCGAGACGGGCTCCGAACGACAGCTCGCCGACGGTGGCCGACTCCGGCACCTCGCCCGCCGGGATGCCGAACGACTCCAGCAGCGACCGGACGCCCACCGGTCCGCCGTCCCGCAGCCTGCCGGTGACGCCCAGATCAGGAAGCCGTAGCGCGATCTCCAGGGGGAGCCCCTTGACGTCCAGCCCGACGACGACCGCGACGGACGTCACCCGGTAGTCGGCCGGCTCGCCCTGCCCCTCCTTGACCAGGCGGTAGTCGAAGCCCGCGACGTCCCCGGGATCGAAGCCGACCGCGCTCAGCCCCTCCCGGGCGGCCCGCCACGGGCCGTCACCCGCGAACCGGACGCCCAGCTCGTCCAGCGAACGACCGAACGCGCCCCGTTGACGCGGCCGGACGGCGGCGGCCAGCCACCCGACGTCGTCCACGGTCAGCGTCGACTCCACCTCGACGTCGTGGAACGTGCCACCGAGCGTCAGGGTGACCGAACCCTCGCCGGTCACGGTCAGGGTCACCGCCCGCACCGCCGTGGCCACGAGCGCCCCGGCCGGCCAGGCGGCGGACTCCCGGGCGAGGACGAGCGTCAGCGTCGTCCGCTCCGCGTCCAGTTCCGGCCGGCCGCTGCCGGCCGCGCCGCGGCACACGCCGTCCGGGAAGGCCGCCAGCAGGGTGCGCAGTTGTTCGGGAAGCGCGGTGTCCGCGGCACTCAGCGTCGGCGGATCGCCCAGGCCTGCCAGGTGCGCCCTCAGGGCTTCAAGATCCACTGAACTCCCCCTCCTGGGACCGCGGGTGCGTCCGGGCGGCGTCTACGAGGACGACGGCTGCGGGTCGGTGCCCGGTCTGATCCTGAGCCCGGGTTTCGATTTCTTCGCCTTCAGTCGCTTCAGCTCCGCGGGGTCGTCCTCCCATGTCCAGTGCGAGGCTTCGAAATCCATGTACCGGGCGCGCCCGGCGATCTCGGCCAGCTTTCCGAAGGCTTCTCCGGCCAGGTCGGGCCGGCCGCTTCCCGCCTTCCGGTGTTCGTCGATCTTCTGGTTGACGAGGGAGAGGTTCTCGTAGAGGGAGGTGACCTCGCCGGTCGACCGGAAGATCGGTCCGGCGTCCTTCTCGAAGCTCTCGTCGGGGTCGTCGACCCGCTCCCTGGGGCCGATGAAGAGGTTCCCGGGAAGCCACGCGTAGACCTGGCAGAAACTGTCCCAGCCGTCGTGCCGGTTGCCGCCGGGATCGTGCACCACCCGGCCGTCCGCGACCTCCGCGCAGAGCCTGCGGACCTGCTCGATGTCTGCGGACTTCAGCTGCTCTGACATGTCTGCGTACTGGCGCACCTGTTCTTCGAGCACCCGGAGAAGCCCGTGCGCGGGTCCCGTGTCCCCGATGTTGGCGTTCCAGAGCTCCCTCAACTGGTTGTAGGGCACGACGTGATGGCGCGCCAGGTCGAACGGCGCCCGGTCGGGAATGCTGCCCTTGCGGAGGCTTCCGTAGGGATGCCCCGGTCTCTTGTCCGGCATCTGCAGGTTGTGACGGACCGGCGTCAAGTGATACCCCTCCCCGGCCGGACGCCTCCGCATCGGGCGAGCCCCGCCGCCCCCGTGCGGGCGCACCCGTGAAGCCTCGGCGCTCGTGGCCGTCCTCACAGGCTCACGGTCGCGCGGTGCCCCGCGCAAGCACGCCCCGCGGGCCCGGAGTCGTTTTCGGACACCCGGGAGCGGACCGCACGAGCACCGCGAACTGCCTTCTGTTACACGGCTGTTGGCCCCTCATTGCCGGTCTCCTCGGGTGTCGGGCGGCCGGCCAGGCGGTGGAGCAGGTCGACGGTCTCCGCTTCGTGCGACGCGAAGGCTCCGTGGTCGCTGGGCCAGACGAGGGTGTGGGTGGCGCGGGTGGCGAAGTGGCGCTGGAGGTCCGGGTGCATGGTGCGGTCCTCGGTGCAGATGACGTAGGTGCTGGGGCGCAGGTGCCAAGCGGCGCCGGTCGTCGGGTGGTGGCCGGGGGCCATGAGCTGGGGGACGAGGGCGGCGGTGTGGCGGGCGCGTTCGGCCTCGCCGAGCTGGGCGTGGAAGAGCCGGCCCGCGGCCTCCGGGTCGATCGTGGTGGTTCCGGCGGGGTCGCCGATCATGCTGGTCGCCAGGTCGGTGGGCGGGGCACCGGCGAGCAGGCCGAGGGCGGTCTCGCCGTGGTCGGGCATCATCGCGGCGAGGTAGACGAGGTGGTCGATCCGGTGCGGCGGAAGGCCGGTGACGACGGCGCCGCCGTAGGAGTGGCCGCACGCCACGGCCGTTGCGTCCCCGGGCAGTTGGTCCAGGGCGGCCTCGGCCGCGGCGATGTCGGCCGCGAGCGAGCCGCGGTGCAGTTCGGCGACGGCCACGGCGACACCGCGGGCGCGCAGCTCGGCCGCGACGCCGTCCCAGGCGTGGCCGGTGTGCCAGGCGCCGTGCACCAGCAGCACGCCCCGGGAGGCACGGGCAGAGGTCGCGGTGGAGGAGGGGCGGGGCGGAGTCAGGGTCACGAGGGGTCTCCCGGCGTTCGGTCACTGGCGGAACGGGGAGCGGCGCACGGACGGTGGCACCGTCGGTGGCCGCTCGACCATAAGAGCCGCCGGCCGGGAGAAAGGATTCTGAACGGAAGGACGGGAAGGACGGGAAGGACGGGAAGGACGGGAAGGACGGGAAGGACGGGAAGGGACGGAAAGGGACGGAACGCGGAGCGGCCCGCTCGCCCCGGTGCGGGGCGGGCGGGCCGCGCTGGTCGGGGCGGGGGGTCAGCTCAGCTGGGTCGGGACCGGGCGCTTGCCGTCCAGGGAGGCGACGCCGATCGGGGTGAGCGCTTCGGGGAAGAGCTGCGCCTCGGCGATCTGGCCGGCCGCGTACTCGCCGTAGACGCCCTTGTAGAGGCGGCGGCCGAGCTGCAGCGGGCCGGTCGCGTTCCAGACGGTGCCCGTGTACTCGGCGGTGGCCGCGGCTTCGCCGTTGACGTACAGGCGCAGGTCCGCGGAGTCCGCGTCGTAGACGCCCACCAGGTGGTACCAGGTGTTGGTCTTCGGCGCGAGCGCACCGGTGGTGGGGCCGTAGGCGCTGCTGAACGCGCCTGCGGTGTCGTCCGCGTGGCCGTGGCCGAAGGCGAACGCGTGCGCTCCGCTGGAGTAGTACAGCTGGAGGGCGTTGGCGTTGGTGCCGGACTGCGAGACGAAGGTGGAGTTGTCGGTGAGGCTGGTGAGCTTCACCCAGGCCGACACCGTGTAGCTGCGGCCGGTGTCCACCGCCGGACCGGCGGCCGCGGCGTACGCGGTGGACCCGTTGAGGGTCAGGACCCCGCCGCGCGCCGGGTCGGTGCCGAGGACCGCACCGCCGTTGAGGGTGAGCCCACCGGTCGGGCGGACGCTGTCCGCGGTGCTGTCGAGCTTCCACCAGGCGGACGGCTGACGGACGTTGCCGATGCCGACCGGGGCCCCGAAGCCGGCCAGGCCGCCGACCGGCGCCGCACCCGGGTACTCGGTCAGCCGGCCGGAGCGGGAGCCGGCGTAGAGCGCGGGGAACCCGGTGCCCCGGACGTCGCCCGGGGAGGCGACGGTCGGGTGGTCCCGGTCGCCGACGCCGAGCGGCAGCACCTTCTGCGCGGCGGGCAGCACGTTGCCGGTGGTGGCGGCCCACTTCTGGTCGGCGATGTTCATGCAGTCCCAGATGACCGTCTGGGTGCGCGGGTTGCGGTTGCTCGCCGGGTCGGCCAGGCAGCGGCCGGACTGGGTGTTCTTCAGGGTGCCCGGGTACGGTCCCGGGGCCCACTGCTGGGCGCCGGAGTTGTTGCACTGGTAGAGCTGGACCGGCGTGCCGTTGCCGGTGTCGCCGCCCTTCACGTCCAGGCACTTGCCGAGCGCGTGGACGCTGCCGTCGGCGCCGAGCGTGAACTGCTGCGCGTCGGTGCCGTTGCAGGTGTACATCCAGGCGGCGGTGCCGTTGACGGTCTTGCCGCCGGCGATGTCCAGGCAGAGGTTCTTGTTGGCGGTGTCGAGCACGCCGGAGACCAGCGGTGCGTGGGTCGGCGCGGTGATCTTCGTGGTCGGCACGCCGGCGTCGAAGGTCAGCGGGAAGCTGCTGACCGCGCCGGTGGCGTCGTCCCGGGCCCACAGGGTCGGCACGCCGCCCACCAGGCCGGGGGCGAGCAGGGTGGTGCCGGACCAGTCACCGGTGCCGATCCGCACGCCGGCCCCGAGGTTGCAGCCCGCCTGGAACGTCCCGGGGAAGTACCAGAGTTCGCCCTTGTCGACGGTGATCAGGTCGGGGGCGTCGGCGAACTGGGCGAGCTTGCCGGGGGCGACGAGCTGGGTGACGTTGTTCCAGGTGCCGTCCGATCCCCTGGCCGGGCAGGAGGCGGAGTTGCGGATCGGCACCACGTTCTGGGTGAGCGTGAACCGGCCCGTCGTGCCGCCGGGCGTCACCGCGTCGTTCTGGTAGAGGTACAGCTCGTGGGTCGACTTGGAGTAGGCGAACAGGTCGTCCACGTTGGTGCCGGTGGCGGTGCCCCGGTGGGCGACGAGGTAGTTGTTCCACCCCGTGCCGTCCGGGCTCCGCTCCTTGGTGGAGGCGCTGACGGGCGGGCCGGCCGGGTCGGCGTTGCCGCGCACCAGGACGAGGTCGCCGTCGGTGGTCGGGGCGACCAGGTCGGGCACCGCGTCCCCGTCGAGGTCGCCGGCGGTCACCTTGGCGGCCGGGTTCCAGGGGGCGAAGAAGCTGTACTGGCCGACGGTGCCCTGGGTGTTGCCGGCGTTGTCCACGGCCCGGACGAACAGCGTGTGCGCGCCCCACTGGGCGGCGCTCAGCACGATCGGGACCTCGGCGCCGGCGCTGCCGCCGGTGGTGGCCACGGCGTTGACCGAGGCGGCGCCGTTGGCCGGGATGTTGGTGTCCAGCGCGTACTCGAAGCGGTCGACGCCGCTGCTCACGCAGCTGCCCCGGGTGCAGCCGGTGGGCGTCGGGTCGTTGGCCGTCACCGCGATCTTCACGCCGGTGTCACCGGCGTGACCGGTGGGCGCCTTGTCGCCGCCGAGCGGGGGGAAGACCGTCGAGTCGGTGAAGGAGGGGATGCTGGGCGCGCTCAGGTCGACCTTGAAGTAGCAGTTGGCGGACCAGGGGCTCGCCAGGGTGCCGTCCTCGGCCTTGACGTGCCAGCCGTACTGGTGGCCGTCGGCGACCTTGAAGCCGATGTTGACCCGGGTGGTGCCGCCGTCGCTGACCCAGCCGCTGACCGGGGCGCCCCTGTCGGTGGAGCCGCCGTCGGCGGCGGCCGTCTTGGTGTCCCAGATCTCGTACCGGGAGCGGAGGTTGACGCCGCTCATCTCGGTGTTGAGGTGCGCGTTGAGGGTGATGTCGGAGGCGTCCCCGGCCAGGCCGGACTGTCCGATCCAGCCGTCGGCCGCGCCGGCGCAGCCGTTGCTCGCCGGGGCACGGGTGGCCGGGGTGGTGCCCAGGCCGTCCGGGACCTCGGGGGCGATGTCGAACACCGTGGTCAGGTACGGGTTGTTGGCGAAGCGGACGAAGTCGTTGTTGCTGCTCGACTTGGACTCGTTGCCCCAGAGGCCGAAGGTCCAGCTGTCCTTGACGCCGGAGAGCTTCCTGATCTGCCCGGTGACGTCGAAGCTGAGGGCGTGGTTGCCGCACTTCTGGCTGATGTTGGAGCTCTTGACCTTCTGGGTGCCGCCGATGTACCCGTCACCGGTGACGGACGGCTGGTGGCTCCAGGTGGTGGACCCGCTGATCCCGGTGACCGTGGCGAGCCGGATGTCGCTCTCGTTGTCGCAGTCGAACGACGCCCCGTAGGTCGAGGTCAGGTGGACGACCGACTTGGAGATCACCATCTTCTTGTCGAGGTTGGCGATGTTCAGCTCGAAGTAGGCGCGGTTGAGGCCGAGGCAGTCCTGCCAGCGCTGGTAGCCGACGCCCTCGCCGTTGTCCTGGGCGTCGTCGTAGGGGCTCTGGCTCGCGCAGCCCTCCTTGACGGTGACGAAGTGGCTCTTCTTGCTGGTGATGGGGCTGGTGTACGGGTCGATGTACAGCGGCCAGACGGTGTCGGCGCCGCTCAGCAGACCGGCGTCCGGCACCAGGGTCAGGGTGTCGGCCTCGTGGGTCACGGCGATCCGCTTGACCTGAGCGGAGCTGCCCGGCTGCTCGGGGGTGGAGGCCGTGGCGGGGGCGGCGTCCGCGGGGACGGTGTCCGCGGGGGCGTCGGCCCGCGGTGCGGGCAGGGACTTGGCGGCCGGCTTCGCGGTGGCCGGTGACCCGGTGGCCGGTGCGGAGGGCGCCGGGGCGGACGACCCGCCGGGGGTGGTCGCCGAGTCCCACATCAGCGGGGTCGGCGAGCGGAAGACCGCGCTCCCGTCGGCGGCGGTGACCGCCACCCGGCCGTCCTGGTCGGCCGCCAGCGACAGGCCTCCGCTGACGCGGGTGGTCAGCTTGAGCGCGGCGAGCGCCGGGTCGGCCGCGGCCCGGGCGTCGTGGACGACGAGCACCTCGTGGAAGCCGCCCTGGTCGGTGCTGGTGACCTTGAGGTCGACGCCCGGCAGGACGCCGTTGTACTGCGCGGTGCTGCCGGTCACCACCGGCGCGGGGAGCGGGAAGGGCAGGGTGTAGGAGAGCGTGCGCCCCTGCGGGTCGGTGAGGGTGGCCAGTGGTCCGCCGCCCCCGCCGGAGAGGGTGAGCCCGGAGGGGGTGGCCGCGGGGGAGAGGGTGCCGTCACCGTTCCTGGTGAGGGAGGCGTCGACGTCCGTCCAGCGGCCGTCCTTGCGGACCCGGGCGGGCTGCAGGTGGGTGGTGACGCTGAAGGTGCCGTCGGCGTTGGCGACGGTCTGCGCGGTCTCGGTGGTGAGACTGTCGACGGTGACCGGCCGACCGGTCCGCGCGGCCTCGGCCCTGGCGGCGGCCAGCGGCGGGTCCGCCGGGGCCGCCGAGTCCGCCGGGGCGGTGCCGGCGCCGGCACCGGCCGGATCGTCCGCGAGCGCGGGACCGGCGCTGCCGAGCAGCAGGCCGGTGACCGCGGCCGACAGCGCCAGCCGCCGTGTCAGTGTGCGCACCGGATTTCTCCGGGCGCGGAGGTGCTCCCCCATGGATCGCCCTTTCAGGGACCGGAGGCGGGCGATCCCGGGCTCCGCTGTGACTCTCCTCACACCGCGGTCGCCCCGTGGCCCCCCGCCACGTGTCGGAATTGCGGTCTTTGCTCGCCCTGGTGCCACTTGTGAAGGCTTCTTGGTGCCCGTGTGGCGAAAGAGGTCGGAGTGACCGCTGGGGAAGGGTATTGCTCTGGCTTGACCATGGCAATACGGTTCCGAACGGCCGAATGAGCCGTCAGCTGGTGGTCCGTCAGGCACCGGCTGTTTTTTGTTCTCTGGGGGATTGAACATGCGCGCAGGAACGCGCGGAGCCAGCGGTGCCCGGAAACGGGCCTGGATGAAACGGGGGACCGTCGCGGTGGCGACGGCCGCGGTCTTCTCCCTGGTGTCACCGCTCGCCGTGGCCGACTCCATCGTCGGCGGATATCAGTACACGGACAAGGTCTGGGAGGCCGACCCGCTTCCCGAGCAGCCGAAGGTCCCCGGGGCTCCGGCCGACAGCCGGCCCGGGACCCCGCCGGTCGCGGCGATCCCGCCCGGGGCCCGCGAGTTGGTCCCGCACGTGGTGAAGTCCGTGCAGTGGCCGGCCGCCGCGACCGCCACCGTCGACCTGGCGAAGACCCCGGCGGTGCGCGGCCTGTCGGCCCCCGCCGGCGGGGCGAAGGCCGGTGACCTGCCGGTCACGGTCTCGCCCGCCGCGCCCACGGCACTCGGTGCCCGGGCGAAGTCGCTCGCGCCGTCGGTCGTCCCGGCCAGCCCGGTCTCCTCGGTCCGGGTGAAGCTCGCCGACCGGGGCCAGGCCAGGAAGGCCGGCGTGGACGGCCTGCTGGTCGGTCTGGACCGGGCCGACGCCCGGACGGAGACCGGCAACGTCGCGGTCTCGCTGGACTACAGCGCCATCGAGCAGGCGTACGGCGGTGGTTGGGCCTCCCGGCTGCGGCTGGTGGCGATGCCCGCGTGCGCGCTCACCACTCCGCAGCTCGCCGCCTGCCGCACCCGCACGCCGGTCGAGGCGGTCAACGACCCGGTCACCCGGAAGCTGAGCGGCACGGTCGCCCTCGCCCCGGCCGGTGCCGGGACGGGTGCGAAGGTGGGCAGCGCCTTCGCCGCACCGTCCGCCGCGGCCGCCGCGCAGTCCTCCGCGGGCGTCGCGGTGGCCGCCGTGTCCGGCAGCAGCGGGTCCCAGGGCGACTTCGGCGCGACCTCGCTGTCCGCGTCGGGCGCCTGGTCCGCCTCCGCCTCGGGCGCCTTCACCTACCACTACCCGATGACCGTGCCGCCCTCGCTGGGCGGCGAGGCACCGGCGGTCAGCCTCTCCTACGACTCGCAGTCGGTGGACGGGGAGACCTCGGCGCGCAACTCCCAGTCGTCCTGGATCGGTGACGGCTGGTCCTACAGCCCCGGCTTCATCGAGCGCTCCTACAAGGGCTGCAAGGACCAGGGCATCGAGGACTCCGGCGACTCGTGCTGGGCCGGCTGGAACGCCACCCTCTCGCTGGGCAGCCACAGCGGGCAGCTGGTGAAGGACTCCGACGGCCTCTACCACCTGGTCTCCGACGACGGCAGCAGGATCGAGCGGCTGACCGGGGCGACCAACGGCCTCTGGCAGGGCGAGTACTTCAAGGTCACCACGACCGACGGCACCGCCTACTACCTCGGCCTCAACCACGCTCCCGGCGGCACCGCGGACGACGCCACCGACAGCGCCTGGGGCATCCCGGTCTACCATCCCAAGTCGGGCGACCCCTGCCACAGTTCGGACAAGGGCGACGACTCGCAGTGCGACAAGCCGGTCGGCTACCGGTTCAACCTGGACTTCGTGGTCGACCCGCACGGCAACGTGCAGCGCTACGACTGGGCGACCGAGTCCAACTACTACAACATGGGCTTCGGCCAGGTCCCCGACGAGGACAAGGACGAGAAGGGCGGCACCCTCACCAAGTACACCCGGGGCGGCCACCTCACCCAGGTCTCGTACGGCTACCAGCTGGCGGACGCCCGGGCGGGCCGCGAGCCGGCCGCCAAGGTGGTCTTCCGCACGGCGCAGCGCTGCACCACCTCGGACACCGTCTGCAAGGAGGGCAACCTCTCCTCGGACACCGCCAAGGACTGGCCGGACACCCCGTACGACCTGAACTGCCCGTCCGACGCGAAGACCAAGATCGGGGAGGAGGGCGACACCGAGGGCGTCTGCCTGACGAGCGGCCCGACCTTCTGGCAGACCCACCGGCTGAAGGGCGTCGACACCAAGGTCCGGACGGCCTCCGGCTGGCAGGACGTCGACACCTACGAGCTGAAGCAGGTCTTCTCGGACGCCGGCGGCACCTACGACCCGGTCACCGGCAAGACCCAGGACCCGAAGGCCACCGGCTCGCTGCAGTCGGTGATGTGGCTCTCGGAGATCGTCCACACCGGCAAGGACACCTCGGCCGGCGGCGACCGTCCGATCACCCTCGACCCGGTCACGTTCGTCGGCATCGAGATGGACAACCGCGTCGACGGCCTCACCCCGGCCGCCCCGCCGCTGTACCACCCGCGGATCTCCAGCGTGCAGACCGAGACCGGTGAGTCGGTCGCGGTCACCTACCGGGCCCCGGAGTGCTCGCGCGAGAAGAAGACCATGCCGGCCTCGGCGGACTCCAACACCATGGCGTGCTACCCGGTGTTCTGGAACACCCCGGGCGGCGTCGAGCCGATCGAGGACTGGTTCCACAAGACCCTGGTCTCGCAGGTCACCTCCAGCGACCGCACCAAGGCCGGCTCGCCCGCCAAGGTGACCGGCTACACCTACGCGGACGGCGCCGCCTGGCACCGGGACGACTCCGAGCTGACCGACGACAAGCACCGGACGTGGAACGACTTCCGCGGCTACCGGACCGTCACCACCACCACGGGCGCGGCGCCGGACCCGATCACCCAGAGCACCGTCTCCTACCTCCAGGGCATGGACGGTGACTACAAGGCCGACGGGTCCAAGCGCACCGTCACGGTGAAGAACGTCCTGGACGAGGAGATCACCGACAGCGCCTGGATGGCCGGGACGCCGTACCAGACCCTGGGACACACCCAGGCCGGCGGCGCCGTCGCCACCCGCACGCTGACCTCCCCGCCCGGCTCCACGGTCACCGCCAGCGCGTCCCGCAAGGCGTGGACCTCCGAGGACCCGGCGCCGGACAAGCTCTCCACGCTGCCTGACATGACCGCCCGCCGGATCACCTCCACCTCCTCCCGGACGATGGGGCTGCTGTCGGACGGCAAGTGGCGGACCACCAGGACCGGCACCACCTTCGACGCCTTCGGCCGGATCTGGAAGGCCGACGAGGAGGGCGACCTCTCGGCGCCCGAGCAGCGGACCTGCACCGTCACCACCTACGCCGACGCCCCGTCGGACAACCCGATGATGCTGGTCTACCCCAAGGAGACGATCAGCCTCGCCGGCCCGTGCACCACGGCGCCCGGCACCACCACCACGCTGTCGCACAAGCGGATCTACTACGACGGCGACGGCTCGGTCGAGCGGCCCGGCACGCTCGGGGTCCTCGGTCAGAACGGCCGCACCCTCGGCAACGTCACCGCCACCGAGGCCGTCACCTCCTACGACGCCGCGGGCAAGCCGCGCTTCCAGGTGCTCGGCGCGATGACCTTCGACCGGTACGGCCGGGTCACCGCCAGCACGGACGCGGCGGGCCGCACCACCACCAGCAGCTACGACCCGCCGTCCGGCGTCCTGCCGACCAAGCTCGGCACCACCAACCCGCTGAAGTGGGCGGCCAGCAGCACGGTCTCCCCGGGCCGCGGGTCGGTGACCCACGCGGTCGACGTCAACAACCTGGTCACCGACGCGACGTACGACGCGCTCGGCCGCCGCGAGAAGGTCTGGTCCCCCGGCCGCGACAAGGCCACCCAGACCCCCGACCGGACCTACGCCTACGACGTGCACGGGGCGGGGGACAACCCCACGCCGTCCTCGGTGACCACCAAGGGCCTGCGCGAGGACGGCTCGTACAGCACCTCCGTCACCATCTACGACGGCACCCTGCAGCCCCGGCAGACCCAGTCCACCCCGGCGGACAACTCGGCCGGCCGGCTGATCACCTCCACGTACTACGACTCGCACGGCTGGAAGGTCTCCAGCATCGGCACCTACGCCGACGCGGCCAACGCGCCGTCCGGCACCATGTGGGCGGAGACCAACCGGACCGGCCCGTCGGTGACCCGCACCGCCTACGACGGCCAGGGCCGTCCGGTGACCACCACGCTGGTGTCCTTCGCCAGCACGCTCTGGAAGTCCACCGCGACCTACCGGGGCGTCGAGCGGACCGACACCACGCCGGCCCAGGGCGGCAAGGCGACGACCGCCTACACCGACGCCCTCGGCCGGACCACCGCCACCACCGTCCGCGACACCACGCCCGACCGGCGGCTCGACGGCGGCAGCCGGATCTCCTCGGGCACCTCGGTGCTCTCCGCGGGCGTACGGCTCGCCGTGGAGGCCGACGGCAACCTGGTGCTGACCGCGCTGGTGGACGGCCGGACCCTCTGGGCCGCCGGCACCGGCGGCCACCCGGGCGCCTACGCGACCGTGCAGGCGGACGGCAACCTCGTGGTCCTGGACGCCACCGGGAAGACCACCCTGTGGTCGAGCGGGACGGCCGGACACCCCGGCGGCTACCTCAAGGTGCAGGCGGACGACAACGTCGCGGTCTACGACGCCGCCAACGTCCAGCTCTGGTCGACCGGGACGGCGAACACCACCCCGGCCGCCGACCTGACCACCCGCTACACCTACACGCCGCGCGGCCAGGTCTCCACGGTCAAGGACACGGTGGGCAACACCTGGACCTACACCTACGACCTCCAGGGCCGGCCGACCACCCAGAGCGACCCGTCCACCGGCGACTCCAGCACCGGGTACGACGCGCTCGGCCAGGTGGTCCGCACCACCGACGCCCGCAAGCAGAGCCTGTCGTTCAGCTACGACGAACTGGGCCGCCGGACCGCCGAGTACGCGGGCGACACCGCCGGCGACCCGAGCAAGCTGCTGGCCGAGTGGACGTACGACAGCCTGGGCAAGGGCCGTCCGGTCTCCTCCACCCGCTACGTCGGGGGCCGGGCCGGCAGCGCCTACGTCCAGAAGTTCGACGGCTACAACGCGATCGGCCAGCCGACCGGGACCACCACGGTGATCCCGTCGACCGAGGGCGCGCTGGCGGGCACCTACACCGCCAAGGCCTCGTACACCAGCACCGTCGGCCTGCTGGCGTCGAGCAGCTACGGCGCCGACGGCGGCCTCCCGGCCGAGACCGTCGGCTACGGCTACAACCTGGAGGGCGGCCTGGTCAGCATGGGCTCGCCCAGCCGGCCGTACGTCGCCACGGCGCAGTACAGCCCGCTCGGCCAGGTCGTGCAGACCACCCTCGGCACGCCCGCCAAGCAGCTGCGCACCACGCAGACCTACGACCAGGCGACCGGCCGTCCGGCCACCAACCGGGTCACCCTGCAGAACAACACCGCCAACCCGATCTCCGACACCGCCTACCGCTACGACCAGGCCGGCAACGTCACCGCGGTCTCCGAGGTCCGCTCCAGCGGCGGCACCGACCGGACCACCGACACCCAGTGCTTCGGCTACGACGCCCAGCACCGGCTGGTCACCGCCTGGACCGACACCAAGGGGCTGACCGCCGCCACGGCGGGTCAGGTCGGCCAGTGCAACACCGCCCGGCCCACGCCGTCGACCGTCGGCGGCCCGGACCCCTACTGGCAGGACTGGCGGTTCAACCGGCTCGGTGACCGCACCCAGCAGGTGAACCACGACGTCACCGGCAACGCGGCGAAGGACACCACGCAGACCCTGGCCTACCCCGGTGGCGGCAACGCCCCCGTCAAGCAGCCGACCGCGGTCACCAGCGTCACCACCCGCAACCCCACCACCGGGACCAGCGTGCTGACCCCCGGTTACGACGCCTCCGGCAACGTGGAGACCCGGACCACCACCGGTGTCCGGCCGTCCACCCAGTCCTTCGGCTACGACGCCGAGGGCCGGACCGCGTCGGTCACCACCGACGGCAAGCAGACCGGCTACCTGTACGACGCGGACGGCGGCCTGCTGCTCCAGCGCGGACCGGCCGGCACCACGCTCTACCTGTTCTCCGGGACCGAACAGCTCACCCTGGACGGCGTCACCAAGACCGTGACCGGCCTGCGGTACTACCGCGCGCCCGACGGAACCGTGACGGTCCGCTCCAGCAAGGGGACGATCAGCTACCAGCCGACCACCCCGCAGGGCACCGCCCAGCTCCAGGTGGACGGCACCAGCCTGGCCGTCACCCGGCGCTCCTTCGACCCGTACGGCAACCCGCGCGGCACCGCGCCGGGCGGCTGGGCGGACAACCGGGGGTACCTGGGCCGGCCGACCGACACCACCTCGGGCCTCGACCTGCTCGGTGCCCGGCAGTACGACCCGCTGCTGGGCCGGTTCCTCCAGGTGGACCCGGTCCTCGAGAGCGGCGACCCCAACCAGATGGGCGGCTACGGCTACGGGGCCGGCAACCCCACGTCCGGCAGCGACCCCAACGGTCTCTGGTGGAGCTGGGGCGACGTCGGCAGCTTCTTCACCGGCGTCGGGGACTCCATCGTCGGTGACCCGTGGCAGTGGAGCGTCAACTGGCTCTCCGACGGCTGGAACTCGTTCGCCGACATCGCCAACGGCGACAACGACGTGTTCAACGACATGACGGGGTACTCCAACGACTCCCCGTTCCGGCTGGGCCACACCGGCTACGTCGACGACCACCCGCTCGCCAACCTGTTCGGCGTCGACACCAGCTCCACCTCGTACGTCGCCGGACAGTGGACCGGCGTGGTCGGTTCGCTGCTGATCGACGGCTACGGCGCGGTCAAGATGATCAGCGCCGGCGTCAAGGCGGTCAAGGCCGTCAAGGTCGCGGTGGAGAACGGCGACGACGTGGTCGGCGCCGTCAAGAAGCTGCTCTCCGGCGACCTGCCGACCACCACCAAGGCCGATCCGGAGCCCACCACGCCCAAGGGCGGGGACGCGCCGTCGACCCCGAAGTCCGGCACCGGCAAGGGCGGGACCGAGCCGGGCGGCAGCGGCAAGAGCGGCGCGAAGAGCGCCGACGAGCCCGGGGCCACCCCGGACGCCGGCAACGCGGGCACCAAGGACGGCAACGCCTACCGCAGCAAGCCCGACAAGAAGCCCAACGAGTACGCGGACGGCCCGGTCGTCAGCCTGGGACGGCTCAAGCAGTACCTGTCCCGGGCCGGCTACCGCTCCGAGTGGGACAAGTACGACGTCGTCCACAAGGAACGGATCATCGACGGCAACACCGGCGAGCTCAACTACGGCAACAGCCCGCACACGTACCGGACGACCTACCCGTACCCGGCGAGGCCGAAGACCGGCCGCAACGGACTGCCGATCATCGAGATGTCCAACAAGGGCCTCCGGAACATGCGGGAGGCCGTGATCACGTTCTTCCACGAGACCCACCACCAGAACCGGATGCGGAACTACGGTGACACGGGGACCGAGAAGGACGCCGAGGACTTCGGCATCATGATGTGGCGGAGGATATCGGGACAGGACTGACCAGCGACCGAGCCGCTCCCACGGCTCACCGGCCGGCCCGCGCCGCCTCCGGCACCCGCACGACCCGCACCACCCGTACCACCCGCACTACCGAGAGGACCACCGTCCGATGGCCCGGCCGTACGACGAGAACCACCGCGAGGCGCTCCGCGACCAGCTCGACCTGCCGGTGACCGAGCGCACCTGCCCGGTCTGCGGCCACGAGGGCCTGCGCTCCTACCACCACGAGGAGTTCGGCCGGAGCGGCCCGTCGATGATCAACTACCTCTGGTGCCCCGCCTGCCACGCGTACTCCTCCTCCTTCACCGCCGCCGACCGCCGCACGGTCGACCGTGACCCGCTCGCGGAGGCCCACGGCGACCGGATCGCCGAGGTGATGCGCGACCCGGAGGGCCTGCTGAGGATCCTCGACGGCTACTGGACCGCCGGCAGCCTGCCGCAGCGGATGCTGCGCCGCCCGCGCGGCTGAGCCCCGGTCCCCGCCCGAGCCCTGCCCGAGCCCCGCCCGGAACGGCCGGTGCCCGGCGAGCACCCGCTCGCCGGGCACCGGCCGTTCCGCGTGCCGTGCTCCGTCAGTCGGCGGTGCGGGGGCGCGGGGCCGCCGGGCCGCGGGCCGTGCGGAGGATGTGGTCGCGGGAGGCGGCGGCCTCGGCGCGCAGGGTCGGGAGGTCGGCGTCGAGGACGCGCCCCGCCCACTTGCGGACCTTTCCGGCGACGAGGACGGTGTCGATGTTGCGGGCGTCGCTGCCCAGGACGACGGTGCCGGTGGGGTCGTTCAGGGGCAGGTTGTTGATCTCGTCGGCGGTGATCACCAGCAGGTCGGCCTGCTTGCCCGGGGTCAGTGAGCCGGTGACCTCGCCGAGGCCGCAGGTCCGCGCCCCGTGGAGGGTGGCGAAGCCCAGGACGTCGTGGGTGTCGATCCGGACCGGTTCGCGGTCGGTGCCGTACGCGGCGTGGACGGCCCGCATCCGCTGGACGGTGTGCAGGGCGCGCATCTGGGTGAACATGTCGCCGGCCAGGGCGACTTCGACGTCGATGCTGAGGCCGGGCCGGACCCCGACCGCCAGCGCCTCGTCGACGGCGGGCACGGCGTTCTCCAGGCCGATCTGGGCGTCCGAGGTGGGTGCGAGGGCGATCGTGGTGCCGGTGTCCGCGACGGCGCGCCACGCGTCGGGGCTGAGCCCGGTGGCGTGGATCAGGGTGAGGTGCTCGCCGAGCAGTCCTTGTCGCGCCCAGCCGAGGATCGCCTTCGAGGACTCCTCGCCGAAGACCGCGTCGACGCTCACGCCGATGCCCAACTCCTGCGCCATGCGGGCGAGTTCCGGCCCGTAGGCCAGCTCGGGGCCGGCGATCCGGTCGGTGGCGAGGGCGGCCAGCCGGACGGTCGTCAGGTCGGAGCCGTACCGCGCGTGGAGGCGGGCGAGGTCGGCGGGCCACTGCCGGTCCCAGGCGCCGAAGTGCGGTCCCATCGCGGCGTGGACGCCCCGGATGCCGCTGTCGGCCAGGCCCCGGACGGCGGCGTCGGAGTGGGCGGCGCTGCGCGAGTTGTGCGAGAAGTCCAGCATCGTGGTGATGCCGGCGTCGAGGGCGGCCAGCGCGGCCAGCCTGGTGCCGAGGTACATGTCGTGGGGGCGGTAGGCCGGGGCGAACCCGGCGAGCGTGGTGGAGACGTAGCCGGCCAGGTCGTTGACGTCGGGCATGATGCGGCGCAACTGGGCCTGCCAGGCGTGGCGGTGGGTGTCCACGAAGCCGGGGGCGAGGACGGTTCCGGTGGCGTCGACCACGATCGCGTCGGTCGCGGCCCCCCGGGCGCGCAGGTCGGGGCCGACGGCGGCGACGGTGCTGCCGACCACGAGCAGGTCGCCGGGGTCGAGGGTCCCCAGGGCCGGGTCCATGGTGAGGACGGTGGCACCGGTGAACAGGATGCGGCGCCGCGGATCGTCGGCGGTGCGGCGCAGCCGCTCCAGGAGGGGGAGACGCGCGGTGTCGGTGGGGCGGTGGACGGCGTGCACGGGGTTGTCGTTGTCGGGGCGGAAGTGATCGCTGCTCATGGCGACCCAACCTGCCAGCCGTCCGCGGGGGCTTCCAGGCCGCGCTCCTCCCGGGTGCGCTCCTCCCGGGTGCGCGCCTCGGGGGTGCGCTCCTCCGGGGTGCGCTCGTCCGGGGTGCACCGCACCCCCGAACAGGGCTTCGGCCCGGGGCCGACGGAGCCTAGTCTCGGGAGCATGCGCACTGACGAGACCCTGTCGCCGCGTGGCAACCCCCTGGGGGAGTACCTGCGGGCCCGCCGCGAACAGCTGCCACCCGAACTCGCGGGCATCACCGCCGCCGCCCGCCGGAGGGTGTCCGGCCTGCGCCGGGAGGAGGTGGCCCTGCTCGCCGGGGTGAGCACCGACTACTACACCCGGCTGGAGCAGGGGCGCGAGCGCAATCCTTCCCGGCAGATGCTGCACGCCGTCGCCCGTGCGCTCCAGCTCGACGAGGACGCCGAGGCGCACCTGCTGCACCTGACCGTGCCGTCCGCGCCGCGCCGTCGCCGTCGGGGGCCCGAGCAGGTCTCGCCCGCGCTCCGGCAGCTGCTGGGGTCGCTGGCCACGCCCGGTCTGGTGCTCGGCCGCTCGCTGGACGTGCTGGCGCTCAACCCGCTCGCGCGGGCCCTCTACGCCTCGTTCGAGCGGACGGACAACGTGGTGCGGATGACGTTCCTCGATCCGGCCGCGCGGTCCTTCCACCGTGACTGGGAGGCGGCGGCCCGGGCCTCGGTCGCCGCGCTGCGCAGCGCCGCGGGCCGGGACCGGGAGGACCGGGGGCTGACCGAGCTGGTCGGCGAACTCTCCCTCAAGAGCAACGAGTTCAGGGTGCTGTGGGCGCGGCACGAGGTGCACGGCAAGGCGGGCGGTGCGAAGCTGTTCCGTCACCCGCAGATCGGGGAGATCGATCTGCACTTCGAGACCTTCACCGTCAACAGCAGCCCGGAGCAGCAGTTGGTGGTGTACCAGGCCGCACCCGGCACGGCGTCCGCCGAGGGCCTGGCCCTGCTCCGCGCGCTGGTCCCCTGAGCCCCGGCCGGCGCCGGCCGACGGGCCGGCGCGGGGCCGTCCGCTTCAGTCGAGGGTCGGATAGTCCGTGTAGCCCGTCTCGCCGCCCACGTACATCAGGTGGGCGTCCCGGATCGGGTTGAGCGGCGCGCCGGTGCGCAGCCGGGTGACCAGGTCGGGGTTGGCCAGGAAGGAGCGGCCGAGGGAGACCAGGTCGGCGCCGGCGTCCAGCAGGCGCTCGGCGGCGGCGCGGCCGCCGTCGGCGGGCAGCGGGCCGGGCCAGGGCAGGGCCGGGTTGGCGATCAGCGTGCCGGACCACGCCTCGCGCAGGGTGCGGAACAGCGGCTGGTCCGGGTCGGCGAAGACGACGTGCAGGTAGGCGAGGCCGAGACCGTCGAGCGCGCCCAGGAGCGCCGGGTAGACGTCCTCGACGTCGTCCTCCGCCATGGCGTTGGCGGTGACGCCGGGGGCGATCCGCACCCCGACGCGTTCGGCCCCGATCGCCTCGACGACCGCGCGGACCACCTCGACGGTGAAGCGGATGCGGTGGGCGACCGGCCCGCCGTAGCCGTCGGTGCGGTGGTTGGTGTGGCGGGAGAGGAACTGGTGGAGCAGGTAGCCGTTGGCGGAGTGGATCTCGACGCCCGCGAAGCCCGCGTCCACGGCCCGGCGCGCCGCGGCGGCGAAGTCGGCCACGGTGGCGGCGATCTCCTGTTCGGTCATCGCGCGGGGCACGACGTTCTCCTGGTGCCCCGACGGGGTGACGATCGTGCCGGGCATCGGCACCGGTGACGGGGCCACCGGGTGGTGTCCGGTGGTCTCGGGGTGCCCGACCCGGCCGCCGTGCTGCAGCTGGAGGAACATCTGCCCGCCCGCGGCCCGGACGGCGTCGGTGACGGTCCGCCACCCGGCCACGTGCGACTCGTCGTGGATGGCCGGGATGTTGGGGTAGGTGGCGCCCACCGCGTTGGGGGTGGTCGCCTCCGCGATGATCAGTCCGGCCGATGCGCGCTGGGCGTAGTAGGTGGCCATGATCGCTTCCGGTACGCCGGTGGCGCTCGCCCGGTTGCGCGTCATCGGGGCCATCACCAGGCGGTTCGCGAGCCGCAGGCCGCCGAGGCGGGCGGGCCGGAACAGCGGGGCGTCGGTGCGGGAGGCGATGCCGGCCGCGTCGGCGGGGGCGTGCGCCGGAACCAGGGTGTCGGTGCTCATGATCGTGCTCCTCGGTCGTCCGTGGGGGGTGTCGGGCGGTCTCTCCGGCCCGCTGAACAGACGATCCCGCTTCCCGCTTCCGCTCCGCTGACGGTCCGCTGACGGTCCGGCAGCGGCTCGTCGGCGCCCCGTCGGCGGTCCGGGCCGATCAGCGGATGATCATGCTGTGTAGGGTGGAACCCATGAGGTTTGGGGTGCTCGGCCCGCTGGCGGTGTGGGACGGTGACGGTGCACCCGTACGGGTGCCCGAGACCAAGGTGCGTGCCCTGCTGGCCGCCCTGTTGCTGCACGAGGGCCGGCCGGTCTCGCCGGACCGCCTCGTCGACGACATCTGGGGCGACGCCGCACCCGCCAACCCCGCCAACGCGCTCCAGGCCAAGGTCTCCCAGCTGCGCCGGGCGATCGGCCGCGACCGGGTCACCCACCAGCCGGCCGGCTACCGCCTCCGGCTCGACGACGACCTCGCCCAGGTGGACGCGGTCCGCTTCCGGACGCTGGCCGCGCAGGCCCGGGGCGAGACCGACCCCCATGCCCGGGCCGAGGTGCTCACCCGGGCGCTGGACCTGTGGCGCGGGCACCCGTACGCCGACTTCGCCGACGAGGAGTTCGTCCGCCCGGCGGCCCAGCGCCTGGCCGAGGAACGGCTCGCCGTCGTCGAGGAACTCGCCGAGGCCCGTCTGGAGCTCGACGATCCGCTGCTGCTCGGCGAGGTGACCGAGCTGGTGGACCGCCACCCGCTGCGCGAACGGCTGCGCGGGGTCCAGATGCGGGCCCTGTACCGGGCCGGCCGGCAGAGCGAGGCGGTGGCCGCGTACGGCGAACTGCGGGCGCTGCTCGTCGACGAACTCGGCCTCGACCCGAGCCCCGAACTCGCGGCCCTGCACGAGGCGATCCTGCGCCAGGACGCCGCCCTCCTGCCCGCCGTCCCGCCCGCCGTCCCGCCCGCCGTCCCGCCTGCCGCCGTCCCGCCTGCCGCCCTTCCGGACGCTGCCCTTCCGGAGGTCCGGCCGGACCCGGTCGCCGCACCCGTGGAGCCCGCGGACCCGGACCTCGTCTCGTTCCACCGCTCGCACCTGCCCGCCCCGCGGACCACGCTCGTCGGCCGCGGCCCCGCGCTCGACGCCCTCGCCCGGCTCGCCCGCACCGAGCGCCTGGTCACCCTGACCGGCCCCGGGGGCGTGGGCAAGACCCGGCTCGCCCTGGCCCTCGCGCGCCGGGTCGCGGACGATCCCGGGAGCGGCGTGCCCGACGGGGTGCGGCTGGTCGAACTGGCCGCGCTGCCCGCCGCGTTGCCCACCGACGCCGCCGACCTCGCCCAGACGGTGGCCGCGGCGCTCGGCATCCGCCAGGCCGCCGGACCCGCTGCGCCCACGGCCGCCGCCGTCACCGCCGCTGCCCCCTTCGCCGCGCTGGCCGCCGCCCTGCGCGACCGCCGGGCCCTGCTCGTCCTCGACAACTGCGAGCACGTGATCGAACCGGCCGCCGATCTGGTCGCGACGCTGCTGGACACCGCGCCGGGGCTGCGCGTCCTGGCGACCAGCCGGGAGTCGCTGCGGTTGCCCGGGGAGACGGTCTTCCCGGTCGCCCCGCTCGACCCGGCGGCCGCCGCGCAGCTGTTCGTCGAGCGGGCCGCGTCGGCCGCACCCGGGTTCGCTCCGTCCACCGGGGGCCACGGCACGGCCGACGACGGCATGCCCGACGACGGCATGCCCGACGACGACACGCGGGCCGCCGTCGCGGAGATCTGCCACCGTCTGGACGGCATCCCGCTCGCCCTGGAGCTCGCGGCCACCCGGGTGCGGGCCATGGGCGTACGCGAGTTGGCCGCCCGCATCGACGACCGGTTCCGCGTCCTCGGTTCCGGGCAGCGCGGCCTCCCGGTCCGGCAGCAGACCCTGCGCGCGGTGATCGACTGGAGCTGGGACCTGCTCACCCCGCCCGAGCGGACCGTGCTGCGGCGCCTGGCCGTTCCGGTCGGCGGCTGCTCCCTGCGGGCGGCCGAGGCGGTCTGCGCGGGGGACGGCATCACCGGTGACGACGTCCTCGACCTGGTCGGCCGGCTGGTCGACCGCTCGCTCGTCGAGGCCGCGCACACCGGTGACGGGCCGCGCTACGACCTGCTGGAATCGATCGCCGCCTACGCCCGCGACCGGCTGCACGAGGCGGGGGAGCACCCGGCCGCCGCGGCGCGCCACGCCGGTTACTTCCGGGACCTCGCCGAAGCGGCCGAGGGGCAGCTGCGAGGGGCGGGACAGCGGCGCCGACTCGCGCTGCTGGACGCCGAGTCCGCCAACCTCCGTGCCGCGCTGGACCACCTCCTGCGCACCGGCGACCTCGACGGAGCGGCCCGCCTGGCCGCCGCCCTCGGCCCCTGGTGGCTGCTGCGCGGCCGGCTCCACGAGGCCCGCCGCACCCTCGCGACCGTCCTGGAGGCCGCCGCCCGGTCCTCGGTCGACGGGCCGGAGCAGGCCCCCGGTTCCCCGCCCCGCCCGACCTCGACCTTCGCCGAACTCCACGTGCTGCACGGCGCGTTCGCCATGCTCACCGGCCACCGTCGGCCTGAGCGGGACTGCCCCGAGGCGGAGATCGCCGACCCCGTCCGGCGCGGCCGGGCGCTGTGGCTGTTCGCCCACGGGCTGCACCACGCCGGCGACCCGGTCGCGGCGCACGCGGTCGGCACCCGCGCCCTGGACCACTGCGCCACCGCGGGCGACCGCTGGGGCACCGCCGCCGGTCACGCCCTGCTGGCCCGCACGGCGCTGGCCGCCGGCGATCTGGCGGCGGCCCGTCGCGACGGCCTCGCCGCCGCCGCCGAGTTCCGCGAACTCGGCGACGGCTGGGGAGAGTTGCAGACCGTGCCGACCCTCGCCACGCTCGCCGAGATCGCCGGCGACTACCCCGACGCCGAGTCCCGCTACACCGTCGGGCTGCGCCTCGCCGAGCAACTCGGCCTGGCCGTGGAGGCCTCCGACTGCCTCGGGGGTCTGGGCCGCCTCGCCCTGCTCGCCGGCGACTGGGACCGGGCCCGGCTGCTTCACGAGCGGGCCCGCCGAGCGGCGGCCGAACAGGGACACCTCTTCGGCGAGGTGTTCGCCGTCATGGGCCTCGCCCTCGGCGCGCGTCGCGCCGGCGAGCTCGACGAGGCGGAACGCCACCTCAGGGCGATGCGGGACGACTACCCGTCGTCGACCGCGGGACGGCACCTGATCGAGGTGGAACTCGGCTTCGTCGCCGAACTGCGCGGCCGGCCCGCGCAGGCCGCCGTCCACCAGGCCCGGGGCCTGGCCCACGCCCGGGAGCTGGCGGAGCCGCGCGCCCTCGCGCTCGCCCTGGAGGGCACCGCCGGCGCGGCCGCGGCCACCGGCGGCACGGCGGGCTCCACCCGTGCCGCGCTGCTCCTGGGCGCCGCCGACGCCGCCCGCCGCGGCGCCGGTGCCCCCCTGCCGCCGGGCCGCGAGCGCGCGGACGTGGACCGGATCACCGCCGCTGCCCGCGCGGCCCTCGGCCCGGCCCGCTTCGCCACCGTCTTCGACGAGGGTGCGGCCCTCCCGCTCCCCGCCGCCGTCCGCACCGCCGCCGGAACGGCGTAGCGGCACCCCCCGTAGGAGGTGCCGCCACGCGGTCGCTACGTCACCGCGCCGACCGTCACTGCGCCGACGGTCACTGCGCCGACCGTCACCGCGCCGGCAGTCGCGGCGTGCGCGGCGGCACCGTCCGCCGGGTGCCGGTCGCCTCGAAGGCCGCGGCGAGCGTCAGCAGGGCGTTGTCGTCGTAGGCGCGACCGGCGAAGGTCAGTCCGACCGGCATGCCGATGTCCGCCATGGTGCCCATCGGCACGGTGACCGTCGGGATGCCGAGGTGACGGGGCACGAGGTTGCCGTTGGCGACCCAGACGCCGTTGCGCCAGCCGAGGTCCGCGGAGGCCTCGTTGACGTCCATGTCGGCCGGGCCGACATCGGCGACGGTGGGGAACACCACGGCGTCCAGGCCGAGTCCGTTCATCCACTCCTCCAGGTCGACCCGGCGGGTCTCCTCCAGCCCGCGCAGGCCCTCGGCCAGGTGCGGCATGTCGGTGAAGGACGCGTAGGGGCGCTCGCGCACGAAGCGCGGGTAGTCGCCGATCGAGTCGTCGAAGCCGGGGTAGCGGTCGGGGAGTTCGCCGTCGTGCTTGGGCCAGATGCGCTCGCCGTCGACCTCGGTCAGGGTGTTGAGCTCCGGGTCGCCGTTGGCGCGCAGGAAGTCGTCCCAGGCCCAGGCGGAGAGGTCCTCGATCTCCACGGTGAGGAAGTCGCGGCCGACCAGCCCCCGGGTGAGCAGCGAGGGGGCGCCGGGGCGGTCGGCCTCGTAGTTGGTCACGACCGGGAAGTCGACCTCGACGACCTCGGCACCGGCGGCCTCCAGGTCGCGGCGCGCGGCCTCCCACAGGGCGATCACCGAGGGGCGGGTGTCGATCCGCTGCCCGGTCTGGCCGCCGATGCCGCCGTCGGGGTTGGTCCCGGCGTCGGGGTCGGCGTTGATGTACATCTTCGGCACGCCGACGCGCTTGCCGTCGAGCGCGGCGCGGGCCGCCGCCGCGTCGGCGGGCGCGAGCGCCGGGTACGAGGCGGGGCGGACCTGCGAGGCGGCGGGCAGTGCGATCCACGGCTGCGCGCGCCACAGGTCGCCGCGGGTCTCCGGGTCGTCGGCCACGACGACGTCGAGCAGTTCGAGCAGGTCGGCCATGGTGCGGGTGTGCGGGACGACGACGTCCATGGTCGGGACGAGCGGCCAGTTGCCGCGCACCGAGATCACGCCGCGGCTGGGCGTGTAGGCGCAGAGGGCGTTGTTGGACGCGGGGGCCCGGCCCGAGGACCAGGTCTCCTCGCCGAGGCCGAAGGCGCCGAACGAGGCGGCCGTCGCGGTGCCCGAGCCGTTGGACGAGCCGGAGCCGTAGGCGCTGGTGAGCCAGTCGGCGCTGTAGGGGCTCTCGGCGCGGCCGTACACGCCGCGCTGCATGCCGCCGTTGGCCATCGGCGGCATGTTGGTGAGGCCGATGAGGACGGCTCCGCCGGCGCGCAGCCGCTCGACGGCGAAGGCGTCGCGCTGGGCGACGAGGTGCTCGAAGGCGGGCGAGCCGGCCGCGGCCGTCAGGCCCTTGGCGAGGTAGCTGTCCTTCGCCGTGTAGGGGATGCCGTCCAGCGGGCCGAGGGTCTCGCCGCGCGCGCGGCGGGCGTCGGAGGCCTCCGCCTCGGCGCGGGCGTCCGGGTTCATCACGACCATCGCGTTGAGCGCGGTGGCGGTGCCGGGTCGGTCGTACGCGTCGATCCGGGCGAGGTAGGCGTCGAGCAGCTCGACCGAGGTGGTCTCGCCCTTCTCCAGCGCCTCGCGCAGGTCGGCGATACAGGTCTCCACAACATCGAATCCGCGCGCCATGCGGGTGTCTCCTGGTTGGTCGGGGCAGTGAAGTCGGGCGGGGTCGGCCGGGGGTCGGTCGAAGGTCGGTCGGGGTCGGCCAGGGCGGTCGGGCCCCGATCGCACGCGGCCGTCGTGCCTCACCTCGCACTGACTAGATTTTCAGTCTAGACTACCGATCCAGTACCCCAGAACCGGAATGAGGCCATGCCGACGCCCGAGCCCGAGCCGCGCACCACCGCCCTGCCCGCTCCGGCCTCGGCCGACCGGAAACGCCGGCCCAGCGGGGACGAGGCGCGAGGACGGGCCATGCGGGCCGCCATCAGCGCGATCGCCGAGAAGGGCGTCGCGGCCGTGCGGATGTCGGACATCGCCGAGCGCGCCGGGATGAGCACCGGGCACATCCTCTACCACTTCGGCAAGAAGGACCGTCTGCTGCTCGAAGTCCTGGTGTGGAGCGAGGCGGACCTCGGCGAACGGTTCCGGCAGGCCGCCGAGGAGGCCGCCTCCCCCGCCGAGAAGCTGGCGCTCTTCGTCCGCTTCTACCTGCCCCGGCACCAGGGCGACGAGCGCTACGCCCTGTGGACGCAGGTGCTGGCCCAGCACCACGACGACGAGGGCCGGCGCCTGCTCACCGCGCTGTCCGACACCTGGGAGGAGTACCTGGCGGCCATCGTGGTCGAGGGTCGGGCCCTGGGGCGGTTCGCCGCCGTGGACACCAGCGAGTTCGTCATCAGGGCGGTGGCCATGCTCAACGGGCTCTCCGGGGACGTGATGTTCGGCCGGTCGCGCTGGCAGCACGCCTCCGCCCACGCGTTCGCCCTGGCCGCCCTCGAACGGGAACTGCGGCCGGCCGACCGGACCTGACGACGGGCCGAACGCCCCTGACCAGGCCCCTTGTCCCAGCGGGCCGGAACCGCCGACCGGCCGGCACTGTGACGCAGGTCACGCCGAACACAGAACCCGGGCGCCGATCCGGGCGTCTGGCAGGTGTGAGATCACGCAGGAGAGCACTGGACGAGCTGGACGAGGAACACCTCGTCCGGCTGGTGGCCAAGGGTGACCGCCGGGCGTTCGACGAGCTGTACCGCCGCACCGCACCGTGGCTGGCGGTGCGGTTGCGCCGTCGCTGCGCGGACGAGCAGATCGTCGCCGAGGTCATGCAGGAGACGTTCCTGGCGGTGTGGCGCGCGGCCGGCGCGTTCGCCGGGAGCGCGGTCGGCGGGTCGGCCGTCGGATGGCTGTGGACGATCGCGGCACGCCGCCTGGTCGACGCCTTCCGTCGCCGCGCCCACCACGCCGAACCCCCCGTCGCCGCCGCCGAGCGGGCCGTGGTGCCCGCGGCGGAGGACGAGGCGCTGGCCGCGACGGTGGGCGGCGACGTCGGCGACGCCCTGCGGCGGCTGGCGCCGGAACTCCGCGAGGTACTGCAGGCCACGGTGCTCGACGGACTCTCCGTCCGGGAGACCGCCGTCCTGCTCAGACTGCCCGAAGGCACGGTCAAGACCCGCGCCCGCCGGGCCCGGATCGCGATGCGGGAGGCGCTGGCGTGAACGAGCGGAACCAACGAACGGACGGGCGCGAGAACGGGCGCACGGACGGGCGCACGGAACACGCGTCCCGGCGGTTGATCGAGGACTACGCCCGGGGCGACACGGCCATCGCCGCGGACACCGTCTGGGCCCTGGAAGCCCACCTGGAGAACTGCGCGCCCTGCCGCAGCCGGCTGTCGGCCTCGGTCACCACCGGCGCGCCCGACATCGCCGCACTCGTCGACACCGTCCGGGCCGGTCTGGAACCACGACTGGACGCGGCCGTCGGGACACGCCCGCGGCGACGCCTCGTCGGATCGCTGCCGACCTGGCTGACGCCGGTCATGGCGCCGTGGCTGGCGATGACCGTCGCCGTCACCCTGGTGGCGCTGCTGCTGGACGCCGTCGCGGCACCGACGTTCCTCGGCGGTACCTCTCCCGTGCTGCCGCTCGCACCGGTGCTGCCGCTGTTCGGCGTCGCCGCCTCCTGGTCGAGCGGACTCGACCCGGCGCACGAACTGACGGCCTCCACGGCCCGGGCCGGGCTGCCGCTGCTCCTGCGGCGCACCACGGCGGTCCTCCTCGTGGTCCTGCCCGCCCTCCTGCTCGGTGGACGGCTGACCGGGACCATGACCGCCGCGCAGTGGCTGCTGCCCTCACTGGCCTTCACCTCCACCGCCCTGGCGCTGGGCAGCGTGGTCGGCGTCACCCGAGCCGCCGTCGGGCTGATGGCCGTCTGGGGCGCCGTCGTCGTCGTCCCCGCCTGGGTCACCGGCAGCGTCCCCCCGGCCCTGCAGCCCTTGCTGCAGCCCGACCGGCTGCCCGTCTGGGGGCTGCTCCTCGCCCTCGCCACCGCCGCCGTGTTCGCCCGCAGGAACGCCTACTCGACGCTGTGAAGCCTCCGAACTCCATGACACCCGCGCCACCCATGGCATCTGTGACACCCGTGCCACCCGTGCCACCACTGACGACCCTCGAAAGGGACCACCGCATGGCGCCCACCACGAGCGCGGCCGACACCGCGCCGAAGACCTACGCCTGGGAGATCCGGGCCGACGGACTGAGAGTCCGCGTCGGACGGAAGAAGATGGCCGTCGACGGCCTCGACCTCTCCCTCGGCATCGGCACCCACGGTCTCCTGGGTCCCAACGGAGCGGGCAAGACCACCCTGATCCGGACCCTGGCCACCGTGCTGCGCCCCACCGAGGGCCGACTGGAGCTGCTCGGCACCTCCGTCGGCGCGCTGGGCGAGTACCGCGCCCTGCGGCGCCGGATCGGCTACCTGCCGCAGGACTTCGGCTACTACAAGCGCTTCACGGTGCGCGAGTTCGTCGAGTACATGGCCTGGCTGAAGGAGGTGCCGAAGGCGGCCGTCCCGGGCGCCGTCCAACGGGCCGTCGAACGGGTGGGCCTGGCGGACCGCGCCGACCACCGGATGAGGACGCTGTCCGGCGGCATGGTGCGGCGGGCCGGCATCGCCCAGGCCATCGTCAACGACCCAGCGGTGCTGCTGCTGGACGAGCCGACGGCCGGCCTGGACCCGGCCCAGCGGCTGCGCTTCCGCGAGCTGCTGCAGGAGCTCGGCCACGACACCTGCGTGCTGGTCTCCACCCATCTGGTCGAGGATGTCGCGGCGGCCTGCTCCGACGTGGTGCTCTTCGCCGAGGGCCGCCTGGTCTTCCAGGGCACGCCGGACGACCTGGCCGCGGCGGGCGGCTCCGAGCACCCGGGGGACAGCCCCCTGGAGCGCGGCTACTCGGCGCTGCTCAGCACCTCCGGCCGGCCGGGAGGCACCTGGTGAGCGCGCGCGTCCTGGGAATCGAGCTGAGGCGTTCCGCCGCCCCGTGGCCCGGCCTCGTCGTGCTGGGTGCCAGCCTGGCGGTGTTCTTCCTGATCGACGGGATCTGGTGGAAGGGCACCGCGGGGTGGACGGCCCAGTGGACCTCCATGGCCATGTGGACCCGCTACCTGCTGGGTTTCTGGTGGCCGCTCGTGGTCGGCACGGGCGCGGTGTACGGCCTGCGCGAGTCCCGCTCGCGGATGGCCGAACTGCTGACCACCACACCACGGCCGGCCTGGCGCCGGGCAGCGCTGCCGGCCGGCGCCATGGCGCTCGCGGCGGCCTCGGGCTTCGGCCTCCTGGTCCTCGTGGGCGGGGTCCAGGTGGCGCTCGGCCCGACCACCTACACCTCGCTCGGCTGGCTGCCGATCTCGCTCGTGGCGGCGCTGGCCCTGGTCGCGGGGGCCGTTTTCGGCATGGGCGTCGGGCGGGCCCTGCCCCACGTCCTCACCCCGCCGGCCCTGGTGGTGCTCACCCTCATGCTGACCGGCCTGCTCCTGCGGCAGACCGGTGACGGCGCGGTGCCGTCCGGCCCCGCGCCGAACCGGCTCGCCCAGCTGTCCCCGGTGACGGTGGAGCCGCGGGAGATGCTGCTGACCCTGTCCGGCTCGGTGCACCTCGGCCAGGCGCTCTGGCTGCTCGGCCTGCTCGGCACCGGCTTCGCCCTGCTGTCGGCCGTCACCCGGCGGGCCCGGCTGCTCGCGGTGGTCCCCGTCCTGGTGGGCGCCGCCCTGGCCCTGCTGGTCCTGCCGGCGGCGGCGCGCGACAGCTACGTCGTGGACCGGGCCGCCGCGGCCCCGGTCTGCGAAGGGCCGGTCTGCGTGACGCGGGCCAACCGCGACCGCCTGCCCGAGCTGGCGCTGCGCGGCCAGGAGGCGCTTCGCGTGCTGCGGGGCGTCCTGGGCGACCGGGCACCGACCTCGGTGCGGGAGGACACCCGGCTGCGCGCGCTCGGCGAGGAACGCACGATCTCCGGCGACGTGGTGCTGGTCGACTTCGACGAGCGGCTGCTCGTGGGGGCCTCGGGGGAGCGGCTGACCCGGGTGCTGATCGGTCAGGGGCTGGCCCCGAGCTGCCGCGGGCGCAGCGACCGCGAGGGCGGGGGAGCGGACGGCGTCGCGCTGCAGAGCATCGCCGTGAGCTGGGCGCTGCACGACTCCGCGCTCCAACCGCTGGAGGCGCGGGACGGCGACGTGTACGCCAAGGAGACCTGGGCGGACGCCGACGTGGCCTGGCAGCGGTTGACGGCGCTGCCGCCGGCCGAGCAGCGCGCGCGGATGCTCGAAACGCGGGCCACCGCCCTCGCCTGCACGGGGTACCTCCAGGTGCCGGCGCTGGCGGGGAAGGCCGCCCGATGAGCTGGCTGGTGCTGTACGCCCGTTCACGGCAGGTGCCCGTCTCGGCCGCCGCGGTCGCGCTCGTCACGCTGGCGGTGTGCGTGCTCCACAGTCCGGGCACGGTGGACCCGGGGATGGCGGTCCTGGTGCTCACCGCGAACGTCGCGGCCGGGTCCGTCGGGCTCGGCGGGCGGGACGTCGTGCTGGAGCGCACGGCCGCGATCCGGTGGGTGCCCCGCCGGGCGGCGCACGTGCTGCTGATCGGCGGCTGCGCCGGTGCGGCACTGCTGGCGGCCCGGGCGACGGGAGTGGACCTCGCACCCGCCGAGCTCGTCGTCCGGGGCAGTGCAGGTCTGGTCGGCCTGGCCGCGCTCGGGGCGGCGCTGTGCGGCGCACAGTTCGCCTGGACCCTGCCGACCGGCTGGCTCGCGCTCACCCTCCTCGTCCCGGCACGGGGCGGCACCGTGGGGGAGGTGCTCAGCTGGATGATCTTCCCCGCGGGCACGACGGCGTCCAGCTGGACCGCGGCGGTCCTGCTGGTGACCGGCACGGCGGTGTACGCCATGGCCGGGCCGAGGCGGTGACGGGCGCGCCGCCGGCCGTCCTCAGGGGGTGAGCGTCACCGGGTCAGAGGGTGTACATCGCGCTGTAGGGCGGGGTGACGCGTTCCTGCCGTGACCCGAAGTCGACGAGGACGGCGATGTCGCCGTCGCCCTCGACACCGATGACACGGCCGAGGCCGTACCGGTCGTGGGTGACCCGGTCGCCGACGGTGAAGTGCTTGCGGGGTGCCTCCACCGGAGCCTTGAAGGGGCTGTTGGGCAGGGGGCGGCGAGCTGCTGAATAATTCGTCATCCCCACCAGTATGCGCCGGAAACCCCGGGAGGGAACCCTTTTCGGCGCATGGGAGTTCGAACGGACCGTAATCCCGCAGGTGGACCCGGTCCGCGCCCGGGCGGGTCGGACGGGCGCGCGGGATTGCCCGCGCGCCCTCTCCGTCGCGGGACGGTCGGGGGTGACGGTCGACACCGTCACCCCCGACCGGCGTCCCGGACGGCCCCGGGGCGGCATCAACCGCCGTGTCCCCGGGGCTCGTTGGCGGTCGCGGCGGGTCGGGCCGGACGGGCCCCGGAGGGCTTTCAAAAAAATCGGGGGCGAAATATCCGCCCGCGACGCCCCCGGGCCTGCTAGAGTCGACCTAGTTGCAGTAGTGGTTCCCATGAACTTTGTGTGCGCCTGCTGATGTTTCGCAGGCGCATTTTTGTTTACCCGGCTCTTCCCCGGGTGGGTGCTTGTGCGGCGACTCGGAGCATGCGCTGTGCGTGCCCCGGACAGCCTTTGAAGGAGAAATTTTTATGGCTAATGGCACCGTGAAGTGGTTCAACTCGGAAAAGGGCTTCGGCTTCATCGAGCAGGACGGTGGCGGTCCGGACGTGTTCGCCCACTACTCGAACATCAACGCCAACGGCTTCCGTGAGCTGCTCGAGGGCCAGAAGGTCGAGTTCGACGTCACGCAGGGTCAGAAGGGCCCGCAGGCCGAGAACATTCGCCCGCTGTAGTACTTCTGCCACGGCACCCGCCAAGCAGCGAGGGGCCCGCACCGCGTACACGCTCGGTGCGGGCCCCTCGGCATTGCGCCGCACCGGCGCCGCACGGCGTCGCAGCACGTCGCTGTTCAGCGCATCGCCGTTCAGCGCATCGCCGTTCAGCACATCGCGCCACGGCGCGCCCCCGGCCGTTCAGGCCCGTTTCGGCCGTTCAGGCCCGTTTCCTTGCGGTCTCCGCCGGTGCTCCGCGCCATGGAGCCTTCCTCGTGACGTGCCTCCCCGAGGAAGGTTTCCCGTATGAGTCGCTCCAGCCGCTCGCCGTACCAGAACGCCAACTCCCGCTCCGCCGGCGGCTCCCGCTCGGGCGGTGGCTCCCGTTCCGGTGGCGGTGCCTTCTACGGCGCCCGGCCCGCCGGAGGCCGACCCTCCGGGGGCCGTCGCGCCCCCGGTCAGGGGTCGTCCGCGCCGGCCGAGTTCGCGATGCCGGTCAGCACCACCCCGGCCCTGCCCCCCGTCGAGTCCTTCGCCGAGCTGGACATGCCGAAGGCACTGCTGTCGGTGCTGACCCGCCAGGGCGTCACCGCGCCGTTCCCGATCCAGGCCGCGACGTTGCCGAACTCGCTGGCCGGCCGCGACGTCCTCGGCCGGGGCCGCACCGGTTCGGGCAAGACCATCGCCTTCGGCCTCGCGGTGCTGGCCCGGACCGCCGGTCGCAGGGCCGAGGGCGGCCGCCCGCTGGCCCTGGTGCTGGTGCCCACCCGTGAACTCGCGCAGCAGGTCACCGAGGCCCTCACCCCCTACGCCCACGCGCTGCGGCTGCGGATGGCGACGGCGGTCGGCGGGATGTCGATCGGACGCCAGGCCCAGACCCTGAACCGCGGGGCGGAGATCGTGGTGGCCACGCCCGGCCGGCTCAAGGACCTCATCCAGCGCGGCGCCTGCCGACTGGACGAGGTCGGCATCACGGTGCTCGACGAGGCCGACCAGATGGCCGACATGGGCTTCCTGCCGCAGGTCACCGAGCTCCTGGAGCAGGTCGCCGCGGGCGGCCAGACGATGCTGTTCTCCGCCACCCTGGACCGCAATGTGGACCGGCTGGTGCGGCGTTTCCTGGACGACCCGGTCACCCACTCGGTGGACCCGTCGGCGGGCGCGGTGAGCACCATGGAGCACCACGTCCTGCACGTGCAGAACTTCGACAAGGGCGCCACCATCGCCCACATCGCCTCCCGCGAGGGCCGGGTGATCATGTTCACCGACACCAAGGACGGCGCCGACCGCCTGGTGGCGGACCTGCTCGCGAACGGGGTGAAGGCCGCGGCCCTGCACGGCGGCAAGTCCCAGCCCCAGCGCAACCGCACCCTGGACCAGTTCCGCACCGGCCAGGTCACGGCCCTGATCGCGACCAACGTCGCCGCCCGGGGCATCCACGTCGACGGCCTCGACCTGGTCGTCAACCTGGACCCGCCGACCGACCACAAGGACTACCTCCACCGGGGCGGCCGCACCGCCCGGGCCGGCGAGTCCGGCACCGTCGTCACGCTGGTCCTGCCCAACCAGCGCCGCGCGATGACCCGTCTGATGGCGACGGCCGCCATCACTCCCGTCACCACCAGGGTCAACGCCGGCGACGAGGAGCTCGCCCGGATCACCGGCGCCCGGGTGCCCACCGGCGTCCCCACCGTGATCCCCGACCCCGTCGTCGAGCGGCCGCGGCGCAGCCCGTCCGCGAGCCGGGGCCACCGCGGCCGCTCCACCCGCACGGCGGGCGAGACCCGGACCGGCTCCGGGCGCGACGCCCAGGGCTCCACCGGCCGCCGCCGCCCGAGCGGGCGCGCCACCCTCGTCGCCTAGGACTACCGGGGCACGGGGACGGCGCCCCGGGCGGCTCCCGGCCCACACCGGGGGCCGCCCGGGCCGACCACGGACCGGCCCGTTCCAGCTGTCCGGCGAGGCGGAAGAGCAGCCCCTCGCGCCCGTGGGCGGCGGCGAACCGCACGCCGACCGGCCCCGTGTCGGCGTCGGCCGTCAGCGGCACGGACCTGGTGGCCGTGCCCGCCAGGTTGAACCGTGCGGGACAGCGCGTCGAGGACGGGCGCCGCGGTCCGCCGCCCGCTGACGGGCGGAGCGCCGTCCCGCCGGGGGGACGACGGGGAAAGCTTTGGCGAGCCGGCGGGGAAATCTTGTATCGTTCCTCGCGAATCATCCAGAGGGGTGGAGGGACCGGCCCTACGAAGCCCCGGCAGCTCCCCGTTCGACCCGGCGTCCGAAGTACGCGCCGTGCCGTCCGGGATCAGTGCCAACTCCGGCCTGTCGCCAATGTGGCGCGGGAAAGATGAGGAGACACGGTGCTCTCTGTGCTGTCCTTCCCCCGGGCGCTTCCCGTCCCGGACCTTTCGCGTACCCGTCTCGTGCCCGGCGCAGGCAATCGGCCGACTTCTGCGGCCCGCCCTCGCTGACCACCCCCCGGCTCCCCGCGGGGGAGTCTCCGTGAGCAGGCCCCTGCGCGGCTCACGGGATCTGAGACGGAGTACATCCATGGAGAACACGAGCGGCGTCGGCGTGCTCGACAAGGTCACCTCGATCCTCGGCACCCTGGAGGCGGGCCCCGCCACCTTGGCCGGGCTGGTCGCGGTGACCGGTCTGGCCCGGCCCACGGCCCACCGGCTCGCGGTCGCACTCGAACAGCACCGCCTGGTCGCCCGCGACGTGGAGGGCCGGTTCATCCTCGGCCCCCGGCTCGGCGAGCTGTCGGCGGCCGCCGGTGAGGACCGGCTGCTGGCCGCCGCCGGACCGGTCCTCGGCCACCTGCGCGACCTCACCGGGGAGAGCGCCCAGCTCTACCGCCGCCAGGGCGGGATCCGGATCTGCGTGGCCGCCGCCGAGCGCCTCTCCGGCCTGCGGGACACCGTTCCGGTGGGGGTCACCCTGCCCATGAAGGTCGGCGCGGCGGCGCAGGTCCTGCTCGCCTGGGAGGAGCCCGAGCGGCTCCACCGCGGCCTGCAGGGGGCCCGCTTCACCGCGACGGCCCTGAGCGGGGTGCGGCGCCGGGGCTGGGCGCAGTCCATCGGCGAGCGCGAGATCGGCGTCGCCTCCGTCTCCGCGCCCGTCCGCGGCCCGGGCAACCGGGTGGTGGCCGCCGTCACCGTCTCCGGCCCGATCGAACGGCTCACCCGCCACCCCGGCGCCCTGCTCTCAGGGGCCGTCGTCGAGGCGGCGGGCCGCCTCACCGAGGCGCTCCGCCAGTCCTGAGCCGGCTCGGAGTCGGATTCCGAGCCGACTCGGGGCCGCTCGGCCGCAGGTCACCGTAGGCTGTCGAGATCGACGCTGTCGGCCATGGCCCGGTAGCCGAGCGGGCTGGGGTGGAGGTGGTCGCCGAAGTGGTAGCCCTCCGGGATGGCACCGGTTCCCGCCGGGTCGACGGCCCGGTCGAAGTCGGCCACCGCGTCGTAGGCGCCGGACGAGCGGATCCACTCGTTCAGCTCGCGGCGCAGCCGGTCCGTCCGCGCCGTCCAGAACGGTGCGCCGCCGAAGGGCATCAGGGTGGCGCCGACGGCCCTGACGCCACGGGCGTGGGCGGCGCGGATCAGGGTGCGGTGGGCGTCGATCAGCCGCTGGAGCGTCACCGGCGGGTCGTCGCGGTCCACCCCGCACACCTGGTCGCCGGTGCGGAGGATGTCGTTCATACCGTGCGAGACGATGACGGTGCCGACGTTCGGCAGGTCGAGCACGTCGCGCTCGAAGCGGGTCAGGGCGCTGTCCCCGGCGCAGACGGAATCGGCGAGCATCTTGTTCGAACCGATGCCGGCGTTGAGCACCGGGCGCGGCCTGCCGGCGGCGACGAGCCGTTCGGCGAGGCGATCGGGGTAACGGTCGTCCCCGTCCACGGTGGCGCCGAACCCGTCGGTGGTGGACTCCCCGAACGCCACCACCGCCCTGCCCACCGGCCGGCCGCCGGTGACCTCGACGCCGCTCAGGTAGTACCAGGAGCCGAATCCGGGGCGCACGGCGTCGCCGAAGGCCGCCGCGCCGGTGTCACCGCGGTGGTCGCCGTGGGCCCGGTAGGTGGTGGTCATCGAGAGCTGGTGATAGGTGGCCGGACCGGTCGGGCCGTCGAACCAGAAGGTGAGGGCGACCCGGTCGCCCGTCGTCGTCGGCAGCGTCACCGGGTCACTGAGGACCTCCCCGCCGGCCGGGACGACGACGGAGTCCCGGTGCGCGAACCGCATCGTCCGCACCGTCCCGGGGGCGACGGCCGCCCCGTCGGCGGCGCGGCCGACCGTGGCACCGGTCAGCCGCAGGGGAGTCGTCCCGTAGGCGTTGGACACCCGGAACCGGACGGACTTGCCGCCGGCGCTCAGCCGCACCACCTGCCGCACGGACTGGTGGTCGAAGCCCTGTACGGCCCAGGTGGCGAACCAGGGTGCCGCCGAGGGCCGCATCATCGACGCGGACCACGCGGCGGACCAGCGCTGCGAGTGCGCCGAGCCCGCCGAGGCGGGGGCGGCGGTCGCGGTCACGGTCAGGGCGGCGGTCAGTGTGGCGGTCAGTGCGGCGACGGATGCGGCGCGGCGGAGCGGATTCATGGGGCCCTCCTCGGGGCGTGTCGGTCGGTCTCATCACCACTGACTCCGTCCGGCACGGGAATGTGACACGGGGTCGGCAAGGTGGTCCGGCCCGCCGCGGCCCGTCCCTCGTGGTCCGCCGTGTGTCGTGGTGGGGCCCGTGGTGAGGCGATTTGTTTTGGACGCTCAGGAGGAGTACTGTCGCCCAGTCGCTTGGCAGGGAGCACCGGACACGCAGCTGCGCGGACGGTCCCGGAGCGGCAAATCCTCTGGAAATAGCATTGTCGCCCGGCAACGGGTCTATTTGACATGCGCAATTCTGGGGATTGCGGCCGGATTCGCTTTTCGGAGCGGGGATCGGCTAGAGTTTGGAACGTCGGACGGGGCGTCAAGCCAAAGAAGACACCAGCGAGGGAGGGTCGGTGTGAAAGCCGCCTGAAGGAAGCGTCCGTTCCTTGAGAACTCAACAGCGTGCCAAAAGTCAACGCCA